>CAYGBI010000016.1:0-60888 GCA_964348085.1 uncultured Pseudomonadales bacterium | reverse complement strand
CGCGAACGACACTAGCGCCCCGAAGTCCCCGCGTCTGCGGGCCAAAGGCCGCTCTTGCCGTGCGAAAGGAACCCGTCGTTTCGTGAGCGAAAAGCCCGAACCCGCACGCGAAACGTCCAGTTGGCGTCGGCGTATCTAAGGCGGGACCGAGGACTACCTAAGGTGGTCCCATTTTAGACAGTCCGAGGGCCGGATTGAGGTGCTTTCCGGTTGACCTTCGACCCTCGGTGAACGGAACTTGCCGACGGGGGAGGATGTCACGCATCGTCGACTCTGGAGACCTGCTTGTCGAAAAGCCGGTCAATGACGACCAAAAAGTCCCCTCCGGTCGCCGTCAACGCACCACGCCTAGTCCGGGCGGTCGCTAAGCATCGTCAATACAAAACGTTCGACGGACTGTGCCCGGCTGCCGTCTGCGCCTTTCGGCTCGACCGGACATCCTACCGAGCCTAGTATCACCGTATATGATTGGCTCCGCTGAGGACGGAGCGACACCGAGGCGTCCATATCATGAGTGAGCAGCGGTCGGTTGAAAGGATCGGACTACGCCTTGCGGGAGATGAGATACCCCTGCGTGCATTTGTTGCGGCCGCCGAAGGCCTTGCCGACCTGCTTCGCGAACTTGAGGCAGCCGTGTCGGGAGAGCAACGTCTCGACTGGAACATCGAGGATCTCGGTACCGGCAGCGCGCATATCGCCGTGCGGCCCTGTTCGGAGGGAGACGACCTAGGGAACCTCGGCACCAAGGTCATTGCATCGGCCCTCAATGGGCTAGCGTTAGTCGAGCAGGAACCAACGCGACCTGCCGACTTTACCGACGAGGCACTCAAGTGCGCTCGGTCTCTTACCAAAACGGGTCGCCACATCGAAGGCATCGCTTTCTTCGGCACGGACAGCGTAGCGGCGCACGAGGTGACAGTTACCAAACGTCTGGCCAAACACGTGGACGAGTTGATCGGTACCGCCTCGGTCGCTATCGGTGCCGTTGAAGGCAAGTTGGAGGCACTGACCATACATGGCGGCGTCTCGTTCAGCATCTACGATGTAATCTCGGCGCGGCGAATCAGGTGCATTTGCGACCGCGAAACGCTAAACCTAGCTATTGGGCACTTTGGCGGACGGATGTCCGTCAGCGGAGAAGTCCGATTCAACGTCCGTGGCGAAGCGACTTCTGTCAAGGTCCACTCGCTCCAGCCTCTAGGCACCAAATCCCTCCCCCAACCGGAGGACATTCGAGGGCTCTTTAAAGAGCACAAGATCGACATTGACGAGTGGTCCTCGTATGTGAGGGAGAAATAGTGTCCGTTTCTCAGCCTCTTAGGCGATACTGGGACTCGTCCTGTTTCTTGGCACTGATCAACGAAGAAGAGGGCGCGGACGCATGTGAGCGAGTCCTCAATGAAGCGAGGCAAGCGAATACCGAGATCTTCGTTTCGCCGATGGTGCAAGTCGAGGTAGTGCGACCTAGGGGCTCCTCGACGCCACTCCCTTTGCACCATCGGCAGACAATAAAGAGCTTCTTCGAGAACGACTACCTCAAGTGGCGGATGATCGACCGTAAAGTTGCCGATGATGCCCAACAGCTTTGCTGGGAACATGGACTACATCCTAGAGACGCTATTCACTTGGCCGTCGCACTCGACCTGCAATGTCATTATCTGGAGACATTCGATAAAGACCTGCTGAAGTTGGATCAGAAAGTGCCCTCGACCACTCTGCGGATTTCCCGCCCCGGCTCGCTGGGGCAGCAAAGCCTGTGGTGACCGCCCACTTGAGCCCGGTGCTGCGCCGCCGAGTCCATAAGAGCCGTTACCCCGCCGCCGAACCGCCTACAGCCTAGGGCCCTGCCGACAGTCGCGCGCAGCTTCGCCTTGCTGACAAAGTCGCCACTGCACGTTAATTGGATTGACGTTGGCCGTGCGGGAAGCAGCCGGGACCACTTAGGATCCTATCCCGCCCGGCAGCCCTGTTCGCCTTTGGCGCTGGAGCGTCTATGCTCCTCGTCGATCGATGCAGGTATACTGCTCCACGCGCCTTTGGCTGCGCTTGGACTCATTCGCCAAGGAAGATGCGCCATGAACCAAGGACTGCGAGCCAACGAAGGAAGAAACACCGCCATCCCACCCCGCAACGCACTTGCTGAACCCGGAAACATCACCGTCCAAGACGACGGCACCAAGGCCGGTTCGTCGCAAGACCATCGTCCAGACGCTTTCCAGCGGGCTGATTCGACCATCTACTTCCAACCTGCCGAGGCCCTCTACGATCAATGGCCGGCACCGGTCTGCATCATCGCGGACGGACCCTACGGCCTCGGCGGATTCCCCGGCGACCTGCACACCGCTAACGGCCTAGTCGACTGGTACCGCCCCCACGTCGAGGCTTGGGCAGCACGGTCGACGCCCGAAACCACGCTCTGGTTCTGGAACTCCGAACTTGGGTGGGCGACCGTCCATCCGCTACTCGCCGAGCATGGATGGGAGTACCGCAGTTGCCACATATGGGACAAGGGGCTTGGCCACATCGCCGGCAACGCCAACACTCGGACACTACGGAAGTTCCCTGTAGTCACGGAAGTCTGTGTCCAGTACGTCAAAGCGCCAACATTCCAGTCCAATGCGGGCGAGAAGCTGACCATGCAGGATTGGTTAAGACACGAATGGCGCCGTTCGGGACTCCCCTTGCGCCTCGCCAATGAAGCCTGCGGCGTTGCCAATGCCGCCACGCGCAAGTACCTGACCGCGGATCACCTCTGGTACTACCCACCGCCAGACGCCTTCATCCGACTCGCCGCATACGCCAATAAGCACGGCGATGCTTCCGGCAAGCCGTATTTCAGCCAAGATGGGCACCGTCCCATAACCGCCGAGCAGTGGGCTCGGATGCGCGCTAAGTTCCGTTGTCCGGCTGGCGTAACCAACGTTTGGCGGCGGCCGCAGGTTGCAGGCAAGCAACGCATCAACGGCGACCGCCAGCAAATGCAGTGGAAATACAAGAGCCTCCACGGCAGCCAGAAGCCTCTTGAGTTCATTGAAACCGCCATACTCGCAACGACGGATCCGGGCGACGCCGTTTGGGAACCGTTCGGCGGACTATGCCCGGCTGCCATCTGCGCCTTTCGCCTCGGCAGGGTATCCCACAGCGCAGAGATCGTCTCGGAGTTCTACAACGCCGCAGTCAAAAGGCTCGACACATGGCAAGAAAGCCTAGACCTCCTAAGCTAGTAGAACCGACCCGTTGGGCGCACCATGATCTCTGGCGCCGCGTTCGGAGCGCTTTGTACACGTGCCCCGACCGATTCTCGACGCCGACCAACATCGAGGGCCTTATGGCCACCGACATCTTCACGCTCAACACGGCGTTGGCTGCCACCATCGAAGAGTCGATGGTCAAGACCCTCAACGACCTTCGTTCCGTCTGGGATCCGAGAGCCGCATACGAAACCTATGCGTTCGTACGCCAACCTCAGACGTTTCCCGATGTTGTCCTCCGCCAAATCGACAACGGAGAGGACGTCCTGCTCGGTATCGAACTAAAAGGCTGGTATCTTCTCGCGAAGGAAGAGGTACCTACCTATCGCTTCTCCGTCACCGAGGCAGCGTGCAACACGCAGGATCTTCTAGTTGTCGTTCCTTGGGTTCTTTCCAACATCCTCGCTGGTTCGCCAATTCTCTTCCGTCCCTTCGTCGAATCTGCCCTCTACTGCGCCCGCAGACGTAACTACTACTGGCTACACGAGCGCCAAGTTCAGTGCGACCCGGGTACGATAAAGAGTCCGCCCGGGGTAGCGCCGTACCCCACCTCCAAGTCCAACATCTCGGATCAACCGACCAAGGACGGTGGCGGCAACTTCGGTCGGCTTGCCCGGTACGGCCTAATGGACGACTACATCGCTGAGATGCAGGCAACCTTGGTTCGCGGCATTGCCGTTCGCGACTGGCAGACTTTTTTCAAGGCGCACCTGTCCTGACACCGAGCCCACAAGAGCCGTTACCCACAGAACCGCCTACAACCTAAGCCCGCCGAAGCTCGCGCACAGCTTCGCCTTGCTGATAAAGTCGCCACTGCACGTCAAGAGGAACCCTCGTGTGCAAGTCGCCGCTGGTGTTGGGTAGGGCCTGCGGTTCCATGACGAGTGCGCATTGCCGTTCCCGCTTGCTTCGCAAGCGGCATGGGGATGAGGCCGAAGATGCGCCGGCACCCGAAAGCCGTGTGGCCATCTTTCTTGAAGACGCCACGCGTATCGTTCGGCAAACCCACAGCGGGCGCGTCGTGTCGGCGACGCGAGAGCGAGGCGGCCAAGGTGGGGAAACCAAAGTGCGGAGCGATCAGATTCGAGTGAACGTCAAAGGGCACGTGAAGACGGTGTTCGCCGACCAACGCGAGCGCATCCTCGAGTCGTAGCACGATGCGTCTCCTGCTCGTCGAAGACGAAATGCTGCTCGCCGCGCAGGTCGATAAGTTCTTGCGCGACCAAGGCTTCGTCGTCGACATGGCGTCCGACGGCGAGGAGGGCCTGTACTACGCCCGCGAATACCGCCACGACGCAGCCGTGGTCGACCTCGGCTTGCCGAAGCTAGACGGCCTCGGCCTGATCGAAACGCTGCGGCGGGAAGGCATCCTCACACCGGTGCTGATCCTCACCGCGCGCGGCGACTGGCGCGACAAGGTCACTGGCCTCGAAGCCGGGGCGGACGACTATCTAACCAAGCCGTTTCATATGGAAGAACTATTGGCGCGGCTGAAGGTGTTGATACGCCGTGCGGCGGGCTACGCCTCGGCGGTAATCAAGCGTGGGCCACTGCAGTTGGACACATCGCGGCGAGATGTGCGTATCGACGGCGCCCGCGTGGCGCTGACGGCATTCGAGTATCGGCTGTTGGAGTATTTGGTGATGAACCCGTCGCGAGTGGTCTCCAAGAGCGAACTGACGAATCACCTCTACGAGCAGGACTTCGACCGCGACAGCAACGTCATCGAAGTGTTTATCGGCCGACTGCGTCGCAAACTCGATCCGCACGGCACGCTGAAACCCATACGCACGGAGCGCGGCCAAGGCTATCGCTTCGTCGTTTGAGCCGCGAAGCCAGCGTGGGAATCCAACTCCTGCCATCCGGCTTGCAGGCGCGACTGCTCGTTACCACCGCGCTGGTGCTCAGTGCCTGTCTAGGCAGCGTGGCTTGGATTTTGGATCGCGCCTTCAACGCCACCGTGCTGGCCGGCGCGGAAGACGAGCTGCGGGCAGTCGCGCACGGCCTGCAGGGCACCGCGGACGAACGTGACGGCCGCCTCGCTTTTGCCGCCGAACTCAGCGAACCACGCCTCGGCAAGCCCGACTCCGGCTGGTACGCATACGTCGACGCCGGCGGCGAGGCGATTTGGCGTTCGCCGTCGATCATCGCCAGCGGCAGCCGCTTGGCCGAGCAGCCGCCGATCCGGCGACGGCCGGCACCGGGCGAGTCGTACTTCGGCGTCGCCGACGCGCCGACCAACGGCGAGCCGCCACGGTTCGTGCTCGCTTATACCGTCGTTTGGGAAGCACTCGGCAATACCGAATTGACGTTCTGGGTGCTGACCGATCAGCTCCGCTATCGGCGTCAAATCAGCGACTTTCGTCGTCGCGTCGGCATCGGTCTCGCGGTCGCGGCGACGGTGTTTATTCTCATTCAACTGGCCGCTCTGCGCTGGGGATTGCGTCCGGTGCGACGCATGGCCGAGCGCGTGCGCGGTCTGCAAGCCGGCGCGAACGCGGACATCGGCGACGACTATCCACACGAGCTCTCGGGCTTGGCCTACAACCTGAACCGTTTCATCGCTACCGAGAAAGCCAATCGGGACCGCTACCGGCGCGCCATGGACGACCTCGCCCACAGCTTGAAGACGCCGCTGGCGGTGCTAACCAACGCCACGAGCGAGCTCGACGCCCCGCGTCGCGACCTCTTCCGCGAGCAGTTGGAGCACATGAAGAGCACCGTTACCCACCAACTATCCCGTACCGCCGCGGCGCAGGCGGTAATCGCCACCGACTCGACACTGGTGTCGCCCGTCGCTAAGCGCATCGTGCGGGCGTTGCAGCGCGCTTACGCGGAGAAAGAAGTGACCGTCGAGACCAAAGAGATTGCCAACGCCGAGCCGGCAACAAAGCGAACAGCGTCACGAGAACGCGGTGGGAGCGGCGACGGCGCACCTCGGCTAGCCGCACGCGTAGACGAACGCGACTTGATGGAGATGCTCGGCAATCTGATCGAGAACGCTTTCAAATACACCCGAACCCGCGTGCGCATCGTCGTCCGCGCCACCGCGCACGCAGTAGCCATCGACATCGATGACGACGGCGACGGCATCGCGCCGGACAAACGCCAACTGGTTCTCAAGCGCGGCGCCCGAGTCGATACCGCCACCACCGGCCAAGGCATCGGTCTTGCGGTAGTGGTTGAGCTGGCCGCAGTCTACGGGGGTCGCTTGACCATCAACGACAGCGACTTGGGCGGCGCGGCGTTGCGCTTGGAGTTGCCGCTCGCCACCACGCCGGCGAGCCGATGATCGGCACTGACGAGCTTCCGTCTCACCGCAAACGGGCTTTGGCCGTTTGCCGATCAACCGCCACACGGTCGGCGTGCTGCAACACCGATTCCGCACGCCGGCGTAGCTCGTTCGGCAGCGGACCGAAGTCCAAGATGCGCCGCTCGTAGTCGGCCACGGTGTTGCGGTCGAGACCGGGATCGAAGTCGATGCGACGCTCCAATTCCGCGATAAGCGACTCTGTTTCGGCTACCATGCGCTGTCGCTCGACATGCCGGCCGTGAACGGCGTCGCGCTTCTCGAACACGCTGTCGCACTCCGCGCGAAACAAATTCCAAAGGCGTTGATCCGCCCGCCTCGGCATCGCGCCGACCGCTTTCCAACGCCGCTGCAAGGCTTTCATCGCGTCCGCCTTCTCGGTCGCCGAATCGCCGGACTCGCGCACCCGCCGCGCCTCGGCCACGATTGCCTCTTTCCGCTCGACGTTGCGGTTCCACTCCTGCTTAAGTCGCCCGTGAAGCTCATCGGCGAGTTTCTCGAAGCGCGCAGCCAAATCACGCCCCGCCTTGCGGTCCATCGGATGGTACTGCCGCCACTCGGTGCGGGCTTGGCGTAGGATCCTCTCCACCCCGCGCCAATCGGTGTTGTCCCAATCGCTGTCGGCGACGAAGGTCGACAGGGCATCGACGATGGCTTGGCGTTGCTCAAAGTTGAACCGCCGGCGGGCCGCCTGCTCCTTGAAGTGAACCCGACAGGGCTCGAATGCGCGTTCGGCCGCGTTGTCGAAGCGCTTTCGCAGTTCCCAGTTCTTGTGCGAGTCCACGGCGCCCAAGTCGTTCCACTGGCTACGCAGGGATTTCACCGCCGCCGCCTGTTGTTGCACCGCAAGCGGCGTCGTAGCGAGTTCCTCCATCTGCCGGCAGAGCGCCTCAAGCTTCGGCGTTTCGGCGTAAGTGCGCCAATCCCGTAGTTCACGCAGCTTGGCGCCGAGTGCGGCGAGTTCGCCGGCGAACGGCTGCGCCGCCTCGTGCGGCAGATTTTTCAACTGATCGCGCAGCCGGCGCTCGCCGGCCATCGCATCGCGAACGGCGCCTCGCTCGACATGGTCGCGTAGCGCCGAAATCCCGGCGCCGACCTCATCCGTTCGCTCGGCCACCAGTGCGACGCAACGTTGCTCCGCCTCGGCGAGGGCGCGCTGACGCTGCTCCAAGGCGACGACATCGGGCGGCTTGGCCAACTCCTCGGGCCAAGCGTAGCGTTCGAGCAGGCGCCCCACCGCCTCCCATTGGCGACGGCACTCGCGACGCAGCGCAGGCAAAGGCGATTCGGATTCGCCAGTCTCGGGAACTTCCCTGCGCAACAGCTCGGCAGCTTGCGGAGCGAGGGCGAGCGCCCGTTCGATGCTCTGCGTCCCGGCGGCGACGGCGGCCATCAGCCCGCGAAAGCGCGTGCGCAGAGCGTCGCCCGGTGGCTGGCCGTCCGCAGCGGCGCTCCACGCGCTCGCCAGTTTGTCGGCAGTCTGAGCGAGTTCCCGGCGGGCGGTTTCGGTCAACGCTTCGGCCGCCCCGGCCAAGATGGCGCCACGCAACGTTTCGGCCTCGGCGAGCATCGCCTCGAAATCCACATCGGGCTTCGCTGCCGCCTTCGGCGGCGCCTGACGACGTGCGGGAAAGCGCTGCCGCGCCGCGTTCAGGTCACGCGCTACGACGCCGAACGGTGCAAGCTCACGGTCGGTCGCCTCCATCTCGGCCAAGTGTTGCGTCCAGTCGCGTTCCAAGGCCGCGCGACGCGCGTCGTAGTGCGGGTCGTCATTCCGTAGCGCGACGGCAGCGCCAAGTACCTCCTCGGCGCGCGTATCCTCGCGCTCTCTCCTCGCCGTCGCCTCCTTCGCGAGCGCCAAGCGACTGCGGGCGACACGATGTACGGACTTGTCGCGCCCACGGGCGGATTGCTCGAGTTCGGCGAGTTCGCCCACATCCCAGGTCGCCTGCGCCACCGCCAAGCGCACATCCGCACGCAGGTTTTCGGCAAGCGCCTCGAAGCGGTCGCTCGGCTTGTCGATGCGGGCGGCGACGTCGAGCGCCTCGGCCGGCGTTTCGACAAGCGTCAGCGCTTTGCGGCACACCAGCGGATGGTTGCGGATGGCGGCCGGCGTCTCGTCGTCCATCAGCGCGAGTAGCCGTCGCAACGTCGCGTCCGCGAGTTCGCCATCGCCGAGGCCGTCGACGAGCACCTCAAGACGGGTCAGGCGTTCGAGAGCGGCAAGCCGCACGCGAACGCTTCGATCCGTCAAGTAAAACTGCGCAAAGGTGTCCTGCGCGTCGTCCCGAAGAGCGGCGAGCGCCGCGACCCGATCCTCCGGTTTCGCCGCGTCTAGCCGTGGTTTGCGTTTGAGCAGCCTGCGAAACATGGGGTTCCACGCTTTAGGATGGAGCAGGTCGCTTCGATTGTAGAACAAGCGGCGGCGCGATGGAGCATTCCACCCACGCGGCGAGTGGCCGATAATGGCGCGTTCGAGGACGGCGTAAAGCGGGGTGACGCATGGCGAGGTGGGACAGAGGCGGCGGCGCAACGGTGCCCGATTGGTTCTGGCAGGCGGTGGAAACGCCGGCGTCCGCGCATACCGTCGAAGTGGACGAGTGCGACGTGCATTATCAGAAGTGGGGCGAGGCATCGAAGCATCCGATGCTGTTGATCCACGGCATGAACGCGCACAGCCATTGGTGGGACTTCATCGCGCCGCAGCTACTCGACGAGTACCGTGTCGTGGCCATGGACCTCACCGGCATGGGCGACTCCGACTATCGCTACGAATACGACGCGGAGACCTACGCGCAAGAGATCGTCGCCGTCTGCGACGATGCGGCACTCGGCAACGACGTCATGGTGGTCGGCCACAGTTTCGGCGGCATGATGGCCACCAAGGCGGCCAATCTGTTCCGCGAGCGCTTCGGTTCCTTGGTGCTGGTGGATTCCGGCATACGCCACCCGGACGAACCGGTGAGGGAGCTGCCGTTGATGGGGGGCGGCCGCGCCAAGCGCTATCCCGACCGCGAAACCGCCGAAACGCGCTTCCGGCTGTTTCCGCCGCAGCCTTGCGACAACGACTTTATCTTGACCTATATCGCCAAGCAGTCGTTGATGCGCGTGGACGGCGGCTGGGCTTGGAAGTTCGATGAGGAACTGCCGCTCACCCTCAAGGGCGGCGAGCGCCACGCCCAGGACTACCGGGATCTGTCGCTTCCGGTGGCCATCATCTACGGCACGTTGAGCGACTCGTTCACCGAGCGCACCTTGGCGTATATGCGGGAGCTCTTGCCGGTCGGCGTGCCCGTAATTGGCGTGCCGGACGCTCGCCACCATGTGTTTCTCGACCAGCCATTGGCGTTTGTGGCCGCGTTGCGGGAGGTCGCGGGCCAGTTGCGCGGGAGCACCGGCTAGGCTATTCGTCGCGCCCGGCGAGCAAGGCGGCGCTTTCGTCTGCCCAACGCCGAAGGCCGTCCTGCAACCGCTCCATCTCGGCGGCAGTTTCGGCGAGTTCGCCCACCAAATGCTCAAGTTCCGCGCCGGCCAGCAGGTCCAGCGCTCCCACTTGCGACCGCAGGCGCTCGACGGCGCTCCCGAGCGCGTCCACGAAGTGTGTCATCGAGATCGCCGCCGGCGCGCTGCGAGCCGTTTCGACGACGGCGTCGAGGTCGAACGAGCCGGGCGTGACCAGCGTGCCGTCGTGACGCACCGTGAGCAGCGGCGGCTCATTGGCGGTCGGTGCGACGCTACTCCCGTCGGGTGCGTCAAGGAGCACATCGGCCATGCCCGAGGCGGCAAGGTCGAGCCGCTCGATAAGATCGTCGAGCGACGCGGGCGAGGCATCCGACGCCGCCATACAGGCCTCTGCGACCAAGGTGGAGATCTTCGCGTCCGGCGCAATCGTCCCGTCGAGCAAACGATCCACGAGATTCTCGATCGCCGGTGCGAGTCCGGGATCGATATCGGCCTCGCCGACGATCACCCGAAGTTCCTCAAGGGCCGTCAAGTCGCTGGGGTTGGCGCCCACGCGCGAACCGTATTGGCGCAAACCGTCGAGATTGTCTTCCATGGCGATGGGCGGCCCGTACTCGATGCCTCTGACATCACCGCCCGAGGCGCGCATCGTCGGCCTCAGCGGCAGTGCCGACCGTAGCGCGACCGAAGGTCTTTCCGCAATTGCTACAATCACTTGGTGGAGCGAACTTCGAGAAGCGATGGCCAGCGACTCTGACGCCCTGAAGCGGTTTCAGAGCATGCGAATCGGCAGGTCGGGGGATCGGCGAGCGCCGCACAAGCCGCTGCTCGCGCTGTGGGCCATCGGCCGCTGTTTGCGAGGCGAGCCCAGACTGGCGTCGTACGAACAGATTCACCGAGAGCTCGCCGGGCTGCTGCAGCGCTTCGGACCGCACGGCAGACCCCCGAAGACCGAATATCCGTTCTGGCATATGCGCAACGACGGAGTCTGGGAGGTGCCCGAAGCCAACCTGATACGAACCACCAGCAGCCAACACGCCTTCGTATCCGACCTGCGGCGCCACCGCGTCCATGGCGGCTTGACGGTCGTGGATTACGCTGCCTTCCAAAGCAATCCGCAGCTCGCGCAACGGATTGCCCGAATCTTGGTTGCCAAACACTTCCCGCCCAGCCTGCACGAGGAGATTCTCGAGAGCGCGTTCATTCCGTCGGTCGCCCCACATGACGACGCGACGGAAGTCCGGGACGAATGGGTAACGGCTAGGCGTCGTTGGCGCGACCCCGCTTTCCGCAAGCGAGTGCTTGTGGCGTACGAACACCAGTGCGCCGTTTGCGAGTTCGCGGGCCGACTCCTCAACCAGCCATTGGCTCTTGAGGCGGCGCACATCAAGTGGCATGAATGCAGGGGGCCAGCCGTCGTCGCGAATGGATTGGCGCTCTGTGCCTTGCACCACCGGCTGTTCGACAAAGGCGCATTCACGGTTCTTCCCGACCTCGAGGTCAAAGTGGCGGATGGCATCCAAGGCGCAGGCGTGGACGAGGCGTTGGGGCGCTACGACCAAAGGTCTTTGCGAGCACCTCCACGAGTGAGACTCGAGCGGCCGAGCGCGGAGTTTCTTTCGTGGCATGGGCGAGAGGTATTCAAGAGCCCGGAAACGCTACAGTCCTACGGGTGATAGATTGGCTTTGTGCGTAGGGGCGAACAGCGGTGCCAAGAGGCAACGGCTTTCGTGGCGGTAACACAAGGCGTAGCGAGGAAACATCCATGAGAACTTACACGGCAACCGCCAAGAACTTCTCCACTCACACCGAAAACCGCATTCACAGCGACGATGTGGCGGCGACCTACGGCTTCCAAGGCGCGCTAGTGCCCGGCGTGGCGGTGTTCGGGCATATGACCCGCCCGCTGGTGGCGTCCTTGGGGGTCGACTGGCTGACGCACTACCGGGCGGAAGTGCGGCTCTTGAAGCCTGCTTATCATGGCGACGAACTGACGATTCACCACAGCCACGAGGCTGAAAACGACCAGCATGTGGTGCGCTGCCATGCCCGTGGACTGCTCCTAGCGGAACTGACGTCCCGTCGCGACGGGCCAAGCGCAGACTCGCCGGCGCTTCCTGATCCGGGGCCGAGCACGAGCGAACGACCGGAGATCCACTGGCGCAACATCACCGTCGGCCAGCCCTTCCCTTCTTGGACTTGGACACCGGACGCCGTGACCAACGCCGAGGCCTGCGCACAAGTGGGCGACGACCTCGCCTACTATCGAGAGGGGGTCGTGCATCCGCATGCCATTCTGGCCACGGCGAACCGCGCCTTCACCCGGCGCTATCTGTTGCCGGCTTGGCTGCATGTCGGCTCCGTGATCCACTTTCGTCGCCTGCTCCGAGAAGGCGACGCCGTCGAGGTTCGCACGATGCCGACGCGCAAGTGGCAGCGCAAAGGCCACGAGTTCGTCGACCTCGAAATCGCCTACTTGCTCGCCGGTGAGGTAGCGACGGCGGTGCGCCATACGTCCATCTTCAAGATCGCCAACCGAACCTGAGCGCTTACGGGGCGGCCCCGGTCCAGTGACCGCCGACCACCATCGCTAATCGAACAAGCCCTTGAACTGCGGCGCTTCGTTGCTCGTCCGCGCCTCGCGAACGCACTGCGCCAACACCGGAATGCCGGCGCGGATGTCCTCGTCCCGGACATGGCCGAATGCGAGACGCAAATACGGGTTGGCCTTGCCGTGGATGTGGAAGTTCGTGCCCGGCGCGTAGAAAAAATTGCGCTCGGCAGCGATGCGGGCAAGCTTCTGTTGGTCGACATCGTCCGGCAATCGCAGCCAAACGAACAATCCGCCGCTGGGGTTCGACGCCACGCAGATGTCGCCGCAGGCGGCTGCGATGCCATCCACGACGAGGTTCTTCTTCACCTTCAGGGCGGCGTTCAGTTCATCGGTCAGTGGCCACACGCCGTCCTTATAGAGTTCCGCAACGATGGCGGCGGCCAATACGTTGCCGCCGGCGTCGTGGCGACGCGCGAGGATGGTGTCGAGCACCTTTGGCTTGGCGACGAGATAGCCCAAGCGCAAGCCGGGGCCCAGGATTTTCGATAACGAGCACACGTAGATGATGTTCTCGTAGTTCGACAGGGCATACAGCGATGGCGGTTTGTCGCCGTCGAAATGCACATCGCCGTAGCAGTTGTCTTCGACCACGGGGATGCCGTGACGCTCGGCAATGTCGATGAGCGCGTGGCGACGGTCGAGGGAGAGATTCGCGCCGGTGGGATTTTGATAGGTGGTCAACGCATAGATGAACTTCGGTTTGCGCCGTTCGCCGAGCTCGGCGAGTCTGGCTTCCAAGAGCTCCACGCGCATACCGTTCTCGTCGACCGGCACGCCGACCATCTCGATACCGAGCGAGCGGTAGGCGCTGATCGTGCCGCCGTAGGTGAACTCTTCGCAGATCACCGTGTCGCCCGGCTTGCAGAGCGCCTCGGCGGTCAGCGTCACCGCCTGCATGGAACCGTTGGTAAGCGCGATGCAATCGGCATCGACGGCGACGCCTTCCCGCTCGGACTCGCGCCGCGCCATCACTTGACGCAGCCCATCGTGACCGAGCTTGCCCGGATAGTTCGTGAGCGAGGCGTACTCGTTGGCGATCGCGGCCTGGGCGGCGCGTTGCACGCGCTCGACCGGAAAGGTCTCTGGATTGGTGCGGCCAACGGCGAAGTCAAACACCCGTTCAGACATTTCCTGCCGCAAGCCCGTTGTCGACCAAGTAACGGTAGCTGCCTTCCACTGCGGTCATCATGTCGGTGTCGCAAGCGTCGAGTTCGACGATTAGCCAAGCCAACGCGTCGTCGTCGGCGGCGGCGATAACAGCGTCGATTTCCATGTTGCCGTCGCCCACCGCCACATGCGCCCGGTCGCGTTCGAGCGGACCGTCTTTGATGTGCAGCAGAGGCGTTCGCGCTTTCACGTTCGCCACTTCGGCGGCTACGTCCACCGCGCCGAAGTTGGCGGCCCAATAGGTGTCCACCTCGAAACGCACCTCCGGGCACAGTTCGGCGATGTGCCGGAAGCCCAGTTTGCCCTCGATTTCCTCGAACTCCCACCAGTGGTTGTGCAGAAACAACTCGATGCCGTGGGGCGAGAGCGCCGCCACCAACTCGTTGACGGTGTCCGCGGTCCGGCGGACGGCGTCCATGTCCGCGAAGTCGTCCGGGCCAAAGCCTCCTGCCGCGCGGTTCAGGCCCAACGCGCCCACCGTGTCGACCACTTCGCTGATCGTTGCGCGATTGGCCCACGGATGGTGACTGGAAGACACCGCCATGCCCAAATCCTCCACCTGCGCCTTGAACGCCTCCGGCTTCTTGCCAAACAAGTGGAACGGCTCGACGCCTTTGTAGCCGATCGCGGCCAAGCGTCGAAGCACGGCATCGAAGTCACGCACAGACTCCTCCCGCAGCGAATAGAGTTGTACGGAAAGAGGCTTCGGCATGGGCGGTTCTCGGCTTGGCTTAGGCGACGCAGGCCATCATAACGCGCTCGGCGCCGCACCGTGCGCTACACCGGCCGTTCGAACGCAGCGCGACCTTCACCACCGGCGGCTAAGGGGCGGCGATAGAGAGTTCCTACGGCGCAGGCTCCTAACCGAGCAACTCAAGCGCTCGGTCGATCAACGGCGTCATCGACAGCTTGGTGACTTCCCATGATGGGTCCACGCGCTTGCCGCGCCGGTGCAGTCCCAAGTTGAAGCCCGTGATCACGGCGAACTTGTACGCGGCCAGCGCCCGAAACCAGTTCAAGTTCGGCAGCGCATCGCCGTACTCTCGAGTGTATAGCGCCATCAGCGTGTCCGGGTCCAAGAACATCGGCCGCTCGCCAGCCCCCGTCGCCCATGCCTCGCGGTCACTGAACGTGCATATCCAACCGACGTCGTTCAACGTGGCGCCGATACCGGTCAGTTCCCAGTCGATCACCGCCAAAAGCCTGCCTGTGTCCTCGTCGCCGGTGGCGTAGAACAAGTTCGAGGTTTGGAAGTCGCCATGGAAGATGCCCACGGGCGCATCATGCGGAAGCGTTGCCAAGAGCCTGCGGCGGCAGTCCGGCACGCGCGCGAGCAGGTGCGGATCCGCGGCGCGCTCGTAGAAGCGGTCCCAGCGCTCGACATCATCGGCAAAGGGCACCGGCGCCCCTAGGTAAGGCACTTTCGCGGCGTCCACCTTGTGAATACGGGCGAGCGCGCGCATCGCTTGGCGGCCCATGTCGAGCAGGACCTCGTCGTCGAGCCGCGCGGCCCACTCGCCCGGACCCAAACGCAGCACATCGCCTTCTAGCTTGGGCACCACGAAGTAGGGACAGTCGAACCAGTTGAGGTCGGCCCCGGACCAGCGCACCGAACAGTGCGGCACATCCGTGCCGTCGAGCGCGTTCAGTACCTCCACTTGCCGTAGCACGTCCGCGGTGCCGCGCCAGTTGACGTTTGGCGGCGGCAGCCGGATGAACCAAGCATCGACATCTTTCCCTGTGTCCACACTGAATCCGTACGAGAAACCGGCGTGCCCGGGCATGGTGTACACGTTGAAGACGCGCACGTCTTGGCCGTATTTCGCATTGCAGAAGGGGCCAAGGCGGCGTTCGAGTTCGGCTAGTTGCATCGCGTGCTATATCCAGTTAAACGCAAAGCACTCTACATCGGCGCCGGCCCCGGGAACTGCTCGCGTAGCAAGCGTTTCAGGATTTTGCCGCTCGGATTGCGCGGCAACACGTCCACAAACGCGACGCCCTTGGGCTGCTTGTAGCCGGCGAGCTTGCCGCGGCAGAAGTCCAGCACCTCCGCCTCGGCGAGTCCGGCGTCGGTCTTGACCACCACCGCGAAGGGGGATTCGCCCCAACGCTCGCTCGGCTGACCGACCACGCCGGCTTCGCTGATGCCAGGATGTGTTTGCAGCACGTTTTCAATCTCTGCCGGATAGACGTTCTCGCCGCCGGAGATAATCATGTCCTTGATACGGTCTTCAATGGTAATGAACCCGTCCGCGTCCATGCGCGCCACATCGCCGGTGTGCAGCCAGCCGTCGACGATGGTCTCCGCGGTCGCCTCGGGACGGTTCCAGTACTCGCGCATGATATGCGGGCCGGCCACCAACACCTCTCCGGGTTCGTCGACGTCGCAGTCCTCGCCACTAGGCCGAACTATGCGTACATCGGTGTGAAAGAACGCCTTGCCGGTGGAGCCGATACGCTTGAGCGCGTTGTCGGCGTCGATCAGCGCCGCCGGACCGCAGGACTCCGTGAGACCGTACACCTGATGCACTTCGATGCCGAGGTCCGCGCAGGCTTGAATGAGCGACACCGGCACCGGCGCCGCGCCGGACATGCACCAACGCCAGTTCGAAAAGTCGAACCGCGAGAGGTTCGGCACCTGCAACATGAAGTTGAGCATCGCCGGCACGGCGAGACCGATGGTCACCCTCTCTTGCTCCACCAATTGCCAAGCGCGCAGCGGGTCGAAGTTGCGCATGACGATGCTGGTGGCGCCCCGATACACCCCCAGTGTCAGCGGCGTCAGCGCACCGACGTGGAACATGGGCAGCGGTGACAAGAAACGTTCGCGTTCGCGAAAATACGTCGTGGCGGCGATGGTGATGGCGCCCCATATGCAGGTGTTGTGGGTGTGGACCACGCCTTTGGGCAGGCCGGTGGTGCCAGAGGTGTACATGATGTACAGCATGTCGTCGTCACCGGCGCCGATGGTGGGTTCGGTGGCGGCGGCCTGGTCCCGGAACTCGGCGTAGTTGGTAGCGAAGAAGGCGCTGTCGCCCGGGGTGACGTGCAGCCAACGAGAAACGTCCGTGCGTCCCGCCCCGTGCAACTCGGCTACGGTGTCGACGAAGTCGTCGTCGAAGATGAGCCGTCGAGCGCCGCTATCCTTCAAGATGAACGTCAGTTCGTCGGCCACCAAGCGCCAGTTCAGCGGCACCACCACGGCACCGATCTTGGCGAGACCGAAGTAGGCTTCCAAGAACTCCGGGCTGTTCATCAATAACAGCGCTACCCGGTCGCCCTTCTCCACGCCGGCCTCGAGGAAGGCGTGGGCGACTTGATTGCTACGAGCGTTCAACTCCCGGAAGGTCAGGCGTTGGCCGTCGTCGCCCACATAGGCCTCGCGCTCGGGCGTCAGGAACGCTCGCTTCGTCAGCCACCAACCGATGTTGTTTTCCACGGCACCCTCCACGCCACGCAGCAACACGCTCATTTTAGGCGCAATTCGGGGTCGAATAGGCAGTGTTCGTAGACGCCACCAAGTGTGTACAATGGCGTCGAACTATTGGTTGGACATCCCTTGGCGGCCGACCTCTACAAGATTGGCGCCGTGGCCAAACGCACGGGCATCACTCCGGAGTGCCTGCGCGCTTGGGAGCGCCGCTACGGTCTGCAACCGGCGGACAAAGCCGGCAACACGCGCTTTTACAGTGCCGAGCAAGTCTCTTGGCTGACGATGGTCAAAGCCGCCCTTGACCAAGGTCACCCCATCAGCCAAGTCATTCGCCTCGACGTAGCCGAGCTGCGACAACGCCTGCAACCCGCGCAAGCGCGCACGCAACCCCGTGCCGGGCGGGTGGGAGTCGTCGGCGGAGCGCTCCTGCAAGCGTATCGCTCCGCAACGGACAAACGCATTGCGCTCGCCGCCGAGTGGGCCTCGTTCAGCGAGCTCGACGAGCAGCAAGATGCCCTGCCGACCCTCGACCTCTTGTTTCTTTACTTGCCGTCTCTGGATCCCAAACGCATCGAATCCGCCCGCGAGTTCTACCCCGAGACGAAGATCGCCGTGGCCTTCAAGTACGCGACGGCCGCGGACTTGGAGGAAGTGCAATCAATGGGTTACGCCTTGCTCCGGTGGCCCTCGGACTGGGCGGCCGTGGAGCGGGTGGTCGCCGCCCACGCACGCTTTGCCACGCTGAGCGACACGGCGCGCCTATACAGCGACGGCGAGCTGCTGCACATCGATACCATGGCGTCGCAAGCCGCCTGCGAGTGCCCCCGCCACTTGGCGGCGCTGATCGGCGGTCTGAACGACTACGCCACCCATGCCGCCCGATGCGACGGCGACGAGGATCACGCGGCGATCTTGGGCGACCTGTACAGCGCCCGCGCCCAACTTGAACGCTCGCTCAAGGAGTTAGTGGAGAAGCACGGCCTGCTGGCCACCGCGAATTAAGAAATTCGCGTTGTACAGTTGACAGCACCCAAAACCTGTACAATACTTGGACGAATTGGGGCGGCCAGCAACCTCCCTTACCGGTCACCGGTCACTTCCCCACATCGACCGACCCGCTGCTGCTGGTCCGCCCTTTTCTTTTCTTTCTGCCATCGCAGACGGTCGGACCTAGCGACGCGCAGCCAAGCCGGTACCCGACCGTTCTCGGTTCGACGGGAACTTCCACCACGGGCTGCCCGCAGCCCGCATTCACCTCAAGCGCGAGGGCTCAAGCCGTTAGCAGCTCAAGCGCCGATTCCGCTCGTTGGTGGATGCTCTGCTTGTACTTCTCCAAGTCGAACTGACGGTTCTTGCCCATGGCGCCCACCAAATAGCGCTTGTACACGCCCTGCGCGATGGCGCCCAAACGCCAGTGGGAGAACGCCCGGTAGTAGTTGATGCGGCTGAGGTCGCGTCCGGTGCGCTGTTCGTAAACTTCGCGCAGGTACTCGCGACTCGGAAAACCACCGGCGGCCGTCGGGCTGTCGTCGCTTGCCCCTTCGCCCGGTGCGGCCCAGTTGTTCAGCAGGTAGCCGAAGTCCGCGAGCGGATCGCCGAGCGTACACAGCTCCCAATCGAGCAGCGCCGCCATACGGCCGTCGCGAAGGATCATGTTGCCGATACGGTAGTCGCCATGGACGATCGCCGAGCCGACTTGCACCGGCATGTCCTCGTGCAGCAGGCGGGCACTCTCCTCCATCTCCGGAATCTCGTGCGTCTTGGTGGCCTCCCACTGTCGCGTCCACCGTTTCAGTTGGCGCGCCAGATACGCTTCCTTGCGCGCCAAGGTGCCGAGGCCAATGTCGTCCGGGTTCACCAAGTGCAGGTTGGCCAGCACCTCGATGATGTGCTCGCCGGCGGAGCGACGCTCAGCGGCCGGAATTGCCGCTGCGGTCTCGGCCTCGTGGGGCACCACGCCGGCGACGAACGCCATGACGTAAAACGACAGACCGTTGACGTCTTTGTCCTCGCACAAGGCGAAGGTCTTCGGCACCGGCACGTCGGTTGGCGCCAAGGCGGTGATGATGCGATGCTCCCTAGCCATATCGTGGGCGCTTTCCAAGATGTGGCCTAGCGGTGGGCGGCGCAGCACATACGCCGCGCCGCTTTGGTCGGTGAACTTGTAGGTGAGGTTGGAGTGGCCGCCGGCGATGAGGGTGAACTCGAGCGGCGGCCGCAAGGCGTCGATGCGCTCGGTGAGCCACGCGGTGACCCGCTCTATATCAATCCCTTCCACTGCCGCCGCTTCATCCGCCATAGTGTCGCTTCCAGCGTGTTTTGGTGTTTCATACTCGTTTGCGGCGTCATCCGCAACATTGGCGGCTAAGGACACGGCTAAGGAACAAGTGGATGAGCATGAACTGGCCTTTCGCATTTCCGGCCATGCGGCCGCGACGCATCGTGCGGGCGGAGGGCGCCTATCTCTTCACTGACGACGGCGGAACGATCCTCGATGCCGCCGGCGGCGCTATCGTCGCCAACGTCGGACATGGCCGGGCGACGGTGGCGGACGCCATGCGCCAAGCGGCGTTGGCCAATACCTATGTGGTGCCGCCGTGGCTGACCCCGGAACGGGAACGCTTGCTCGAACGCCTGACGAGCGAATGGCTGCCCGCGCACTTCACTCGCGCCCACTTGGCCTGCAGCGGCTCCGAAGGCGTGGAGACCGCGATGAAAATCGCCCTGCAATACCACGCGGCGCGGGGCCAGCCGAGCAAGACGGCGATCATCGGCCGCACGCCCTCCTACCATGGCACGACGCTCGCCACCACCGCAGTGGGTGGCCACGAGGCGCGCAAGGCCGGTCTCGCCCACGCGCTGCCGCCCTACTCCCGGGTGCCGGCGCCGTATCCGTTGCGGTGCGGAGAAAGCGACGCAGCCCGCCACGGCCTCAACGCCCTTGAGCAGACCATCGAGCAACTTGGCGCTGGCCGGGTGGCGGCGTTTCTGGCGGAACCCATCGTCGGCGCGAGCGGCGGCGCCATCGTGCCGCCGAACGGCTATTGGCGGGGCGTGCGCGAAATCTGCGACCGCCACGACATATTGCTGCTCGCCGACGAGGTGATGACCGGCTTCGGCCGCACCGGCGCCAAGTTCGGCTTGGCGCACTGGGGCGTGGCGGCGGACGTGATGGTGGCCGGCAAGGGCCTCGGCGGCGGCTATGCGCCGATCACCGGCGTGTTCGCCACCGAAGCGGTGGGCGCGGCGTTCGACGCCACGCGCACGAATCTCATGTTCCACACTTTCGCCGCCCTGCCAAGCGCTTGCGCCGCCGCGGACGAGGTGCTGCGGATACTCGCCGATGAACGTCTGGTCGCCCGCGCCAAGAAGGTCGGCGCCGAACTCAAGGCACGGCTTCGGGCGGCCTTCGCCGAGCATCCTCACGTCGCCGAAGTGCGCGGCGCCGGCTTGCTGCTCGCCATCGAAATCGTCGCTGACCGCGCCACACTTGCCCGCTTTCCACTCGCGGCAGGGGTCACCGGCGCGGTCACGGCAGCCGCGTTTCGACGCGGGGTCGCGTTCTACCCGGGGGGCACTGGCCCGGTGCGGGATATCGTCGTGCTCGGGCCGCCATTCACCATCGGCGAGGCCGAGATCGAGCGCATCGTCGACACCTTGGTCGCCGCCGTGAACGAGGCGGTCGCAGCGGTCGCTTGAGCTGCGGCGTAGGCCACGCCCCGGGATTTTTCGCCGATTGGCTCGCGTGGTTGGCGACGCAGTGACGGCGGTCCGCTACCCGCTCGCCGCATGGCCGTCGGGCTTGTCGCTGCGGTGGCAGCAAAGCTAATTCTTAGCCCGCTGCCCGCGACAGCCGAACGCGAGCCGTTCGGTGGCGTAGGTGCGCATTGGCGACGCTGCTGCTTACTGTGCCTTAGTGGCGTTGCTCGTCGCCCCCGACGGTGGTGCTATGGCGACGATTGCGCCAACCGCCCCAGCTCGACTTGGGGCGAAACCGGCTGGTCCTGCGTCGTCAACACACGCCACAGCGACCAAGCGAAGCTCGCAACACCCCAGCAAAGGCCAATCACCACACCGATGTCGAGCGCTGCGCGCCAAGGCTGCGGCAGTGAGTGAACGATCACTATTGCCACTGCGATGCCGGCGGTGAGGGCGTAGACGCCGATCATGAGCCGTCGCGGCGCGGCGAAGTAGCCCATGACGAAAAGCGGGGCCAAAGCGGCGGTGAGCGGCGACGGATGATCGAGCAGCCATTTGACGCGCGCGGCGCAGCGCGGCGAAAAACGCTGCTGGAAGCCCCGATAGCCTTCCGACCACGCCATGAACACGGCATTGAGGGCAGCCACGGCGATGTGGTGCCACCCCCAAGCGCTCTCCAACCCGACCACTACCACGCCAGATAGCCGCGCCACGGCGAAAGCAAGCAGTACGATCAGCCCCGCCGCTCCCCAAGCGGCGGCGATGAAACCGAGCAAAGTCGGTGCTCTGGCCGAGCCGGCGGAACAACGCATAGGGCGCGCGAGCTTATCAGCAAGGCGTCGACGACGCCCGCTCGTCCGCCTCGCTTCGCGCGTAGCGCGCTACCAAGGCGGCGTACAGATCGTCAGGAAAGGACGACGCCGCGGCATCCAACTCGCCCATGAGCTCGGTCAGGTGCTCGTTGTCCTCCCGGCCCTGCCACTCCTTGCGGTAGCTGCCGTCTTGATAGCCGTGCCGTTGCCGAAACTGATTCAACACGTTCTTGCCGACATAGCCTTCGTAGAGCTCATCGAAAGACAGCGGCAGCGCCCGCAGGAGCGCGGTGAAGGCGTCGATGTCGAAACGCCGGGTAACGAGGCTTGAGCGGGCGAGCCGTTCGACGGCAAGGCGGAAATCCCCGCCGTCGGCGGCGCCCGGTTCCAAGCGCGCGGCCAAACCTTCATTGACGGCGCCGTCGCGCAGCAACTCCGACAAGCCGAAGTGCCAAATGTCGATGATCTCCAGCTTCACCTGCGCCAAATCGGCGTCTTGACGCTGCCACCACTTCCAACCGAAGTGCTCTAGCAGCTCGCCGCACTCGACCCAAATAGCGCGATAGTAATCATGACCTTGCGCCGCCCACTCGGGATGCACCAGCTCGTTGTGACGCTCTTGCATCTCGGCCATGATCGCAAGCTTCGGCCAAATCGCCGCCCCCTTGGTTCCGCTCATCGTTCGCTCCCCGACAGCGCACAAGCGCCCTTGCTTCAATAGAAACCGCAAAAAAGGTTGGCACGCGGCACCTATAAAGCGTATGGTAGCCGCTTGGTTAGCGCCGACGCAGGGGCTTGGCGAGCAGGTTTTTGCGCCGGCCACAGGAGACAAGCATTGAAGATTTACGTCGGGAATATGCCATATGCCACCAACTCGGAGGAGCTCTCCGAGTTGTTCGGGCAGTACGGTCGTGTGGCGGAAGCCAACGTCATAATGGATCGGGACACCGGCCGTTCGAAAGGCTTTGGTTTCGTCGACATGCCCAATGACGAAGAGGCTAGGGAAGCGATCGGGGCGCTGAACTCCTCACAGCTTAGCGGTCGCACTTTGCGCGTTAGCGAGGCTCGGCCACGCACGGATCGAGGCGATCGTGGTGGTCGTGGCGGCGGCCGCTGGAACTGAACCGGTCGCCACACCACAGTCAAAGCGGTTCCGCCGGGCTTGAAATCTGCCCGCCGGGGCCGCACATGGACACTTAAGAGCGTAATTCGCCGAGTCTCTCGGGCGTTTGCCCGACGCATCGGATTGTCTGCGATTGGTAGACTCGGCTTGAACACCGCGCTTGAGGAGTCTATACCTTGACGACGCAAATACTGCCTCTGCTCCCGCTCAAGAACGTCACCGTCTATCCCGAGCTAATCCAAGCGCTGATCGTCGGTCGACCCGCGTCTTTGGCGGCGATCAAAGTGGCAGTCGACCAGGATGGCGAAGTCCTTACCGTCCTGCAGCGCAACCCCAACGACGAAACCCCCGGGCGCGATGCGGTGTACGACATCGGCTGCGTCTCCACGGTAACGCGAGTCGAACAGCGCGACGGCGGCGCGCAGGTGATCGTGCGCGGCGTGCGCCGAGCGCGGCTGCACGGTTTCGAGTCCGCGCCCGGCGACTCGCCGCTGGTGGAAGTCGAAATCGAGAACCTGCCGACGCCGACGCTGCCCGAAGCCGGCGAGGAACGCGCCAAGGCCACGGCGCTCGTGCGCGAGAACTTGGAGATCGCTCGGCGCATCGCGCACATCATGTCGCAGAACGCCGATCAGCTATTCCACCAAATGGTCGGCGGCATCGAAAACCCGATCACGCAGATGTACCGGTTGGCCGAACTGCTGCGCAACGTGGAGCAGACGGAAAAGCAGAAAGTGCTCGAAATCGACGACGCGCTGCCTTTCCTCGCCGCCATCCATACGCTCATGCGGCAAGAAATCGCGGTCGTGGAGATGCAGCGCGACCTGCAATCCCAAGCCCGGGAGGAGGTGGAGCAGAGCCAGCGAGAACACATGCTGCGCCACCAGAAGCGGGTGATCGAGGAGGCGCTCGGCGAGCAGGGCAACGACGAAGACATCGCCGAACTGCGCGAGCAACTGCGCAACGTCAAGCTCTCCGAGGACGTCCGCAAGGAAGTGGAACGCGAGATCAAGCGTCTGTCTCGGATGTCGCCCAACGCGGCCGATTACCAAGTGGCGCGGGGCTACTTGGAATTGGTGGCGGAACTGCCGTGGAACGTCATCACCGAGGACACCTTGGATCTCGACCACGCGCAAACCGTGCTCGACGAGGATCACTACGGCTTGGAGGACATCAAGGAGCGCATCTTGGAGTCCCTCGCCGTGTTGCAGCTCAACCCCGAAGCAAAGGCATCCATCCTCTGTTTCGTCGGCCCGCCCGGCGTCGGCAAAACCTCCTTGGGTCAATCCATCGCCCGCGCCATGGGTCGCAAGTTCGAGCGCATGAGCTTGGGCGGTCTGCACGATGAATCGGAACTGCGCGGCCACCGTCGCACCTACATCGGCGCCATGCCGGGCCGCATCCTGCAGGGCGTCCGTCGCGCCGGCGTGCGCAACCCGGTGTTGATGCTCGACGAAATCGACAAGCTCGGCCGGGACTTTCGCGGCGACCCGTCGGCCGCGCTAATGGAAATCCTCGATCCGGCGCAAAACAAGGAGTTCCGCGACAACTATCTGAACCTGCCGTTCGATCTCTCCAAGGTGTTCTTCATCACCACCGCCAACCATCTCGACGGCGTGCCGAGGCCGCTGCTCGACCGCATGGAAGTGTTGGAACTCACCGGCTACAGCGAGCTGGAAAAGCTGGAGATCGCCCGCCGCTACCTGATTCCCCGACAACGCGACAACGCCGGGTTGAAACAAGGGCAGTTGGAGTTCAGCGACGAGGCGCTGTCTTGGGCCATCCGCCGCCACACCCGGGAAGCCGGCGTGCGCGAGTTGGATCGCGTGATCGGCCGCGTGGCCAGCAAGCGCGCCCGGCAAATCGTGCAAGCCAAGGAAGGCGTCGGTCCCATCACCGTGGACGACCTGCCGACGCTGCTCGGCCCGGACAAGTTCAAGACCGACCGGCAGCGCGAAAATCTGGCACCGGGCGTCGCCCCCGGCCTCGCCTATACCGAAGCCGGCGGCGACGTGCTTTACGTGGAAGCGACGCTGACCCACAAGGACGACAAGACCATTACCACCGGACACCTCGGCCAAGTGATGCAGGAGTCCATCCAAGCGGCGCGCTCCTATATTTGGTCGGTAGCGGAACGGCTGAATATCGACCGCGCCACCATCGAACAGAACGGCATCCACGTTCATGTTCCCGCCGGCGCAGTGCCGAAGGACGGGCCCTCCGCCGGCATCACCATGGCCACCGCCTTGGCGTCGTTGTACAGCAACAAACGGGTGCGCGACGACATCGCCATGACCGGCGAACTAACCCTGTCCGGCTTGGTGCTGCCGGTTGGCGGCATCCGCGAGAAAGTGCTCGCCGCGCACCGCACCGGCATACGCCACGTCATTCTACCCCGCGACAACGAAGCCGAGCTCACCAAGCTGCCCGGCGCCGTGCGGAAAGAGATGGAGGTGACGTTGGTCGACCGCCTGGAAGATGCGGTGAAAGTCGCGATTCCCGATCTCTAGCGGCAGTCTGTCAGACTTGGCGGCGTAACGGCGAAGCTCGACTTACGTGATTAGGGCGGCTGAGGCCTAAGGCGAAAGGCGCTGCTGTAGGCAACGGCGCTAGTAGCGCCACGAAAGCCGTCGCCTTCCGGCGCCGCCTTTCGCCCCAGCCCAAGCCGCCCTAGCAGTCCGTGGTAGGGTCCGCGTCGCATAGAGAACCGTCGGATGCCCATCGTGCGCTCGGCAAAACCGCGGCGACCCGCGCAGCGAATTGAGTGTGATTGGTGATTGACCCCAAGCGCCTAAGCGCACATGCTTGGCGATCAAGTCCTCGCATGTGAAAGGAACTTGATGTCAGACAAACCCTTGCCCGCCGTTAGCTATCTGCGGATTCCCGACGACGGCGAACCCTATCTACAAGGCTGTCGCTGCGAAAATTGCGGCGCCACTTTCTTAGGCGAACGAGCGAACTGCTCGAAGTGCGGTGCGCGCGGTCGGATGCGGAGCATACGCCTGAGCAATCGGGGCGAGTTGTACTCCTACTCCATCGTCCACCGTTCGTTCCCCGGCATCGACGTGCCCTATGTATCCGCCATTGTCGACCTCGACGGCGGCGGCACGGTCAAGGGCAACCTCATCAACGTGGCGCCGGATCCCGCCAAGATCCCATTCGGCATGCCCGTGGAGGTGGTGTACGGAGACGCGCTCGGGCGACGCGATCGCGACGGCAACGCCTATTTGGCTTACTTCTTTCAACCCTCAAGTGATTCAAACGACTAAGGAGCATCACATGACAGACGCATACGTAGTCGGTGTGGACATGATCAAGTTCGGCCGCTTCCCGGAGAAGACCGTCCCGCAGATCGGTTCGCAAGCCGCACTCATGGCGCTCGACGACTGCGGACTCGCCATTCAAGACATGCAAGCGCTCTACTGCGGCAACCTCGGCCAAGCAAGCGGCATGGTCGGCCAGCGCATTCTGCAGGAAATCGGGCAAACGGGCATTCCCGTAGTGAATGTCGCCAACGCCTGCGCCACCGGCGCCACCGCCTTCCGCGAGGCGTGGACGGCCGTGAAGGCGGATCTCTACGACGTCGTATTGGCAGTAGGCGTAGAACAGATGGGCAAGGGCCTGCTCGGCGGCGGGGGCGGTAGCAGCGGCATCTCCAAGGAGGGGCTCTTGGGGTCCGGCACGATGCCGTCCGTATTCGCCGAAGCCGGCATGGAGCACAGTCGCGCCCACGGAACGTCCTTCGAGCAATTCGCCAAGGTGTCGGTGAAGAATCACCACCACGCGACCATGAATCCCAAGGCGATGTATCAGATCGAAACGCCGCTGGCGACGGTGATGAACGCCGAGATGATCTCCTACCCTAACACCAAGCTGATGTGCTCGGTGAACGTGGACGGTTCGGCGGCGGCGGTCATTTGTTCCGAAAAGAAAGCGCGGGAGCTCGGGCTGATGGATCGCGCCGTCAAGGTGCGTGCCTCGGTGCTCACCTCGGATCCTTGGCAGGAGCGGGACTTGGTGATGCCGGACGTCAACACCTGCACCCGCAGGGCGGCGGCAGCGGCCTACGAAATGGCCGGCGTCGGTCCAGACGACTTGGACCTCATCGAACTACACGACTGCTTCGCCACCGCGGAAATCCTCCACTACGAGAACTTGGGCCTCTGCCCGGACGGTGAAGCGGGAAGGCTCATCGACGAGGGCGAAGTAGAGCTCGGCGGGCGCATTCCGGTGAACGTCTCCGGCGGTCTGCTCTCGAAGGGTCACCCGCTCGGCGCCACCGGCATCGCCAACATCTACGAGGTGGCAACGCATTTGCGCGGCGAAGGGGGCAAGCGGCAGGTGGACGGGGCACGCCTAGGCCTCACCCATGTGATCGGCTTGGGTAGCGCCTGCGGCATCCACATCTTGGAAAAAGCAGCCTAGCAGTCTGGCGGACTTGGCGGCGTCAGCCGCGAAGTCCGACGGAGTGCTAGGACGGCTTGGGCTGGGGCGAAAGGCGGCGCCGTAGGCGACGGCTTTCGTGGCGCTAGCGGCCCGCTTCAAGAGGCTACCGGACCGAGCGGACCGAGCGGACCGAGTGTAGGCGCTTGGTCCGGTACGCTTGCCTATGCGCATTGGCGTCGTCAGCGACACCCACAATAATCTCGCCAACGTGCGCGAGATCGTCGCGTTGTTCAACGCCGCCGGCGTGGCGCGGGTGGTGCATACCGGCGACATCTCCAAAGCCAAGACCTTGGATGTCTTCGCCGGCCTCGAAGCCCCGCTCGTCGGCGTCTTCGGCAACAACGACGTGGAGCGCGATTCGCTGCAAGCGAGCATCCGCACCCACGGCTTCAGCTTTCACGAGCCGCCGCTCGAGCTCGCTTGGGCCGGCCGGCGCATCGTCGTGGTCCACGATCCCTTGGACCTCAACGCGCTGGCGCCGGAAAGCCACGACCTCGCCCTGCACGGACACACGCACTTCCACCGCTTGGAGCGCGACCAAGGCCGGTTGATCTTCAACCCCGGCGAATGCGCGGGCCACATGAAGGGCTATAACGCCATCGGCGTGGTCGACCTCGCCACCCTCGACGCCTCGCTGATCAAGTTCTAGCTAGCAGGGCGGTGCTGGTGCCATAAAGCCGGCGCCTAGTCCCAATCCAAGCCGCTCTATCGTCCCGTCGGTATATTCTCAGCGGCCCTTGTCGGCGCTGTGGTTCGGAAAGATCGGAAAGAGCTGATGCCGCCTGTCCTCTACCACACGAATCAATTTCCGCCCGACGACCGTCTCGATTGGCCGAAGCTGATCCCGTTCATCGGCCCGGCCGCCGCTGCGGTAGCGCGCTATGACGGCGCGCTGGCCGCGATCCCGAACCCTCGTCTCTTGTTGGCGCCCTTGACCACCCGGGAAGCGGTGCTTTCCTCGCGCATCGAGGGAACGCAGGCCACCATGGGCGAAGTGCTGGCGTTCGAGGCCGGACAAGAACCTGCCTCGCCCGCACGTCGCGACGACATCCACGAGGTGCTCAACTACCGCGCCGCCATGGGGCGGGCGACGGAAATGCTGGAGAAGCTGCCGCTGTGCCAGCGCGTTATCCAGGAGGCGCATCGTGTGCTGCTTTCCGGCGTGCGCGGCGATGGCAGTGGGCCCGGGGAGTATCGACGCATCGCCAACTGGATCGGACCGCCCGGATGCGGCATTGAAGAGGCCCGTTTCGTGCCCCCGGGCGCGGAAACTCTGCTCGACGCTATGACCGCGTGGGAACGCTACATGCACCAAGACGCCCTTGACCGTCTGGTGCAACTCGCCATTTTGCACGCCGAGTTCGAAGCGCTGCACCCGTTCTTGGACAGCAACGGCCGTTTAGGGCGCATGCTGGTGCCCCTGTTCCTGTGGCAGAACGGCCTCATCCGTACACCCATGTTCTACATCAGCGCCTACCTCGAAGCCCACCGAGATGCCTACTACGACGGCCTGTTGGCGGTTTCCCGAGATGACGACTGGACGGGCTGGTGCCGGTTCTTCCTCCGGGCAGTCCAAGGGCAGGCTGAGGAGAACTTGGCGAAAGCTCAAGCGATTACGGACCTGTACGGCACAATGAAGGAGCGTGTCATAGGAGCGACTCGTTCCCAGTACGCCATCCATGCGCTGGATTGGATATTCGCCCAACCGACCTTCAAAAGCAGCGACTTCGTGACCGATGCGGCCATGCCGAGGCCCACCGCACGACGAATGCTCAAAGTTCTGCGCGAGAACGGCATTCTCGCGGTCGCTGAGCAGGGACGGGGCCGCCGGGCCACCGTCTTGATGTTTCCAGAGTTGCTGCACACCGTCGAGGGAGAAGACCTGTCTTGATGCGCACCTGTTATACACAACAGGATTTGTGGGTCGTTTTTGGTCGAAATGTGATCTACAAAGTGCGTTGTTGCTCATCCATGAGCGACAACACGGGCGATGGTAATCGACCGGAACCAAGCACGACGATTGACGCGCAGGACTTACGATTTTTCGCCCGACGACCGTCTCGATTGGCCGAGCGGCTGGTGGGAGAAGTCGCATGACTGATGTACTGCTCAGCAGTGCCGACCAAAAAGAGGGCCTCTCGCTCGTCTATGCCAAGGCTCTGGCGGTGCGGGCGGGCTATTCGGTTTCTGTGCCGCAACCCGACCGGGACAGCGTGGATCTGCGGATTCAGGCGGGGGATGCGCACCGGCCGGCCCTAGACCTGCAACTCAAGGCCACCACCGGCATCAGCAAGCTACGAGACGGCGTCGTTCCGTTTCGACTGCCCATCAAGAACTACAACGATCTTCGCGTCAAGACGCAGACACCGCGGTTGCTTGTGGTCCTAGAACTTCCGGGAGACAAGATGCGGTGGATGAGCGTGACTAGGAAGAAGCTCGTTCTGCGCCGTCGCGCCTACTGGTTGAGCCTGCAACAGGACCATGATGAAGTCACAGGTCAGGACACCGTTACCGTCCGCATCCCCAAACAGAACTTATTCACTGTCGAGGCCCTACGAAAACTAATGGATCAGTCCAGGGCGGGAGAACTCTAGTGCAAGTCAGCATTCACGACCGCGACGCGCTGTTGGAGATTTCGCCAGCAGCGCTGTCTGCCTATGCCCGTACTGCCGGTTGGAGCCAACACGAATCGTACCGTGAGCACTCGGATGTCTACATCGGCGACGAGCTGCCGGAGATCATCGTGCCGCGTACGACGCGCCTCGGCGACTATGCGAGCGTCGTGGCGGCATTGATCGAGACCTTCGCACAGGTTGGCCATCAGGACACGTTGACCGTATACCGCTCGCTCGTGACGGCAGACCGTGACGTTATACGCATTCGAGCGACGGAGAGCGACGACGGTAGCCTAGGGTTGAACGATGGCGTGAAACTCATCGAGGGTGCCCGTGACATGGTGCTGTCTGCGGCGTGCTCGCTTCGCGACCCGCGGCCGGTATACCGAGCCGGAGCGAATCGGGAGGCGGCAGAACTGCTGCGGCAGATGCGGCTTGGGCAGACGGACCAAGGCAGTTTCGTCGTTACGTTGTTGACGCCGGTTGTGCCACCGCCCATGCCGATGCTGTTTGAGGATCCGGATGACCGCGACGCCCCGATCGCACGTCGCGTCACGAGGCGACTTGTCGAAGCGCTGGCAGCCGTGCATCGGGCGGCGGAACGGGCGAGTTCCGGCGATGGCGGCGCCTTCGGAGAGACCGTAGCCAAGGGGGCGAGCGCCAATCTCTGCGAGGCGCTGGCCCAGATCATCGAACCGTTCCCGACGCTGGACATTAGCGTCTCGTGGGCTCGGACGCGGCCAACAACGACCTCGGCGACTGTACTTTTCGGACAGGCGGATGCGGCGCTGCTGCGAGAGGCCGCGCGCTCACTTCGCGAGTGCGCTCCAAAACTCGACGTGCGCCTCCTCGGTTACGTTCACATCTTGGAACGCCGAGAGGAAGATGCCGACGGGACCATCAAGCTCCGTACCGAAATCGATGGACAACTACGGTCGGTGAAGGTGGTCCTCGAGCAGACGGATTACGAGCGCGCGGTTCAGGCCCACAAGGATAAGGCGCCGGCTGTACTCATGGGCGATCTTGAGCGTACAGGCCAACAATGGAAGTTGCTCAATGCTCACATAGCGGGCGTGTTGCGCGATGATGGGCAGGAGTCGGAAGAGGGTTGACGAGGATATGCCACGATTCGGTGTTCCCGACTCCGTCAGCAAAGACACCGCCCCTGAATACCAAGTGTTCCCCTCGTGGACCGCGCTGACGGCTTTGCTCGCCATCGGCGACACGGCGGCCGAGCCGCCCTGATCTCGATGCCAACAAGATCGGGATAGCCGCTCGCGCATCCTCTTCGTCAGGATTTGCGGGTCGTTTTTGGTCGAAATGTGATCTACAAACTGTGTTGTCGCTCATCTATGAGCGACAACACTGGCGAAGGTAATCGACGGGGAACCAAGCATGACGATTGACGCGCGGGCACTTTCCGGCTCGTGTTGCATCCCATGTCCAACTGATGCTCCTCTCCGATAGCGAGCCAGGATCGACTACAGCAAGTTCGGCTGTCGCCCAAGCGGCTGGAGCAGCAATACGTGAACTACCGGCAGGGAAATCCCACGACACCGGAGGTCGTCATATGATGCACACCCCTGTCGAACCCGGAGTGCTCCTGCGGATACACCGGCCACTATGCGCAACGGTCTCGGCGATGCCACGTCAAAGAAACGGGCACCTAGTCCGTTTCCGGTAGCGGTTCCGGGTGACCATCGAGGAAATGCCAAATGCTCACCAAACTCACCGTCCGAAACTTCAAGCGCTTTGGCGAGGCCGAGATCGAATTGGGAAACCCCGTCGTCCTTATTGGTCCGAACAACTCGGGGAAGACGTCTGCCATGCAGGCTCTGGCCTTGTGGGACATCGGCTTGAAACGGTGGAACGAGAAACGCGCCGGAAGGAGCGCCCCGGAAAAGCGTCCTGGCGTGACCATCAACCGTAGGGATTTGTTCTCTATTCCTAATCCGAACGCCGCCCATCTTTGGCGCGACTTGCGTGTGCGGAACGTCCAACGAATAGCCGGCAAGCAGCGGACGAACAATGTGCGGATCGATCTGGTCGTGGAGGGGGTCGACAGGGACAAAGCTTGGACCTGCGGCCTAGAGTTCGACTACGCCAACGAGGAGTCGTTCTATTGTCGGCCGTTGCGGCTCGATGAGGGCAAGCCCTCGCATCGGATGCCGATCCCGGACGAGGCCGGTTCCGTACGCATTGCCTTTCTTCCGCCCATGTCCGGCCTCGCCGCCACCGAAACACGGCTCGACCAAGGTGCGGTAAGCGTACGGGTTGGGGAAGGCCGCACCGCCGAAGTGCTCCGCAACCTCTGCTTTCGCATCGTAGATCAGGAACCTGATCGGTGGGAGTCTCTGGTCGAGCGGATCAAAACGCTATTTGGAGTCGCGCTCAATGAGCCGCGCTATGTGGAGGAGCGGGGAGAAATCACCATGGGGTATCGAGAGCATGGATCGGTTCTCGACTTATCTTCGAGTGGACGAGGTTTGCAGCAGACGCTCCTAATTCTCACCTATATGTACGCCAATCCTGGCGCGGTCATTCTGCTGGACGAACCCGACGCCCACCTCGAAATACTGCGCCAACGCCAGATTTACAACCTGATAAGTCAAGTCGCTTCGGACAGCGGCAACCAGATCATCGCAGCAAGCCATTCGGAAGTGCTCTTGAACGAGGCCGCCGACAGGGATTTGGTCGTCGCCTTTGTCGGCAAGCCGCACCGAATCGGGAACGGGCGGAACCAAGTGCGCAAGGCGCTGGCCGAGATCGGCTTCGATCAATACTATCAAGCCGAACAGACCGGCTGGGTGCTCTATCTTGAAGGCTCGACGGATCTTGCGATTTTGCGCACCTTCGCCAGACGTCTCGGCAACGACGGCGCGGTTCGGGCCTTGGAGAAGCCCTTTGTGCGTTACGTCGGAACTGGATATTCCGCCGCCCTACGCCACTTCTACGGCCTTAGGGAAGCACTGCCAAACCTCAAGAGCGTCGCTCTGTTCGATCGACTGGACCACAGGCCCGACAACCCTTTTCTTCAACACTTGATCTGGCGTCGGAGGGAGATCGAGAACTATCTATGCACGGAAGCTACTCTCAAAGCCTATGCGCATGCCTCGGCGATGGCGACGAAACCGATGCCTCTTTTCGCGTCGTCGGAAGTCGACAAACGACTGACGGCGATGCAGGACGCAATCTCGGAAGTCAGCAACGCTTTGCGCACGCTGGGAAAGGGATCCCCCTGGGGCATTGACATGAAGGTGAGCGACGACTTTTTGGCGCCTCTGTTCCAAGCCTACTTTGACAAAATTGGCGTACCCAACCTTATGCGCAAGAAGAACTTTTACGAACTCGCCGACTATGTTCCCGAAAACGAAATCGACGCAGAGATCAGCGAAAAGCTGGACGCGATCGCTGCCGTCGCCGAACAGGCTATGCCCTCGTCCGAGGAGTAATCGCTTGCAGCTTGCTGGCCGACCCAACAGCCGCGGCGATCCTCGCTTCTCGACTGGATTTCACCTGTATGAGAGACCGGAGGACGTCGTGCAGGCGTCAACTAGCCGCTGCCGAAGGCGTCTAGGAACGCTTCAATCCGCGCCGCGTTGGCACCGAGGTCGCTCTGGCCGACGCGGGAAACGGAGCGCAAGTCGACCTTCGAGCCCTCGGTCGTTGGCCGCACGCGCACGACGACGTCGTCTTTGAAGCCGAACCAGAACGTGGTATCCGTTGCTTCGACGATTCCTCCGTCGGCGCCCGCTTCGCCCTCGTGTACCACTTCCCACCCAAGTTCCCGGGCCACTGCCGCTGCCCTCTCCAAGCTCGCTTCGACGCTGTGCGCCACCTCGATGCCAGCAAGATCGGGATAGCCAGCCGCTTGCGCACGCGCATCTTCTTCGTCGTAATCGAGCGGATTGGCACCGGTACCTCGCAAGCCGACGACAACGTTGAACGCAGGCGGGTCGATGCGATCCGTAGAGATGTTGTGGATTGGCGGGACGTCGTTGGCGACCCGGAATTGCAGCCCCATCCAAGCGAGCACGAAGACGCTCGCCACTACGCCCACCGCCATGTAGGGCTTGTCGCCGGCTCGGCCCCGCAGCAGCGCACGAATCCAGCCTGCTATGCCGAGCACCAAGGCGATGACGGCGAGCAGAGCGCCCCCGAACAGGACATTGAACCCCTTGTCGACCGGCCACGCCCCGAACCGTGTTCCCAGCGCTCCGACCGGTAGCGCGAGCAGCCCGATAAGGCCGACATAGAGCACGAACTTCGGCCAAGCGTCAAACCACCAGCGCTTGATACTCGCCCACAGTCCCACGCTTGCATTGTCGTTGGCCATCGTTCCTCCCTTGTCGCTCACCGGCTTAGCTGCTTAAGCCGACATGCTTGAAAAAACCGTCTCCAAGCCTATTACAATCGCGCCTAAACCGCTCGGACGATGCTCATGCCCGACGACAAGTCCCATATCTACCGCATCTACTTCCACAGCCACGGCCAGATCTACGAGGTCTACGCGCACTCGATCTACCAGAGCGATCTGTACGGGTTCGTGGAAATCGAGGACTACATCTTCGGCGAGAAGTCGCAGATGGTCATCGACCCGAGCGAGGACAAGCTGCGCACCGAGTTCGAGAGCGTGCAACGCAGCTTCGTGCCGATGCATGCCATCATCCGCATTGACGAGGTGGAGAAGGAAGGCACGGCGAAGATCACCGACTCGACCGGCAACAACGTGACGCCGTTTCCGCTGCCGATGCCGGGGAAGAAGGGCTAGCGAAGGCAGGACGAATATGAACTCGACTCATTGCATCCCTCGCTTTCGCGCTGGAGCACTCAGGTGACGGTCGTGATCGTCGGCGGTGGCCACGCCGCCGGGCAAGCCGCCGCCAGCTTGCGGCAAGAGGGATACGACGGCGCCATCTTGGTGCGTGGCGAAGAGCCGCACATCCCCTACCAACGCCCGCCGCTGTCCAAGCAATACCTCGCCGGAGAATACGGCCAAGAGCGCGTGCATCTGCGCCCCGCCAAGTTTTACGCCAGCAAGAACATCGACGTGCGCGGCGACGCGCGGGTCGAAGCAATCGACGCGAACAGCCAAACCGTGACTTGCGCCGACGGCGAACGCCTGCGCTACGACAAGCTGCTGTTGGCGACCGGCGCCCGGGCACGCAAGCTCGACGCGCCGGGGGGCGATCTCCCCGGCGTGTACTACCTGCGCACCATCGCCGATGTGGACGCCATCAAACGCGACTTCCTACCCGGTCGCCGCATCGCCATCGTCGGCGGCGGCTATATCGGTCTGGAGGTGGCGGCGGTGGCCATCGAGAAGGGCCTTCGGGTCACCGTACTGGAAATGGCCGACCGCATCTTGGAACGAGTGACGACGCCGGCCATGTCGGCGTTCTATCACGAGCTGCACACTGCCAAGGGGGTCGCCATTCGCACCGGCGCCCGCGCCGAGGCCTTCCTTGGGGGCGAACGTCTCGAAGCCGTGGTGTGCGCCGACGGCGAGCGCGTGGACGCGGATTTGGCGGTGGTCGGCGTCGGCGTGACGCCGAATGTCGAACTGGCGCGGCGCACGGGCCTCGACTGCGACGACGGCATCGTCGTCGACGAGCACACGCGCACTTCGGCGGCGAATATCTACGCCGCCGGCGATTGCACCAATCATCCGAATCCTCTGCTCGGTCGGCGACTGCGCTTGGAATCGGTGCCGAACGCCATGGAACAGTCCCGCGTCGCGGCAGCGAATATGGCCGGCAACGCCAAGACCTATGCCAGCATGCCGTGGTTCTGGTCCGATCAATACGACCTGAAGTTGCAGATAGTGGGGTTCCCCGGCGCCAGCGACCAGCCGGTGGTGCGCGGCGATGTCGAAGCGCGACGGTTCGCCACCTTCTATTTCCAAGGGCGCACATTGGTCGCGGCGGACGCCGTGAACAGCCCTCGCGAGTTCATGGCGGCGCGACAACTGGTGGGCAAGGACGTGAGAGACCCGCTGCGACTTGCGGACCCTACCACCGATCTGAAGACGGTTTTGGCGGCCCGATGAGCGTTCACGGCGACCCTGTGGTCGATCAAGACACCTTGGACCCCAAACTCAAGGCGATCATCGACGACGCGACGCGCCCCAAGGAAGGCTTCCTCTTCTGCGCGGCTTGTTCGCATGTCGTCGGCCACGTGAGCGATCGCATCGAGGTAAACGGTTCCTTCGAGCACACTTGCGCCAACCCCTACGGCTACGTTCACCACTTCGGCTGTCACCGGGAAGCGCACGGCTGCGCGATCAACGGCGAACCGCACGCCGCGGATAGCTGGTTCGTCGGCTTTAGTTGGCGGCTCGCCGTGTGCGGCAACTGCGGCACGCATTTGGGTTGGCTGTTCGAGAAAGCCGGCGAGCACTTCTTCGGCCTCATCCTAGACCGCATCCAAGTGGACTGACCCTTGACGACTGCCCCCGACGCCCGCGACTACGACGCGCTCACGTTCGACTGCTACGGTACGTTGATCGACTGGGGCGCCGGCCTCGTCGCTCATCTGCAGCCGCTCTTGCTCGCCCACGACGCGCACGTGATCGACGACTTCGTGCTCGACTTCTTCGCCCAAGCCGAACCAAGGGCGCAGACCCTGGGCAGGCCCTATGCGGACGTGCTGCGCGATGTCCTGCGGCAGTTCGGCGCGCGCCTCGGCTTCACGCCCACCGACGACATGCTCGACGCCTTCGCCGAGAGCCCGGGCGAATGGCCGCCGTTTCCGGACAGCGTCGACGCCTTGCGGCGGCTCGGCGAGCGTTTCGACTTGGTCGTCGTCTCGAACATCGACAACGCGCTGTTCGCCAAGACGCGGGAGAAGCTGGGCGTCGTCTTCAAACACGTCGTCACCGCCGAAGACGTCGGCGCCTACAAACCGGACCCGCGCATGTTCGAGGCGGCGCGGCAAGCGCTGGGGGACGCTCGCGTGTTGCACGTTGCCCAGAGCGCCTATCACGACATCGCACCGGCCTCGGCACTCGGCTTGGACACCGCGCTCATCGACCGCACCAACAACGCGGCACAGCGCGTCCAAGCCTCCCCTACGTGGCGTTTCGACTCGTTGGCCGCCCTCGCCGAGGCGATTTCGCCGTGAACCGCGCCGCCACCATCGAGCTCGCCAAGGAGGACATCCACTTCTCCGCCGCGCACTTCACGATCTTCTCCGCGACCAAGCGCGAGAACCTGCACGGCCACGACTTCTTCGTCGCCGCCTCGATCAACGGCCCGGTGGACGCCAACGGCCTCTGCTTCGACTACAACGAGGTCAAGTCGCGCCTACGAGCGCTCTGCGGGCAGTTGGACGAAACCGTGCTCTTGCCGGCGGATTCGCCGCACCTGTCGATCACCTGCGACGACGAATGCATCGACGTCCGTTTCGCCGACGAGCGGCTGACTTTCCTGCGGCGGGACGCCAAGCTGCTGCCGGTGCGCAACGTTACGGTGGAGGAACTCTGTGTTTGGTTCTTGGATTCGCTGCTCGCCGACGAGGGCTTTCGCACCTTGCCGATCGACACGCTGAACATGCGGGTGTCGTCCGGCCCCGGCCAGTGGGCGGGCACCACGTGGCGCCGCCAAGCGACGGACGCGGGTGGCCTAGGGTGAAGCTCGCCATCGTCACCGGCGCTAGCGCCGGCATCGGCCTCGCGACGGCGCGGTCCTTCCTCGCCAACGGCGACGAAGTGGTCACCCTCTCTCGTCGTCCCTGTCCGCTTCCCGAGGTCACGCATGTCCGCTGCGATCTATCGACGCCGGAGGATCTTGCAGTCGCCAGTGAGACGTGCGTGCCGTTGTTGCGTCAAGCGGAGCGCGTCGCGCTCATCCACAATGCAGCCCGCCTCGCCAACGACACCGCGACGACAACCCCGAGCGAGCGCTTGCGCGAAGTGCTGGAAGTGAACGTCGTGGCCGTCAACTCGCTGAATCGTCTCGTCCTGCCCCATATGGCGCCGGGTTCCTGCATCCTTTTCGTCGGCTCGACCCTCGCCGAGAAGGCCGTGCCGGGCAGTTTCTCCTACGTAGTCAGCAAGCACGCGCAAGTCGGCATGATGCGCGCTGTCTGCCAAGACTTGGCCGGCACGGGCATCCACACCGCCTGCATCTGTCCGGGGTTCACCGACACCGAGATGCTCCGCGAGCATGTCCCCGACGACGCCATGGACGCAGTGCGCGGCATGTCGGCCTTCGGCCGCCTTATCGAGCCGGAGGAGATCGCCCGCACGCTGCTATGGGCCGCCTCGGCCCCGGTCATCAACGGCAGTGTCATTCACGCCAACCTCGGGCAAGTGGAAAGATAGATTCCACCTAAGCACGGACATTCCATGCCGAACTACCTACTGCGTCGACAGCGCGTATTCCTCGTGCTTTCGGGCTTCTTTCTGGGCACGCTGTCGCTGCTCAACATCCTCGGCATCAGCCGCTTCATCGACATCTCGTTCACGCTCTTCGGCGTGGAGATACCGATGCTGGTGGCGGTCGGCGTGCTTCCCTACCCGGTGACCTTCCTGTGTACGGACCTCATTAGCGAACTCTACGGCCGCAAGCGCGCCACCGAAGTGGTGTGGATGGGCTTGGTGCTGAACATCTGGATCGTTCTGCTGCTATGGATTGGCGGCGCCCTGCCGGGTTTCGAGGAGTTGGACGCGAATGGCGACTTGGTGCCGGACGAAGCTGGACGCCTGCCCGTGTTCTACGAGGTCCGCGCATTGACGTTCGGCACCGTAGCCGCGTCGATGATCGCCTATCTCACGGCGCAGTGGTGCGACGTGCAACTCTTCCACTTCTGGAAGTGGCTCACCGGCGGCAAACATCTGTGGCTGCGCAACAACGGCTCCACGTTGATCAGCCAATTGGTGGACACGGTCGCCGTCATCCTTATCACCCACTTCTGGACCCAAGCGGTGCCGATCGACGAATCCGAAGCAGTCTGGCCGCAGTTGTTCACGTTCATCGCCTCCGGCTATGTGTTCAAGCTGACCGTGGCACTCGTCGACACCGGCCCCATTTATCTCTTGGTGGGCGTGCTGCGGCCCTTCTTGGGACTCGGCCCGAACGAGGAAGTCGATGTGGGCGACAATTCGACGAAAGCCAAAAGCGCGTGAGCGCGGGCTTCTAGGACGGCTTAGGCTGGCAGCCCGTCGAACTTGGCGGCGTTAGCCGGGAGTCCGACTTACGTGCTAGGGCGGCTGGGGCTGGGGCGAAAGGCGGGCCGCAGGCCACGGCTTTTGTGGCTTGGCGCCTAAGGCCGCGCGTCAAGCAGAAGCTCGGCGACGGTGCGCACCGAGCGTTCCAATACCTCGTCATCCAGCCGGCCAATGCGCAGGCGGGTGACGATCAGGTGCGTCATGCCGAGTTCTTCGACATACGCCGCCACCTTGTCCTCCACTTCGTGCGGCGTGCCGACGATGGCCCAGTCGTCCGCTTCGACCGACAGCCCCTGCCGCGCGCCGTCCGCGCGGATCCGCCGCACGCTCGCCGCCAATTGCTCGCGCACCCCGGCGAGCAGCGAGGCGTCCTCGGCGACGAACACCGTGCGCATGATGGGGACTTCCGCCGGCGGCGTCACGCCGGCCGCCTCGCAAGCCTCGACATGACGGCCGTAGTTCTCGCGCAGCCGTGCCAAGGGTTCCATGGGCGACGCGATATAGGGCATGCCGAGCCTGCCGGCTTGGGCGAGCGCCTTCGGCCCGAACGCGGCCACCCAAACCGGCGGATGCGGGCGCTGCACCGGCAACGGCGACAGCCGCACCTCGGTGGCGCTGCCTTCGACGGCCACCGGCTCGCCACGCCATGCTTGGCGCATCATCTCCAAGCACCACGCGAAAATCCGCCGCTTGTCCTTGCGCGATACGGAAAAGGCATCGAACATCGCCGCTTGATAGCCGCGACCGACGCCCAAGATCACGCGGCCATTGCTCAGCCGATCCAACACTGCCACCTGTTCGGCCGCCTGCAACGGGTGGCGTAGCGGCAGCAGATACGAGGTCGTGGCCAAACGGATGGTCTTCGTGTGCGCAGCGACCGCAGCGAGCAGCAGGAGCGGATCGGGAATCGCGGCATCGCCGACGAAGTGGCTCTCCGGCAGCCAAAACGAGCGGTAGCCCCAGCTCTCCGCCAGCGCCCCTTGGCGGCCGAGTTCGTGACCATTGACGCGGCCGGAAATCCGCCACGGCGTCAGCCCCAGATGCATGATGCGCGACCTGCCTACTTGGTCGGCGCAGCCAGCGGGGGCTGCGACGGCCTTGCGGCCGCAAGCTGGTCCACTTGTACTTGCATCATCGCCACGGCGCTGATGGTCGCCCGCACGGCGTCGAGATGCCGTGCCGTCGCGTACTCGGCGTACAGCGGATCATTCGCCACCAACACGCAATTGCGGCTCTCGTCTTCGGTGCAGGTGAAAGTCGTCTGCCGCCCGAAGTTGTTGCCCGCCTTGCCGTAACTGCCGAAGTCGTCGGCATCGCTGTCCAACTGCCAAAATGCCTCCCAACTCGCCGGCATACCGCGAATCGGCTCGCCAAGGGAAGCAATAGTGTTTTCGGCTGTCGTTGCCAGCAAGTTCTCAAACGTGCCGTCGGCGCCGCGCACAGGAGCGCAATCGTCGCCGAGGGCGAGATTCAAGGCATCGACATCCACCGGAAAGGTGTTGAAACGATCACCGACGCTAAACCGCCACAGTCGAGCGGTGAATACCGGCGCCACATACGCCGGCGTGGTGGCGTCTTGGACGTAGTTGACGACGCGCCCCAAATTGCTGAAGCGGCGGCTCAAGTCCCGCGCTTCGCGCAACCGGCGCAAGGTACTGCGAAAGCTCCCGTGCATGCGCGTTTCCACGAGCCACAACACGCGGCCCGCAGACTGATCGTCCCGGTCGTAGTAGTTCCAGCGAAACATGCGCTGCCACCACGGCGTGTCCGCTTGGTTGGCATTGGCCTTGGCCACATAGCGCACCTGCAACGGCGTTAGCCGCGCCAAATTCGTGCCCTCGGCACAACTGTTGTACTGCCGCGCGGCGATAAAGGTGAGTTGCTGATGGATGTCGCCTTCGTAAGCCAACGCGCTCGCCGCCGCTACCGTGAGCGCAAACGCGATCACCCGTCCGATACCAAGCGCAACCCGCGACATGGCGAGTTTCGACCACGCGACAATGCTAGGGTTCATTTCGTTCGTGCCGCGGCAGGCAGCGACGCCGAAGATACGGCGAACTCCCGCCGCAGGCTTCGGCGCTGCGTCGCCCTCCTCGACATGCATTGGCGTGCGTCGGTTCCATCTCGACCGCTCACCTTGGCACTTCGCCGAACCAAAGGCAAGTTGCCCGCGCATACGCGCACTTACGCAAGTACATGTCCGGCTCGCGCGTATTGGTAGACTTGCCGCGACGAGCATGTGATTCAACTTCAAGGGGGGAGATCAGGTCGCAGATGGCCAAGTTCAACGCGGGAAGCGGCACCATCTATTTCGAGCACCAAGGCGCGCGCGCCAATCCTCGCGCCCTGTTTATCCACGGTTTGGGTTGCCAGCTCGTGCAGTGGCCTCGTTCGCTGCTCGACGGCGTCGTGGCGAGCGGGTTGTGCGCCGTGACCTTCGACAATCGCGATGCGGGTCTCTCGCACGGGCCGGACACGCCTCCGCCATCGCCGGAGGCGCTGCTCGCCGAACGCGACACGCCCGGCAGCCTGCAACCCGCCTACCGCCTGTCGGACATGGCGCAGGACGTCGTGGACTTGCTCGATCATTTGGGTCAGGGCGGCGCGCACATCATCGGCTTGTCGATGGGCGGCATGATCGGCCAGCGTTTGGCCATCGAACACCCGCAACGGGTCTACAGCCTGACGTCCATCATGTCGTCGCCCTATGCGGGACTGCCGCAACGCTTAGGCGCCGCCGAGCGAGCGCTGTTGGCGTGCTTGGCGACGGAGTCCATCGACGTGGCAGTGGCGCACAACGCGCGACAGTGGCAAGAGTTCGCCGGCCCTCACTTCGATTCCGAGCGCGTAGGCATCGCCCGTTTCGCCCGGCAAGCCGTGACCCGCGCCTATCGGCCGGACGGCACGGCCCGGCAACTCGCCGCCATCCTCAGCGACGGCGACCGCAGCCCGGCCCTCGCCGATGTCGAGACGCCAACGTTGGTGATCCACGGCGGCGCCGATCCGCTCGTGCCGGTGGCGGCCGGACGCGCCACGGCGACGGCGATCCCCAATGCGAAACTGCTTGAACTCGACGAGCTCGGCCACGATTTGCCCGAGCCGCTGATCGGCCAGATCGTCGATGCCATCACCGCGCACATCCATGCTGTCGAAGTGAGCCGTTAGCGACCATTCACTCCGATGATCGAGCGCATCTGTTTCCTGAAGACCGCAAACGATCCGTCGAAGGGATCGTTAGCAAATCGCCCACTCCGACGTCGGCGGCACCGATGAGCGGTCAGCGGCTTGGCTGTTCCACGGCCAAGTCGTGTACTTTCTGGAATCCCCGCGGCAGCAGGCGTCCCCGCTGCGCGCGCTCGCCCAAGTAGTCGCCCAAATCGCGGAATCGAAACGACCGATACCGGGCACCGGCATGCACGATCAGCTTGTCGGGCTCGCCGAGGGCCACCACGCCCGCTAGCCGCTCGGAATCGTCGCGCAGCGCCTGCGGCGGAATGCTGATGAGTTTTTGTCCCTTGCCGCGCGTACGTGTCGGCACTTGCGTCAGCGGGAACACCAACAACCTGCCGGCGGTAGTGGCGACGGCAAGATGGCTCGCGCCTTGGGCGACCGGGATTGGCGGCAGCGCGGTGGCGTTCGCCGGAACAGTGAGCACGGCTTTGCCGGCTCGGTTTTTGGTGAGCGCGTCGCCGAGCGTGGTGAGGAAGCCGTAGCCAGCGTCGGACGCCAACAGCAACGACAAGTCGGCAGCGCCGATGGCGAGGCCGACGAAGCGGGCGCCGTCCGGGACATTCAACCGCCCGGAGAGCGGCTCGCCTTGGCTGCGGGCGGAAGGCAAGGTGTGCGGCGGTACTAGATAAGCGCGTCCACCGGAATCCAAGAACACGCAGGAGTCGTTGGTTCTGCCCCGCGCCGCGGCGGCGAAGCCGTCGCCGCCGCGGTACGAGAGTTCTCGCGGATCGATGGCGTGCCCCTTGGCCGCGCGCACCCAACCCTTGGTCGAGAGCACGACAGTGACCGGCTCGGTGGACAATAGGTCTTCCGCCGCAAACGCCCGCGCTTCTTCGACCGCCTCGATTCGCGTTCGCCGGTCGTCCCCGTACTTCTTCGCGTCCGCCACGATCTCCCTTTTGATGAGCGTCTTCAAACGCGCCTTGGAGCCGAGCAGCGTCTCCAACTCGGCGGCCTCGGCGGCGAGGCCGCGCTTTTCCTCGGTGAGCTTTTCCTCCTCCAAGCGCGCCAGTTGCCGCAGCCGCAGATCCAAGATCGCCGTCGCCTGTTCATCGGACAAGCCGAACGCCGCCATCAGTTCCCGTTTCGGCTGGTCCTCTTCCCGAACGATGCGAATGACCTCGGTCAGATTGACGTAGGCGATGAGCAAGCCATCGACCAAGTGCATCCGCCGCCGGATGCGCCCCAACCGGAACTCGAGCCGACGCCGCACCGTCGCCGTACGAAAAGTCAGCCACTCCGCCAAGAGCGCCACTAGACCCAAGACCTTGGGCCGCCGGTCGAGGCCTATGACGTTGAGGTTCAGCCGATAGCTGCGCTCCAAATCGGTGGTGGCGAACAGATGGCTCATCAACCGCGCCACATCCACGCGGTTCGAGCGCGGCGTCAGCACCAAGCGGGTGGGGTTCTCGTGGTCCGATTCGTCGCGGATGTCCACCAGCATCGGCAGCTTGCGCGCCTGCATTTGCGCGGCGATCTGCTCCAGCACTTTCGCCGGCGAGACTTGGTAGGGCAGACCGGTAACGACGATGTCGCTCGGCGCGCCCGGGGCGTTTTCGCGCACGTAGCGGGCGCGAGCGCGAACGGTGCCCCGCCCGGCGAGATAGGCAGCGCGAATGTCCGCCGGCGGCGTGGTGAGAATGCAGTCCGCCGGGAAATCCGGGCCTTGGATGTGGCGCAGCAGGTCGTCTACGGTCGCCGAGGGGTGATCCAGCAAGTACGCGCAAGCGCCCGCCACCTCGCGCAAGTTGTGCGGCAGGATGTCCGTCGCCATACCCACGGCGATGCCCGTGCTGCCGTTCAACAGCACCATGGGCAACCGCGCCGGCAGCCGCTCGGGCTCCTTGAGCGCGCCGTCGAAATTGGCGACGAAGTCCACCGTGCCTTGATTCACTTCGCTGAGCAGCAACTCGGCATGGACCGACAAGCGCGCTTCGGTGTAGCGCATGGCGGCGAAGGACTTCGGATCGTCCGGGGCGCCCCAGTTGCCCTGCCCGTCCACCAGCGGATAACGGAAGGAAAACGGCTGCGCCATCAGCACCATGGCCTCGTAGCAAGCCAGTTCGCCATGCGGATGGAACTTGCCCAGCACGTCGCCGATGGTGCGGGCGGACTTGGCGAACTTCGCGTTCGCCGCGAGGTTGAGCTCCGACATCGCGTAGACGATACGCCGCTGCACCGGCTTCAAGCCGTCGCCAACGTGCGGCAGAGCCCGCTCGCCGATCACGTACATCGAGTACTCCAAGTACGCCTTCTCGGTGTACTCGTGCAACGGCAGACGCTCCACGCCGTCGCCGGCGTCCTCTACGGCGGCACCGTTGCCCGGCGGACCGCCGTTTCTCTCGTCCATCGCCGCCCGTCCTTCGGCGTTACGCCGCTCTCGCTTGATCGCCCTTGCGTTCGAGCCAGCGCCGGCGGTCCGCAGCGCGCTTCTTGGCCAGCATCATGTCCATCACGCGTTCGGTTTCTTGCTCGGACTCGAGCCCCAAGCGCACTAGGCGCCGCGTCTCCGGCGCCATGGTGGTCTCGCGCAGTTGCAACGGATCCATCTCGCCCAAGCCCTTGAAGCGTTGCACGGAGGGCGTGGCGCGCTTGCCCTCGGCAGCGATGCGGTCCAAGAGTCCTTCCTTTTCCGCCTCGTCCAAGGCGTAGTACACCTCTTTGCCGACGTCGATGCGGTACAGCGGCGGCATCGCGACGTAGATGTGTCCGGCGGCCACCAGCGGCTTGAAATGCATGAGGAACAGGGCGCACAGCAAGGTGGCGATGTGGGCGCCGTCCGAGTCCGCGTCGGCGAGAATGCAGATCTTGCCGTAGCGCAAGCCCGAGAGGTCCGTCGAGCCCGGGTCGACGCCAACCGCGACCGCGATGTCGTGTACCTCCTGCGATCCGAGCACCTGCGACGCCGCCACTTCCCAAGTGTTGAGTATCTTGCCGCGCAACGGCAACACCGCTTGGAACTCCCGGTCCCGCGCGCCTTTCGCGGAGCCGCCAGCCGAGTCGCCCTCGACCAAGAACAGTTCGCTGCGGTCCGGGTCTTGGCTGGCGCAGTCGACCAGCTTGCCCGGCAACGCCGGCCCGCTCAGCACCTTCTTGCGCACCACTTTCTTCGCCGACTGGGCCCGGTTTTGCGCGTTGGCGATGGCGAGCGTCGCCAGCCGATCACCCTCCGAAGGGTGTTCGCCGAGCCACAGGCTGAATGCGTCTTTGGCGACGCCAGCGACGAACACGCCGCTCTGCCGAGAGGACAACCGCTCTTTGGTTTGGCCGCTGAACTGCGGCGCCGCAAGCTTGGCGGAGAGCACGTATGCGCACTGCTGCCAAATGTCCTCGCCACTGATCTTGACGCCCCGCGGCAGCAGGTCGCGGAACTCGCAATACTCCCGCAACGCCGCCACCAAGCCACTCTTCAAACCGTTGACGTGGGTGCCGCCGAGCGGCGTCGGAATCAGATTGACGTAGCTTTCCGCGACCACTTCGCCGCCCTCGGGCAGCCATTGCAGCGCCCACTCGACGCCCTCCCGCTCCGCTTGGGCTTGGTGGTGGAAGGGCGCCGCCGGCAGGCGTTCGACGTCGCCTAAGGCGTCGCTCAGATAGCCACTCAAGCCGGTCTCGAAGCGCCACTGCTCGCGCACCGGTTCGCCATTGTCGCGCTCGACCGCCAACGAGATGCCGAGATTCGGGCACAGCACCGCCTTGGCCCGCAGCAGATGGCGGAGCTTCGGCAGCGACACTTGGGTGGCGTCGAAATACGCCGGGTCCGGCAGGAAGCGAATGCGCGTGCCGGTGTTGCGCCGGCCGACGCTGTCCACCTTGCGCAACCGCGTCACCGGCGCGCCGGCCTCGAAACGCTGTCGATGCACGGCGCCATGCTGCTTCACTTCCACCTCCAGCCAAGTGGACAGCGCATTCACCACCGATACGCCAACGCCGTGCAGGCCGCCGGCGAAGCGGTAGCTTTCGTGGTCGAACTTGCCCCCGGCGTGCAGTTTGGTGAGGATCAGTTCAACGCCCGTCAGCTTGTGCTTCGGGTGCCTGTCGGTCGGCATGCCGCGGCCATCGTCGACCACCTCGATGGCGCCGTCGCGACCGATGGTCACGTCGATGCTGCCGCCGAAGCCGTTCAGCACCTCATCGACGCTGTTGTCCACCACTTCTTGCACCAAGTGATTGGGGCAGGAGGTATCGGTGTACATTCCGGGGCGACGGCGCACCGGCTCCAAGCCCGTCAACACTTGGATGGACTCCGCGGAGTAGGCGCTCATCGGTTGGCTCGATCACCGAGATCGATGTTCAAGGGGAAGGCGACACGCTCGATTCGGCTCGTCACGTCGCCGTCGTCGCCAAGCATCAGCCAGCGGTAACCGGGCTCGGCATCGTCGATGGCGAACGTCGGCGTCCCGCGTGCGAATTGAAAACAGGTGGACGGCGTGCCGACCAGCAGCATAGCGCCTACGGTGCGCTCGAACGGCTGATGGATGTGACCGAACGCATATGCCGCGACTTCGGCATCGCCCATGGCGTCGATCAGTTCGCCGCCTCGGTCGATGCGGTCCTTGTCGAGCCATGGGCAGTCGATCTCCACCGGGCAGTGGTGGCCGACGAGCACCGTGGGGCCGGGCGGTGCGTTACGCACCCGCCCAAGCGCACCGGCGTCGACGCTGCCGCCGACCTGATCGTCAATGTGCGTATCGAGGCCTAGGAGCCGCCAGTCGCCGAGGCGCAGGTCGTCCGTCGGCAACTCGGCGGCAAGCGTGGCGCCATGGTCGTGGTTGCCGGGAACGCACAATACGGGTCCGGCGAAGTACCGTCGCACAGTGGCGAGGAATAGTCGGTAGGTCGCCGGCGTCGGCCGCTGCGCGATGTCGCCGGTGGCGAGCAACGCATCCGGCGTGTGTTCCCGGCAAGCGGTTCGCAGCACGGCGGTAAGGCTGGCGTGGGTGTTGACGCCGAGCAGCGTGGCGTCCGGGTTCGGCAAAAGGTGGCAATCCGTCACCTGCAAGATGCGAAGCATATGGCTATCCCTGCCGTAAGTGCTTGTTGTGTCAGGACTCTATCGGAGCTGGTTCCGCTTTGGCGACGCCATGGGTCAGGCAGGCGTTCAAGAACTCGCGCAGAAATCGGTTCACCTGCGCTTTCTCGTCCGGCTGGCGCATCTTCGGATTGGGGTACGCGTACACCGGCTCGAACAGCCGCTGACCTTGAAACTCGATCACCTCCGCGCTGCGGGCGTCGTGATACAGCCGTACCTTCATGCGCGTTTCCTGGACACCGTGCCCCACCGAGCGCTGCAACAACGTCACCACCGAGGTATAGGGGCGGCGGTCGATCACCCGCAAGGTGACGGTGGGCGCGTCGGTGCCCAAGGCGATGCGGAAGTCCAAGCGCTCGTCGCGCATTGATTGGTTTACGCCTGCACGCTTGAGAACCGGCATCAGGCGAATCAGGCGCAGATAGTTGCCGTCGCACTCCGCTAGGTGGGCGCTCAGGTCGATGTTGTAAGGCCGCGCTGTCAAAATCTTGCTCGCCGATGCGTCCGCGACGAAAACGGGCTAGCCGCGAAGCAACGGATTCTAACCGCCGTCTCGTAACGATAGAAACACCTTTGCGAGGCCGCGCGGAACTTTTTGGTCGCGTTACCGACAGTAACAACCACACGGGCGGCGCTTTGCGGTCTGGTAGACTGCGCATCGCCCTCGGTTGGGACAGGCCGAAGTTACTTCAAGGAAAACTCATGCATTACCTTCATTCGGACTGCGCCGGTCGCCTTCGCAGGGCGTGCGCCGGTATGCCACTTGGCCTCGCCCTCGCGCTCATGTCGGCGACTGCGGCGCTCGTCGCGCCCACTGCGACCGGCGCCGATTTGAGCGAGGTCTACGCGCAAGCGCTGGCGAACGACCCGGTATTGGCCGCCACGCGCGCCAGCACCGAGTCGCGCAAGAAGATTGTTGCGCTATCCCGCTCGGCGCTGTTGCCGCGGATTGGCGCCAGCGCCAGCGCCTCCCAGACCAGCGTGTATCCCGATGGCACCGAAAACAATCCCGGCAGCCCGGACTTCGGCCAGCCGCTGCCCGATCGCGACATCGACCGACGAAGCTGGGGCGCCAACATCAGTCAGCCGGTGTTCGACGCGCAAAGCTGGTTCGGCTATCGCAGCGCCAAAGCGCGCGCCGACCAAGCGGACTGGGATTTGCAGACCGCTTCCCAAGGGCTGATCACGCGCGTCGCCGACGCCTACCTGAACGTGCTGCGGGGCGAGGCGGCCTTGGAGTCCGTCGTCGCCGCCGAGGAAGCGGTCGGTCGCCAGTTGGAGCAGGTGCAGCAGCGGTTCGATGTAGGGCTGGTGGCCATCACCGACGTGCTCGAGGCCAAAGCCGAGTACGACAACGCCGTCGTCAACCGCATTCAGGCCGAGGGCAATCACGACATCTTCTTTGAAGGATTGCGCACCCTCACCGCCAACCCGGTGCTGGAGATCGACCGGCTCGCCGACAACCTGCCCATCGTCGACCCTGCGCCTGCCGACGAGGAGGAGTGGGTGAGGACAGCGCTCGGCGGCAACTACCGCATCCACGGCGCCCGGGAAGCACTCACCGCCGCGCAACGCGATTTGCAGGGCCAGCTCGCCGGCCACCTGCCCACCGTCAACGTCTCCGCCAACTATGGCGCCAGCACCGGCAGCCAAGCCTTCGGCAGCTTCGTCATCCCCAGTCAATCGTCGGCCAGCTTGACCTACTCGCTGAGCGTCAACATGCCCATCTTCCAAGGCTTGCGCACCTACGCCAGCGTCGATCAGTCGCGCTACAACGTCGAGCAAGCCAGGCAGTTCTTGATCGAACAGGAACTCACTGTGGCGCGCAATACGCGCAATCTGTTCCGCGCCGTCGCCACGGAAGTGGTGCGGGTGCAAGCCCGGGGCGAGGCAATCAAGTCCTCGGAGTCGGCCCTAGAGGCGACCCAAACCGGGTACGAGGTGGGCACCCGCAACATCGTCGACGTGCTGATCGCGCAACGGCGGCTGTACCAATCGCAATTCGACTACGCCACCTCGCGCTACGACTACGTCATCAACCTGCTGCGTTTGAAGGAGTCCGCGGGCGTGTTGAGCGAGCGCGACATCGAGGAGTTGAACGACCACACCGACAACGCCAACCCGGTACGGCCATTCAGCTCGCGCTAAGTTGGTCCACCAAGAGGGCTTTGGCGCCCCGGTTGCGCTCGACCACCGCTTGCGTCCAGCGTCCTTCCGCGGCACGGCATTCGGGATTCGTTGAGTAGGGCCTTACCTCGCGCTGAGCCACGCGCTGAGCTTGTCCACCAGGAGGGCTTTGGCGCCCCGGTTGCGCTCGACCACCGCTTGCGCACGGCGTCCTTCCCTAGCGCGGCGCTCGGGATCGTTGAGTAGTGCGCTTACCTCACGCTCGATGTCGGCCGCGTCGCCTACGGCATGGAAGCATCCCGCGGCGGCGAACTTTGCGCATATCTCCTCGATCTTGAATCGTGCCGGACCCATCAGGATAGGTACGCCTTGGACGGCGGCTTCGATGGGATTATGGCCGCCGGTGCGATCCAAGCTGCCACCGACGAAGGCGACATCGGCGACCGCGTAGAGCCCCGCCAAGGTGCCCATCACATCGCCGATGAGCACTTGCTCCGCGTGAGCTCCCACGCTGAGCTTGCCGCTCGACAACCCGTGGTCCACCGCGAGACGGGAGACCTCCGCCGCCCGCTCCGGATGCCTCGGCACCAGAATCAGCGCCAAGGTCGGATGCCGCGCGAGCAACCGCCGATGGGCGGCCAAGAGGATGTCCTCCTCGCCGGGATGCGTACTGCCGGCGATCCACACCGGCCGGTCGCCAAGGCCCAAGGCGTCCCCGCCGACGCCGACCGGCGCTTGCGCGTCGAACTTGACGCTGCCGCCAACTTCCACCGCGGTCGCACCAAGCGCGCGGAACCGCGCCGCGGTGTCCTCGTACTGACAGACCACCCGTGACAAGCGGCGCACCATGGCGCGGGTAAAGGCGGGCAGCCGTCGATAGCGTCGGTAGGAGCGTTCCGCGAGCCGGGCGTTGACCAGATATACCGCCGCGCCGCTGTCCCGAGTTTGGTGAATCAGGTTCGGCCACAACTCGGTTTCCATCAGCACAAGCGCCTTGGGGCGCACGCGGCGAAGGAAACGCGCCACCGCCCACGGGTAGTCGTAGGGCGCATAACAGTGGTCCACGTCGTCGCCGAGCAGCGCGCGCACCCGGGCGCTGCCGGTCGGCGTCATCGTCGTCACCAAGAAGCGCTCGCCGGGCAGCCGTTCGCGCACCGCGCGAATGATCGGCGCCGCGGCATTGGTCTCGCCGGCGGACACCGTGTGGAACCAAATCGCGCCGGGGGTCGTATTGTCGGCCCGACCGAAGCGCTCGGCGATGCGTTGACGATACCCCGGCGCCAAACGCGCCTTGATGAAGAGCCGGGCGAAAACCCACGGCAGGGCCAAGTGCAGCAGCATCCCGTACAGGAGTTTCATCGACCGGCTGACGCACTCACGGGAGGGGGCGCTATGCTAACGAGTCGAGACCGGCAAGACACTACGGACTTGCGCACTTGCACTTCCCACACTTCCCACCAGACATAGGGCCACGCTCCTGAATACCCGCATCGAAGTGGACGCGGCCATTGTCGGCGCCGGCGTCGGCGGCCTTTGGCTCGCCAACCTGCTGGTCAACCGAGGCTTGGCGGTGGCGGTGTGCGACGGTGCGCCGGTCGGCGGCGTGCAGACCATCGCTTCGCAAGGCGTCATACACGGGGGTGTGAAGTACGGGCTCGCCAACACGCCCACCGCTTTGACGGAGATGCCTGCGCGCTGGCGCCGGTGCTTGGCCGGCGACGGCGAGATCGACCTCTCCCAAGTACCGACGACGGCGGAACGTATGCATCTTTTCAGCTCCGCTGCCGATGCCCGCGTCCGCGCACTCGTCGCCGGCCACCTGCTCGCCGGGCACGCCGAGCGGCTGAATGCCTCCGCCACGCCGCCCTTCGACCACGCCAAACGCGGCGTGTTGCTGGCGCTTGAAGACTTCGTAATCGACGTGCCCGCGCTCGTTCGGGCGCTGGCCGCACCAGTTCGGGGGCGCATCATCCACCATGCCGTGACGGCTGACGCGCTGGTGCATTGCCACAACCGACTGCGACGAATCGAGGTTCCGGGCTACGATATCGACGCCAATGTTTATCTGTTCGCCGCCGGCGCCGGCAATGCCCGGCTCCTGCACACCGCCGGTTTCGCCGATGTGACGCCTGTACGTCGGCCCCTGCGGCAAACCATGGTCTGGCTCGACGAGCCGGCGCGACTCTTCGCCCACTGCCTCACCAAGATGGTCGGCGCAGAACCCGAGATGACCATCACCAGCCATGGCCGATCACTCTATATCGGCGGCAAAGTCGCGAGCGAGGGCGTCCGCCGGGACCACCACGGCCAAGTTGCGATGGTGCGTCGCCTGCTCGGCGAGCTGTTTCCAAACATCGACCTGACGTCGGCGAAGTTCGCGACCTGCCTAGTCGACCGGGCGGAACCTCGGGCGGGTGGCATCCGCCCATCGAGCGACGCTTTTGCCCTGAGGCGCGGCAATCGCGTGCTGTGCTGGCCGCTGAAACTCAGCCTAGCGCCACGTCTCGGCGACCTCGTGCTCGGCCTGCTCGAGGACTTGGCGCCCCGAGGCGGGCGCGCTTGGCTCGGCGACACCGATGCCGAGCCCTGTTTCGCTACGCCCCCCTACGCCAACGGCGCCGCTACATGCTGAAGCGGCGTTTGGGCCACACCGGTATCGAGGTCTCCATCCTCGGCCTCGGCACCGTGAAGTTCGGTCGCGATCAGGGCGTAAAGTACCCGCGGCCGTATAAGCTGCCGAGCGACGGCCAAATCGCGGATTTGCTTGGCGTCGCCAAGTCGCTGGGCATCAACCTGCTCGATACCGCCCCCGCCTACGGCAGCAGCGAACAACGGCTCGGCGAGGCCATTCAAGGCGACCGCGACCACTGGCTGCTTTGCACCAAGGTCGGCGAGGAGTTCGACGGCGTTCGCTCGAACTACGACTTCAGCGCAACGCACACCTTGACGAGCATCACCCGCTCCCTCGAGCGCCTGCACACCGACACCTTGGATATAGCGTTGGTACACACCGACGGCCGTAGCGTGGCGGAGATCGAAGCCGCCGGCGCATTTCAGGCGTTGCGCCGCCTGCAGCGGGAGGGGGTGGTGAAGGCCGTGGGTTTCTCCGGCAAGGGGCCGGCGGATGGTCGCGCGGCGCTCCCGCTCTCGGACGTGTTGATGTGCGCCGTCAACGCGAACGATTGGCGCGAAACGCCGCTCGCCGCCGCCGCCGCCGAAGCCGGCGTCGGCGTCTTGGTGAAGAAGCCGCTGGCGAGCGGCCATTCCGCGGATGCCGACACACTGCGCCGGATCGCCGCGTTGTCGGGTGTCGCTTCCGTGGTGATCGGGACGTTGAATTCGCGCCACCTGCGCGCCAACGCGACGGCGCTTAGTTCACCGCCTTGATGAGTTCGACGATGTTGCTGGTGGAGCAATCCTCCACCCAACCAAGCACTCGCACATCGCCGCCGTAGCCGAGCACGAATTCCGCTCCCACGACCTCTTCGAGCGCGTAGTCGCCGCCCTTCACCAGCACGTCCGGACGGATCTCCGCCAACAGCGCTTCCGGCGTATCTTCCGAGAAGGGCACGACCCAGTCCACGGCCGCGAGCCCCTGCAAGACCCGTATTCGCCGTTCCAAGCGATTGACCGGCCGGCCAACGCCCTTGGCGCGCCGCACCGACGCGTCGTCGTTGACGCCGACGATCAACCGGTCGCCTAGCCTGCGCGCCTCGTTGAGATAACCGACATGGCCCGCGTGCAGGATGTCGAAGCAGCCATTGGTGAACACGATCCGCTCGCCGCGCCGACGCGCCCGCGCCACCGCACTGGCGAGCCGGGGACGGGGCACGGAATCCGGCAATTCGCGCCCGACGGCGCGCCGATGCGCGTCGGTGGCGCGGTTCAGTTCGGTAAGATTCACGGTCGCCGTGCCGGACTTGGCGCACACCACCCCGCCGGCCACGTTGGCGATGCGCACGCTGTCCACTAGCGGCCAACCGAGTCCGGTGCAAACGCCCAGCGTGGCGGCCACGGTGTCGCCGGCCCCGGTGGAATCGTAGACATCGACGCTGGCGGCGGGAACATTCAGCGTCTCGCCGGACGCCTCGAACAGCGTCAACCCCTCGTCCCCTCGGGTCAATGCAATGGCATCGACGCCGCTCGCCCGCACTAAGCCACAGCCCGCGTTGGCCAACGCACCTGCTTCCGGCCAATGTCCAAGCGCCCGCTCGAACTCGGTACGGTTCGGCTTCAATATCCGCACGCCGCGGTATTCGGCGAATGGTTTGAACTTCGGGTCGGCGATCACCGGGACGCCTCGCGCTTGGGCAAGCGCCACCACTCGCGCCGGCTCGGCGACAGCGCCCTTGTCGTAGTCCTCAATGACGACCGCCTGCGCTTCGCCGACATGTCGAGCGGCCCGGGCGGTCACTTGCGCGGCGATTCCCCTTTCCAAGGGCATCTCGAAATCCATCCGCAGGAGTTGCCGATGGCGGCTGACCACGCGCTCCTTCAGCGTGGTTCGCCAACCTTCCGCGACGACCAGATCCGCTTCGATACCGGCGGCGTCCAGCAATTGCGTGACAATGTCTCCGCTGCGATCATCGCCGACCGCACCGACCAAGGTGCAGTTGCCACCGAGCGAAACGACATTCAAGGCGACGTTGGCGGCCCCGCCCAAGCGATCTTCGCTGCCTTCGATTTGCACCACCGGAACAGGGGCTTCGGGGGAGACCCGTTCCGTGCGGCCGTTGATATAGCGGTCAAGAATGACATCGCCAACGACTAGAACATGTACGCCAGCAACATCGGGAAGCAGTTGATTCATCAAGGCGATGCTAACACAGCCTAGGGCGGCATCAGTCCCGGAAGTTGTCGAATTGCAGGGGCAGGCCGAAGTCCTCGTCCTTCAATTTGGCGATGACGCCCTGCAGGTCGTCGCGTTTCTTGCCGCTGACCCGCACCTTGTCCCCCTGCACTTGCGACTGCACGCGACGCTTCGAGTCCTTCACCGCCTTGACGATTCGCCTGGCGGCGTCACGATCAATGCCCTGCTTGAGGTCGAACGGCTGCCGCTTTTGCTTGCCGGACGCCTCCAAGGGCCGCGCCGCCAACGCACCGATGTCGACGCCGCGACGGGTCATCTTGTCGTGCAGGATGTCCACGACTTGGCGCACTTGGAACTCTTCCTCGGCCCAAGCGGTGATCTCCGCGCCATCGAGCGCCACGCCGGCATCTACGCTGCGAAAGTCGAAACGAGTCTTTAGCTCCCGGTTCGCTTGATCGACGGCGTTGCGCACCTCCTGCAAGTCCACGGTCGATACGATGTCGAACGACGGCATGGTTGCTTCACTCCGGCCGGCCCTTGGCGATATCGCCTCGGGCATTGATCAGACGATCCGGGTCCGCCGCTGACGATCCGCGCATCGCCTTGTCGACCATCCGGTCGTATTTTGGATCCAACCGCGACACCTTCGAGCCGGCCGAGCGATGCACGGACGGTCGGGAAAGAATGCGCGTCGCCGCCTCGCCGCAGCGATCACAGGCGATGTGCGGCGGAATATCCCGCATGGACGCCAAGCTAGTGCTGACCCCGCCGCAAGCTCGGCAACGATATTCGTAGATCGGCACGACGCCGTCTTAGCCGTAGCTATGCGATCTCGGCGACCTTGGGTGCCGCCACGAGCGCCGCGCCTCGGTCGATCAACGCTTGCAGGGTCAGGTGATAGCGTTCGAACTTGAGCCGCTGCAACGGGTCGACGGCGCGGACGACGCCGCGGTCCAACTCCAAGGCGATCAACGACGGTCCGGTGCCCTTCGCCCGACGGCGTAGATAGTTGGTCCACTCGCGGGGCGTCATTTCCAGCACCAAATCGCAATCCCGGAGCGCCGGGTCGGCGACGCTGTCGATGCTGCTGATACCGAATGCCTCGAAAGTGACGACGCGCACCACCCGCCCGGCCTTCAAACCGAGCACCAAATCCGTCGAACCGAGCTTGCGGAAAGCCGGGTCTTGGGCGAGCTCGGCGCTCGCCTCCTCGAGCCAATCCAACTGCGCCATAACCTACTCCTCAACCCGCCCGCTTCGCGCCGTCGCCGAACACCGTGTCGATACGCGCCGAAGCGTCGAAAAAGAACTGCAAGGTCTGGTTGTAGCGAAAGAACAGATCCTCGCGGTACTGATCGCCGTGATGCGAGGTCGCAAGCCCGTCCTCGCGATCCAAGTCCAGCGTGTTCAGCGTGTGATGCAAGTCCGCCGCCCCATTCGCGCGGATATTGCCAATCATTTCGCGCCAGTCGCCCGAGGTCATGTCCAAGTAGAAGTCCACGTCATCCAAGGCGGCGTCGTCGGCCTCCGCCGCTCGGGTGCATTCCAGACCCTCGAACGTGAGGATGAACACCGCATCGCCGACCTTCATGCCGGCCACGCAATTGCAATAGCCGCCGCCAGCGCCCCGGTACTTGTCTTCGCCGTTGAACAGGTGGCGTACTTCGTCGAACCAGCGCACCGAGGGAAAGCGCGCTCTGACTTCGCTCATCAGGCGGTCGGCGCCGGCGGCGCGAATTCGTTCAACGGCGGCGGCAAGGCTTGCGGATTGCGCGGCACTTCGAGCCACTGGCAAACCTCAAGATGCGTCTTGAGGTAGTCGCGCATCAAGTCGCCATAAACCTCCATGCCCTGTCGCCGGGCACCCCGCACACCGCCGCCGAAGACGATGGCCAGCGCCTCCTTCAACACCGGATCCCGCAGATCCCGAGCGAAACCGGCGTCGCCGAGAGCGAGCAGGGTGGCCACCACCTGTCGTTGATCCTCGACATGGGCGATGGCGTACTTGAGGTGATCGAGGCCATAGGTCAGGTGCCGCGCCTTGTCCGCCAACGCATGACCGTAGATGAACCGCTCCGCGTCGTTGTGCGCATAGCGCTCCAAGTACTTATACAACGTCATGGTAAACAGGCCGCGTACCAAATACAGATACACCACCGCCTCGGTCCAGCCGCCACGACTCTCTAGGATCATGCGGTTCACTTGGCACGGGCCTTCGAGCCCCAAGCCGCCACCATTGACGAGGGCCCGCTTGCGGAAGCACTCGTGATGGCGGGCTGCGTCGAAGCTGGCGGTGGCGAGAAACTGCTTCACCTCGTGATAGCCGTAAGACATCTTATGCTGCCAGCCGGTGACCGCCTCGATGTCCACGTTGGCATAGCCCGTGAGTTCGGTGCAGATCTGGCAAACCGCGTGCTCGACATCGCTCGCCAACGGCTCGATGGACTCCCAAGGCACATCCGTGGCCGGCGCCCACCGGCGCTGGATGGCCTCCTCGTACAAGTCCGCCGCGCAGTCCGCCCACATGCCGGCCTTGTCGCGAATGGCGTAGCCCACCGGCGGCATGCCGCGCCGAGGAACCGCGCCGCGCGGATTGCGGCTTTGGTCCTGCCATTGCGTGGGAATCTCGCCATAGATGCCGGCGTTCAAATCGCCGAGCTTAAGCCCGGCCTTGCCCGGACGCACCCGCACGCCCCACTGCCGGGACTTGTTCATCCAGTTGTATTTCGGCTCGTAGTGCCGCGGCTCGGCCTCGGCCGACTTGGCGACGCTCGACGGCGGTGTTGGGGACTCGGCGGCGCCCTTCTCAGGCGCCGCCTCGGCGTTCTCTTCTGCCACGCTAACGCTCGACTACGCGGCTTGGTCGATCATGTCGTCCACTCGCGAACGCCCGTTCTCGAAGCGCTCGCCGAAGCCCGCTGAAATCACCCGTTTCTTGTACTCGCGCAACTGCCGGCGACGGATGGCGATGATCTTGTTCATGCCGTCGTCGAAGTTCTCCTTGCCGCCGCCCAAGATGATGGCCATGGACTCCGACGTGGGGGTTAGCTGGCCGACCGGGTTGGCGGCGCCGACCAAGCCGCCTTCGGCTTCGTCCAGATAACAGTGGATCTCTTCCCGGCGCTCCGGCGCGGTCTCCGACATGTAGCGCATGTGCATGACGCCGAACGCCACATGACGCGCTTCATCCTGCGCGCATAGGCGATAGATCACTTTCTCCGCCTCGTTTTGCGCCATCAGTTCGCCCATGCGGAACAGTGTGAGCACCGCGCCCTCGCCGGAAATGTGCAGCCGGGAGGACATTTCCGTGAAGTCCCGCGACAGGTCGATGCCACCGACGAAACCGGACGTCGCGCCGGTCGCCTGCATGAGTCCCCCGCCATTGGCCAACGCCCGCTTGCGGAACACGTCCATGTGGCGCGACTCGTCCATCACCTGCGCCAAAAGCACTTGCCGAGGCTCGAAGAAGTCCGGCGTCGTGAGCGATATCCAGCGCGCTGGTACGTCGCCGGCGACGAACTCGACCTCCGTGAGAAAGGTGGCAAGCTGACACTCGGCTTGCTCGACGTCGTCCGGCAGCGGCTCGATGGTGTCCCAAGGCACGTCCGTGGCGGAACTCCACTGCCGCTGCAACGCCTCTTCGTAGAGAAACGACGCGTTGTCCAGCCAAATCTCGCTCTTGCTGCGTACCGCGTAGGCGCCAATTCGGTAGGACGAAGGCCGCGCCTTGGCACCGCGCGGGCGTCCGGTCTGATTGTCACTCTGTTCCGGCGCATCGCCGTACTCGCCGACTTGGATGTCGGCCAACGTCAGGCCGTACTTGCTTTGCGGGGCACGAGTGTCCCACGGCCCCGTCTGCTCCATCCAACCAAGGTCGAGCTGATAGTCGTTTTGGGTATCAACCGCTTCGCTCATCCAACCAATTCTCTAGTGGGCATAAGCATGTGACTATAACGCCGACCACCGATTCGTCAACGGCACTTGATCTCTTTTTTGTCACCTTTCCCACCTCTGCCGTCGTCAGTAGCCGCAGGCCGACAAAGCCGCGCACGACCCGCTCGAAACTGCTAAGATTCGCATCCGACAGACAGTACGCGAGGTGTGGTTTCTTCACACCGCCAATTGGGGGCGACAAGGCTTCGACGGCGGTTGCGAAGTCAAAGGTGCATGCCGAGAGGGTAGTGACTCTCGTAAATCAATCGCTGCAACTAGATATAGTTGCCAACGACGAAAACTACGCGCTAGCGGCCTAGCCGCTACCTCGATGAATCGGCGCCCGTGGCGAGGATTCGAGGGCGCAGGCCCACGGGATAGCGTCCGTCTTCGCCTCAAAGACCGGCGTGAAACCAAAAGAGGATCGCCCTATAGCGCCCTGACCGTCGGGCCGCCACCGGGTTAAAGCAATAGACGGGCTAAGCATGTAGAGCCGATGATAGAGCGCCGGCGGACGCGGGTTCGATTCCCGCCGCCTCCACCAATTACTAGACAGAACAATCAGTTATTGCTGGCCTCGGCACCGGATCAGGTGTCCGGCAACCAGCTCCCGGTGAAAGTCCGCGTCGCACCGAGAACGGTCAGGGCGAAGAAGCGTATCGGGCCCAATTCGACCGAGGAACAATAATGCCCGGCGCATGTCGTGATAGCGCCGACGCGACGCTCGCGCCAAAGGTCTTCGTAACGCGCTCAGATATCCGGTATAGCGGCGAGCAATTCGCCACTCCATAGTCGCTCGACGAAAACGCCGAACGGCAGGAGGTCTATGCCGTCGTCGGTTCGCCTCGGTCTAGGCTCTCGGCACACGACCATTCGGCTGACTCCGGGATGATCCCGGGCGAGTTGGCGCAGGCCCTTCAGGTGGTTGTTCGTGATGTTGTCGCCGGACTTCGCTTCTATGGCCAGTTCCATGTCGCCGACTACGAAATCCACTTCCGTGCCGCCCGCTAAGCGCCAATACGCGAGTTCCGTGTCCTTTTCCATGTAGTCGATGCCGGCGGCAAGCTCGTGGTACACCCAGTTCTCGAATGCCTTGCCGTACAACTCGCTGCCCGGCCGAAGCTCGCCACGGCGTCCTAGCCGATTGACCAAGCCTACGTCGGCGAAGTAGAACTTCGGTGCGCCAATCACTCGCCGCTTCGCTCGCTTTCGATAGGCGGGAAGCCACCTACCGAGCAGCGTATCGGTGAGAATCTCGAAGTAGCTCTTGACGGTGTGGCTGGAGACATGCGTTTCCTGGGCGATGTTGGTGAAGTTGACGATCTCTCCATCGCTGAAGGAGGCGGCGTCTAGGAAATTCGAGAAGGCGGGCAGGTTGCGCACCAGCCCTTCCGCCGCGACCTCCTCCTTCAGATAGTCCGCTATGTAGGCATCGAGCAGGCGGTTTGGCTGGCGGGCACCGTAGATGCGCGGCAGATATCCCCGATTGAGCAAGCGGTCCAAGTCGAAGCTCTCTGCCAATTCGCAAGCCGAGATGCCATGTAGCTCGTAACGCACGGCGCGGCCTCCCAGCAGGTTCGCAGCGCCCTTCTTCACCTTGCGGGCGCTGGACCCGCAGAGTGCGAAGTGCAGTCCACGATTCTCTATGAGCCAGTGAATCTCGTTGAGCAGGGCAGGCACCTTTTGTATCTCGTCGATGACGATTTGCCTGTCGCCGGCCGGCGACAGGGAACCCGCCTCCTGTCGGAGCAACTCCGGGCGCGCTAGGTAGCGACGGTATTCCTCCGACTTCAGGAGGTCGATCCACAGGCACCCCCGGTCGCCATAGGCCTCCCGCAGGAGCGTGCTCTTGCCGGTCTGGCGAGACCCCCAAAGGAAGAAGGTCTCGCTGCCAGCACATGGTAGTTCCAGCGCTCTCTTGAACATGTACTTCAATCTATCATGATCGATTGAAGCATCAACTCACATTGTGCATGTCGAAGCGCTTGTGTTCCTGTTGATCCTGCGTTGCAGTCACCCCGCCGGGACCGTTCAATGGCGGCGACGGGCCTATCCTTTGCGTAACATGCCCGGGTTGGCGGAAGTTGCTCGTTGGCCTCTCGACTCTCGACAAATGCGGACACGGGCGAGACCAACTACCTAAGGCGCACCATGACGAAGCCCCTATCCAACACGGCCGCGACCCCAAGGTTGCGGCGGTGGGACTTGGCGCTGCTGGCCGGCCTGTGCTTGGCCACGTTGGTTTACGGCATCGGCAATCTCTCGTGGAAACCGGCGATCGGTGACGGGCGTCAAAACCTCGAAATGGCGATGTGGCTGGCTCAGCAGCCAAGCGCTGCCGAACACAGCCGCGAGCCGCTCGTTCCGGCCGTCATCGCGACCCTCACCCTCGCGCAACGGGCGCTCGGGTACGAGCCGGCGCCGCCTGGTTGCATACACACGCTTCAGTGCCGGTCGGCCTATGCTCCGTACAAGGTTCTAAACGTCGTGTTCGCGCTCGTTGCCGGGGTCGGCGTGTTCTTTCTTTGCCGGTGGCACGCCGGGCCAAGATGGCTTCCCCACATCGCATTCCTCCTTGTGACGCAAAGTCTCTTCGGCACAGGGCAATCGCTTTTGAAAAAGGTCATTCGCGTCGCCGCATCGTCCGCACCATG
>CAYGBI010000015.1:0-61027 GCA_964348085.1 uncultured Pseudomonadales bacterium | reverse complement strand
CCTCCCCGCACTCGGGAACAGTATTCGTCGCCATCGCGGATCCGACTCCTCGGTTCGTTTTCAACTACGACCAAGGATATACGCGGTCCGCGGTGGCTCCTCCTTCTCCCCTTCCTTCAATCGATGTCAGCGGACACTTACCAAAGATCTGTCGTACACCCCTGAGCGACCGCGAACTTGCCGCTAAGCGGCAAGTTCGGACAAACTTCGCCTCTTGCGATGGCAAGCGCGTTGTCGCAGCAAGAGTTTGCGATGAGCGACGAATAGGAGAGCGGAGAAGAGATGGCTTGGGTAGCCGTATTGATGGGGTCGGAATCAGACTGGCCGACCATGCAGGCATGCACCGATGTGCTCGATGCCTTGGAGGTGGCGTTCGAGGTGCGCGTAACGTCCGCGCATCGCACGCCGGCGGCGACGGCGCAGTATGTGGCGGACGCGTTGACGCGAGATTGCCGGGTGTTCGTCTGCGCCGCCGGCTTGGCCGCGCACCTCGCTGGCGCGGTGGCGGCGCATACCACGCGCCCGGTGATCGGCGTGCCGATGGCCGGTGGGCCGTTGAACGGTGCGGACGCGCTGTTGTCGACTGTCATGATGCCCGGCGGCGTGCCGGTCGCCACCGTGGCCGTGGGCAAGGCAGGGGCGAGAAACGCCGGCTACTTGGCGGCGCAAATGCTCGCCATCGCGGATGACGATTTGGCCCGACGAGTCGAAGCGGACCGCTCTGCCAACGCCGCTAAAGTGACCGCGCAGAACGACTCCGTGCAGCAGTCCTTGGCTTCTCGCTAGGTTCTCGCTTGGTCTGCGGTGCGCTTCGGGCGGCGACCGATAGGCTGCGCCGGGGCGGCGTCGTGGCGCACGCCAGCGAGGGTGTTTGGGGATTGGCCTGTGATCCGTTCGACCGCTCGGCTGTCGCCAGAGTGCTGGCCATCAAGGGCCGAGCCGCAGCCAAAGGACTGATTGTGATCGCCGACGCGGCGGCGCAGTTCGCGCCTGAACTCGATGCCTTGGACGCGGCGACGAGAACGCGGATCGTCGCGAGTTGGCCGGGGGCGGTCACGTGGCTGGTCGGCAATCGACGCTTCCCGCCTTGGGTTACGGGCGGCCGCGACACCGCGGCCATTCGGGTACCGGGCCACGCGCAGGCGAGGGCGTTGGCGAGTGCCTTTGGGGGCCCGCTCATCTCCACCTCGGCGAACCGTAGCGGCGATTCGCCGGCGCTCCGGGCAGAGGACGTGCATGCCGAACTCGGCGACGAAATTGACTACCTGTTGCCGGGCGAGACCGGGCCCCGGGGCGGCCCCAGCCGCATCATTGACGCCGCCACGGGCGAGGTGCTGCGGTGACGGACCGCTACGCCGTAATCGGCAATCCCGTTGCCCACAGCTTATCGCCGCGCATCCATGCGCTGTTCGCGACCGCCACCGCGCAGGATTTGCGCTACGGCAAACTAGAAGCGCCGGAAGACGGATTCGCGGCGGCGGCCGATGAGTTTTTCGCCTCAGGCGGCAGGGGGCTGAACGTGACGGTGCCGTTCAAGCTCGACGCATGGCGTTGGGTCGAGGCGCACGACGACGCCGCGGCGGCGACCGGCGCGGTCAACACCATCGTCGTGGACGACCGGGGTGGGACGCGGGGCTGCAACACCGATGGCATCGGCCTAGTCAACGACCTTACGCACCGGTTGAGATGGCCGCTCGAAGGCGCGCGCACGCTTGTGCTCGGCGCAGGGGGTGCGGTGCGGGGCGTCGTTCCGCTGCTCCAAGCCGCCGGCGTGGCGGGTTTGACCATCGCCAACCGTACCCGCGCGAAGGCGCAACGACTGGCCTCGACGTTCGGGGCCGAGGCCGCGGGCCTGGACGACGTGGCAACCGGCTGGGATATCGTTATCAACGGCACGTCTGCGAGCGTGCGCGGCATTGGCGCGGTCGTCGCGCCGGCGGTGGTGGCTGGCAGTCGTTGCTACGACTTGTTCTATGCGCTGCACGCGCCGACTCCATTTTGCCGATGGGCGGCCGAGCACGGCGCGTGCGTAACGAGCGATGGCCTCGGCATGTTGGTGGCGCAGGCGGCGGAGGCGTTTTCGCTCTGGCGCGGCGTGCGCCCGGACACGGCGCATGTGGTCGAGACCTTGCGGCGTACCGGGCGATGAGCAGCGAGGGCGTAGCGTTCCGGCCTGGCAGGGCGCTGACGTTGCAGGTCTCGGCGGCGCTGGTCACGGTGTTGGCGCTGGCGACTTGGCAGTTCTCCCGCGCACTGGAGAAAACCGCGCTCGACGCGGACCGCACACAGCGATTGCGCGCGCCGGCCATGGACAGTGCGCGCTACAGCGCCGCCACCGCCGATTTCACGCGGCTGTCTTTGACCGGGCGTTACGACCCCGAGCGCGGGTTTCACGTCGCAAGCCGCCCGGGCGCCGGCTTCCAAGTGCTGTCGCCGCTCCGCACGGTCGGCGGCGTGTTCTTGGTCAACCGCGGCTGGGCCGCGCAGGACGCGCCGCCGTCGGCGCTGGCCCCGCCGGCGGGAGAAGTAACGGTGGTGGGCGTCGCTTGGCCCGCTAGCACACCGCCGTCGTTGGTCGCCAACGAGGAATGGCCTGCCGGCTGGCCGAAGCGCGTGCGGGGGATGAATCCGGCGCGGATGGCCGAGGCGACGGGGGCTTGGACGCGCGAAATCCGACTCGAGCGCGGTCAACCCGGCGTGTTGCGGGCGGCGTCTCTAGCTTGGGATTACTCGCCGGGGACGCATTGGGGCTATGTCGTTCAGTGGCTGCTGATCGGCGCGGCGATCACTGTCGGCTATGTGGTGATCGGCCGGCGTCGAGGGGGGCGGGACGGTGGTTGACGCGCCGCGATCGGTACGCCTCTTGGTTATGGCAGGCACCGCGCTGGCGGTCGTGGTGGTGGTCTTGGGCGCGTATACGCGTCTAGTCGATGCCGGCTTGGGCTGCCCGGACTGGCCGGGTTGCTACGGTCACTTCGGGGTGCCCGCTACCGATCGCGAGATCGCTCGTGCCGAGGCCCTGTATCCGGATATGCCGGTGGACTCGGCGAAGGCGTGGACCGAAATGGTGCATCGCTATGCCGCGGCGACGCTGGGCTTGTTGATTATCGCCGTGCTGGTGTTGGCGCTCAAACACCGCTTGCCGTGGCGGCTTCCGGCGACGCTTGCCGCGCTGGTGATTGCCCAAGGGGCGTTCGGCGCTTGGACCGTCACGCTGAAGCTCTGGCCACAAGTAGTGACCATTCACTTGCTGGGCGGCTTCGCCACCCTTGCCCTTCTCTGGTTGCTGGTCCTGTCGATGCGCCGGGTCGAATGGCGGCTGAATCGGTCGCTCCGTGTGCTCACGGTGGCCGCCTTGGCGACCTTGCTTGTGCAGATCGCGCTAGGCGGCTGGCTCACGTCCAATTACGCTGCCCTCGCCTGCCCGGACTTCCCCACCTGCCACGGCGAGTGGGTGCCGGAGATGGACTTTGCCGCCGGCTTCGACATCACGCAGAATGTCGGCCCGAACTACTTGGGCGGCCTCTTGTCTGGCGACGCGCGAGTGGCCATTCACTTCGCTCACCGCGTCGGTGCCGTCGCGGCCGTGCTGATGGTCGGTTGGCTGGCGGTCCGGGTCGGCAACCGCCCCATGGGCTGGACGCTTGCCGGCCTCGCGCTGGCGCAGTTCGGGCTTGGCGTCGCCAACATCGTGTTCGTGCTGCCGTTGCCGGTGGCCGTGCTGCACAATGCCGGCGCGGCGGCGTTGCTGCTCGGGGTGGTCGGCGTCTGCCATGGCGTCTGGTCGACCGCGCCGGTGCGAGTGGCGGAACCGCTCGCGGAGTCGTAGGGCAGGAAAATGCTGTTGAGGGTCGTCATTGTCGTGTCGGTTGCCGTGGCGTTGATCGCCGGCGGGTTGACCTTGGCCTTCTTGACGCCGGCGCCGGATTATTCCGACGAGGAGCTTAGGGCTTTCGGCTTCAGCGGCTTTCCCGAACCGCGACCGATCGAGCCTTTCGACCTCGCCGACGCCGCCGGCGGCCGCTTTGGTCCGGACCGGCTGCTCGGCGCGTGGTCGCTTTTGTTCTTCGGCTACGCGAACTGTCCGGACATCTGTCCGATTACGATGTCGGTGTTGGGCGATGCCGAGGGCTTGCTGCGCGATACGGGGGACGAGCCCTTCCAAGGCATTTTGGTGAGCGTCGACCCGGAGCGCGACACGCCGTTCGCCTTGGCGCGTTACGTGGCTGCGTTTTCCGACGAGTTCATCGGCGTCACCGGCGAGGCGCCGGCGATTCATGCCTTCGCCAAGGGCTTGCTCGTCGCCTTCTCGAAGGTTCCCACCGAAGACCCGGAACTGGGCTATCTGATGGATCACTCTAGCCATATCTCGGTGATCGACCCGCTAGGCCGCCACTACGGCTTCATTCGCCCGCCGTTCGACGCGCAGAGAATTGCGACGTTGAGCCGGGCGCTCGTGGCCCGTCAAGGCGTCGGTCGGTAAGCCGTGAAGTCCGGCGGGGTGCTAGGGCTGGGGCGAAAGGCGGCGCCGAACGGCGACGGCTTTCGTGGCGCAAGCGTGGCGTGGGGAAGCGTGCCGGTTTTGCATTAACGCATCGGCTCTCTTATGCTCCGCCGCGAGCCAAAGACGACCGATGTTCGAACCCACTCATTTGAGCGCGCCTGCGCCACGAAAGCCGTTGCCTCCCGGCACCGCCTCTCGCCCCAGCCCCAGCCTCCCTAGCACCCCGTCGGACTCCGCGGCTGACGCCGCCCGGTCCGACAAACTGCTAGCTACTGGCGGGGCGGCCCGTCAATACGACACGATCCGAGCGCGGACCGTGTCGTTGTGCGAGCCGTTGGCCATCGAGGACTACGGGGTGCAGCCCATCGTCGACGCCAGTCCGCCGAAGTGGCATCTCGCACACACCACTTGGTTCTTCGAGACTTTCCTGCTGAAGCCCTTCGTGCCGGGCTACCAGTCGTTTCATCCCGCCTTCGAGCACCTGTTCAACTCCTACTACAACGGTGTCGGCCAACCTTTCCCACGCCCGCGTCGCGGCGCGCTGTCGCGGCCGACGGTAGCCGAGGTATTGGCGTACCGCAGCTATGTGGACGACGCCATGCAGGGCTTGCGGTCGAGCGACGATTCCGAAGTGCAAGGCCGGATCGAGCTCGGCCTGCATCACGAGCAGCAACACCAAGAGCTGATCGTCACCGACATCAAGGCGAATCTAGGCGCGAACCCGCTTAAGCCGGCGTTGCGCGCCACCGAGGCGGGCCCGCCGAGCGCAGCGAAGCCGCTTGCGTTCCGGCGGTTCACCGGCGGCGCGGTGGAGATCGGCGCCGACGGCGCCGGGTTTTGTTTCGACAACGAGCTTCCCCGTCACAAGCTGTGGCTGGCGGATTTCTCCCTCGCCGACCGGCTGACGACCAACGGCGAGTACGCTGCCTTCATCGCCGACGGCGGCTACGACAATCCGGCGCTTTGGCTTTCCGACGGCTGGTCTTGGCGACAACAGAACCAAATCGACGCGCCCATGTACTGGCGTCGGGCGAATGGTGGCTGGCTGGAATACCGCTTGTCGGGCGAACGGGAACTGTGCAGCGACACGCCGGTTACGCATTTGAGCTATTTCGAGGCGGACGCCTACGCCCGCTGGGCCGGTGCGCGGCTGCCGACCGAGGCGGAGTGGGAATACGCCGCTGCCGCGCAGCCCGTGTGCGGCAACTTCGCCAACGGCGACTTACACCCACAACCGGCGGCGGGGGACGGGCGCCCGTTGACGCAGATCTACGGCGATTGTTGGGAGTGGACGTCCACCGCCTACGGCCCGTACCCGGGTTTTCGTTCGTTGCCGGGAGCGCTCGGGGAATACAACGGCAAGTTCATGTCCGGCCAGCAGATCCTGCGTGGCGGCTCCTGTGCAACGCCGGCGGGTCATGTGCGCGCCAGCTATCGCAACTTCTTTTACCCGAAGGACCGCTGGCAGTTCACCGGCGTTCGTTTGGCGAACGCCTGACCCTTCTCGGTGCGACGCGGACCTTCACCGCGGGCTGCTAGCCCCACCGACGCCGCTGCGAGCGTGAGGCGTTGCGAGTTTTACGATCAGAAACCGCCGCCGCCGGACATCGCCGCCGAGGTGCTGCATGGCTTGCGGCAATCGCGGAAGCTCATTTCTCCCAAGTACTTCTACGACGCCCAAGGATCGAAGCTGTTCGATGCGATTACGCGCCTGCCCGAGTACTACTTGACGCGAACGGAGATTGGCATCCTGCGCGCCAATCGAAGCGCGATTGCGGATCATGTGGCCGACGGCGCCTGTGTCGTGGAATACGGCAGCGGCAGCAGCGACAAGGTGCGCATCCTGCTCGATGCATGTAATCCGGCGGCCTATGTGCCGGTGGACATCTCCAAGGACCATCTGGCCGCTCTCGCCCGCGCGGTGGCGAACGACTACCCAACGCTCTCGGTATACGCCATCTGCGCCGACTATAGCGTGGAATTGTCTTTGCCGCCGCCGGTCGCGGCGTTGCCGCGCATGGCGTTCTACCCGGGATCGAGTATCGGCAACTTCGACCCCGACGCGGCGCAAGCCTTCTTGGCCGGAGTGGCGCACACCGTCGGCAGTGGCGGCGCGCTGCTTCTCGGCGTTGACGCGAAGAAGGATGTGGCGGTCTTGGATCGCGCCTACAACGACTCCGCTGGCCTCACCGCCCGTTTCAACCGCAACCTGTTGCAGCACATGAATGACGCCATTGGCGCGAACTTCGACCCGCAGGCGTTCGAGCATCGCGCCGAATACAACGAGGTGGCCGGCCGTGTGGAGATGTATTTGGACGCGAAGCGCGATCAGCTAGTGACCATAAATGGCGAACGGATCGCCTTTGCGGAGGGCGAGCCGCTGCACACGGAAAACTCGTACAAATATGCGCCGGAAGAGTTCATCGCCTTGGCTGCCAAGGCGGGATTCGAGTGCGAGGAGATGTGGCAAGACCAACGCCGTTACTTCACGGTGTTGTTGCTGCGCTGTCGGCCGCGTGGGGTGCCAAGCTCGCGCTAGCGGCCCCCCTCTCGCCTTAAGCCCAAGCCACCTGCCACCCTACACGCAGGTCGGACTTCGCTGCTAACGCCCCAATCCGATAGGCCGCTAGGACTCGATGCGACGCAGCGTTGCGGTCTTAGAACTCCCACAGCACCCACTCCGCGATCAGCGAATCGGCTTGTTCCAAGTCGCCCCAGCCTCGGGTTGGATCGCGCGGCGCCAAGTAGTACGGCCGGCCGAACTTCGGCACCACTTTGATCATGCGCAACTGACCGTTTTGGCGGTACTCGTAGATATTGCGCTCTTCGCCGGCGATCAGCGTTATGTCGGGTCCGCGAAATTGTGGCGCTCGGGTGGCCGGTTGCGCTGTTCGGGCGCTCGACGGCGCCTTCGTCGTCCCACTTTGCGCGGTCTCGGTCTTGTCTTGCCGCGTCTCTTCCGGCTTCGTCGTCTCGGTCGTCGGCTTCGTCTCGCCGCCTTGGTCGTCTTGCGCGGCTAGCGCCGTTCCGGCGAGCGTCAAGCAAACGAGCGCAATCGCCGCGACTCCCGCGGCGCATGATCGATGGCGCTCGGGTTGCGGCGGCACGGCGGTAGATGGTTGTATTGGCTTCGTTGCAGGGGAATCTAGCATGGCTGCCGAAAAACCGTTGTTGCTGGTGGACGGCTCCTCCTACCTGTTTCGAGCGTACCACGCATTACCAGACCTGCGGACGCTGGACGGGTTCCCGACCGGTGCGATTCGGGGCGTCATTGGCATGTTGCGCAAGCTCCAGGACGACTTCGACGGCAGTCCCGTGGCGGTGGTGTTCGACGCCCCGGGGCCAACCTTCCGGGACGCCATCTATCCCGAGTACAAGGCCAATCGCCCGCCGATGGCGGACGACTTGCGGGAGCAGATCCAACCGATCTTGGACATCGTCGAGGCGATGGGCATGCCGTTGGTGCGGATGGACGGCGTGGAAGCCGACGACGTCATCGGCACCTTGGCCGCGGAGGCGACGCGCTCGAAACGCCGCGTCATCGTCTCGACCGGCGACAAGGACATGGCGCAGCTCGTCTCCGAACACGTCACCTTGGTCAACACCATGACGGAGGTCGCGCTTGATCGCGACGGCGTGGTGGCCAAATACGGCGTCGCACCCGAGCTCATCGGCGACTACCTGGCGTTGATGGGCGATTCGATCGACAACATTCCCGGGGTGCCCAAGGTCGGCCCGAAAACCGCGGCCAAGTGGCTCAACCAGTACGGCTCCCTCGACGAGATAATCGCCAACGCCGAGGCGATCAAGGGCAAAGTCGGCGAGAACCTGCGCGCCTGCGCGGAGCAGTTGCCGATGTCGCGGCAGTTGACCGCCATACGCTGCGATGTCGAACTGCCCGTGGGCGTGGCGGACTTGGGTGCGCGTCCCCCGGACGAGGACAGGCTGCGCGAGTACTTTCAACGCTTCGAGTTCAAGCCGTGGCTGGCGGAACTTGGGGCTGGCGGCGAAGCGACGGCGAACGTCCGGGACGTGCCGATTATCGTTGATCGCGCCGCCTTGGCCGCCTTTCTGGCCCGCGCCGAAGGTGCCGGCAAGCTGACCTTGGGCTTGCACGCCACCCGAGCGCGATTCATGGACAGCCAACCCGTTGGCGTGGCGCTTGGCGTCGAAGCGGGCGACGTCGCCTATGTTCCCGTCGGCCACGACTACGTCGGTGCCCCGGAGCAACTCGCGTGGAGTGACTTCCTCGCCGCCGCCAAGGCGCTGCTCGAAGATGCCGCCATCGTTAAGACGGGGCAAGACCTGAAGGCGGTCAAGAACGTGCTGGCGCGCTACGGCGTGGATTTGGCCGGCATCGGCCACGACACCATGTTGCTCTCCTATGTGCTCGATAGCGTGGGTGCCCGTCGCCACCAATTGCAGGATGTCGCCGGCAAGTATCTCGGCATTGACGCGCCGAGCTTCGAAGTGATCGCCGGCAAGGGCGCCAAGCAGCTCGACATCAACGCCGTCGAGGTGGCGCAGGCCGCCCCCTATGCCGGCGGCCGAGCCGACATCGCCACCAAGCTGCGCGACGTGCTGCGGCCCCAACTCGAAGCCACCGGCCGGTTGCAGGGTGTGTACGACGACATCGACCGACCGCTCCTCTCGGTGTTGTCGCGCATGGAGTGCCGGGGGGCGTTGGTCGACGCCGGCTTGCTCGCCGAACAGAGCAGGGAGCTCGCCGACCGTTTGGCGGTGCTTGAGGTGCGGGCGTATTCGGCTGCGGGACAAGCGTTCAACTTGGGGTCGACCAAGCAACTCCAAGAAATCCTCTACGATCAGCTCGAGTTGCCGATCCTGAAGAAGACCCGCCGGGGACAGCGCTCCACGGAGGAGTCCGTATTGCTCGAACTCGCCGACCGCGGCCACGAGTTGCCGCGGGTGGTGCTCGACTATCGGCTGCTGTCGAAACTCAAGTCGACCTATACGGACGCGTTGCCGCTGGAGATCAACCAGCGCACGGGCCGCATTCACACCTCGTACAATCAAGCGGTTGCGGCCACAGGGCGGCTGTCGTCGGCGGATCCGAACCTGCAGAACATCCCCATCCGCACCGGAGAGGGCCGGCGCGTGCGGCAGGCCTTCGTCGCGCCGCCCGGCAAGAAGCTCTTGGCCGCCGACTACTCGCAGATCGAGCTGCGCATCATGGCGCACCTCTCCGGCGACGAGGGCTTGTTGAGCGCGTTCGAGCGGGGCGAGGACATCCACCGGGCGACCGCGGCGGAAGTCTTCGCGGCTGGCTCGGCAGGCGTTACGGACGAGCAACGACGCAGCGCCAAGGCCATCAACTTCGGCTTGATATACGGCATGTCGTCGTTCGGCTTGGGCAAGCAGCTCGGCGTTACCCGCCATGTCGCGCAGGGCTATATCGATCGTTACTTCGACCGCTACCCGGGTGTGCGCGACTACATGGAGCGTGTGCGGGCCCAAGCGCACGAGCAAGGGTTCGTGGAGACGGTCTTCGGCCGCCGCCTCTACCTACCGGAGATCCGCGCCCGTTACGCGGCCCGGCGCCAAGCTGCCGAGCGAGCGGCCATTAACGCGCCGATGCAGGGCACGGCAGCGGACATCGTGAAGCGGGCGATGGTGGCGGTGGACGACTTTTTGCGGCACGGCGACTTGGATGCGGCGATGGTGATGCAGGTACACGACGAACTGGTGTTGGAAACCGCCGAAAACGACGTGGCGGCCGTGGCCGACGGCGTGCGTGATCGTATGCGCGACGCCGCCGAATTGTCCGTGGAACTCGTGGTGGACATTGGCGTTGGCGAGAACTGGGACGAGGCGCATTAGCCGCTATCCAAGTGCTCCCGCACCAGTTGCGCCGCTTCCGAGGCGCCCAATCCACTGCTTGCCGAGAACAGCAGCGCGGACGCGGTAGGCGGCAACTCGGCCTCGACCGCGCGCAGGGCAAGCAGTTGCTTGCCGCGTTTCAGTTTGTCGGCCTTGTTGAGTAGCGCGAGCATCGGCAAGTCGCGCTCGGCGCACCAATCGACCATGGCCTTGTCGAAGGGTTGCAGTGGGCGGCGGGCGTCCATCACCAAGACCGCCAAGGCGAGGTTGGGTCGATGATGCAAATAGTCGTTGATCGCATGGCCCCACGCCTCGCGGCGGGATTTCGGCGCCTTGGCATACCCGTAGCCGGGGAGGTCGACCAACCGGCCGCCGCCGACCACGGCGAAGAAGTTGATCAGTTGGGTGCGCCCCGGGGTCTTGCTCACCCGCGCCAACTGCTTGCGGCCGGTAAGACGGTTCAGCGTGCTCGACTTGCCGGCGTTGGAGCGGCCGACGAACGCCACCTCGGGCGTGTCGGCCGGGGGGCAACGGGACAGGCTGTCGGCGCTTGCGAGAAACTCGCTAGCGAGCGTTGGCGCCGGTGCGTGTCGCGCCACGATGCTATACTCCCTGTCTCCGACAAATCCGGCGTCAAGCCTAAACCAACGAGAACAGCAACGTGGAAGCACGCCCCTCCTTCGTCGCCGCTCGCCGGCTTGTTGTCCGACGCTGGGCGACGAGCTTGGCGCTGAGTTTGGCCGCGGTGACCAGTGCGGCGCAAACCGCCGGCGACGCCGAGGCGGGTCAAGCGCTGTCCGCGCCGTGCGTCGCTTGCCACGGCGTGGACGGCAACAGCGCGATCCCGAGCTATCCGAACATCGCTGGGCAGAACGCTCGCTACTTGGTTCGCCAGATGCAGCTCATGCGCGACGGCGTCCGGCCGGCGCCGTTGATGGCGGGGCAGCTCGACAATATGTCCGATCAAGACCTCGCCGACCTCGCTGCGTTCTACGAGCGTCAAACGGCGAAGGTCGGCCAAGCGTCGCCCGAGAATTTGGCGCTCGGCGAAGCCATCTATCGCGGCGGCCTGCTCGCCAAGCGCGTTCCGGCCTGTATCGCGTGTCACGCGCCCGAGGGCGGCGGCAACGCGCTCGCCGGCTTTCCAAGGGTGTCCGGTCAGCAGGTGGACTACTCCGTCTCGCAGTTGAAAGCGTATCGGGAAGGCGAACGCGACACCGATGAGGAATACGGGGGCATGATGCGCCAAACCGCCGCCAACTTGACCGATGGCGAAATGAAGGCCGTAGCCAACTACATGTTCGGGCTGTACCGAGTGGACGCGGCAAGCCGGTAGACGAGAAGCATCGATTATGGGAACTTGGCCAACGGCATCGCGTCTCTTCGCCCTCCTCGTCGCGGCGCTCGCGGCCTTTGGCGCTCCGGTCGTCGCCGGCTTGGAGTTCGAGGAAGGCGTCCACTACCAAAAACTCCCTATCGCCGTGGAGACGCGGGATCCGGAGAGAGTCGAAGTGGTGGAGGTCTTCTCCTACGCCTGCATCCACTGCTATCGATTGGAACCCGTGTTGGAGGCGTGGCGGGAGACATTGCCGGACGATGTGGACTTCCGCCGTCTGCCATTGGTCACCCAACGTCTGCTGCCGTTCGCCCGGGCGTTCTACACCGCCGAGGCATTGGGCGTGTTGGAGCGTGTACACCTGCCCATCTTCACCGCCATTCACGAGCACGGCATCGACATGAGTCGACCGGAGTACATGCGCCGTTTGTTTCTTCGCGAAGCGGCGGTGGCAGACGAGGCATTCACGGAGATGTTCGAGTCCTTCGGCGTCGAAAGCCGCGTCCGGCAAGCCGACGGCCAAGCCCGAATGTATCGGATCATGGCGACGCCTACATTGGTCGTCAACGGTCGCTACATCGTCGAGGCCGCCGAAGCGGGTGGCGTCGAGGCGATGTTCTTGGTGGTCAATCAACTTGTCGGTCAGGAACGAGAGGCCGCCGGACGTTAGCCGCCGATGTCGTCGGGCACCCGCAGGCGTCGCCTTCCGCGAGAGCGCTCGCGCCTTAACCGAATGGTGTTCAACGACACCTTGTTAGCGTTGGTCGGCGTGCTCGTCGCCATCGCCTTGTTCTCCGTCGGCGGCTTGGCGCTCGACTGGTGGGTGTACCGGGAGCGTTATGGAATCGGCTTCATCGACTACTTGAGTACGTTCGTGTTCTGACCCACCGACCCGCCAAGGCGGGGAAAGCGATCGCCGACCTTCCTCGTACGGTGGTCCTCGACGAGGAAACCGTTGGCGCCGAATCACATTGACGTAAAACGCCCGGAAGGTGCCGCGCGAGTCAGTCCGACAGCCGCAACAGTTCGGCGTTTCCGCCGGTGGCGGCGGTGTTCCAAGTCGTCGTCCGTTCCACTGCGAACCTCGGCAGGTAGTTCGGGCCGCCGGCCTTGGGGCCGGTGCCCGACAGCCCCTCGCCACCGAACGGTTGCACGCCCACGACTGCGCCGATCATGTCGCGGTTGATGTAGGTGTTGCCCGCCTTGACCGTCGCCATCACTTCTTCGGCGCGGCGACGGATGCGTGAGTGAACGCCCAACGTGAGGCCGTAACCGGCGTTGCGGATGTCCACCAAGACCGCGCTCAAGTTCTTGGCGGCGAAGCGGGCGACGTGCAGGACGGGGCCGAAGTGCTCGGCGTCCAAGTCGGTAATCGAGTCGACCGCAATCAATGTCGGACCAATGTAGGGGCCGGCCAGACCCGGGGGAACGTCGCAACGGTGCGTTACGCGCTCCCGCGAAGCCTCGATGTGGGCCTGCAAACGCGCGAGCGCGTCGCGGTCGATCACCGGCCCGATATCCGTGGCGATATCGGCCGGGTCGCCGATCACCAAGGTGTCCATCGCGCCGATGAGCATGGCGAGCAAATGGTCGGCCACCTCCTCTTGCACGTAGAGCACGCGCAAAGACGAGCAGCGTTGGCCCGCGGAGCGAAACGCGGAGGCGATGATGTCGTCCACCACTTGTTCCGGCAAAGCGGTGGAGTCGACGATCATGGCGTTTTGGCCGCCGGTTTCGGCGATAAAGGGCACGATGGGGCCGTCCTTGGCGGCGAGCGCCCGCTCGATTCGCTTGGCGGTGGCGGTCGATCCGGTGAAAGCGACGCCGGCGATGGCCGCCGAGGCCACGACCGCAGCGCCCGTTGCGGCACCGCCGAGGGTTAAGCGGACCGCGCCGTCGGGAATGCCCGCTTCGCGCATCAACGCGACTGCCGCGACGGCGATGGTGGGTGTCTGCGGGGCCGGTTTGGCGACCACGGTGTTGCCGGCCGCCAGCGCCGCCGCGACTTGGCCGACGAAGATTGCCAGAGGGAAGTTCCACGGCGAGATGCAGGCGAAAACACCCCGGCCATAGAGGCCGAGCGTGTTCGCCTCGCCAGTGGGGCCGGGAAGCGCCGTCGCGCCGGCGAACAGACGTTCGCACTCGGCGCCGTAGTAGCGACAGAAGTCGGCGGCTTCGCGCACCTCGGCTACCGCGTCGATCAAGGTCTTCCCCGCTTCTCTGGCGAGCAGCGAAACGAACCGTGCGCGATTCGCTTCCAAGAGGTCCGCGAGTTTGTCCAAATAGGCGCGCCTAGTCGCGGCGGCAGTTGCGGCCCAAGTCGGGAATGTCGCCGAGGCTTGCGCGATCAAGGCGTCGACGTCGCCGGTTTCGTCGGTTGGCAGCCGTGCGCCGCTTGCGCCACGAGAGATGCTGCCTCCCGGCACCGCCTTTCGCTCCAGCCCAAGCCGACCTGTCACCCACTCGGACTTCTCGGCTGGCGCCGCCAAGTCCGATTTGCTGCTACCCCTTGCCTTGGCGAGCAAGGCGTCGACGGCCGCGGAGTCGCCCACATCCAACCCTTCGGAGTTCCGGCGCGAAGCGCCGAACAAGCGCCGTGGCGCGGGAATGCGAGGGTGGGGCAGCGAATCGAATCGCGCTATATCCGCCAACGGGTCGGTCACCGCGTCGGCGATGGGCACTTCATCGTTCAAGAAACGGTTTACGAACGACGAGTTGGCGCCGTTCTCGAGCAGCCGACGCACCAGATAGGCGAGCAAGTCCTTGTGCGCGCCAACGGGCGCGTAGACGCGCACGGTGGGAAAGTCGTCATAACGCCGCCGCGCTTCGTCGTACAACAACTCCCCCATGCCATGCAGTCTTTGAAACTCGTAGTCCATGCCCGAACCGGCGCCGAGCGCCATGATCGCGGCCAGCGTGTGGGCGTTGTGGGTGGCGAACTGCGGCGTCAAGTGCCGAGCGCGGAAGAGCCGCGCCGCGCACCCGAGGTAGGCTACGTCGGTGGACGCCTTGCGGGTATAGACGGGATACCCCGCTAGGCCCTCCACTTGCGCGCGCTTGATCTCAGTGTCCCAATAGGCGCCCTTCACCAAGCGCACGGCGATCGGCCGGCCAAGACCCTCCAGCCAATCGATCACCGCCGGGGCGCGCTTCGAATACGCCTGAACGGCGATGCCGAGACCCGTCCAAGAGGCAAGCTCCCGCGCCGTCGCCAAGCGCTCGAACAGGGCCAGCGACAGCTCCAGCCGTTGCGCTTCTTCGGCATCGATCGTCAGCGGCAGATTGCGAGCGGCCGCCGCGCTGGCGAGTGCCAAGAGCGCGCTTGTCATCTCGTCCAATACGCGCTGCCGTTGCAGCGGCTCGTAGCGCGGATGCAGCGCGGAAAGTTTGATGGACACGCCGGAGGCGGCGGTTGGCGTGGCCTTGGGGTGAGCATCGCCCACGGCTTCGATGGCGTGGTGATAGGCCGCCGCGTAGCGTGCTGCGTCCTCAAACGTGCGGGCGCCTTCGCCGAGCATGTCGAACGACGCCGGCTGTCCGCGTGCGTTCCGCGCAAGGGCCTCTTCGATCGTGCGTCCTTGTACGAACTCCGCCGCTAATATGCGCACCGCTTGCGACATCGCGGCGCGCGCGGTGCGCTCGCCCATGCGTTGGACGAGGCGTGCGAGCCAGCCGCGCACGTCCTTGGTGACATGCTCGCGGAGCCCGACGACCTTGCCGGTCAACATCAGCGCCCAAGTGGAGGCGTTTAGGAACAGCGAGTCCGAGTGCCCGAGATGCTCCTTCCAGTTGCCCGTGGCCACCTGCTCGGCGATGAGCGCCTCGGCGTTGTCGGCGTCCGGGATGCGCAGCAGCGCTTCGCTGATGCACATGAGCGCAATGCCCTCTTCGTTGGAGAGACCAAACTCGCTAAGAAAGAGGTCGAGAACGGAGCGCTCCTCGGCGCGGCGCCGGCAGCCGGCCACCAACTCGCGAGCGCGGCTCAATACGCGTTGTCGCTCGGCCTCCCCGAACGGCACTTCGGCGAGCCGGGCGCGTACCGCTTGCTGCTCGCTTTGCCGTCCCGCGGTGACGATGGCGGCCCAGCGTTCAGCCGAGCTCATGTCCGGCCTTAGCCTACTTCGCCGGCACGCCGGCCGGCGATGCGCCCGAACACCGCGCCGGAGGTGAGGCCGGTACCGCCCGGGTAGTTGAAGTAGAACAGCCCGCCGACCAACTCGCCGGCGGCGAACAACCCGGGAATCGGCGCCCCGTCCTCGCCGAGCACGCGCGCTTCGTTGTCCACCGCCAAGCCGCCGAACGTGAAGGTGATGCCGCAGGTAACGCCGTACGCTTCGAACGGTGGCGTGTCCAGCCGGTTCGCCCAATTGGACTTCGGCACCCTTAAGCCCTTGGTGCCGCGTCCGTCCTTGACTGTCGGATCGAACGGCGTAGCGATGTCCACGGCGGCGTTGTAGCGTGCGATCTCGGCGAGCAACGCTTTGCCATCAACGCCTTCCATCTTGCGAGCGAGTGCGTCGAGGCTGTCGGCGCTCGCCTTGGTGACCTGACGGATGCGGTATTCGTCGCGCAGCAAGTGTCGCACCCTGGCGTCGAAAATCTGCCAAGCGCACTGCGCGGGTTGGTTCAGCACTTCGCGGCCATAGCGAGCGTAGGTGTAGTTGCGAAAGTCCGCGCCCTCGTCCACGAAGCGCTTGCCGAGGTTGTTCACCATGATGCCGAACGGGTAGGAATGCTTCTGGAAGTTGTCGCCCACATCCAAGTCGCCGAACTCGGGCGCGTTCATGTCCCAAGCCACGGCATGACAGCCGGACCAGTTGCCGCGCGTCGCCGCGCCGACCTCTACCGCCATGCGAATGCCGTCGCCGGTATTGAAGCGAGTGCCGCGCACCCTCGCCAAATCCCAGCCGGGACCGAGATACCGGGTGCGCCATGCGGGGTTGGACTCGAACCCTCCGCAAGCGAGGACCACCGCGTCGGCGCTTAGGGTCTCGTCGCCTATGCCGACCGAGAAGCCGCTGTTTAGAGGACGCAAGCTTCGGGCGCGAGCGCCGTAGCGGATGTTCACGCCGGCACCCTTGGCGATGGTCGTTAGGCTGTCGATCAAGCCGGGACCGCCACCCCATGCCTCCACGGTGAGGCCGCCCCAAAAACGCCGCAAGCCGTTCGTCTCGAAGGACTGCCGACCGTACAGCGGGAGAAAGCGCACGCCCTTGTCGCGCATCCACCGCAACGTAGCGAAGCTCGACTCGATGAGCGTTTCGGTCAGCTCGGGGTCCGCCCGGTATTGCGTGACGCGCCCCATGTCGTCGTAGAACCGCTCGCGGCTGTAGCTGCCGAAGTCGGTGCTGGCGATCTCTTCGGCGGTGAGTTCGGGCATCAATCGGCGGAGATCGTCCACGCCGTCGTAGACGGTGCGCATGGCGCCGGCCGTAAAGCGGGAGTTGCCACCCCGTAGCGGAAAAGGGGCGCGTTCCAACAAGGTGACTTGCGCGCCGGTTTCACGAGCGGCGATCGCCGCAGTCAGCGCCGCGTTGCCGCCGCCGACAACGACGACGTGCGTCAACCGAGGACTCCGCTCGTCTTCATGGCACGGATCGCGGCTTCGTCGTAGCCGAGTTCGGCCAGAAGCTCGACGGAATGTTCGCCGAGGCGGGGCGGCGGCCGCGTCGGCGTAGCGGGATCGCCGTCGACGGTGAAGCCGGCACCGATGAAGCGCAACTTGCCATCCGCCGTTCCGGGCACGTCGTCAAGCTCGGTGATCGTGCCTCGGTGGGCAAGCTGCGGGTTGCGCAGGACGTGCTCCGGGCCCTTGAGTTGGCCACACGGAACACCGGCGGTGCGAAGGATTGCATCCCAATGTTCCGCCGTGTCGGTAAGAAAGCGCTCAGCGAACATTCGCCGCAGCGCCACGCGATTGGCCAGCGCTGCGTCTTGGGTGGCGAAGCGTTCGTCGGCGAGCAGGTCTGCCAAGCCAACGGCCTTCGCCAAGCGCTGGAACAAGCGATGGGTATTGGCGTTGACCAGCAGCGTGCCGTCACGAGTCGGAAACGTGCCCGCGGACCCCACTTGCGCCAAGGGGTTCGGGCCGACCCGACGGCGGACGTGCCCGGTCGCCAAGTAGCCGTAATAGTTGAGCCCCATCAGCGTCATGCAGGACTCCAACATGGAAACGTCGATGAACGCGCCCTCGCCGCTACGCTGTCGGCGCAGTAGCGCCGCGCAAATGGCGGAGCTGGCGATGACCGCGGTGCCGGCGTCCGCCACGGCAAAGCCAACGCGGACCGGCTGTTCCTCGGTGCCGGTAGCCAAGAACATGCCGGATTCCCCTTGGATCAGGTGATCGTAGGCCGGCCGGTCGCTCTCCGGCCCGGACTGTCCGTAGCCGGAGATGGCGCAATAGACCAAATCCGACTTGATCTCTCGTAACGACTCGTAGCCGATGCCGAGGCGATCCGGCGTGCCCGGCCGCATGTTGTGCAATACCACGTCGGCGGTTGCGATCAAGGCCTGCACCGCCTTCAATCCCTCTGGGTGCTTAAGGTCTATGGCGAGCGAACGCTTGTTGGCGTTCTGCCCCAAAAATGCGGGCGTCAACCCTTCGGGATGGCCGTCGCGCATCTGATCGCCGCCGTCGGGAGACTCGACCTTAACGACTTCCGCGCCCATCAACGCCAATTGATAGGCACAGAGTGGCCCGGCATGGACATGCGTGAAATCCACCACGCGCACCCCGGCCAAGAGATCCACGCGCTGCGCGGCGGATTGCGGCATGGTCGAACTCCTCAGACGGTGACGCGCTGATGTTACAGGCTGCGGAACGCCTTGGCGTCGCTTGATGCGGCCGCTCGCGCGGGGGTGGTATCGTAATTGGCGGCCCTGCTAGGGCGGCTTGGGCTTAAGGCGAAAGGCGGTGCCGAGGCAACCACCGTCGTGGCGCTAAGTTTATCGGTCGGCCGGTGGGAAATTGGGTGCTGAAATGACGTGCGAGGCCGCGCACCACGCCGCCTTGGATGACCAATGACGAGGAGTCGCACCGGATGACCAAGGCTATTAAGTCAGCGATGCCACCGCTTCGGGAAGTGGCGACTGTGCCGGTAGACAGCCTAGCACTAGACTGGCGGAACCCGCGGCTGATCGGCCTTGAGTGCGGCGCATCCGACTCCGAGATCATCGCACAACTGTACCGGGACGAAGATCTAAGCGAATTGCTGCAATCGATCGCCGCCAACGGATATATGGACATCGAGCCTCTGATCGTGGTGCAGGAGGATAAAGACGCTCTGACCGTGCTTGAGGGCAACAGGCGCCTCGCTGCGGTGCGGCTGTTCCGGGAGCCTGAACTGGCGCGACGAGCGACCAAGGAGTCGGGAGTCGGGATTGTTGTTCCCGAGCTGGCGGACAAGCACAGACCAACGCTGGAGCAAGTGTCCGTCTACCGGGTGGCGGTCAGGGAAGATAGCTGGTCGTTCATAGGATTCAAGCACATCAATGGGGCGGCGAGATGGGAGTCGTACGCCAAGGCAAAGTTTGCTGCCGAGTGGCATTGTCGCGGCTCGACTTCACTTGCGGAGATAGCGAAGCGTATTGGTGATAGACATGACACCATCAAGAGGATGGTTAACGCGGTTTATGTACTGGAGCAGGCGGAAAAGGAGGGTGTGTTTTCGATTGAAGATCGGGCGTCCCCACGATTCAGCTTCTCGCACCTGTACACGGCACTTTCCCGCGCACCTTATGTGGAATTCCTAGGACTAGAACCGGCTTGGTTCCACTTTGACCCGCAGCCGGACCCGATCCCGCAAGAAAGGTTGAAGCAGCTAAAGGAGATCCTGCATTGGCTCTACGGGTCGAGCATGGAGGGTGTAGAACCGGTCATCCGGTCCCAGAACCCGGACATCAGACTCCTCGGGGAGGTTCTCGACAGCCCGGAGGGATTGATGATGCTGCGGGAAACAAAGTCGTTGACTAAGGCGTATGCGAGCACGCAGTCCGTGGCGCGGAAGTTCTCCGGTGCTCTGGTCCGGGCGCGCGAGGAGATATGGAATGCGGCGAACAACTTACGAGGCTTCGGTGGTAGTGACACGACCTTGGTTGGGATCGCAGGCGATGTCTCGGAGACGGCGCAGATGGTCCATCAACGCTTGATGAGAAGAGTCCGCGAAGCGGTGTCGGTCGACGAGTGACGGTGCCGGTATGCCTTCTTCCCGACGAGTTTGGTCGAACGACCACGCGCCGGAAATCATAGAGTTGGTGACGCGATACGCCTTCCACGCCGTCAGCGTAGAAATGAAGAACACCCACCATAACCGCCAGTCCGAACTGGTCATCACGAGAGAGCGTATCTTCTCGTGAACGAGCCGCTATACGGCAGCCCAAGCCCAAGGGCCGTTCACTGGGCGGCGACACTGCCTCTGGCAGACCTTCCAAGATCGTGGCAACCTGCTCTGCGATGACCACCGACCGTACTGCGACGTTCGAAGCGCTAAAGGACAAGCAGCGCCGACTGCGCGATGGCTTCAACGAGCATGTCGGGCTGCGCGTGCATCGGGTGATAAGCTGGTTGGAGGCGGCGGCGCAGTTGCAGGAAGACGATTTCGATGGCGTTTTCGTCTGTCACTGGGTGGCGTTCAACGCCGCCTATGCGCAAGGCACTGATCTGCATCGGCTCTACCCCGAACCGCGTTTGTTCAAGTGGTACTTCGACATGATTGTCGCGCTGGACCGGGAGCATGTCGTCTACGACGCGGTTTGGGACCGTTTCTCCGGCCTGATCCGCACGTTTATCGACAACCACTACGTCTTCCAGCCGTTTTGGCGACATCAACACGGCGAGAGTGGCTTCGACGATTGGCAGGAGCGATTTCAACGGGAGCGGCGTCGGTTTTTGAACAGCTTCGGTCGCCAGGACACCGCCCAAGTATTGGCCGTGCTGTTTGACCGACTCTATGTGCTGCGCAACCAGTTGCTGCACGGCGGTGCCACTTGGCACGGCAGCGTGAACCGGGAGCAAGTGCGCGCCGGTGCGCACATCATGGCTTTTCTGGTGCCACGCTTCGTCGACCTAATGATGGATCACCCGGACGATGCTTGGGGCGTGCCGCCCTATCCCGTCATTGCGGAGTAGCCACCCCATCGCACAAGCGCCATAAATAAAGCCATTGCCTACGGCACTGCGTTTTGCCCCAGCCCAAGCCGTCTTGGCACTTCGCGGCTATGCCGCCAACTCCGACGGGTTGCTAGAATCACACCCTCGCCCAAGCGATAGTAGGAGTAACGGTGCGCACGGAAGTCATGTTGTTCGCCAAGGATGTAGAGGCCACCGCCAAGTGGTATGGGGACTTCCTTGGCATCCGCTCCGGTCACGGCGGTCCCGAGTTTGACATGCTGATGGACGGTGACTCGCTGTTGCTGCAACTCCATCGGCTTGAGTCGGACCACGACCACGGCGTGGCGACGCAGGCTCCGTTCGGCAACGGCGTGATCGTCTATGTTCACGTGCCCGATGCGGACTTGGCCTTTGCGCGTGCCAAGGAACTCGACATCGAAATCCTCTCGCACCTCGCCTACAACGAGCAGGCGCGTATGAAGGAGTTCACCGTGCGCGATCCGAACGGCTACGCCATTGGCGTGTGCAAGTCGGACTGGGGATGATGCACGAAGTAGCGACCGCGCCCTGCGCATTGACGGACGAGGATAAGTTCCTCTTCGACTTGCGCGGCTTTCTGGTGGTCAAGAATGTCCTGAGCGCAGAGGAATGCGCTGAACTCATCCGATTGGCGGACGAGGCTTGGCCTCGCCAGCCGGGTGACGGGCCGTTTCGACGGCTCGACGGCATATCCTCGTGGGGCCAACCGTTCGTTGACCTAATGGATCACGACAAAGTGCTGCCCTACTTGGTGGAGCTGGTCGGCAGTCGGCTGAGGATCGACCACGACTATTGCATATTCATGCGCAAGCGCGCCGGCAGCAACGCCCTGCACGGTGGCCCTTGGCGGTACGAGTCCGACCACTGGTATCGCTACCACGACGGCGTGATGCGCAACGGCCTCACCGTAGCCACGTGGAACCTCACTGACGCGGCGTCGGGCGCCGGTGGTTTCGTTTGCGTGCCGGGCAGCCACAAGACCAACTTTCTGCCGCACATGCCCCGCGATGTCGCCCGATTCGAGCGCGACGTGGATTGGCTAGCGCAACCGCCCTTGGCCGCGGGCGACGTGCTCATCTTCACCGAGGCGCTGATTCACGGCACGGCGCAGTGGACCGCCGAGCATGAACGGCGCACGTTGCTTTACAAGTACAGTCCGCCCCACTCCACTTGGGCGAAGACGCCTTACGACCCCGGTGGATTTCCCGACGCCACGTCCCGTCAGCTACGGCTGATGGCGCCGCCTTCCGTGCAAGGGCATCGGCGGGTCGTAGACGCTTGACCAGTTTCGAGTCCTCGTTGCAGTCACCGGGACGGAAGCTTGCGGTTGCGGCCGATGCGCCATTCGTGAAAGTTGACACCCCATGATTCGCTTGGTGACCTTCGACCTCGACAACACGCTGTGGAGCTTGGACGGGGTGATCCGCCGTGCTGAAGCCGAGATGAACGCTTGGCTGCACGTGCGGGCACCGGCGTATGGCGACTTGCCGCGCTCACATAAGGAAGCCATCCGCGACCGCGTCATCAATGACACGCCGGGGATCGTCCACGACATCTCCCTGCTCCGAGAGACGGTGCTGCGGGCCGTGTTGGAGCACTGCGGCGAAGCCCCGGCTCGTGCCGGGGAATTGGCGGCTGGTGCCTTCGCCGAGTTTTTGGCGTGGCGTCACCGGGTGGAGTTCTTCCCGGACGCGCTCGACGTGCTCAAGTCCCTCGCGTCCCGCTATACGCTGGCGTCGCTGACCAACGGCAACGCCGATTTTCAGCGGCTCGGCTTGGATCGTTACTTCGCCTTCGGCTACTGCGCCGCCGATGTGGGCGCCAGCAAGCCGCATACCGCGATGTTCGAGCGCGCCATCGACCGTGCCGGCGTTACGCCAACCGAGGCCGTCCACATCGGCGACCACCCGAGGGACGACATTCAGGGCGCGACGGCAGCCGGGATGGCGACGGTTTGGGTGAATCGATCGGTCTCCGACGAAACGGTCTCAGCCACGGTCACTGTAACGAGCTTGGCTGAACTACCGGCGGCCATCGCCAGCTTGGATGGTGAAAGGGCGACGTGAAACCAAGACTTGGCGCCATCCCGCAACCGCTGTAGGTACCCGCCATTTGTCGACGGCGCAGGCGCTTAGCCACAAAGCCGTTGTCTCGCGGCACCGCCTTCTGCCCTACGCCCAAGCGATCCTGTCACCGCAAGCCGGTCTTTCGCCGACCTGCAAAGCCGAGTCCGACTTATCGCTAAGGTGCTAAGTCCACATGCGCCTTCACATACGCCATCACGGCCGCTCGGTCTGCGGGCAGTTCCGTGCGTCTTGCGTCGGCTGTGTCGAGTCGATCCAGTCTCGGGTGTCGGGCGGCGTCCGTTTCGTCGATGGCATGGCCCACGGTCTCGGGAAACTTCGCCGGGTGGGCCGCCGCCATGCAGACCAGCGGCGCGTTGCCGACGACTCCCACCTTGCTTGCGGCAGCGATGCCGACGGCGGTGTGGGGGTCGACCACATAACCATAGCGTTTGTGTACATCGCTGATCGTGGCGACGGTTGCTTCGGTGTCGACGGCAACCGCGGCGATGCCCTCGCCGACGGCTCGGCCGTCGTCTAGCCGCGCTTCGCCGTCGCGTGCGAAGTCGGCCATAAAGGAGGTGACCCGTTCGGCGTCGCCGGCGAACCGCAAGTACAGGAAGCGCTCGAAGTTGCTCGCCACCTGAATGTCCATGGACGGGCTGATGGTGTGATGCACTTCGCCACGACGGTACACCCCGGTTTGGAAAAAACGCGCCAGTATGTCGTTGTCGTTGGTGGCGAGCACGAAACGCTCGATGGGTACGCCCATTTCGCGCACCGCGAGACCGGCGAAGATGTTGCCGAAGTTGCCGGTCGGCACGGCGAAAGCCGGCGGGCGGTCGCACTGCAGGCAGGCGTGGAGGTAATAGGACATCTGCGCGAGCACTCGTGCCCAGTTCATGGAGTTGACGGCGCCGAGGCGGTATCGCCTCTTGAATGCCAAGTCGCCGAACATCGCCTTCAGAATGGCTTGGCAGTCGTCGAAACTGCCGTCGATGGCTAAGCAGTGAACGTTGGCGTCGCGCACCGTGGTCATCTGCAATTCCTGCAACGGGCTCACCCGGCCGTTCGGATACAGCACGAATATGTTGATATTGCGTCGCCCGCGCACGCCGTGGATTGCGGCGCTGCCGGTGTCGCCGCTGGTGGCGCCCATGATGTTCAGGGCGCCGCCGGAACGTTGCAGGATGTACTCGAACAGGCGGCCGAGCACTTGCAGGGCGACGTCTTTGAACGACAAGGTGGGGCCATGGAAAAGCTCCAGCACCCGGAACTCGCCGAGCTCCTTGAGCGGCACGATCTCAGGGTGGTCGAACGCGCTGAAAGCGTCTGCGACGATCGCATCCAAGTCGGCGGCTGGAATGTCGTCCGCATAGAGTCGGAAAACCCGCTGCGCGAGTTCGACGTAAGACAAGCCCCGCCATCCGGGAAGTTCGTCCCTAATGTCGGGGAACCGCTCCGGCAGCAGCAACCCGCCGTCCGGGGCAAGGCCGGTTAGCACCGCCTCGGTAAACGACATCGGCGGGCAGCCGCCTCGGGTGGAGACGTAGCGCACTAGCCCGCAGCCAAATGATGGGCGACGAGGAAGTCGAAAATGCCGTGCGCCTGTTGCTCGGTAGCTAGGTCCGCCTTCGCATACAGCGCCGCGTTGTGCGAAATCGGCCGCGGCTCGCGTGCTTTGATGTGCGCCTCGGCGACGCGTTCCATCGTCACGAACCACGCCACGGCTTGTTTCACCGTCGCGCCCACGGTCAGCAGGCCGTGATTGCGCAGCACCACACCGCGGTTACGCGCCAACGACTTGGCGATGCGTTCGCCGCAAGCCAAGCTCTGTACCTGCACCTCTTCGTCGTCGAACAACGCATGATCCTCGACGAATACGCAGGCTTCTTGGGTAATCGGTGCGAATGCCCGCGCTTCGGCGGCAAACGGCGTGCCGAACGGGGTGTGCGTATGCGCCGCGCTAACGATGTCCGGACGAGCGGCCAAGATCGGCCAGTGAATGTAGTAGCCGGGCCAGTTCGTGCCCTTGCCCGACGAGCGTAAGCGACCATCGGGACCGGTCAGCACCAGCGCCTCGGGTGTCGCTTGGTGGAAAGGCGTGTCGATGTCGAGCAACCAGAAGCAATCCGCGTGCTCCGGGTCTCTGGCGCTGATGTGCCCGTCGCCGGTGTCGCCCCAGCCGAGCGCGGCGAAGAGGCGATAGCCAAGCGCGAGTTCGTGCTTGCGTGCGGCTCGCAATTCTTCGACAGTGTTCATGACACGCTATGTTACGTCGTATCGGGTTGACCATGGTGCATGTGCGGTTTGCGCGGACAATCACGAACTGCCACACTCCAAGCACTTGTTCGCGGGAGACGTAAGTGACCTCCGCCGCCACGTTGGGCGAACTGAAAGCCTCCGGCTACCGCGTGTTGCCGGTAAAGGCCGAGATGCGGCGCAACCTCATCGCCAAGTTGCGGCGTGGCGAGGCGCTGTTCCCCGGCATCGTCGGTTACGACGACACGGTCATCCCGCAGATCGCCAACGCCATCCTAGGCGGGCAGGACATTATGTTGCTCGGCGAACGGGGGCAAGCGAAATCGCGCATCGTGCGTGGTTTGACGACGCTGCTCGACGCCGAGACGCCGATCATCGCCGGCACGGAAATCCCCGAAAACCCATTCCATCCGATTACCGCGCAAGGTCGCGCCATCGTCGCCGAGGCTGGCGACCTAACGCCGATCGCTTGGCTGCCACGGGATGAGCGCTACGCCGAGAAACTTGCAACACCGGACATCACCATCGCCGACCTCATCGGCGAAGTGGACCCCATCAAGATCGCCGAAGGCCGCTATCTGACGGACGAGCTGACGCTGCACTTCGGCCTGCTGCCCCGCGTCAATCGCGGCGTATTCGCCATCAACGAGTTGCCTGATCTCGCAGAACGCATCCAAGTGGGGCTGCTGAACGTCTTGGAGGAGCGCGACGTGCAGATTCGTGGCCACAAAGTGCGGCTGCCACTCGACGTATTCCTAGTCGCCACCGCCAATCCGGAGGACTACACCAACCGGGGACGCATCATCACCCCGCTCAAGGACCGCTACGGTGCGCAGATCCGCACCCACTATCCGGGGGATGTTAAACACGAGATCAACATCATGGAGCAAGAAGCGGCGGCGCTGGACATGGGCGACTACCGCGTTCATGTGCCCCCTTGGATGAAGGAAATCGTCGCCGAGATTACCCATCAGGCGCGCCGTTCCCCGGACGTCAATCAACGCTCCGGCGTTTCCGTGCGCGCGTCCGTCGCCAACTACGAAGCCCTGCTCGCCAACGCCTTTCGGCGGGCGTTGCGCATTGGTGAAACCGATGTCGTGCCGCGCATTTCGGACCTGCCGTTCATGCTGCCGTCGCTGCAAGGCAAGGTGGAGTTCGAGGCGATGGAGGAAGGCCAGGAAGACCGCATCACCCTGCGCATCGTCGCCGCCGGCGTCAAATCGGTGTTCGACCGCCGCTTGGACGTGGACGACTTGGAGAGCGTGGTGCTCGCCTTCAACGAGGGGGTGAGCGTCGAAACGGGAGAGGGAACGAGCGCCGCTGACTACGAGGACGTAGTCGACAGGCTAGAGGGCTTCGAAGCGGTGCTCGACACGCTCGTGGAAGATGCCGCGGCGCGGCCTTCCGCCATCGAGTTCGTGCTCGAAGGCTTGCACCTGCACAAGCTGCTGAACAAGAAGAGCGCCGCCGGCCGCTCGGTGTTCACCGGCTGACCGGCTCGAACCATGCGTCGATTCCCCACCCGCCATCGCTTTTCCGAGTGGGACGGCAGCCAAGATAGCGGCGTCCCGGCGGACGATGTGCTCGGTTCGATGGTCGATGACCTTATGGAGTACGGCGACCTGCGCTGGGCCATGCGCAACTTGCTGTCGCGCGGCATGTCCGTGCCGCAAGGGGGCCGTAGGAAGGGCCTGCGGGACATGCTGAAGAACTTGCGCGATCGCAAGCGATCGCATCTTGATCGCTTCAACTTATCGAGCATTTTCAAAGATATAGAAAAAAAGCTCGATGACATCCTAGATATGGAAAGCGACACCATTGACGACTGGCTGAACGGGGAAGGTGAGGAGTTCTCCAATCAGGTGCTGAAGCAGATCGCCGAGAATAACCGCGAACACTTGGACAACCTGCCGGACAACGCCGCCGGCAAGATGCAGCAGTTGGAGAAGTACGAGTTCCTGGACCCCGATGCACAACGCAAATACTTGGAATTGTTGACCGAACTGCGCAAGGCCATGACGCAGACCTTCTTTGACGACATCGAGAAGATGGTCGACCAAGTATCGCCGGGCGACCTCGAACGCATGAAGGACATGCTGCGGGGCCTGAACGAGCTCATGGCGAAGAAAGCGCAAGGCGTGGATCCGGATGCGCTGCAATCGCACTTCCGCGACTTCATGCGCAAATTTGGCGACATGTTCGGCGACGACCCGCCGAAGTCGCTCGACGAGTTGCTCGAGCTCATGGGCCGGCAAATGGCGGCGGCGCAGTCGCTCTTCAACTCGCTCACCCCGGATCAGCGTCAGCAGTTGCAGTCCTTGCTTGCGGATCGCTTTGGCGACCCGGAATTGGAGGCGGAGTTGCAGCGGCTCGCCCAAGGCATGGCCGCGTTCGCGCCTCGTTCCGGCCGCTATCGTTTCGGCGGCAGCGAGAGCATCGACTTGGAGGCCGCGATGCGGCTGATGGGCGAGATGCGCCAACTCGACGAACTCATCAACCAAGTGCAGGCCGCCGAGCGGGGCGGCGACTTGGAGCGCATCGACCGCGACGCGCTTCGGGAACTGCTCGACGACGACGCGGCGGATTCCCTCGAAGACTTGAAGAAGCTGACCAAGGCGCTTGAGGAGGCCGGGTACATACGCCCGATGGAGGGCGACAAATGGGAGTTGACGCCCCGCGGCTCACGCATGATCGGGCAGAAGGCGTTGGGCGAGATCTACGCGCGTCTGCGCCGACAAAACCTTGGCAACCACGCGCTGCCGGAAGAAGGCCGTTTTGGCGAGCGGCTGGAACAAACCAAGGCCTATGAGTTTGGCGATCCGTTCCACTTGCACATGCCGCGCACGATCCGCAACGCGATCGACCGCGACGGTCCGCAAACGCCGGTGTCCTTGCGCCACGACGATTTCGAGATCTATCGGTCCGAGACCATTACCTCCACCGCCACGGCGATGCTCGTGGACTTGTCTTGGTCGATGGCGCTGCGCGGCTCGTTTCAAGCAGCGAAGAAGGTCGCGCTGGCGCTGCACAATCTCATCACTTCGCAGTACCCCAAAGACACCTTTCACATCATCGGCTTTGCCGCCTATGCCAAGGAGCTCAAAGCGCACGACCTGCCGTTTCTGCAGTGGGACGAGTATGTGCTGGGTACCAACATGCAACACGCGCTCTTGCTCGCCGAACGACTGCTCGCCAAACATCCCGCCGGCGCCAAGCAGATCATCATGATTTCCGACGGCGAACCCACCGCGCACTTGGAGAACGGTCGCGCCCGCTTCGCCTACCCGCCGACACCCGAGACGTTTCGGGCGACCTTCCGAGCGGTCAAGAAATGTACGCAGAAGTCGATCGCCATCAACACCTTCATGCTCGACGCGGACTACCAGCTCAAGGCGTTTATGGACGCGATCGCCCGCATCAACGGCGGACGCGTGTTCTACACGTCGCCCGAGAAGCTCGGCGAGTACATCTTGGTCGACTACGTGCAACGAAAGCGGCGGCACCTACGCCGTTAAGCTGGCGCCCAATGGCCGGCTGTTCCGGCTCGGAAGCCGAAACCACGGCAACCCTTGACCGCCTGAACCCGTAGGCGAATACTAATCACGCCCTTGGGCAAACGATGTCTACTTAGCGGTAAGCAGTCGAGCGGTGGACAAGACTTTCATCTATTGGGACAACGCCAACATCTTCACCGGCGCCCAAGCCGAGGCGGTCGAACGGGAGGGTGAGTACACCCGGCATCGCGTGCGCATCGACTTCAAGGCGATGATGCGGCTGGCTCGGGCAGATCGACCGGTGGAGAAAGCGATCGCCGCGGGATCCGTACCGCCGGAACTTCGGGGACTGTGGAATCGGCTGAGCGCCGAGGGGGTGGAGATTCAGTTGTTCGACCGAGGCGCGATCAGCCGCGGTGAACAGCAGACTCCCGACCGCGTTCTGCAACTTCAAATGCTGCGCGACTTCGCGGACTACAACGGGGACCCGGGCATCGTCGTGCTGCTCACCGGCGACGGCCAAGGGTTCTATGACGGCGCTGGATTTCACGCCGACTTGGAACGGATGCACAGGCGCGGATGGCGGGTGGAAGTCCTGTCTTGGGCCAACTCCTGCAATCAGCGAATGCGTTCGTGGGTAGAGGCGCACGGGGTCTTCGTCCCCTTGGACGACTTCTACGAGTCGGTGACGTTTTTGGCGCCCTCGAGCGCCGACTACCCAAGCGCCGATCCAAGATACGCCGTTGATTTGGAATTATTGCGCCGGCCCCGTGCGCCGTCGGAGACGCCGTTGGAGAGGCTGCCGGAGAGATAGGCGGGGTATCCGGCGACGGCTTGTATTTCCACCGCCACAAGCGCGAAGCGCGGCCTTTGCTTGGCCGTGCGTGGACACATTCCGATGACAGAGCTGCACCGGCGCGCCTGCACCCCCATCCCGTGACAAGGGCAGCTTCAGATTCTCTCGTCGGGGTGATGGTTCACCGCGGGAACAAGGGTTCGGGAGGCCCCTCGAAAGCAGGTGCGCTCAGGAAATCGGTGCCCCAGCGTGCCTTGTATTCCGCTGCCATAAGCGTATAGTGCGCGGCTTTCGCTGGCCGCATGAGGAGACAGTCCGATGAAGCTCTCCAAAATCGTTTCGCGCAGTGCAGCACTTGCGGCCGGGCGAGTCGCCGGCGTCGGCATAAGGCCCACCCCCAGAGCGCATTAACCGCGCTCGCTAAAGGCCGGCGCCCTTACGGACTCCGGCTCTCGCGCCAACCCGCTATCTGCCTTCATGGCGCACTCGTGCGTCCGCGGACCCGTAACGCTTACGCAGTTGCAGTATGGATACCCACGGTCACCCTCAGAAACAGTCGTCGCGCAACCTCTGGCGCCTCACCAGAGGTCAGCGCCTGCGCTACTCGAGCGCCATCGCGGCGATCGCGCTTGCCAATGCGTGTACGCTCTGCGCGCCGTTGGTCGGCGGCTACGCGCTCGACGTCATTGAGGCCGACAATCTCGGCGTAGGCATTGACGGGCTGGCGAAGCTGGCGGTTTGGGGTCAGCTTCGGTCCGGCGTCGGCAATCCGCTGATCGCCTACCTCGCCGTATCGGCGCTCGTCGGCGTGCTGTTGGTCGGCATCGGTGCGCTGTTCATGTATTGGCGCGGGCGCTGGGCGGCGGTGGCGTCGGAAGCCATCGCGCGCCGTATCCGGGAGGCGCTGTTCCAGCGACTGCACGCGCTGCCGGCGAGCTTTTTCGACGCTTCGGAGACGGGCGACCTCGTGCAGCGTTGCAGTTCCGATGTGGAGACGGTGCGCATGTTCCTGTCTTCGCATGTGGTGGAAATCGGCCGTTCGGTGCTCATGCTGGCGGCGATGGCGCCGATCCTGTTTTGGCGCGACGCCCGCATGGCGTGGCTGGCTATCTGTTTGATGCCGTTTGTCGTCACCGGTGCTTTCATCTTCTTCTCCCGCGTCAAACGCCAGTTCAAGCTGGCCGACGAGGCCGAAGCGGCGATGACCACGGTGTTGCAGGAGAACTTGAGCGGCATCCGCGTCGTGCGCGCGTTTGCCCGCCAAGCGCACGAGATCAGCCGTTTCGGTGTCAAGAATCAGGCATACCGCGATCACTTCTATCGTGTGAACAAGCTGGAAGCCGTGTATTGGGGCGTCAGCAATTTCGTCTCCATGTCGCAGATCGGCATCGTGTTGATCGCCGGCGGCATGTTCATGGCGGCGGGGTCGCTCAGCGTCGGCGACTTGTTCGTGTTCACCAGCTTGGTGTCCATGGTGATCTGGCCGGTGCGGCGCTTGGGCGAAGTGTTGACGGACTCGGGCAAGGCGGTGGTGTCGCTCGGGCGCATCAACCATATCTTGGAGGCCGAGGAGGAGAGCAGGGAACCGCCGCCGGCGACCGGTCGCGCCGACGGCGAGATCGTTTTCGCCAACGTATCGGCGGACTATCGCGCCGGCCGCCCGGTGTTGGTGGACTTCTCCGTGCGCATCCCCGCTGGACAAACGGTGGGCGTCGTGGGTCCGCCGGGCGCCGGCAAGTCGACGCTGGTGCGGTTGCTGATGCGCTTGTATCCGTTTCACTCGGGAAGCATCACCGTTGATGGCTTGGATGTGCGCGAGGTCGACCGACGCTGGCTGCGTCAGCAGATCGGCGTGGTGTTGCAGGATCCCTTCCTTTATTCACGCAGCATCGCCGCCAACCTGCGCGTGGGGCGGCCGGGGGCGCACCACGATCACTTGGTCGGCGCCGCGCGGGAGGCGGCGATTCACGACGCCATCGTCGACTTCCCGGATGGCTACGACGAGCGCGTGGGGGAACGCGGAGTCACCCTCTCGGGCGGCCAGCGGCAGCGCTTGGCGTTGGCTCGGGCGTTGCTCAAAGAGCCGCCCATCTTGGTTTTGGACGACTCGCTTTCGGCGGTGGACACGGCCACCGAGCGACGCATTCTCGACGCCTTGGCTCGGCGGCGTGGTCGCCACACCACGATCGTCATCGCCCACCGCTTGTCGTCCGTGCGCGACGCGGACCGTATTCTGGTGCTTGATCGCGGGCGCTTGGTGCAGGACGGCACGCACGACGAGTTGGCGAACACCGACGGCCAGTATCGGCGTTTGTGTGAAATCCAAGGCGCTTTGGACGAGTCCATCCGCCGTGATCTGAGCGCCGGCTAACAGGCCGGTAAGGAGGCTGCGCCCAATGGCGGATGTGGACAGCTACGACGACCGATTCGACGATGGCTTTGACGACCGTGCCTTGTCCGAGGGCATGCGGCTACGCCTGTGGCGGCGGCTCTTCGGCTACGCGCTCGCGTACAAGAAGGAACTGTGCCTGCTTGCCGGGTCCGTGGCCACGACCGCGGTCTTGGAAGTGATCTACCCGCTGCTTATCAAGTGGGTGGTGGACGATGTGCAACGCAACGGCGCCGACGCCACCTTCGGGCTGTGGGGCGCGCTCTACTTGTGCTGTAACGTGGTGATGGGATTGTCCATCGCGGCATTCATCTGCATCGCCGGCAAGTTGCACGCCTATACCAGCCACGACATTCGCCGGGATGCGTTCGCCAACCTGCAACGCCTGTCCTTTTCGTATTACGACCACCGCCCCGCCGGCTGGTTGATGGCGCGGCTGACCGCGGACTGTCACCGACTAACGGACATCCTCGCGTGGGCGTTTCTAGACGTGATTTGGGGCATCACCGTGATGGTCGGCTTCGCCATCGCGATGTTTGTGATGAGTTGGCAGTTGGCGCTGGTGACGATGGCGGTGATGCCGGTGGTCGGTTGGTTGTCGGCGAAGTTCCGCAAGCGCATCCTAGCTAGCGCTCGCCTCGTGCGCAGCACCAACTCGCGCATCACCGGCACCTACAACGAATCCATCATGGGCGTGCTGACCAGCAAAGCGTTCGTCCGGGAAGACGCCAACGCCCGGGAGTTCGGCGAGTTGACTGACACCATGTATCGGGCCTCCGTGCGCAACTTGGTACTCGCCGCGGTGTACTTGCCGCTCGTGCTGGTGCTCGCCGCCGTGGCCGTCAACCTGACGCTGTCCTTTGGCGGCACGCTGATGGCGCTCGGCGTGTTGGGCGCCGGCACCATGCTCGCGTTCTTGACCTACGCCAGGTTCTTCTTCGAGCCGGTGGAAACCTTGGGCCACTGGTTCGCGGAGATGCAGATGGCACAGGCGGCCGCCGAGCGCGTGTTGTCGTTGATCGACGCGAAAACGGAAATACAGGATTCCGAAGGCGTGCGCCGGGCCATCGCCCTGCAGCGTCAGGCGCCGGCGCGCGCAAACATCGCCGTAGACGGCGGCCCGGTGAGGATCCGCGGCATCGAGTTGGTGAACGTGGGGTTTGCCTACGACGCGCAGAATCCCGTGCTTCGGGACATCAACCTGAAGGTGGCCGCGGATGAGACCATCGCCATCGTCGGCCCCACCGGGGGCGGCAAGAGCACGCTGGTGAGCATCATTTGCCGGTTCTACGAACCGACCAGCGGCCAAGTGCTGATCGACGGTATCGACTACCGCAACCGCAGCCTGCACTGGCTGCAGTCGAGCTTGGGCATGGTGCTGCAGAACGCGCATGTGTTCAGCGGCACCATCCGCGAGAACATCCGCTACGGTCGGCTAACGGCGAGCGATGCGGAAGTGGAGTGGTGCGCCAAGCTCGCCAACGCCCACGACTTCATCGAAGCGATGGAGCAGGGCTACGATACCCAAGTAGGCGAAGGCGGCGGGCGGCTTTCCGCTGGCCAGAAGCAGCTCGTTTCCTTTGCCCGCGCCATCCTCGCCGAACCGCAGATTCTGGTGATGGACGAGGCCACCTCGTCCGTGGACACCGAAACGGAACTGAAGATCCAGCAAGGGCTGAAGCATGTCCTCCAAGGCCGCATCAGTTTCGTCATCGCTCATCGCTTGTCCACCATCCGCAACGCCAGCCGCATCGTGGTAATCGAACGCGGTCGCATCGCCGAACTCGGCACGCATCAAGAGTTGATCCGCGCCAATGGCCACTACGCGGAGTTGTATCGCCAGCAAAGCCTGGCTGACGCCACGCGACGGTGGCGACAGGACGGCTGGGACGCGCCGGTGGCGCCGGTGGCTACTCCGCGTTGACGGCCGGCGCCTCTTCGGGCGCCGTGGCGGTGATCACCCCGCAGCCAATCCTGCCGCCGGCGCCGCCGATGGGTTGCGTCAAGTGATCGTCGGGGTTGGCGTGGATGATGACGGTGGCGCCGTCTTCGTCGAGCAGCGCAGGTGCGTTGCCGGCGACGCTTACGCGGGTGGTGTAGAACTCGGCCGCGCCGGTGCCGTCGGCGGCGATATATAGGTTCGGTAGATCGCCGCTGTCCGGCCCGTCGGGGTTGCGCAGTCCGTGGCGCACCCCTTCGGGGTTGATGTGGCCCTTGGCGGCGGTGAAGTCCGGCGAGCAAGTGCCGACGCCGTGCAAGTGGATGCCGTGCGCACCGGGAGGCAGACCGGCCACCTGCACGACAATGAGCACGCCGCTTGGCGTTTGCTCGAAAGTGGCGGTGCCGATGGTTTGCCCTTCAGTACCTACGAGGGCGGCGCTTGCCGTGGTCGGTGGGGCCGCATCGGCTGCGCAAGCGGTGCCGGCAAGCACGGTGAGGGCGAGGGGAAGGACGGCTCTCATGTCGCTTCCTGAACAGACAATGTCTCAAAATGATATAGCACTTCCTCGAAGTTCCCGCGCGGGGATCGCCGTTCACGCTTGGCGAAGCACTTGGCCTACCGCCTCGCGAACCTGCGCCGCATCGCCGGCGGCGGGCTTGTAGGCGGCCACGGCGAGCGCGAACTCGCGCAGTGCGTCGTCGTCGAACAGCGTCTCGGCGTCCACGGCCGGCAGCCCGGGGTAGGCCGCCAACACGGCCGCGGCGAAGGTGCCCCGACCAAGGCGTCGGTGGCTGCCATCGGCGGCGAACACCTTGACGCCGGACACGCCACAACTCGGCGAGCGGTCTGCGAAGATGTAGCCGGCCACGCCGTCCAGCACGGGCCGGGCTTGTTCGAGGTAACCGGCCAAGCGGCCGGTGTAGTCGCGCCGTTCGTCGGCGACGGCCACGGCGCGCGGTGCCGCCGCGTCGCCGACCAGACGAATGGGCTCGCGGGGCACGCCCATGCCAATGCCGACTTCGGGACAAACGCCCACTAAGCGGAATAGCCGCTCGGCCTTGCGTCGCGGCCACGCGCCACCGTTGTCGTCGCCGTCCCAGCGCACCTTGGCGCCGGTCAGACAGTCGCTGACCGCGACCGTGGCGATGGGTAGGCGTGGTGCGCCCGCGCTATTATCGGCGCAGTTCACCTGCCGGTCCCGTCGTGCCAAACGCTTCCCAAGCCGACCTTGCGCGGATCTTCGAACCCATAATGGCCGCCGTCGAGCGGCAGTCCGGCGTCGCCGGGCGCTTCGTGGACAAGGACGTCTACCGCATCTATCTCGCCACGCTGTGGGCGAACTTGACGATGGACCCCGCCGCGTGCGGCATCGGCGAGCACGATTTGGAGGCGGCGCACGATGTCATCAACCTCGCCGCCGGTCGCGTGCTTGGCGAGCAGGAGGCCGTTGTCGGCGCGTTTCGTTTCATCAACAGCCGCGGCGGCGAACGCGCGATGGACGCCGCCAAGCTCACCCGAACGCATCGCGACCTGCTGCTGTATTTCTGCTCGTTGATCCTCGACCCGGATGGCCACCGGCGTTGGATGGCGGAAGTGCGCAAGCCTCGAGGCGGGCTACAAGAACCACGTCGATAGCCACGGCAGGTAGGTGATGAGCAACAGCGCGACCAGCATTACCGCCATGAACGGCAGGCAAGCCGCGTAGAGTTCCAGCATGGGCCGATCGAAGCGATAGCTTGCGATGAACAAGTTGATGCCGACCGGCGGCGTGAAGTAGCCGATTTCCAAGTTGGCGAGGAACAGGATGCCGAAATGAATGGGGTGAATGCCGTAGCCGACGGCGACTGGCAGCAGCAGCGGCACGAGGATGACGATCGCCGAGAAGATGTCCAGGATGGCGCCCATCGCCAGCAGCAGAATGTTCAATAGGATGAGGAAGGTGAGCTTGCTGCTGATGTGCTCCTGCATGAACGCGAACAGCCGTTGCGGCACTTCGACATCCACCAAGTACTCCGTGAATGCCAAAGCGACACCAAGGATCAGGAGAATGCCGCCCACCATCACCATGGATTGGCGAACGACGCCCGGCAAGGCGCGCACGGAGACCTCCCGGTACAAGACCATTTCCGCGACGAGCACGTAGACGACGGTCATGGCGGCGGCTTCGGAGATGGCGAAGTACCCGGAGTAGATGCCGCCGAGCACCACGAAGGGCAACGGCAACTCCCAGCGCGCCTGCACGAGCGCGCGCCAAAGTACCGCCAGCTCGAACTTGGTGCGCGGCGCGTCGCCGTGCAGCCAGATGGCGTAGGCGGAAAGCAGCGCCACCATCAGCAGCGTCGGCGCGATGCCGGCGATGAACAACTGCTGAATGGTGAACGGCACGCCGACGTCCAATTGCTGGGCGACGATGCCGTAGAGAATGAGCGGCACCGCGGGCACCACCAACAGCCCCAAGCTCCCCGATGAGGTGATGGCGCCCAAGCTGAACCGTCTGCTGTAGCCGCTGCCGAGCAGCATCGGCATCAATAACCCGCCGAGCGCGACGATGGTGACCCCGGAGGCGCCCGTCAAAGCGGTGAACAGCGCGCAGGCGACGAAGCCGACGACGGCGAGCCCGGCGGGCATCCAGCCGAACAGCGCCCGGCAAACGGCCATCAAGCGTTCGGAGGTTTTCGCCTCCGCCATTACATAGCCGGCGAAGGTGAAGAACGGCAACGCCACAAGGAGCGGCTTGTGGGTGATTTCGTAGACGGACATGGCGGCGATGCTCAAGCTGCCGCCTTCGGCCAAGAAGCCGAGCATCGCCGCGGCCAGCACGACCACGAACAGCGGCGCACCCAGGAGCGCCATCAGCACCACGAGGGCGATGCCGGCCCAGATCATGCCGAAGGGTCGTCCTCGCCGGCCGACTCAACGTCGGGCCAGATGGCGCGCAACAGGTAGCTAAGCGCCATGAACCCCGCGGCGACCGGAATGATGCTCTCGCACAACCACGCCGGCACACTCCCGAAGCCGACGGTCTGATCGATGTAGTCCCAGCGGATGAACTCGATGGAGTACCAGCCCAAAGCGACGCACAGCGCCGCCGCGAACAGCGCGGTGAGCCTAGCGGCGACCGCCTTTAGGCGCGGCCTGCCGAAGCGCTCGACGAGGTCGATCTTGATGTGCCGGTTGCCGCTGGCGGCCGCGGCAGCACCGATCATGGTTGCCCACAACATGGCGACTTGAACGAGGTCCGATCCCCACACGAGGCCGGTACCGAAGAAGTTGCGGGCGATGATCTGAAACACTGCGACGCCGATCATCACGGCGAGCAGCGCCACTAGGAGGGCGGTTTCCGCTACGGCGATGCCGCGACGTATTCGGGACAACACGGCCGATCTCTCGGTTCGAGCATCGCGGAAGTGGTCGAGGCCGCCCGAACTTCGGCGAGCTTGGTCGTCAACGTCGCATGGATTTGCTCGCTTAGAACGCCGTCCCGTACCCAGCGCTCGGCGGCGGCGGCGGCAAAGGACCGCCAGTCCTCGACCTCGGCGGGCGTCAGTTCGATGAACTTGATCCCTTGGTTGGCGAGCGCCTGCCAAGCAGCGTCGTGGTCGGCGCGATTCAGTCGGTCGGCCTCGGCGACGGCCGCGCTCATGATCCGCCGCATCGCCGCGACATCCGCCGGCGCAATGCCGCGCAGTGCTCTTTTATCCAACACGAACGAGCCGTGTATATACATCAGCGGGAGGTCGATGACGTACTTCAACCGCGTGTGCCACAAGAGCGGCACCGCAGCCACCGGCGGCACCGTTACCGTGTCGATCAGACCGGTTTGCAGGCCGCCGAGCACGTCGGCGATGGTGAGCGGAATCGGTGCGATGCCGAACGCCTGTAACGTTCGGGCGGCGGCGACATCGCCTTGCGGCGTCCACACTTTCAGCCGACGGCCATCGCCGACCGTGCGCGCTTGGCGCGTGGACATGGCGTAGGCCATGCCGACTTCGGCGATGCCGAAGGACTCGAAGCCGGCGTCGGCCAAGCCATCGATCAGCATGGCATCCATGGTCTTGCGCACGGCGTCCACCTCGTCGAGGCTGCGAAACGCCATCGGCAGGTTGTAGATTTGGATGTCTTGGTAGATACGGTTGAATACGGCCGAGGTCACTAGGCCGCCGTGCAGTTGACCGACGCGGATCTTGCGCAGCACCGTGGAGTCGTCGCCGCGCACGCCGCCCGGATAGACCTTCACGTTCACCCGCCCGTCGGTGGCCACGTCCAGTTCGGCGATCGCCTTGCGCAGCACCTTCATCCATGACGAGCCTTCCGGCGACACGGTGGCGATCTTCAAGTCCTTCGCCATCGCGCTTGGCCCCCAAGCCAAGAGGATCACGATGCCCACTAGCGCTCGGTAGCGATTGCGACGCGGCACGTCTCTCATCTAGAGCTCGCCTAGAAATAGTCGTCAGCGGACGCCAGCAACTCACCTGCCCGCTCTTGCGCAATGGTATTCATCAACGTCAAGCCGGGAGCCGTTGGCGCCGCCGCCAGCACTTCCTGCAGCAGCCGGTCGTGCAGGGCGCGGTCGAACACCAAGCGAGCGTAGCTTTCGGCGAAGAACACCTTTGCCAACAGATGCTGTCCGTCGGTCAGCTCAAGGGCGCGTTCGAAGTGAGCGCGCCCCGATTCCGGTTTGCCGCCGAGTCCGGGAGGCAGCAGCGTCTCGAAAACACCCATATATAGCCGTGGGCCGCCGTGGTCGTAGCTTTCGTCCAATTCGACCATGCGCGCCATAAGTGGTTTCACTCGCCCCAAGTCCGCCACCGCGTTCCAGTCCCCCGCGCGCGCTTGAATCCAGCCTGCCCAAGCCGTGGCGAGCGCGTAGACGGCAGGCACGTCACGCCGTTGCATGGCGGCCGCCCGTTGTTCGAGCTCGTCGAACCCCATGGCGCGCGCCGCGCAAGTCCAAGGCAGGTCGATGCAGGCTGCGCGCAAGGCCAAGCGAAACGCCTTGTCGGTGAAATTGCGGCGGCGCGCTTCGTCGCTGACAAACGCCGTGGCGTAGGCGCTGTTCAGAGAAGCCGACGCGCGCAGCAACTCGGGGCTCGCGTCGTCTTGGCCGAGCGCATCCAACATGATGAGGTAGGCCGGTGCCCCGTCCCGGACAACGGTCGGGTCGTCGCTGTTGAGAATGGCGTTGGTGAGGTCCGCGGCAAGATCGTTCGTCACCTGGTCCATGAGCGAGGCGCAACCGGTGGCCAGCAACACCGTCGCTAAGGTGGCGAGTCGCAAGCACCGGTTCGTGGACATCTGCTCAGTATACGCTCGTGGCGCGAATCAGCCTTTGGGGTGCGCTAGCAGCCCGTCGGACTTGGCGGCGTTAGCCGCGAAGTCCGACGGGGTGATAGGACGGCTTGGGCTGGGGCGAAAGGCGGCGCCGGGAGGCGACGGCTTTCGTGGCGCTAGCCGTGGCGAGTTCAACGAACCCAAGCGCTGTCCTATTGCGCCCGTTCTTGCAGCAACGCGCCGAGTGCCGAAAGCAATTCGTCCAATGGCGGCCGGTCGCGATAGCCCGGCACGGCGCGTTTCAACGCGATCACGCCGTCCGCGTCGATGAACAGAATGCCGGGGTGCGGCACGCCGTATGCGAAGTGGCCTTCGGCGAACTCTTCGTTGCGAATGCCCAATGCATTGACGTGCGCCGCGCCTTTGTCGGAAAGCAGCGCATAGGCGATATTCTCGGCTTCGGCGAACTCGGTCAGCGCGGCCACGTCGTCATAGCTCATGGCGGCGATTTGGACGCCGAGCGCCTCGAACTCGTCTTGCCATTCGGTCAACTGCACGAGTTGACGTTTGCAGAATGGTCACCAATCGGCGCTGCGTACGGCGAACAGCAAGAGGCCCCGCTCGCCGCTCAAGCTAGCGAGGTCGCGGCGTTCGCCGTGCTGATCGAGCGCGGAAAGCGGCGGCATCTTCGTGCCTACCGGGGGACCCCAAGCGTCTTGGTACTCGCTAGCGCCGGCGGCCACCGCGCCGCACAAGCTGAAAGCGAAGACAAGCGACCTTGCCCAGTTCATGCCAAAGTCACTCCCGCTGCGAGCCGAGCCGGCAGCGTAGGAGCTTGGCGGCGCGTTTGTCAAGCCAAGGCGTCGCGGCGCTCAGGCGTCCTCGCGCCGCAGCGTCTCGCGGGCCGAGGCGATCGCCTTGCGAAGCGCGGCGGTCGGTTGCGGGAAGCGGGGGTCGAGCGCGGCGAGCGTTTCGACGATGATCGCCGCAACGATGACGCGCATCGCCGGCTTGCTGTCCGCCGGAATCACATACCAAGGCGAGCGGTCGGTGCTGGTTGCAGTGAACGCCGCTGCGTAGGCCTGATGGTAGTCTCGCCAGCGTCGTCGAGCGACGAGATCGGCGGGATCGAACTTCCAGTTCTTCGCGGGATCCTCCAAGCGCTCCAAAAGCCGCCGCTTCTGTTCTTTCTTCGATACGTGCAGGAAGAACTTGACGACGGTCGTGCCGTTCGCCGCCAAGTGCCGCTCGAATGCGACGATGTCGCGCAGGCGAGCGGTCCAGAAGGCTCCGTTTACTTTGCCGGGCGGCAGCGGCCGGCCGGCGAGCAGCTCCGGGTGAACGCGCAACGTTACCGCTTCTTCGTAATGCGAGCGGTTGAAGATGCCGATTCGCCCTCGCTCCGGCAGGGCCAAGTAGTGGCGATGCAGCCAAGTGTGTTCGAGCTCCTTCACGTCCGGGCGAGCGAAGTTGGTGACGCGGAACCCTTGCGGGTTGACGCCGGAGGTGACGTGCTTGATGGTGCTGTCCTTGCCGGCCGCGTCCAAGCCTTGAAAGACCACCAACAGCGCCCGCCGCCGTTCCGCGTAGAGCCGTCCCTGCAACTCGGCGAAGCGCTCCACTTGCCGCCGCAATACCGTGCGCAGGGTGTCCTTGGCGTGCTCGGCGAGGGCGGACCGCGTGGGCAGCGAAGCAAGGTCGACGGGCTTGCCGCCGGCGACGCGGTAGTCCGCGCAGCGTACGGTCTGCGGACGAGCGACCCGCTCGACGCTGGCGACTGCCGTCAACGCACTTCCCTTCCCCATATCTCCGGCAAGCATACACGAACGGTCCCGGTCCTCCGCCGAGGGCGGCCAAGGGCGCGGTGGGCGTGTCAGCGGTCGTCTAGCGAGGCGCCGGGGCTGACGAAACCCACCGCAGACGGGCAAACAGCGCCGCCGCTGCGACGCCGAGGCCAGCCACCAAGCCCCACCACAAGCCACGCACGCCAACGCCCTCTATACGCAGCGAGGCAGAGCTGCCAGCCAAGCCCAACGCGGCGCCGAAGTCGAAGCCGAAACACAGCGTATAGCCCACCGGCAAGCCGACCAGCCAATAGGCCATGAGCGCGATGAGCATGGGTGCGCGGGTATCCTTGTAGCCGCGCAGAGCGCCCATCATGGCGACTTGGGTGCCGTCGAACACTTGGAACAAAGCGCCGAGCACGAGCAATCCCGCAGCCACGCGAATGACCTCTAATTCGTCGGAATAAAAGTCGACGAGGTGGTGACGCAACAGCATTAACAGGGTGGCGATCAGCACGCCCCAAAGCGCGGTGGTCGCCACCGTCAGCCAAGCCGACATGCGTGCGGCCGAGCGCTTGCCGGCGCCGACGTTGAAGCCGACGCGGATGGTCGCCGCCATGCCGAGCGCCAACGGCACCATGAAAGCGACGCCGATGATGTTGAAGGCCGTTTGATGGGAGGCGACGACCTCGACCCCGAGGCGGCCGATCAGCAAAGTGGCGAACGAAAAGAACGCCACCTCGGCGAACAACGCCAGGCCAATCGGCAAACCCAACTTCAGCAGGCGGACGATTTCCCGCGCTTCGGGAAGAGAGAACGCGGCGAAGACGTGGGCAGCGCGTACGCGCGAGCGCGACACCGTGACGATCATCGCCAACAGCGTAGCCACCATGACGATGGCGGTCGCCACGCCGCAGCCCGCACCGCCCATCGCCGGCACGCCCAATGCGGGCGAGCCGTAGATAAAGAGCCAGTTGAGCGGCAGCTTGATGGCAAGGGCACCGAAGCTTATGTACATCGCTGCACGGGTCCACGACATGCCTTCGCAAAGGCAGCGCAGGGCGGCGTAGGCGAGCAGTGGCGCAAGCCCCAAACTGGTCGCTCGCAAGTAGCTGACGGCCACGGGAATGGCCTGCTCGTCGACCTTGAACCAGCGGTAAATAGGCTCTGCGTTGTACAGGAGCAAGGTCAGCGCCACGCCGCCGACAACGGCGATCCACAGTGCTTGGCGCACCACGGCACCGGCTTCGGCCACGCGACCGGCGCCGTGTAGCTGCGACACGGACGGCGTCACCGCCATGATGATCCCGGACATCAACAACATGACCGGAAAGTAGAAGTTGCCTCCTAGGGCGACGCCGGCGACGTCGGTGGCGCTGACCCGCCCGGCCATTACGACGTCCGCAACGCCCATGCTCATCTGCGACAGTTGGGTAACTACGATAGGCGCGGCGAGGCCGCCGAGCGTGCGTAGCTCGACCAAGGCGGGGTGGCTTCGAAACCTGCCGACGCAAGGCACTTTGGGGGACTTCGTAAGGGAGAGCGCGACGGATTGTACTCGTCCGTCGGCGCTGGTTTTGTATACTTGCAAGCCTCGACCAGTTACCAGAACTTCCTAGGAGGAATCGTGGACCTGAACGACAGCAAGACGCTGCAAAACCTCAAGGACGCCTTCGCCGGCGAATCGCAAGCCAATCGCCGCTATCTGTACTTCGCGGCCAAGGCCGATGTCGAGGGCGAGAACGACGTGGCGGCGGTGTTCCGCTCCACCGCGGAAGGCGAGACGGGCCATGCCCACGGCCACTTGGAATACATGGAAGGCGTCGGCGATCCCGCCACCGGCCTGCCCATCGGCACCACCGACGACAACCTCAAAGCCGCCATCGCCGGCGAGACCTACGAGTACACGGACATGTACCCGGGCATGGCGAAGACGGCGCGCGACGAGGGCTTCGAGGAGATTGCGGACTGGTTCGAGACGTTGGCCAAAGCCGAGCGCTCGCACGCCAACCGCTTCACGAAAGCGCTCGACGCGATGGAGTAAGCGCTACCATCAAAGAAGGCAGCCTAGAGGCGCCCAAGCGCCAACCCATCGACTGGCAGGGCGCGGCGTTCCACGACCGCCAAGCCGTGGATGCCGAGCTTGAGCGGGTATTCGACGTCTGCCACGGTTGCCGGCGTTGCGTAAACCTGTGCGCGGCGTTCCCCACCCTGTTCGATCTCATCGACGAGTCGGACACTTTCGAGGTGGACGGGGTTGACAAGGCGGATTACGGCAAGGTGGTCGAGCAGTGTTATCTGTGCGACCTGTGCGCCGAGACCAAGTGCCCCTACCTGCCGCCGCACAGCTTCAACGTCGACTTTCCGCACCTGATGCTGCGCGCCAAAGCGGCCCGCTTCCAAGAGCGGAAGCCGCGCTGGCGCGACCGCCTGATCACCAGCACCGGGCCGGTGTTCTCGTTGTTGTCCACGCCTGGCATCGGCCAAATCGCCAACGCCGCCAGCAAAAACGCGGCGCTCCGCAGCGTCGGTCAACGCATCGGCGGCATTCACAAGGACGCGCCGCTACCGGCCTTCCATACGCGCACGGCGAGCAAACGGCTCGCGCCGTCGGTCGAAGAGGGAACGCCGACCCCCGGCGCCACGACCACCGGCAAAGTAGCGGTCTACGTCACCTGTTACGGCGAACACAACGAGCCCGATGTGGTTGAGGACTTGGTGCGGGTGCTGCGCCACAACGGCATCGTCGTCACGCTTTTGACGGACGCGAAGTGCTGCGGCATGCCAAAGTTCGAGCTCGGCGACTTGGCCGCAGTGGCCGAACGCAAGGAGGCGAACCTGCCGGTGTTCGCAACAGCCGTCTCGGCCGGCTACGACCTCATGTCCATCGTCCCGTCCTGCACGCTGATGTACCGCCAAGAGATGCCGCTCTTGTTTCCTGACGACGACCAAGTGGCGCAGGTCGGCGCGGCGTTCTTCGACCCTTTCGAGTACCTGATGGCGCGGCATCGAGATGGCCTCTTGAACACGGACTTCGCCAACGCGCTTGGCAAGGTCGTCTACCACGCCGCTTGTCATCAGCGCGTGCAAGCTATCGGTCAACGCACCCGGGAGTTGCTCGCGTTGGCGCCGGAGACCGAAGTGACGATGATCGAGCGCTGCTCCGGCCACGACGGAACCTACGCGGTGAAGGCCGAAACCTACGCCGCCGCCACCAAGATCGCCCGTCCGGTGGTGCGGCAAGTGCGCGCCGCCACCCCGGACGTCTACGGCTCGGACTGTCCCATGGCCGGACGCATGATCGCCCATGGCCTCGCCGACGGTTCGACCCCGACCCATCCCCTCGCCATGCTGCGCCACGCCTACGGCCTCTGAACCGTGAGCAAACTCACCCGCGCCGACCTCTGGAGCTTGGAGGATTACGCCGTCCGGCGCGCCGCGTTCCGCGCCGAGATCATGGCGCACAAGGACTTGCGACGTGTCGCCTTGGGGCCGCACGCGACGCTGTTGTTCGAGGATCGCCTCACGATGAAGTACCAAGTGCAGGAGATGTTGCGCGCCGAGCGCATCTTCGAACGGGACGCCATCGAGGACGAACTCGCCACCTACAACGCCCTGATCCCCGACGGCGGCAACTGGAAAGCGACTTTTCTCATCGAGTACGAGGATGTGGCGGAACGGGCCCTAGCGTTGGCGCGGATGCCGGGCGTCGAGTATCGCGTGTGGTTGCGCGTAGGCGAGACGCCGCGCACCTTCGCGTTCGCCAACGACGACATGGAACGCACCGACCGCGATCGCACGGCAGCGGTTCACTTCTTGCGTTTCGAACTCGACGATGGACAGACCGCGGCGCTGAGCGCGGGCGCGAGGGTGACCATCGGCATTGATCACGACGAGCTGCGCTGTGAGGCGACGCTCGAGGAGCCGACGGTAGCGTCGCTGTGGCGAGACTTGGGCTTGGCGGATTCGACTCCACGGGCCAGCACGGTGGATGCGGACTTGCGGCAGCGGATCGCCACAGACATCCAAGCTTGGGACGGCATTGACGACCATCGTACCGGTACCGGCGGTGATCGGATCACCTCGGAGTGGCTCGCCGGTCTCGTCCAAGAAGCCGGCCAATCGCCGCTGATCAGCGAGTTCGACCTGCGCCGGTGGGTGCTGCGAAGCTGCCAAGTGCAGGTGGGAACGCGCGTTGTCGAGGGCGTACCGTTGTTCGATGGCGGCATCACGCGGCCGAATGGGACAACCGCGAAGTTGACGGCGCTGCCCGCGCCTGCCGCCGCTAACGGTATCGGCGTGACGGCGATCGGTGGCGAGGCCGGCGACGGCAACCGGACTTTGGCCGAAGCGCGGCGCGCGAATGCGCATCCGGCTTTGCTGGCGGTGACAAAAATGGACGCCCGCGTTCCGGGGCTGGCGCTACAAAACGCGGAGCATTTCAAGGCCCCCTTCGGCCCACCGGTACTGCAGGTGAGCGGCCAGTGCGAGGCTTGGCTGCGGGACGCCATCCGCGCCGGCGAAGCCGGTTGCGTGACGGTCGATGTCGCCTTCGAGGACGCCCGCGGCACCAACGTGGGCACGCGAATCGTCGGCCGGGACGCTACGCTGCCGCCGCTGGTGGTGATGACGCCGAAGAGCTCGTGGTGGCACAGCACCGCGGAGCGTGGTGGCGGCATCGCGGTGTGGCTGGCGCTGTTGCGTCACTTCGCCGCCCGGCAACCGGACCGCGACGTGGTCTTGGTCGCCACCAGCGGCCACGAGCTCGGGCATCTCGGGTTGGCGCATTACCTCGCCGTCCACGCCAAGCTGGCGCACGACAGTCACGCTTGGATCCACTTGGGCGCTAACTTCGCCGCCGTCGACTCGAGAACGCGGCTTCAAGCCTCGGATGCGCAATTGTGCGCATTGGCCCGTCGGGAAATGGCGGCGGCGGGCGCACCGCCGGCGGACATTACGCCGGTAGGTACGCGTCCGGGCGGCGAGGCGCGCAATATCCACGACCTCGGCGGGCGCTACATCTCCTATCTAGGCACCAATCCGTGGTTCCATCACGTTGACGACCGTTGGCCGACCACCGTCGACGTGGCCAAGGCCGAGCGCTTGACCCGCGCCATGCTCGCCATCGCGAGCCGCCTCGTCGCGGCGTAAACGCCCACGCGGCGTACATTCCGCCTTCACTCTATGCGTGCTCTGCGTCACTGAGCCAACTCGACCCAATCCTCGACGAGCCTCGGCGGACGTTCGACCGTCTTGTAGCCGAAGAGGATCTCGTCTACACAACCCATCCATCAATGCGCTGAGTCTAGGTCTTCGATTTCGACCGACGTGAGTTAGTCGCGGAGCGAGCGTTGTTCAGACCAACGATGATCGACCTTCTGGGCGACGTTAGGCCCACCCGACCAAAGGGCTCGCTCCTAAAGTGGATCGGCAACAAGTACCGCATGGCGGAGGAGATCGTCTCCTACTTCCCGGCGGACGCTGAAAGGTACTTCGACGTGTTTCTCGGTAGCGGCGCGATTCTCGCGACGGTTGCGCCGGTGCGGGGGATTGGCGCCGACTCGTTCGGACCTTTGATCGACATCTGGAAGGCGGTTCAATCGGATCCGGATAGGGTCAAGACTTGGTACGAAGAACGTTGGCGGTATGCCAGTTCGGGGGACAAGCGGAGAGCTTACGAACACATCAAGGCGGCGTACAACGACCAGCCCAACGCGGCGGACTTCCTCTTTTTGGTGCGGTCGTGCTACGGGGGCGTGGTTCGATTTCGCAAAAGAGACGGCTACATGTCGACACCGGTTGGCGTGCATCGGCCGATCAGGCCCGAAGCGTTCGCCAAGCGGGTCGATGAGTGGCACGCCAGAGTGCAAGGCACGGAGTTCCGACATGCGGACTACGCGGAGGTAATGGGCTGCGCTGGCGAGGGCGATTTGGTCTATTGCGATCCACCGTACTCGGATACTCAGCCAATTCTTTACGGTGCGCAGGACTTCGAACTCGGCGGCCTCTTTCGCATGATCGAAGAGTGCCGGAGTCGAGGGGCGCGCGTAGCGTTGAGTATCGACGGCACGAAGAAGTCAGGCGAACGGGTGTGCGATGTCGAGATCCCCGACGGGCTGTTCGAGCGTGAAGTCGTTGTCGATGCGGGTCGGTCGATGCTACGAAGGTTTCAGATGACCGGCCAGAGCTTGGCGTCGGAGGTGGTCGCCGATCGCCTTATGTTGACCTATTGACGAGGGGCTGAGTGACCGGCGAGACAGCGTCTTTGGCAGCTTTGGCAGTCGGCTGTGCCGCTTCAACGCGCTCCGTTTCCGACTCGGCACCAGAGGGTTCCGGCGCGACGGTGGGGTTGGAAGACGCGCTCAACCGTGCGCCGATCGTGCGCCCAAGCGCGTAGCCGGCGACGGCTAGGGCAGGGCTGCGGGTAGCGATCAGGGCCAAAGCGCCTGCCCCCAAACCGAGCGCCCAGGATTCGAGCTGTGGGCTCTCGGCCGAGCCTGTGCGGGCGCGGGAAACGGTGTGTTCGCAATTGTTGCGGAGCAGGTTGTACTCCCTGTGCTCGGCGGACCTCGCGGCCGCCAGCGTGCGCAGGCGTTCCAAGCGGGTCAAGCGTTCTACCCGCAAACGACGGCCCTGCAGGAACTCCTGTTCGCTGGCGACATGTTCGCCGGCCAATGGCGTATTGTGGAAGACGCGGCCGTCGCCGAGGGCGATGCCCTTGTGCATCACCGGCCCTTTGCGGCGCATTAGGATGTCGCCGGGGAGATAGCGCGTGGTCATGTACGAACGCCGTTACGCCTAATAGATGTGCACTAGAGCAAGCAGGTTTCGTTCCAACCGCGACGCTCTATAGCGAAATCAACGTGTTGTGAAAAACGGCACTTGGCGGCTTGCCGCACAAGTCGGCGAGCTTCGCCAGCGCCGCGTTGGGTCATTGCGCGGCGACGATCATGAAGTCCACGGCAGCGGCGAGCGTTTCGTCGTCGCAGGAAGGACAGCCGCCCCGCGGCGGCATCCCGGGAGGCATGCCGCGTTTGACGTTGTCGAGCATTGGCTCGCGTCCTTGGTCGAGGCGGCGCGTCCAAGCTTTGCCGTCGCCCAACTTTGGCGCGCCGGCGACTCCCGCTTGGTGGCAAGAAAAGCAATAGCGGAAGTACACGGCCCGCCCGGGATGGTCCGGCACATCGGGTTTCGCGCCGCAAGCGGCGAGTAGCGCCGCGACGAGCCCCGCCCAAAGGCAGCGCTTGACGCCGCCGGCCTTCGGCGGTCTAGGGGGTGGCGACATCATCGCAAGGCGTTGCTGGCGGAAGCTTGGCGCAACTCGAACTGGTCGGCGTCCCGCCACACCGGAAATCGCCGCCGCTGGTCGCAAAGCGCGTCGAGATCGAGCGTCGCGGTGACGACCGTATCGTCGTCGAACACCTCGGCGACGGTTTCGCCCTCGTAGTCGTAGACCGCGCTGCCGCCTCGGTATGCAACGCCGTTGCCGTCCACGCCCACTCGGTTCACCCCGACCGCGTAGCACTGATTCTCGATCGCTCTGGCGCGCAACAGCGTGTTCCAGGCGCGTTGTCGAGCCGCCGGCCAGTTGGCGACGCACAGCAGGACGTCGTAGTCTTCCCGCGCCCGCAGCCACACCGGGAAGCGCAGGTCGTAGCATACCGACAGATGCACGCGCCAAGCGCCGAGCGTGGCGACCACCCGCGCGTCGCCGGCGGCGTAGTGCTCGTGCTCGCCGGCCATGCGAAACCGATGCCGTTTGTCGTAATGCACCGCGCCGCCGTTTGGCGGCATCCATATGCAACGGTTGAAGTAGCGCCCGCGATCTTCCGTCGCCACGCTGCCAACGATGACCGCGGCTTGCTCGGCCGCCCGGCTGCGCAGCCATGCCGCGGCGGCTCCGCCCGCGGGCTCCGACATTTCCTTGGCGCACATGGTGAAGCCGGTGGTGAACATCTCCGGCAACACGATCAAGTCCACAGGCTGACTGATGCGATCAAGTGCGGCGTCGAACAGTGCCAGATTGGCCTTCGCGTCGTGCCACTCGAGCGCGGCCTGCACCAAGGCGACCTTCAGAGTTGGCATAGCGTCCGTGCCGCTCTCGCCAAAGTGGCGTCGTCCTTGGCGAAGCAAAAGCGCAGGTAGCTCTGCTCCGGCGGGTGTTCGTAAAAGACGGACATGGGAATCGACGCCACTTTCGCTTCAGTGGTCCAGCGGCGCGCCAATTCGGTGTCCGGCGCGTTGGTGATGTCGCCGTAGTCGACGAGCTGAAAAAACGTGCCCGACGATGGCGTCAGGCGAAAACGGGACTCCGCCAAGAGGTCGCAGAACAGGTCGCGCTTGGCTTGGTAGAACGCGCCGAGATTCTCGTGGTGCTCGGGGTGGTCGTTCAAGAAGTCCGCGAGGCCGTGCTGCAACGGCGTCGCCGTCGTGAACGTGACGAACTGATGCACCCGACGGAACTCGGCGCTAAGCGCAGCCGGCGCGACGCAATAGCCCACCTTCCAGCCGGTGACGTGATAGGTCTTGCCGAACGAAGACACGACGAAGCTGCGGGCGAAAAGATCGGCGAAGCGCGTCAAGCTCAAATGTCGGTGGCCGTCGAAGACGATGTGTTCATAGACTTCGTCCGCGACGACGTAGATGTCGCGCCCGGCGAGCGCGTCGCGCAGTCCGTCGATATCGGTCGAGTCCCACACCGCGCCGGTGGGATTGTGCGGCGTATTGGTGACGATCAGCCGCGTCTTCGGCCCGATGGCATCCCGCACTTGGCCCCAGTCGATGCGGAAATCAGGTGCTTGGAGAGTAATGTGCAGGCACCTTCCGCCGGCGAGCGTCACGGCGGGTTCGTAGGAGTCGTAGCAGGGGTCGAATACGATGACCTCGTCGCCGGCGCGCACCACCGCGGTAATGGCGCAGAACAGCGCTTCCGTCGCCCCCGATGTCACGGTGACTTCGGTCGCCGGGTTCACCAACGTGCCGTAGAGACTCGCCACCTTGCCGGCGATCGCCTCCCGCAACGGCTCGATGCCCGCCATCGGCGGGTATTGATTGTGGCCGTTGGCGAGGTGGCGGGCGACGCCTTCGAGCAACGCCGGCGGGCCGTCGAAATCCGGATAGCCTTGGGACAGATTGATCGCGCCCTCGTCGGCTGCGAGCTTGGACATGACGGTGAAGATGGTGGTGCCGACGTTCGGGAGCTTGCTTCTCATGGTTGGCGACCTTAGCACGGCGAGGTTTCGCCCTGCCTGCCGACCCTTCCTCTCCCGCCCCGTTTTCGCTGCCGGTCGACGGCACGGCGAGTATGATTCCCCTATGAAGTCCTTAGGCGAGACGCTCTTGGCGCACGGGGCCATCCAGTCGGCCGACTTGGAAAGAGCCCGGCAGATACAGAAGACCGTCGGCGGTCGGATCGGCGCGTTGCTGGTCGCCAACGGCGCCGTCTCGGAAGAGGTGGTGCTGCGTACGCTCGCCGAACTTCATGGCGCGGAATATATCGCCAGCGACGGCGACCTGCCGGATGACCTCGCCGTATACCGCTTTCTCGTCGCCTCGCCGATCAAGCTCGATTGGTTCCTCGACAGCGCGACGTTGCTGTGGCGCGACGAGAACGGCGTCCTCTGCTGTCTCGCCCGCGACATCGAAGATCGCGCCGTGCTGGAAACCCTCGGCTACTTCTATCCGGGCGAGCAAGTCGCCTTTCACGTGGCCGCCAACCACCACGTCGACCGCTTGCTGGACTACATGCGCAAGGAACGCGCCATCGCGGAACTCTTCTCCGGCGACAACGCCTTGTTGTTGCGGGAGATGGCCGAGGAAGCGCCGATTATCGAACTGGTCAACAACCTGCTCTCCCAAGCGGTGGATATGGAAGCGTCCGACATCCACGTGGAGCCGGCCGAAGAGAGCTTCGTGGTGCGCATGCGCATCGACGGCGTGCTGCACACACGCCTCACCCAGCCCATCGACCGCTTCCCGGCGGTGGCCTCGCGCATCAAGCTCATCGCCGGCATCGACATCGCGGAACGCAGGCTGCCGCAAGACGGCCGCATTTCGCAGCGCATTTCCGGCAAGGATATGGACATTCGCGTCTCCACCGTGCCCTGTTCCTTCGGCGAGTCCATCGTCTTGCGCCTATTGGCGCAGGAGCGGGGCGAATTGGCGCTGGCCAACCTCGGCATGGAGCCGGACCACTTGGCGATGTTTCGCGGTTGGCTGCGTGCCAGCAACGGCATCGTGCTGGTCACCGGCCCTACCGGTTCCGGCAAATCCACCACGCTCGCCGGCGCGCTCGAGGAAATGGACGACGGCGTGCGGAAGATCATCACCGTAGAAGACCCGGTGGAGTATCAGATGCCGAGCATCACGCAAATCCAAGTTCACGCGGAAATCGGCTACACCTTCGCCCGCGCGCTGCGCCACATCCTGCGTCACGACCCGGACGTCATCATGATCGGCGAGATCCGCGACTTGGAGACCGCCCAAATCGCCATTCGCTCGGCGCTCACCGGGCACGTCGTGCTGTCCACCGTACACACCAACGACGCGGTTTCGAGCTTCACGCGGCTGGTCGACATGGGCGTCGAGTCCTACTTGGTGGCGTCGCCCACCCGCGGCGTGCAGGCGCAACGCCTCGTGCGCCGGGCGTGTCCGCGCTGCGCGGTGCCCGCCGAGCCGTCGGTGCTCGCCTACGACCTGCTCCAAGCCATCCCGTCGGAACTACTGGCCAACGACTGGGTCGCAACCGAAGGCTGCGACTATTGCCAGCACACGGGCTATCGCGGCCGCTTGGGCATCTACGAGTTGGTGCCGGTGTCCGACGAGCTGCAGAATATGATCGTCTCCGGGGCCAACGTAAGCGACCTGAAACGCCTCGCGCACCGCGAACAAGGCTACCGCACGCTTCTGCAAGACGGTCTGGTCAAGGCGTCGCAAGGCTTGACGACGGCCGAGGAAGTCATGCGCCTGACGCTGACCGGCTTGGAAGGAAGCTGACCGGACACGCGAGGACGGCGGCATTGGAGTACGAATACGAGGCCATCGACGGCGACGGGCGGCTGCTCAAAGGGCGATTGGAAGCCGCTTCGACGGCCGACGTGGTGCGCCGCTTGGGCCGGGACGGCCGCACGGTGGTGGATGTCAGCGAACACCGCCCGTCGGCGCTGCCGACATTGCGACGTCGGCTCAGGACGTCCGACGTCGTGGTCGCGTTCCACGAGCTCGCCACGCTGCTCGAATCCGGCGTCGCGCTTGCCGAGGCGGTGACGGCGCAAAGCCGCGGCCGCTATCACCCGGCGCTCGTCGCGGCGTTCGAGTCCATCATCCGGGAGCTGACCCGGGGCGAGAGCTTTCTCGGCGCGCTGCGGGCGAGCGACTTGCCGCTGCCGGACTACGTTCATCAACTGGTCGAGGCCGGTGAACTGAGCGGCCGTCTGCCGCAGTCGCTACGGGAGGCGGTGGATCAGTTGGAATACGACCAGCGCGTAAGCGCGGACATCCGCGGAGCGCTCACTTATCCAGCCATCCTCGTCGTCTCCGGCATCGCAGCGGTGATGTTGGTGTTCGTTTTCGTGGTGCCGCAGTTCGCCAACCTTTTGGACGAGCGCAACGATTTACCCTTGCTGGCCGAAATCGTGCTGGGCATGGGCGTTTGGTTCAACGACAACACCTTGCTGCTCGCCTTCACGGGCGCGTCCGTGATCCTCGTGCTGGCCGCCGTATTGCGCCAAGCGCCCGTGCGCGCCCGCATCTTGGACGCCACCGCGACGCTGCCGGTGCTCGGGGCTTGGCTCACCGAGGCGGATACCGCCAAGTGGGCTTCGGTGATGGGCGCGATGCTCACCGCGCGCGTGGAGATGATGGACGCCCTCACTCTCGCGGCGCGGGGGGTGCGCATCAGCGGCCGCCGACGGATGTTGGACCGCGCCATCACCGACGTGAAAGGCGGCAGTACCCTTTCCGTCGCCTTGGAGAAGCAAGACGCGCTCACTGCCACCGGCTACAATTTGATTCGCGTTGGCGAGCAATCCGGCCAACTCGCGCAGATGATGCGCGCGCTGGCGAGGCTATACGAGGATTTGAGCGCCAGACGCATGAAGCGGGTGCTCACGCTGATCGAGCCGCTCGCCATTCTCTTGATCGGCGCCGTGCTTGGCACCATTATGGTCGGTCTGATGCTCGCCATCACCAGTGCCAATGAAATCGCGTTGTAGCGTTGTAAATGGAGGTTCCCGTGGCAGACCCGCGCGACCCGTTGATTGAACCCGCCATCGGCCGGTCTCCGGCCACGCCGGCGGCAGCGTCTCGGCGCGAGCGAGCGACTGGCGGCTGGAGCCTGATCGAACTGATGGTGGTGCTGGTCATCATCGGCCTGCTCGCCGGCTTCGTCGGCCCGCGGCTGCTCAGCTATTTGGAAAGGGGGCAAGCGCAAGCGGCGGAGGCGCAAGTGCAGATGCTGCGTGGCGCCCTGCTCACCTACCGGCTGGACATCGGCCGCTTCCCGTCGACGGAGCAGGGCTTGAATGCGTTGATGGTGGCGCCGGCGGATGTCGCGGCGTATTGGAAGGGCCCCTACCTGGGCGACGCAGTGCCCTTGGACCCGTGGCGCAACCCCTACCAGTACGAGTATCCAGCCGACACCTTGCAGGGCTTCGCGCTGTATTCTTTAGGCGCGGATGGGATCAAAGGCGGCGAAGGCGAGAACGCCGACATTGGACTGCTGCCGTCCGGGTCTTCCGCGTTGGCCGGTACTTCCGGAATATTGGACTCCTAGCGGCCCGTGGTGGCAGTCCGCGTCGCACCGAGAACGGTCAGGCGCCCGCCCGGCAAGGCGTGACGAGGGAGCCTGTCGGGCGCTATGCGACCGAGGAGTAACGAAACTTGGCGGGGTGCATGGCCGTTCGCATGCCGCGTGACTTCACCACGCGCTGCTAGCCCCAAGCCTGCCGCCTGCGGGACTCGCCGATGCCCAAGCCCTCCGGCTTCACATTGCTCGAACTGCTTGTAGTCCTCGTCATCGTGGGCCTGCTCGCCGCAGTGACCTTTCCCAACGTCGAACGGGCGTACTCGAGCATTGCTAGAAGTACCGAGCGAGACCGCATCCTCGATCAATTCGCCACCCTCGGCAGGGAGGCCATGCTGCGAGGGCGCGATTACGTCGTGGTGGGCACCGCCGGCGATGCCGGCAACGCGCCGGGCCTTGCGGAGTACGAGCGCTATCCCCTCGCAGTGCCCGACGGCTGGCAGGTTCGGCTCGACGAACCCTTGCTCGTGCGCGCCAACGGCATATGCCTTGGCGGCGAAGTCATGCTGCGGCATGCGGAATCGCCACCCGAGCGGTTGGTCCTAGTCGCCCCCGAGTGTCGCGTGGACGCCGGTGCGTAGGCGCAAGGGCTTCACGCTGCTCGAGACCGTCGTTGCGATGGCCCTCTTCGCCTCGGCGGGGATGGTGTTGTACGCGCTGTTCAACAGCAATCTCATCGCCCTGAATCGTGCCCAAGACGTGACGCGACAGGCACCGGTGGTGCGCCAGGCGATGGAGCGCTTGTCGGCCGTCAACCCGTGGTGGCACAACGAGGGTCGCTTCGAGATCGATGGTTTCGCGGTCGCGTGGACGGCGAGTCTCGTGGCGCCGGTGCGTCAAGGCCAAAGCAAGTTCGGCGAACTCGCGGACTTCGACATCGGGCTATACGACGTCGAGTTCCAGATCCGCGACCAGAGTCGGCTCTTGGGAACTTGGCGGATGCGGGTGGTCGGCTATGAAAAGGCCCGCGGGTTGATTTCCGAGGAGATGCTCTTCTAGTGTCCCGTGCGGTTGATTTCTCGCACTTCAGCGCTCGCTTGGCGCGTCGACGCAAGGCGCGGCTTGGCCCCTACTGCGAGGGCCTGACGCTGGTCGAGCTGTTGGTCGTGCTCGGTCTCGTCGCCCTGATCGGCGCCTTGCTCATTCAAGCCTCGGGCTTCTTTCTCGGCCGCTACAGCCACGTCAGGGGCATCCATCGCGAGGCCAACGAATCCGCCTTGCGGCAGCATTGGTTCGCCTCGACGGTACAAGGCCTCGTGCCCGGCGGCGTGCGCGACCGGCGCTTTGCCGGCGACCCGTCGTCGTTCAAGGGCATCACGCTGCAACCCTTGTTCGCGGAGTCCGGCTTGCCTGTCGAAGTGCGCTGGACATTGGCCGAGAAAGGCGACGGAAACACCGTGACCTACCGGGAAGAAGGCGATACACAGTGGACCTTGCTGCTCGCCGAGTCGCAACTCGCGTTCGAGTACGCCGATTCCGCGGGCCGCTGGCACGACAGTTGGCCAACGGTGGACGCCCCGGCGGAGTGGGTGCCGACCATGGTTCGCTTGGTGGCGACAGATACGACGAAGTGGGTTGCCAAAGTCGCCGCCTTCCCCGAGCCGAGACTCGTCGAGGGAGCGCTGCAGTGACTTTGGCCACGCCCCGGGCGGGGGGATTCGTGCTCGTCACCACGATCTGGGCGCTCGCCGGCCTAGCTCTGCTCGCCTCGTATATCGACGACGTCACCGCCGCCGACGTCGAGGCCGCGAGGCTCGCGCGCCAGTCCGTCGAAGGAGAACTGCTGCGGCGCAGCACCGAGGCCACGGTGCTCTATTTGCTCGCCACCAACCGCATGGACCATCGCGGTGTTCTGCTGGAGGCCAAGCAACGCTTCGTCGACGAGCCCGACCTCGTTTTGCCGGCGGGCGACGCGGGCAAGCTGACGTTTTCCGGAGAACCCTACGCCGCCTTCGAGGGCGCCCGATTCGCCATTCAGGAAGAAGGTGGCCTAGCCTCCGTCAACGCCCCCGAGTCCCGCCCCTTCGCCGTCGCTCTGCGCTACGCGGGCGTGGATCGAGCCGCCGCGGAGCGCGTCGCTCGTCGCGCCGCGGACTACATCGACACGGATCACACGCTCTCGCTGAGCGGCGCCGAGCGCCACGACTACATACGCAGAGGACGGACGCCGCCGCCGAACTGGCTCATGGTCTCGCCGGTAGAGTTGAAGAAGGTGTTGGACGTCGACGCCGAGATCGACGCGGAAGTGTGGCGGCGCCTGCGGCCGTTATTGACGTCGCGCATGATGTCCGGCTATAACTTCAACACGATGCCAGTCGAGGCCTTGGCCGCAAATCTCGGCGTCCCGGCGAACGTGCTCGACGCCTTGTTGGCGGCGAGGGAGCGGCAGCCGATTTCCAGCCTTGAGAGCTTGGCGAAACTAACGGGAAAGCGCCTGAACATCGATCCCTTGCTCGTGTCGGTGTATCCGTCGAACAACCTGCGGATCGCGACTTGGCGCGAGGGGGCGGCGCGACGGACGGTCTTGGGGATCACGCTCACGCCCGCGTCTCGAACCGCGCCGTGGCGCACGGAGTATCGCTATTCTGAACCTTTGGATGACGACTCGGGAACTCCTAAACGGCCTGCGACGCCGCTTCTCCGGTCGCTTTAACACGATTCAAACCCGCGACGACGTGCTGCGACTGCCGGCGCCGGCATTGCACTCGCATTGGATCGTGAGCCGCGCCCTTTGCCTGTATCGGCGGGAGGATTTCACCGCGGTTCCGGCGAATCGCCGTCGGTCGGCGCTGCAACTGAAACTTTCCGTCTGGAGCCCTTTCAAACGCACCGGCTATCACTGCGTTTGGTCGGATACCGTGGCGATGACTTGGTTTTGGGATGAAGAGGTCGTTGGCGCTTCCGCCGTGGACGGAGAGGGCGAACGGCCGGCGGACTTGCGTACGCGGCCGGAGACGGTGTTCTACCCAAGAAAGGAGGATGGCGTTCACTTGCAGACCTGTCGCGAAGGGTTCGAATTGCAGTATTGGCGAGCAGACATCCTCGAAGATTCCTACTGGTTGGCCGCGTCACCCGGGGAGGAAGAAATCGACGCCTTCAGAAGCCGCGGCGTCGTGCGACGGGCGCTTGGCGAGCGGCGGCTTGCGCCGTCGCCGGCGAACTTGGCCGCGGAACCGTGGTCGAGCCCGCTGACGGCCAGCGAGTGGGTGCGCGGCAACGAACGCCGATTGGCCGCGTTCGGTTTGGTGGCCGTCGCGTTGGTGTCGTCTTGGCAAGAAGCGCGTATCTGGAATGTCGTCCTCGAAGATCAAGGCAATGTGGATCAGCTTGCGCGGATGCAAGATCGGCTAGGCCCGTTTCTAGACACGCGCGAGCAGGTACGGCAACTGCGCCGCCACAACGAACTGCTCGCCGGCTTCCACAACGAACCTTCCCAAGCGTACGTCATGGGGCTTGTCGATCAGGCCATTCCGGACGACGAGGCGCGCTTTCGCGCGTGGCACTACCAGCAAGGGGAGCTGAGGCTCGTCTTGGAGGGAGCGAATATCGATCCCGTCGCCTATGTGGGCGCTCTGGAGGAACTGTTCGATCAAGTGGAATTGGGGCGGTCGCAACGCTCGGGCCGTATCGAAATCGTGCTTCGAGTGGGCGTGTGACCGCGCTGGGTTCTCTGCTGCCGACCGCCAAGCGCGAGCTCGCCGACAATCCGCGCCTGCGAGCGGGCGTCTGGGCGGTAATTGCGATCCTGTTGATCTATTGGCTGCTCGTGCAGTCCGACCGGAAAGCCGCCGCATATCGCGAGTATGCCGCCAGCGCGGCGTCGCTGCGGCAAGCGCAAGCCGTGCTGCGTCGGCAGGACTGGCCGCAATTGCTCGCCGCGGCGAAGGAGACCGAAGGGCGGCTTGCCGCCGAGTTTTGGCAGGCGGCGACGCCCGGGCAAGCGCAGGCGCAAGTGCAGGCCGCGCTGACGCAGCTCATTGCCGACATGGGCTATCGCAATCCCAACATTCAAGCCGGCGCTACGCAGCCGGTGCCCGATGCGCCCCGGGTCTTGCGGGTGCAAGTGCGGTTGGCGAGCACTTACCAACCCGGCGCGGAGCTGCGGCTCCTCGAAGCCATTGCGCGCCACCCCAAAAAACTGGTCGTAGATAGCTTGGACATAACCAAGACCAACTCCCGTCTGGTGGTGCTGCTGTCCGCCTATTTCGTGGACGTTGGCGAAGCCGCGAGCGGAGGCGCCGGCGAATGACCCAGGGGGCTGGAAGCGTTGGCGAACCCGCGCGTCCCGGTGGCGTTCGCGGCTTGCTGTCGATCATTCCCCGTGATCGCGCTAGCGCGATGCGCCTCATCCGGCAGCCGCTCGTCGCCGCCGTCGTGGGCTGTGTCGTGCTCGTCATCGTGGCGATGTGGGTTCCCGTGAGAGCGCCAGGGGGAACGTTCGAAGACGGCGCTGGGCTCTCCTTCGACGGCTCGCCGAGCTTGGCCGGCGCGGAGGACCTCAGCGCCTTCGTCGCCAGCCGCCGTTGGGGTGGCGCCTCGTTGCGGGAAATAGTGGATTCAATCGCCGCTTCGACCGCCGCTGCCGCCGCGGCCGAAGCGTCTGCCGGAGAGCCACCGCCCCCGACCGAGCCTCCCGTCGAACCCGTTGGTTTCGTGGGCATTGCGGCCACGGCCCAAGATCACGTTGCGTTGCTGAAGCTCTCGAATGGCGACGTATTGCGGGTGCCGAAGGGCGACCGGCTCGCCGACGGCAGAACGCTCTCGTCGCTCACCGACAACCTGCTTACGCTCGATGCTTCCGACGAGAGCCGCGCCCCGGAAGTAATGGCGTTGTTTCCCGAGGTTCCGACCACGACCAGTGACGAGTAGACGAACGAGGTCGCCAGTTGCGTGAGATGCGAGATTGCGAGATGCCAGGTTGCCAAGTCAAGTAAGGAGTGCTTGCGAGTGCATATGAAGGGAAGAAACAAGGATTTGCGCCTACACGCGAGATTGGCGAGCGTTGCGCTTCTGCTGTTGGCGACGGCTTGTACGCCAAGCAGCAGGCAGTGGCCTGAGCCGCTGCGGCCACCCAAAGAGCGAACGCTCAATGAGACGGACCAGCTAGCCGGTTACGAGCCGCGCACCGGCACCGCGGTGACGCCCGCGCCCGGCGTGGTCCCGCAGACCGCGATCGCGGAAGGCATGGCGGACCGGCTCGGCGAGGGACTCACCGGCGACGACATAAGAGTGAGCTTCCACGACCTGCCCTTGGTTGCCTTCATCAACGAGGTATTCGCCGAGCAACTGGGCATGTCCTTCCACATCGCGCCCGGCCTGCGCGATCAGAAGGATTTGGTGACGCTCAAACTCACCGAGCCGATTTCGCCTAGCCGCCTGTTTGCCCACGCGCGCACGGTTTTGCGGGACTACGGCGTGGATGTCGTCGACCGGGATGGCCTGTTGACCTTCACCGCCAGCCAAGAGATCAGCACTCGGGACATTCCCTTGATCGTCAGCGGCAGAACGCTGCCGGAAGTGCCGGCGACGCATCGTTTGATCTTTCAACTCGTGCCGGTCAAGGCAGTGCCCGCCATACAAGTGACGGACATACTGAAGAGGGCGTTCGTCCAACAGGAACTGTCGATCGAATCCGATTACGCGCGCAACGCTCTACTGTTGCGGGGCCCGGCGGAGCTCATCAGTCGCGCGCTCGACATCGTGGAAGTGTTGGATCAGCCGCTGTTGCGCGGGCGTCGCGGCATCATCGTCGAGCCGACCGCGGTGGACGCGTCGGTCTTGGCGGAGGACTTGAGCGAGTTGCTCAGAGCCGAAGGCTATACCGCCGAGATGGGTTTGGAGAACAGTGTCGCCGTTCATTTGCTGCCGTTGCGCACCGCGAACAAGCTGGTCGTCTTCGCTGCGGACAAGAAGACCTTGGATCACGTCGAGAAGTGGGCGCGCATCCTCGACGCCGAACGACGAGACGCCGTCGAGGACGGCATCTTCACGCATTACGTGGAGAACACGAACGTGGAAAGCGTCGCGGAGACGCTCTCCCAACTCATCGACTCGAGCGGCGGGGCGGCGGGACGTAGGACCGGGGATGGCGCCGAATCCGCCGCACCCGCCGATTATGCCGGCCCCAGCCGGCTCATCGTGGACAAACCCCGCAACATGCTGCTCTACCGGGGCTCCGGTGAGGAGTGGGGCCGGCTGTTGCCGATCATCGACCAACTGGATCAACCGGTGCCGTCGGTGCTGATCGAGGTGCTGATCGCGGAAGTGACCCTGAGCGACACAGGCGAATCTGGCATCGAGTTCATCTTCGACAGTGGTATCGGCCGAGGATACGACCTCACCGGCGGCACGCTGGACACCTTCGGCTTGGAGAGCAAGGCGCTTTCGCTCACCTTGGACAGCGCCGGCGTGACGCGCGGGCTGTTGAACATGTTCTACGACGAGAGCCGTATCGTCATCCACTCGCGCCCTAGGCTGGTGGTCAAGAGTGGCGAGACGGCCAATTTCGAAGGCGGCAACGAAATACCCACGGTCGTGCAGGTGGCCAGCGGCACCACGCAGCTCGCCGGTTCCACCAACATCTTGCAGCAGATCGACTACCGGCAAACGGGCGTGACCTTGGAAATCGAGCCGACGGTACAGGCGAATGGCCTCGTGGACTTGCGCATCACCCAAGACTTGAGCGAGGCGCGCCCGGCCGCCGCCACCAGCTTGACCGGCACGCCGACGATTCTCAATCGCCGCTTCACCACCAGCATCACGCTTCGCGATGGCGGCTCGTTGTTGATTGGCGGACTCATCGCAGACAACAGCAACTCGGGTCAAGCCGGCGTGCCGGGCATCGCCCGCGTGCCGTTGCTCGGCCGCCTGTTCCGCAAAGACACCTACCAGCGGGACCGCACGGAGCTGGTGGTGATGGTGATTCCCTATGTCATCGTGGATCACGAGGAGGGGCGCGAACTCACGGAGCGGGTCCGCTCGGAGTTGGAGTTGCACGGTCAGTTCGGCGGTGTCGGCGGTGGCTAGCCGTCGGACTTTGGCGGGGTTAGTCCTGCTTACGTGTAGGTGGCTTGGGCGTAAGGCGAAAGGCGGTGCCGGGAGGCAACGCGTTCGTGGTTCGCAGGACGATACTGGGAGGGGAACGGCCTTGGGGCCCACGGTTGAGTGGTGGCGGGTTTCCATGTCGCGTGTCCTTGGCGTCAATCGTTTGTCGCGGACTCTCGCGTGTTCGGGGTCGCCGGATACGCGGGCATTTTTTTTCGCCATAGAGTTGCGAAGCGCTGGGATTCGTGCATAATGCCGCGCTGTCGCGTGGAGTTGGGGGTGGGTTCCCGCCTGAGGCCTGGCGACGAGACGTGTGGATGACATGGAGAGGAAGATGTCCAGCAAAACTAGGAT
>CAYGBI010000014.1:0-63637 GCA_964348085.1 uncultured Pseudomonadales bacterium | reverse complement strand
GTCCCCTTCGTCTAGTGGCCTAGGACTCCGGGTTTTCATCCCGGCAACAGGGGTTCGATTCCCCTAGGGGACGCCAAATATGCGTCTTAAGTGTACGGACTTCAGTTGGTTGGTCACCACGCGTTTGATCCGAGGTAGCTCAACGGTGTTACTTCGACAGTGATCGCTGGTGGCCAGTCAACCTGTGTCAGGCATACATCAGGCGCTCGCCCTTGGGTTCCGGGACCGGTCGTCCCAGTTCTCCGGCTGTGTCGATCCAGAACTGCATCGCGTCCTTGATGTTCTTCAACGCCCCTTCCTGATCGTCCCCGTGTGCCATGCAGCCTGGCAGTTCGGGCACTTCCGCGATGAACGCTTGGTCCTCGTTGCGCCAATAGAGAATGATCTCGTAACGATGCATCAGTCGGCTCCTCCTAGCTTGTACTGCAAGATGATGTTCCATACCCGTCTCACCTGATACGGCTTAGCTTGGCCACCGCCCCTTATGCTTCGTGCCCAGTGCGTCAAGCCATATCCTGACGTGAATTCCTGCCGGTTCGCGTGTCGCTCCTTGATCAAGTCGCGCCTATACAAGCCATGCCTATACAAGTCGTGTCTATACAAGTCGTGTCTATACAAGCCATGTCTATACAAGTCATGTCTATACAAGTCGTGACTCTACTCGGCTTCAAGAGTAAGCCTGAATGTCGCCTCCTTGATCGCGACGGCTGCGCCCTGCGCTAGTTGGACAGCGCGAGAAACACGCCGTCGTGTCGGCTCGCCATCTCGCGGGCCAATGTCGCGTATTTGGCCCGCTGCACGGACGGTTCGCTCGATGGAAAGCCGAACGCATGGATACGCAGTTGCCCCTGTGGAGATGCATGTCGGTCAACGCCAGTGCGTACGCTGGCGAGAAAGTTGTCGTAGTCGGTTCCCATGTAGTCGTCGCCGAACACGAAGACCGCCATCTTCATGTCGGAGCGATAGAGGTCGCGGATGGCGGTGAGAATGCCCTGTTCTGGATTGCTCGCGGAGTACGCCGACCAAGTATGCAGCCGAACCTTGGCGAGGCGCCGGTTGCCGCCGCTGTCCGTGATCCAAGCGCCGCGCTTCCACAGGTAGTCGCCGCTCGCGCTCAGAACCTGAAAACCCTGGACCCGAGGATAGATCGACAGTACGTTTTCGACCTCGCGGACGACGCGCGGCCAGACCGTCCGCATGCTGCCGGAAGTGTCGACGACGATGGCGATGTATTCGGAGTCGACCGGTATGCCGGCGTAGTCCGCGGGTAGCGGCTCGTTTGGCTCTTGTTCCGGGATGGCCGAGATGGCGGAGCGCGCTTGTTCCGTGGCGGCGATGCGACGGCGGACTACATCCGCATCGCTGCGAGTTCGCGCGACCAAGTCTCGCAGCGCATCGCTTACGTCCTTGCGTTCGGACAACAGGTCTTCGAGGGCGTTGGCGCGTTGTTGATCGGCCGCGAGTCGTTCTTCGAGCAGGCTCGCGGTTTCCCGAAGCTCCGCGAGCTGGAGGAGCAGGGCGCCGTAATCCGCCAATCCAGCGCCCGGCTCGGAGTCGCCGAGCTCGCCGACGGGAAGGACGAGGACGAGCAGAACGATGGCGCCGAACGCGCAGGCGATTACGTCGAGGAAACTGAGCGACGCTTCGCGGTCGCCGCCGCTGCGGTCGCGCTTCACGTTCCGAGCCAGCCTGTCGCGGGCGCGAGAAGACGACCGCCGGTGACCAGCGCAAGATCCCAATAGCTGCCAACGGCGTTCGCGTCTCCTTGCAGTGGCAGGAGGATGATGTCGATGCGGGAATTGGGCAGCGCTCGTCTTGCGACCGCGACGGCGTCGGCGAAGATGCTCGCCCGGCACTGCGCAGTAATTAGAGGCGTGGTGTTCCTGCGGGGTCGCTTGCAGTGTTTCAAGCGCTGCAAAGGGGTGGCGCCCGGCAGGGTGGGAAGGCCATCGGTGATGAGCACGACTTGGATGGGGGCCGGATTGAGGCGAGCGGCGGTCTCGAACACCTGCCGGAGGTCCGTCGCGCCGTCGGGCACGAGGCCGGCCAACCCCCTTTCGACGGCGTCGCCTTGGCCGGAGCGAGGCGCGTTCGGCGGTTTCTTGGTCCAGCCTACGGGCCCCGCCGGGAGTTTGCCGCCCGGCACTTCGTGGATGTCCTCGGCATAGTGGAAGAGGCGGTAGCGTCCCCCTTCGGGAACTTGCTCGTAGAGCCACTTGGCGGCGTTCCGAGCGGTGGTCCACTTCTCCGCGGCACGCTTGAGGTTGTTGCTCGAGACCCGCAGGCGCAGGATTTCGATTAGCGAGCTGTCCAGCATGCTGGCGGACGAATCGAGGAACACTGCGACCCTGTCGTCCTCGACGCTAAGGCCGGTCAGGTGCTGCCGAGGCGTCGCAGGCGTGGTCGGAGGGGCTTGGCTGCGGGCGAGCGCGTCGGCGAGGCGGGCGGCCTCGGCATCGAGCCTTCGCTGCTCGGAACCGAGGGAGGCCAACGCATCTTGGGCTTGGCTCTTTTGTTGGTTCGACAGGCCGGCGACCGCCTGCAACGACAGGACACCGGAGCGGATGACGTCGGCGACGGTGGCGATGGCACTCCTCAGTTCGGCGATGCGCTCATCGGCCACCGCGATCTCGGTCTCGGTGCGAGCAACGCTGGTCGCGACGAGCAGATCATCCGCCGCTGTTGGCGACGGGCCGTGTCGGATGACGAGCAGTAGGAATACCGCGGATCCCAAGCCACAGCAGAGCACGTCGAGGAACGCGAGGCCCATGCCGGGCGCCACGTTTCGCCGGGTTCGGGCCAGCCTCAAGTGGGTGTCCCATCGGCGGGCCAAGTGGGTGTCCTTTGAGCGCTTCCCCAGTGGGTGTCCCCTACTTCGAGTGGGTGTCCCTTGAGCGGACGACAGCAGGGCATGTCGAGGAATGCGAAGCCCGTGCCCGGTTCCGCGTTTCGCCGTGTTCGGGACAGCCACCAGTGGGTGTCCCTTGGGCGGACACCAGTGGATGTCCCCTGAGCGCCTTGAGTGAGGTCGAGTGGGTGTCCCGTGGGTGGAGCGGCCATCAGGTGGGTGTCCCTTGGGCGGCCATTTCGTTGGCTTCGGAGGGGTTGCGGGCGAGGCTGTTCAGCCGTGCGAGGGTCTGCGTTGCGAACGCTTTGCAGTTGGCCACGAGGGACTCCTCTCGGCCATTGAGGAAGCTCGACAGCAGCATGAGGATGAGATTGACGAAGAGGGCGACCCAAGTGGAGTTGAACGCCGTGCCGAGGCTGCTCGCCACGCCGGATATGTCGCCCGCCACGGCCTCGCCGGCAAGGCCGAGCGCCTCGCCTATGCCGCGTACGGTGCCGAGGAAGCCGATCGAGGGAATCGCCCAGAGGATGTACTTGGTGGCCGACAGCCTCGAGTTGAGCACCTCGAGGTGAAGTTCGCAGACGTCCTGCGCCGCTTGGCTGGCTTCTCGGAAGTCTTGGTTCATACGGAGTTGGCCGAGTGCCTCGCGGACGCTGCGGATCAGCAGCGAGTCGGGCACTGCCGCGTGGGCGGTGTCGAGATTGCGGCTGATGTGCTGAAGGGCGGCGTCGCTGAACTCGTCGATCTCGCCGAGTTTGAGGAAGTCCATGCCGAAGAGGTATTGCTCGCTGCTCAACAGCCGATAACGGGAGACAAAGAGCCACAGGCACCAAAGCCCCAGCACGATACAGGTCTGTTGCTCCCAATCCTTAACGATGATCGCGAACGACCTGCCCGGAACGGTGCCGGTTTCCGCGGCGACGCGAAGAATCTCTTCGGCGGCGGGGTCGACGAACGTGGCGTACGCCAAGTACACCGCGGTGAAGCAAACGAGCAGGCCGACGGCGTCAAGGACGATGGACGGTGCTCGGGACAATAGGCGGGCTAGTTTGGCGAGCGTTCTCCCCGGGGCGGTAGCGGGCACAAGTGGTCTCCGGTCAGATGTCCTGAGGAAGGGGGATGTTCGCGCTCGCGGACAGTCGCGGCGTCTCGATCCGCTTCAGTTGGTCGCTGGAAGTCGGCCCGGCTGAGGCGGACGTGGACGCGCCCGAACCGTCCTTGGACACGGCGGTGGTCGAGGGAGTTTTGGTCGCCCCGGTAGCGGGGGAGGGTTGTTCCGACGCTGCGGAAAGTTGCTTGTTCTCCCCAGTGGAGGTTGGGTCTTTCGGGGTCGTCGCGGGCTTCGGCGCCTCCTCGGCCACGGCGTGCAGACCTCCTGCCATCAAAGCCAAAACTATGGCCAGTTTGCGGCGCATCAGTGAATCCAACGCGCCACGCGGAAGCCCACGAACTCGCTCTTGTTCGCCACAAACGAGCGGTACCCCGGCGACAACGCTGTCCGGTCGGCGGATAGATGGTTGGCCCCCTTGACGACATGGTCGGTGCCGGTGAACGGACCGAGCGGGTCGGTGCGGGCATCGGGCGCGAACGAGCCCGCGCGGTAGTAGTCGTTGACCCACTCCGAGACGTTGCCGGCAAGGTCGTGGATACCGTTGAAATTGGGCGGGTAGGTGCCCACCGGGGCGATACCTGTATGGTTGTCGACGTGATCCGCCAAGAACGGCAATCCACCGGTGCGCACTTCGCGACCGGCGAGGTTGGCGAATGCCCGGGGGATCGTGGGCGAAGCCCCCCAAGCGTAGGGCCGTCCGCGAACGCTCGCCTGCGCGAAGTCGTAGCGAGCGACCGCCTCCCACTCCGCTTCGGTAGGCAGGCGGAAGCCCACGGACGTGGGGTCGAGCTTGGCGAACGCGCCCTCGAACTCGTAGGCGGGCGGATACGACGCCTTGCCGCTGAGCCAGTTGCAGTATCGAGCCGCGTCCTGCCAAGTGACCGAAACGACCGGCAGACTGGCGCCCTGATTGGGCGCGAAGTTGGGTTTGAACGCGCGGAAGGCAGCCACGGTGGTCTCGTGGACGGCGAGGTAGAACGGCCGGGAAAGCTCGATGGGCATTGGTGGCGCTTGTTCGGTCGCGCGTGCGTCGAAGCGAAGCGGCGCGAACTTCCGTAGGCGAATGCCGGCGGCCGCCGTAGTCTCCGGCTCTGCCATCTCGTAGGCGAATTGGCCGGGCGCCAAGAGCTTGAACGAATACCGCCGCGAGTCTTCGCCCGGGCGTACGCGGATTGGCTGTGCGCGGTACCCCTCTGCGAGCGCGGTGATTTCGTCGCCGTCGGACACCTCGATCGTCAACGGCGCCGCGCCGACTGTGCGTCCGTTGACTTGGATGTCGGCGGGCCGGTTGGCCGTGACCGAGGCTTGATACGACGTGCGAGCGAGATCGTACGTCCTATCGATACGGGCGTTGGGGAGCGGGCGCAGCACCTCGTTCGCGTGCTTGAAGCCCGTCTTGCGGACCGAGATGCGGTGTTCCCGACCGGCGGGCATTTCGACCTGAAGCGGGGTCGCGCCACGGAAGTCGCCGTCGACGAGGACGGTGGCTCCCGTTGGCGTCGAGCGAATCGACACGATAGCGGGTAGCGGCGTAAGCGTGATCGTGCCGAGGTCGCCAACCGACATGCCGGCCAAGACGTCGATCGTTCGTCGTTCGAGTGCGTAGCCGTCCGCTTCCAAGGCGATCTCGTGGCTGCCCGGCGCTAAGGCGCCGCTGTAGTTGCCCGTGCCGACGAAAACGCCGTCGATGAGGATTCGAGCGAACGACGGCTGCGCGGCGACTTTGAAGTCGACGGCGCCGGGGAGGGCGGCCACGGTCGGCGAGAACGAGAAGGTCTGCGTGGTGCCGCGTCCCGCGATTTCGATCTCTCGCCGCAAGCGTTGGATGCGCGGACCTTCGATGGTCACCGTATGAGTACCGGGGGAGAGTTCGATGTCGAGTTGTGGTTCCGTGCCGACGATCCGGCCGTCGACTCGCACGAGGAACTCCTCGGCGGAGTCGACGATCAACGAGGCGATGCCGGGGAGCGGGTCGAGGCGAACGGTGAGTTTTCTCTCGGGAGCACTTCGCGCCACCGCGACTTGGCGAGCTTCGAAACCTTCCGCGGCCACGGTCACTGCGCCTTCGTCCGAGTAAAGGAAGACCCGTTGTCCGAGGGTTAGCAGCGCGCCTCGATCCCGGTCGAGCTCGGCGTCGGCATCCACCGGTTCAACGACCACTTCGATCACATGCGTAGTTAGCAGAAGCGCCACCGTAAAGGTCGCGGCCACGCCGACGCTGACCAGCGCGATGCCCAAGTTTCGACGCCGGCGCTGGATAAGACGCCTGATCTCACCTGCGTCTTCAGAATCGCTCATCGCAAGCCAGTTCCACGATGATCGGCGAGCTACCCGGTGGCACGGAAATCTCCAGCTTTTTCTCGCGGAATCCGTTGCGGCGTCCGATAAGCGTATAGCGCCCGGGATACACGTCCAAGTTGGTCTCGTCGAACTTGCCCAGCTTGCGGCCCGGGCGCATTTGGACTTCGGTCTTGTTGTCGGAGCGGATCGCCAGCGCGACGGGGGTGGTCCAAACGGCCAACTGCTGTTCCAATTCGCGTCCCTTGGCGTGGATTCGTGCGCCGACCTCGCTCGGGTGCCGGGTCTGTTCGATGAGCGTGCGCGTGTCGTCGCGCATGCTCTTGGCGGCGGCGCGCCTAGGGTCGTCCAGCGCCTGATCGATCCCCGCTTCGAGCGCCGCCCGGCGTTGGAGCTCGGGGAGTCGCTCGCGTACTTCAGGGGCGTCCGGATCGAGTGCGGCGATTCGCTGCGCCGTCGCGATGGCGTCCGTCCAGGATTCTTCGGCCATCTGCCCAGCAAAGGTGCGACGCAGGGCGGCAAGATCGTGCTCGACCGCGCCGCGGCGGGATTGCGCGAGTCCGTCTTTAGCGGACGACGACCGTGGATCGATGTCGAGCGCTTTGCGGAACGCCTCCGCCGCGCCGGACCAGTCCAATCGGTCCAGTGCGGCGTGGCCATCGGTGATCAGCGCGTTGACGCGCACTCGCCGGTCGAACTCGCGAAGCAACCGGCGCGCTTCCCGGAGCCGGGCCGGCGGGCGTTCCGTTCTCGCCTCGGCAAGCAACGCCCTGGCGCTTTCCGGCTCACCCGCCTCGACATGGCGGATGGCCTCGTCGGCGACGCGCGCCAATCGCTGGCCGTCCAAGGCGCGGTTGGCGCCGACTCGCGCCGCTTCGTCGTCCGGTAGCCAGATCAGCACTTGTCGGAAGCCGGCGAGCGCCGCGGTGAACTCTTCCGCGGCCATTCGCTCCTCGGCCCCAGCTCGGGTCGTGGCGACTAGGTTCTTAAACTCTTGCTGAATCGCCTCCAGTTTGGCCAGCACCGGTGCAAACTTGATGGCGGCATCGCCGAAGTACTCGTCGCGGAATAGGGCTTGCCCTTCGTCATAAAGCGCGGTGGCTGTGGCGAGATCGGCAGGCGGCCAAGGCGGCTGTTCAACCGCCGCCAGCGTCGCCAGGATCGCTTCGATCTTGGCGCGGCTGTCCAGCGCTTGACGCCGCTCGACGCACAACGGGCTTTGCGCCCACTCGCCGTCGCAGCCGAGTATGTCCTCGGCCGCTGTTTCAGCGGCGAGCGCCGGCGCGGGTCGGCACAGGGTGGCGGCCAGCAGCAGGCTTCCGACGAGCCAGGCGCGGTGCCGGTGCTCCAGCAGCGTCACGACCAGTGCGCTTGCGGCAATTAGGCGCCCGCGCCGCTGGCGACGAATTGCACGGCCTCGACATCGTTCGCCGTGTTGTCGTAAATCTCCTGCAGAAGCGCGCGCCACTGTGCGAACTGTTCATGTGCCGTACCGGTTAGCGTTACGGTACGGTCTTGGGTGGCGACCACCATTGGCTTCAGCGAACCTTGGACCGTCGCGCCGATCTCGTTGATCTGGGTGCGCAAAGCCGCCAGCTTCTTTCGCTCGGAAACGCTGTTGACAATGGCAACCGTACTGGCGGCGGCGAGAACAGCCGCCGTCTCCTTGGAGTGGGGATTGCCTTCGTCGGCAGCCGCAGCGACCGCGCCGGCGGCGCCGACCGCGCCGGCGATGGCGGACCAAGTGGCTTCCCGGCGAGCAAGGCGGGCCTCTCTTGCCAGCGGGAAGTTGTCTTTCTGCCAGTCGCTGTAGGTCTTGTGCATCTCCTTGGCGAGCGCCGCATACTGGTCCGAAATAAGCACGGCGAAGCGTTCGTCCCGTGCCCGGAAGCTCTCTATCCTCGCCCAATCGTCGCCGTCCTGGGCCGGCAGATAGGTCAGCCGCAGCCGGTTGTCCTTTCTCTCGAAGGCGTCTCCGTAGAGTTCGGGCGCGAAGAATGCCGCGAACACGACTGATCGGGTGGCAACGGCGCCTTCGAGTTCGCTTTGCTTCGTTGCGCGTCCCTTGGCCGCCAACCGGCGGTTCTTCTGCACTTGGCGCTCGTGCTTGTCGGCGAGGGCGGCCATCTCTTGGTGTACCCGGTCGGCGATCGCGGCATATAGCGGGTGGAACGGATCACTCTCCGCCGAGTCGTGGACGTCGTGCCAGCCATTCCATAGCCGATGACTGTCCTTTCGCCAACATTTCGAACCGCGAGCGCAATTGCGGGGTAGCCGGATTGCCTGCGTCGCGTCCATGAGCCGCCACCGCAGCTTTAGATCCTCGCCGTTGGACTGGTCGATCCGGCCGAGGAGGTAGAAGTCCGCGCTGGCGCTTGCGTCCGGCGTCACGACGACTTCGCGGAACGTGTTCCGTTTGGCGATCTCGTCCTTCAACTTGACCGCTATTCTCACGGATTCCGCGTTGCGGAGTTCCGGCCAAACGCCCTGCTGGTACTGTTTCTCTTGGTCGGACGGGATCCCGGGGTCGAGTACGGGAATCGCGAGCCGAAGAGGCGGCACGGAGCGCGCCTGCTCGGTTGGCGTCTCGTTGGCAGGTGGACGGTCCACTCGCGGTCCGAGTTCAACGGCGGAGGCGGATAGGCACGCGAGGAGGGCCACTGCGGCCACAGCGCCTTGGCGCCCATAGTGTTTGCTATACCGGTCGGCCATCTCTGTGTCCTTTGGTCGGGGTTCTTTGGTCAGGTTTCGCGGTTATAAGTTCTCAAGATACGCGTCGTATTGTTCCATGAGCGCTTTCTTGCGCGCGGGGTCGGTCTCCTGCTCGGCCGCCTCCCGGATCATGCGAGCCACATCGTCCTCCTGTGCCTTCTTGTCGGCCCGGGGCGGTGGTTGCGGGGCTGACCGGGGAATTTCCGTGCCTATCTCGCCGGTCGTCGCCACGGTGTTCGCGCTTTCGTCTTCGGTAGTCTGCGCACGCCGACTCGGCGCGGCGTTGGCTTGGCCGTTGGCGGCGGGGGAAGAGGTGGCGGTGAGCGTTGTCGCGGAAGCCCCGCCGCCACCGCCGCCAGACGAGCCGGCGGACAGACTTCCCTGCGCATCGCTCGTGGTGTTCCGCTCCTCGGTCTCGTCGGCCCACTCGTCAAACTGGCGAAGTTTCTCGGCGAGTTCGTCCGTTAGTTTGGACTCGACATCCTCGCGCGTTCCTTGGTAGTCGGCGGAATCGGCACTGTTCACTCGAAAGCCATCGCCGTCCTCCCGCTCTGGGTTGGCGAAGGATGGACTCGTCGCCAAGACCGCCCCCGCTAAGATGAACAGGGGCGTCGAGATGGCTCGCGACGAAGCCATTAGCGTTCGGCTCGGCGGAGGTGGACTTCGATCCGCATGAGGACGAGCACGAGGATTAGGGAGAGCATGAGTGCGGCGGCGCCGCCACCGAGCAGGAGCGCGTTGCTCGTCGACGCCGCCTTCTCGACGGAGCGGCCTTGGTTGGCGGCGACGACCTCGCTTCGCGCCGCGTCGGCCCGTCGCAGGTATTCGTCGCGGTAGGCGACGAGCGCCTTCTGCATGGTCTCCACGCGATCGGGTACGGATCCGATCCGGTTGATGATCGGATCTTCGCCGATTTCCTTGGATACGTCGCGCAGCGCTTCGATGAAGTCCTCCTGCAATTCGGGGGCTATGCCGGCGCGCTCTCGTATCCAAGACGCCAACGAACGTCGGGGATAGGCGTCCGAGAACGCCGTCTGCTGATCGGGATTGCGAACGAACTGCTGGTTTAGGTTGTTGGCGATCTCGGCGATGCGCGCATCCACGCTCGGTCGCTCCGGGGCGGGTGGCTGCTGCTCGCCGGCCGGTTGGTCACTCTCTGCGCCGGCCAAGGGCAGAACGCCCGATCGAACGTCCCCCCATACCGGCGTTTCGAATCGGTCGGTGAAGTCGAGCGCCGGCGAACTGAGCGCTGCCGTCCCGTACCAGATGCCGGCGACGACGATAGCGGATGCCGAGAGGACGACGACGATCATCAACATCACACGAACAAGATCGAGGTACCAGCGTTCGACACTGCTGAGGAGTGCGAGTTGTTTCCCTTCGCTCATGTGCTGGACCGATCCCGTGAACCGGGGACCGGTGTCCTGACGTGTGTGACTCCGGGATATTACCGTAGGCGACTGTGCGGCACAGGGCGCCCGCAACGTGATGGCGCCACCGCAGAGCGTGTCTAGGGTGGTGTTGTCTTCGTTCCTCGCGGTCTGCTCTTGTGCCCCGCAGGCGTATCGCCTAGTCGCGCTCGGTGGCGTATTCAGAGATTTTCGCGGTAGTCCGCGTCGATGGCCTGATCGATGGCTTTGGCGGCTGCCGCATCCGCACCCCGGGTCTTCGCATACATCTCGCCAAAGGACACCCTATGGCGCTTCGGCCAGCGGTCCGGCTGCCACAGGCCGGAACGAAGAAACGCTTTGGCGCAGTGGAAGAAGACTTCTCGGACATGCACGCGGATCGCCAAGGTGGCCGGTTTGCCCCGGGCCGAGAGACACTCCAGCACCTCCGCATCCGCGGTGAGCCGTGCGTCGCCGTTGATGCGCAGCGTTTCCGGCGTGCCGGGAATCATGAACAGGAGCCCCACACGCGGGTTCTCCAGCACGTTCAGGTGTCCGTACGCCAAGCGGTTGCCCGGCCGGTCCGGCATGAGCAAGGTCGTATCGTCGACCACCTCGACAAAGCCCGGCCCGTCGCCTTTAGGGGATGCGTCCAAGTTGCCGTTCGCGTCGGCGGTGGACAAGACGAGAAACGGGGACTTGGCGATGTAGTCCCGCGCATAGTCGTTCAGGCGGCGGGTGTTCTTTTCTTGCAGTCCCGGGTGAGGCTCGCCAATTACGGCGCGCAGTTCTGCCAGCGTGCTGATGTCGTGACCGCTTCGCATGTTGCGCCTCATTTACTTTTGCTTGTTGGGATAGTCAGTGCTTGAGAGGAGCGGTGTCAAGCGGGAAACCGCCGGTGGCCGATCGGCTTTCAGAGCGGTTTGTCCCACTCGCCGCAGCCAAAGTGTCACTGCTCGATCAGCGTCAACTGCGAGCCAAATTTGATGTCGGCAACGTCACAAGCAGCTTTGATGTGCTTATGGACTTGCTCTGTGCTTTGCTTTTGTGCCATCCACCAGTCGTTCTCCAACTGCATTGAGATCTCTGCTTCTTTGCGTGACCTCTGATGGAGGTCGAGACGTCGTTGTGCCACCAAGCGTCGGATCCGGCCTCGAGTCTTTCCATCGAACTTGTCCATGAATTCCGGGTTGTCCCTCGCCAAGGTCTCAGCGATACATTTCAGCGTGCCAAAGGCGCTACCGCATTGGTATTCACGGCCATCAAGAACGAACCCGGTTATTTTGGACCCGGATATCGGGGAACGCCCTTCATCTTGCTGTAGGTGTTCTTGCTCCGCCTGGAACTCACGTTGCTGTAGGCGTTCTTGCTCCGCTTGGAACTCACGCAGCTTACGCACGGAGTCTTTAAGGTCAGCGGTGCGCTTCTCTACATCTTCGCGTCGCTCCGGGGTGGCTATTTGGGCCTGCTCTAGTCGCGTCAACAGGGCCTTGACCGGCTTGTCGGTGTGCCGGGCAGGGATCAGTATTTCGAGGTTGGCGCGAGTGCGCCACCCAAGCGCCGTATCGGTTAGGTTGGCGGAGCCCACAAGGCAACTGTCGTCGGCGATATAGAGCTTTGCATGAAGCTCGTCCAATAGCCGCAGTTCGGTCTTGGGGCGTTTTTTCGCCAAGTCGAAAACTTCGAGGTCGCTGACGCCGAGGGCAACCTCGTCGGGTCGCCAGCGAGTGACGACCACGACTGGGACACTCTTCGGAATCTTCTTGAAGAGTCTGCGGAGAACCTTCTCCTTAATGAAGGGGGAGCAGAGATATACCTCGGACTTGGCCTTGCCGAGCAAGTTCTCGATACGGCTGCCTAGTGGGTCGTCGTCCACTTGCTTAAGTGCTCGTCAACGCTTTTTGTCACGCCGAACCGTATCACAGGTTGGTCACTGCCCTGTCCGGCGCCACGCGGCGACCTCGACTAACCATCTGTGTATACGGGTTCCCGTCATGCGCGCGACGGGGCACATGCCTATCAGCCCATGCCTCAATCCGAAATACAGCTAAAGTTGCTGGCGTCGTCCACGGACCCCGACCCGGTGTATCGCGCGTATTGGGGATACGGGCAGAGGGGCCGTGTGAATCGCTTTGCGTCTTTTCGCTGCTCGTCGCCCACCTTGCGAATGGCGTCGTGCCAATTGACCGTGGCGCCGGCGGCGCCGATAGCTGCGAATCCCTCCAAGAAGGTGAAGTTGCCAGGGTGTTCGGCGACGAGCCGGTCCGGGGCGACGTCCTTCTCGACCCAGTCGACGATGGCTTGGATGTAGTCGGCGGCCCAAGCGCCGGGGCCGCCTATGCAGTGAACCATTCCGGGCACCATGAACGTACGCATGAACTCGTCCATCGTGTCGGCGCCATTCAGCTTCAGCGCCTCGGCGTGGTAGTTCTCCAGCACCTTGGCTCGACAGGGGAAATCGTGCCAGCCGTTGTAGATGATGAGCTTTCCGCCGCTGGCGTGGAACCTGCTGAAATCGGGCTTCGGCGGGGTCACCGAAGCCATTACTCGGGCGAGTTCATCAAGGTCGTGAACCGGGTCGAACTGCTCGAGTTCGAATCCCGGCTGGCGATGCATCACGGTTGCCAGCACCTGCGCGGTCAGCTCGTTCGCCGGTATGTCCATGAACTCCGGGGCGCCGGTCACCCAAAGGTCGAAGTCGCCACTGGTTTCGGCACCCGGATATACGCCCGGCACCAAGACGTTGCCTGCTTCGTCGGTAATCCCGGTGTAGAAGAAGCGAGCGGTTTCGATCTGTCCCGCCATCAGGCAGTCGGCGGCGGGGCCGTTCTCGCACTTAAGGTCGTCAAGCTTGAGTAGCTCGATCGTGCATTTGCGAGGATCGCCGATCAATCCGTCGGCCACCCCGTCCAAGTCGTCGCAGGCCTGCTTGGAGTTGGCGTCCAAGAGCGCCACGGATTCGCGGGTAATGGGGTTGCGTCTTTGGTGGCGGGCGCCTTCGAGTGCCCACGGCAGCAGACCCGGGCCGTAATCGATCGCCGGGGCGCCCGCAATGATGCCGTCGAAGTCCTCGGGGTACAGGAGCGCTTCCATCAACGCGGCGCGGCCGCCATTGGAGCAACCCCACAGGTACGAGTGTTCCGCATCACGCCCATAGAAGGCGCTTATGACCCGCTTGGCGAGCACGGCGGTGAGATGGTTGGCGCGAAAGGCGAAGTTGAGCTTCCTTCCCTCGTCCCGATAGAAGGCTGGATCATCCCCTTGGTCATGCCCTGCGTCGGTCGTGGCCATGGCGAAGCCCTTGCTCAGCAGGCTGGTAGTGTCGCCGATCACACCGGCCAAGCCACCCGGGGCGTGGTGCATGAATCGGCCGGTCCAGCCTGCCACCGGCATGCTGACTTGGAATCGGGTGGTGCCGTCGATGACCCCATTCACTTGGCAAAAGGCGGGCATCTCGTCAGACGCCTCGACTAGGATGCCGGGTTCAACGGCATGACTCGTGTCGGTCAGCGAGTAGAGTCGGTGACAGCGGTCGGCAGCCGGCAAAGGAGCGGCCGCCATCGCCTCCGCGGGTGGTTCGTTCGGCACCCGACCTTCTTCTTCGGTTTCGGTAGCGCAGCCCGTTGCCACGACACCCATGTGAAGAGAAAGCAATATGCGCCAGAGACGAATGTTCACAAACCCTACCTCCTCGTTCGATGCGGATAAGTACTCAGCGCCTGCCGCAAGTGAACTACGGCGACTCCACCTCAAACCTACCTGTTGCGGGCCCCTTTTGCCACGTTTGATGGCGGCGCGCCCGACGTTGAGCAGTATCGCCAGAAGTCGCGAATTCGACGCTCGCCCACACGCTCGGCTTCTGCGAGAGCCGTACTCCGCCGTTTCATGGCATTCTACTAAGCGAAAATGCGCCATTTCTGTTATTAAGGCCGCCGCCCTAGTACATAGGAGATGGCCGCACGGTGAACGCCGACCGAATCATCGCAGCAGAGAGCTTGGGGCACACCTACAAGGGTGGCCATACGGCGTTGCAGGAGGTCGATCTCGCCTTGGGCACCGGCCTGTTCGGGCTGCTCGGGCCCAATGGCGCCGGCAAGAGCACCTTGATGCGCATCATCTGCACCTTGCTCGTACCGACGCGGGGCAAAGTGAGCGTGTGTGGCTTTGACGTCACCAAAGAACGCCGCGAAGTACGACGTTTGCTCGGCTATCTGCCGCAGGAGTTCGGCGCTTGGCGGCATCACCGCACGGAAGAGGTCCTCGACACCTTGGCGCGGCTGTCGGGAATGTCGAACAAGCGCCATCGCCGAGCGCGCGTTGCCGAAACGCTCGAGCAAGTGGGCTTGACGGCCGTGGCCGACCGAAAAGTAAAGAAGCTCTCCGGCGGCATGGTACGACGACTTGGCGTCGCTCAGGCGCTCGTGCATGAGCCGAGGGTGTTGATCGTGGACGAGCCGACCGTAGGCTTGGATCCGGAAGAACGCATGCGTTTTCGTCAAGTGATGGGGCGTTTGGGCCGTGACCGCACCATCCTGCTTTCGACTCATATCGTCGCCGACTTAGGCGGCGGTTGCCAAGAAATCGCGCTGCTCGACGATGGGCGAATCGTCTTTCAAGGATCGCCGGAGCGCTTGCTGCGTCGCGCCGCCGGGCAAGTATTCGAGATGACCGTGTCTGCGACCGATGCGGTGAAGGCGGAAACGGAATACGAGATCGTGTCGCGCAGCACCACGGCTGACGGCGTGGCGCTGCGGGGCGTCTCGGCGAGTGGTTTGCCGAGCGGCGCCGAAGCAGTGGCGTCGCCCACCTTGGAGGAAGCCTATCTCGCTTTCATGGCCGCTCGCGGGCGGTCGGAGGCGGCCCACCAACACGAGGAGCAAGACGCCGCGGCTTGAAGTTCGACCGCGACGACGGGAGTAGACATGGAATACGTTAGGCAGCTCTTGGCGGTGGCCTTTGCCGAGATTCGCTCGGCGCGGCGCTTGGTGCGTACTTGGTTGTTTGCCGTGCTGAGCTGGCTCATTGGCGTAGTGTCCTACTTCTACTACGCCGTTCTGCACGGCTTCGCGTCGAGCTACTCGGCGACCCTCGGCTTTATCAACCCGCGCTTCCTCATGTCGTCGGTCGCTTTTTTGCTGCTGTGTATCTTCCTGCTTGCCATGGTCTTTCTCGCCTTCGACATTCGCGCTCGGGACACTCGCGAGCGCATCGCCGAGGTGCTGGACTCCCGTCCCATCGACAACTTGACGTTGCTTGGCGGGCGACTCTTGGGTTTGGTGCTGGTGGCTTGGGTGCCGATTTTGGTGCTCGTCATCGTCGTCCAACTGGTCGGCTTTTCGGCGGTGGCTTTCGACTGGGGGTTCGGGTCGCCGGTGGAACCGAATTCGGTAGTGGCGTTGCTGACGATCGACTCGTTGCCCGCGCTTATGCTCTGGTGTTCCTTGGTGTTTCTGCTCGCGGTCACCTTGCGCAACCGGCTCGTGGTCGCCGTCGTGGCCTTGGCGTTGCTTGGTTTGTTTCTCTGGGGCACATGGCAAATGCCCTTCTACTTGGTGCCGCTCTATTCGGGGATTACGGCGGGGGCCGCCGCTACCTCCGATGTGGCGCCCTACTTCGCCAGCGTGTCCGATCTCGCCCACCGCGCCGGCATGTTGGCGCTGACGGCCGGCTTTCTGGTGTTGGCCGCCGCCCTGCATCCTCGGCCGGATCGAGGCGCGAACCCCGTGGCGGTCGGCACCGGCGTCGCGCTGGCCGCAGTCGGGGCGGCGGGAATCGCGCTGCTCATGCTGGACGCTCGCAACGACATGGAGACGCGGGCCGACTGGCTCGTCGCTCACCAAGCACGGCAAGACGCGCCCCGGCCGGAGCTGGATCGCGTCGAAGGGCGGATCGTCATCGATCCTGGGGACGAACTGCGGATCGAATTGGAATATGGACTGTCGGCGCCAACCGCCACGTCGCTGCCGGAGCTCACGTTCAGCTTCAACCCCGCCATGGCGATAAGCGAACTTCGGCTGAACGGCGGACCTGCGACCTACCGCCACGAAAACGGGTTGCTCATCGTGGAACCGTCTGCGCCATTGGCCGCCGGAGAGCAGGCGACGCTCGCCATCGTTGCGGCCGGCGTGCCGGACCCCGCCTTCGGCTATCTGGACAGCGAGATCGATGTGCCTTGGTTGACGGCGGACGCCAACACCTTGCTGATGCTCGGCACGGAGGCGTCAATGTATAGGAGCGACTATGCGGCGCTCATGCCGGCGGTGTGTTGGATGCCGATACCCGGTTCTGTGGCCGGCCGAGACGACCCCGAGCGGTACCGGCGCGACTTTTTCGCCCTAGACATCGCGGTCGAGACGCCGAGCGACTGGCTGGTCGCCGGCCCGGGCAAGCGCGAAGGGGAGGGTGGGCGCTATCGCTTTGCGCCGCCTGCGTCGGTTCCGGAGGTCGCCCTCTTGGCGTCGCGCTTCGAACGGCGCAGCGCCGAAATTGGCGGCGTGTCTTTCGAGTTGCTGTTGCATCCCAAGCATCTGCGCAACGCCGAGCTGTTCGCCGAAGCCCAAGAGGAAGTCGAGGAACAGGTAGCGGAGTTGCTCGCCGACGCCGAGAAACTGCAACTGGCCTATCCCTACCGCGGATTCAGCCTAGTGGAGACGCCGGCGGCACTGCGCAGCTTTGGCGGCGGTTGGCGGCTGCCTTCGGTGCAAGCGCTGCCCGGCATCGCGCTCTTGCGCGAATACGGTTTTCCTACATCGCGTTTCGAATTCCGTTTCTTGAATATGGAGGAACTCGAGAACATGGAAGGAGGCGTTCCGGCCGCCAAGGCGCGTATGCTGCGCGGCTTCTTTACCGAGGACGTTTCTGGCGGCAACCCGCTGCACGGCGCCGTCCGGAACTTCATGCACTTCCAGACTGGTGCGCGCGGCGAGGGGGCGATCGCCTTGGACTTCGTCGTCCACGAACTTGCCACGCAGCTCCTTACGCGTCACCACGGCGGCTTTTTTTCTGCCTATGTATATTCCGATGGCGCTCAATTTGGCGCTACGTTGAGCCAAACCATGATCACCGCGGTAACGGGTGAGGGTGGCGGCATCGTGGCGAGCGCGCGCAACTCGGTAGCCACGAAACCGTCGGTCTGGGACCGCGCCTTGGGGGCGCCGCTTGCTGCTTTGGATACCGCCACGAACCCGCAGCAAGCGCTCGCCGCGCTGTGGCTGAAAGGGCCGGCAATCGCGCAGTCGATCATCGACGGAGTGGGACGGGAAAAGGCGGCGGCGCTCTTGGCCGAACTTCGCCGCTGGCACGCTGGCGGCGATTTCACCGCCGAAGACTTTGCCGCTGCGGCGGCGGCTGTGGGGGCCGACATCGGTGTTTTGCTCGGCGACTGGCTGCACGATGCGGCGCTTCCGGGATTCCTCGCCTCGGAGGTGAACACCGTACGTATCGCGGACGACGAGCGAGGCCAACCGCGCTACTTTTCTCGTGCGCATGTCCGCAACGACGAGCCGGTGCCCGGCTTGGTGCGGTTGAACTTCAATTTCGAGACTAGGGACGGGTTTCGTAGCGACAGTACGCCGCCGGTGCGCATCGAACCGCACAGCGCGATGGAGTTCGGCTATGTCTCTGCCTCCCCGCCCGACCGGGTTTGGCTGGACCCCTACCTCTCGCTGAATCGTCGCCCGGTGCTGCTGTTTACGCCGGAAGTAGACCAGATCAAGACGGTCGATGAAGCGCCGTTCGTTAGGCGACCGAGCGACTGGCGGCCGAATACCGAGGTCGGCATTGTCGTTGACGACCTCGACGAAGCGTTCACCATTCGCTACGACAGTGCCGAGGCGCGTGCGCGGGCTACCGGCGCCGGCAGTTTCTTTACGGCCGATGCGGATATGGACCAAGGTCTGCCGGCATATCAACCGTTTACCAGTCAAGCACCGTGGATGCGTCAGGAGTCCCCCGAGGCGTGGGGGAAATACCGGCATACCGCAGCAATCGCGCCCGCAGGCGAGGGCACCGCCGTCGCGGTGTTTACCGCTAGCCTGCCCAGCGAAGGCCGCTGGCGGCTCGACTATCATGTGCCGAACCTGCCGAGAGGCTCCGCTTCCGTCGCGGCTGCCAGAGGCGCCGTGGTCGTCAACGCCAGGGTTGGCGACGACAGCGCCGGGCAAGGACAGGGCGTATACGACATGCGCATCGTCGCCGACGGCGAGGAAACGCCGGTGGAGTTCGACGGCGCGGCCTCCGAGTTCGGCTGGAACAACCTCGGCGAGTTCGACCTGTCGGCCGGTGAGGTGCGCCTTGAGGTCGGCAATACAACAACGGGGCGATTGGTGCTGGCGGACGCGATACGCTGGCGGCCGGCGGATTCGCGTTAGGCCGAGAACTCGACTGGCCCGCAAGCGCCGCCTCTCGGCGCCACCTACCCCAAGAAAGCCGCCGCTAGCGGCCGCGGCCACACGGCATGTGGATTGACGTAGAATCGAACAACGTATTAGGCGGTTTTACGCGATACCTGATGTACCGTTCCTCCCGTTGCGGCTTGGTCGCGTTCGCGCTCGTCTCGCTCGTGGCTTGCGCCCCGCCGTCCGGCATCGAAGACGTGGAGTTCCGAATCCCTGTCGAAGCCGCGGAGGTGGTTACGGGCACGGTCGAGGAGTTGGTCGTGGCCACGGGGACATTGCGTACGCGGGAACTCGTCAGCTTGACGATCGAGACGCCCGGCCACTTGCAGGTGGCCCGGGACGACGCTGGGCAGCGGTTGGCGGAAGGCATGAAAGTGACGGCGGGGCAGGCCATCGTGCGCGTCACCGGCGAAGATGCGCGCTTGCACGCCCGTTTGGAGTCGACGCGACGGTCACTGGACGCCGCCGAAGCGCAGTTGGAGCGACGACAGGAGTTGTACGAGGCGAAGCTCGCTTCCGAGGAGGAACTGCACCAAGCGGAGGAGCGGCGCGAAAACGCCCTCTACGAATACGAACGCAGTGCGCTCAACGCCGCCAAAGCTACGTTGACCACGCCCATCGACGGCACCATTCTGCGCTTGGCGCGTGCGAACAACACGGACTTGCCGCTGGCCGACGGCCAACTCGTAGGCGCGGGATTCGCCGTCGCCGAAATCGCGCCGCTGGCCGAGTTGATCGCGGATATCGACTTGATTGGCCCGGAACTCGCCCGCGTGCGCCCCGGCCTCGAGGCGCGCATTCGCCACTACGCCTTTCCGGACGCCGACATCAGCGGCGAAGTGATTCGGTTGTCGCCGAGGATGGATCCGCTGCGGCACACGTTTCGCGCCGAGGTCGCGGTCGCCAACGACGTGAGGTTGCTGCGCCCGGGCATGTTCGTCGAGGTCACGGTGGTGGTCGAGCGGCGGCCGGACGTTAGCGTCGTGCCGCGCCAAGCGGTGACCAACCGAGGCGGCAAGAACGTCGTCTTCCTACTCGATGGGCAGCGGGCCAGTCGCCGCGACGTGAGCTTGGGGCTCGGCGACGACGAGCAAGTGCAGGTGCTCGCCGGCATCGCGCTCGGCGACCGCATCGTTGTGCGCGGTTTGGAGACGCTCACCGACGGCACCCGAGTGCGGGTGATTGGCTCTTGACCGAGTCGGCGCAGCCGAAGAGCGTCCAGCAACCGGTATGGAAGTCCGCGTCGCGCCGAGAACGGCCAACCGACGGCCCGGCAAGGCGCGACGAGGAAACACATCGGGCGGGATTTGACCGAGGAGCAAAACGATTCCGGGCGGAATGCATGGCCGTTCGAATGCAGTGTGACTTTCGCCACGGGTTGCTAGCGGGCCGGTTGTGACCGGTTTCGAGTCCCTCGCCGCGTTGGCCGCTCGTCGGCCCGTCGCCGTCAGCGTCGTCGCGTTGGCCGTGGCGTTGGTCGGCTGGCTGTCTTGGCGGGATCTGCCGGTGGATTTGCTGCCCGATTTGCAGAGCCCGACCGTCGTGGTGGCGGTGCGTTCCGGCAACCGGCCACCGACGGAGATGGAACGGCTCTACGGCGAGCGCATCGAGCAGCTCTTGTTCGCGGTGAGCGGCATACGGGAGATTTCCCAAGTGGCGCGCTCCGGGCGGTTGGTGGCGACCGTGATCTTCGATTGGGACACCGACCTCGACATCGCCTTGGTGGATGTTCAGAAAGCCGTCGGCCCGGTCGAGGGCGACCCGGATGTGGACGAGGTGTTGGTGCGCCGTTTCGACCCTAGGCAGGCGCCAATACTCACCTTGGGTCTGGTCGCGCCTTCCGGGCAGCCGGATTTGGCGGAGCTCAGGCGCATCGCGCGACGGCAGGTGGCGCCAGCGCTCGAGCAGCTCGCCGGCGTCGCCGAGGCGCGGGTGACCGGCGGCCGCGAGAAGGAAGTTCGCGTCACCGTGGATCGCTATCGGATGGAGGCGTTCGGGGTTTCGCTGGACTTGCTCGAGAATCGACTGCGTTCCGAGAACGTGGATATGACCGCCGGCACGCTGGAAGACAACGACCGGTTGTTCCAAGTGCGCGGCATGTCTCGATTTCGCACGGTCGAGGACGTGCGCGACGTGGTCGTGCGCTACATGGCCGACAGCGGGGCGGGCGGCGCCGGCGCTCGACGAGCGGTGCGGGTGGGTGATTTGGCCGAAGTCGCGTTGGTGGACGCGGAGATCGACCACTTGGTACGGGTGAACGGCGTGGAAGGCGTCGGCCTCTCCATATATAAGGAAGCCGGCGCCAATACCGTCGCCGTGTCGGCGGACGTTCACCAAGCGCTCGACGGCTTGGGCGATGACTTGCCGGGTGTCGATGTTCACCAAATCGTCGATGACGCCGGCTTGGTCACGGATGCGCTGGACGACCTGAAAGTCGCCGCCGCCGCCGGCATCGCGCTGGCCGTTGTGGTGTTGGCGCTGTTCCTGCGCTCAGCGGGCGCCACCTTGATCGTCGCCGCCGCGGTGCCGGTCTCCGTGTTCGCCGCGTTGTTTCTGATGAACCTCGCCGACCTGAGCCTCAATATCGTCACGCTCGGCGGTCTCGCGCTCGGCGCGGGCATGTTGGTGGACAACGCCATCGTCGTGGTCGAATCCATGTACCGACGGCTCGCGTTGGGCGATGCGCCGGCGCAGGCCGCCGCCAAGGGCACGGGCCAAGTCGCCGGCGCCATCGTCGCGAGCACGCTCACCACCTGCGTCGTGTTCCTGCCGGTGCTGTTCGTCGAAGGCTTGGCGGCGCGGCTGATCGACGGCATCGCGTTCACCGTCGTGGCGTCTCTGTTGGCGTCCCTCGCGGTCGCGGTGTTCCTGATTCCTGCGTTGGGGCGTTGGTTTTTGCCGAGCGAGGCTGCGACGCAGCGCCAATCGCGCGCCGAGCTCGGCAGCGAGGTGATCGCCAGTCGCGCACGTCGCTGGCTCGAAACGCTGGTCATGCGTTTGCTGCGTCGTCCGGCGACGGTGGTGCTCTCCGCCATGGCGCTGGCGGCGGTCGCCGCCGTCTCCCTGATGGAACTCGGCACGGAGTTGCTGGCGCCGAGCGATCCGCGCCAGTTTTCGGTGCGCATTGTCGGCCCTTCGGGGCAGCGCGTGGAGTCCACCGCCCAAGCCGTGGCCGGCGTTGAGGCGCTGATCGCGGAAGCGGCCGGGGGTAGGGTCGAGGAGTCGCAGGACGGTCGCCTCGCGGCCACCTTGTCGGAGGTCGGCAGCTTGCCCGAGGACGACCGCTCGATCCGCAGCGAACTGACGGAAGAGAATACGGCCCGCGTCATCGCTCGCTCGACCCCGGCCGGACCAACCGGCCGCGAAGTGGCGGTGGCGCTCGCCGGACAACTGGATGCACTGCCCGACACCGAGGTGAGTTGGGAGATTACCCGCTCCGCGCTCACCGACGCGCTCGGTGCCTCCGGGCCGCCCATCTTGGTGGAGATCGCGGGTCAGTCGCTCGCGGACTTGCGCCGGGGCGCGGCGACGATTCGCGAACAGCTCGACGCGCTGCCGGAATTGTGGAACGTTCGCTCCTCCTTCGAAGGTGGGCCGCCGGAGCTGCGGGTGACCTTGGACCGGGCGATGGCGGATGCCGTCGGCGTGGGTTTGGATACCGTCGCTCGCGTGCTCGAAGCGAGTTTGGATGGGCGGGTCGCCACGCGCCTGTCCACCGGCGACGAGGAACGCGCCGTCAGCATCCGCTTGCCGGAGCCGCGGCAAGAAAATCTTGGTGATGTCGAGTTTCGCACCGCCGCGGGAAGGCAGGTCGCCATCGGCGAAGTGGCCACGTTCGCCTACGAGGAAGGCGCGCGCGAGGTGTTTCGCCGCGACCAGCGCCGCACGGCGCAAGTGACGGCGCAATTGGCGGAAGGCGTCAACCATGCCGAGGCCGTGGCCGCCGTCGACGCCGCGCTCCGGGAAGCGCCGATACCGCCGGGGCTGCGCGCCGAACTGCGTGGTCAAGAGGCCGAACGCGAGCGCACCTTCGGCGAGCTGCGATTGGCGGGCATCTTGGCCTTGGTGCTGGTGCTCATGGTGCTCGCCGGCACGTTCGAATCGCTGTTGCAGCCGGTGACCGTGCTCGCCGCCATTCCGCTCGCGCTGATCGGCGTCGCCGTCGTGCTGCTGCCAAGCGGCCAACCGATTGGCGTCATGGCAATGCTCGGTTTCATCGTATTGGCTGGTGTCGCCGTCAACGACGCGGTGCTCTTGATCGCGACGGCACGGCAACTCATGGAGGAGGGGCGCGACCGCCTCGACGCGCTGGCCGCAGCCGCGGGCATTCGCTTGCGGCCAATCCTGATGACCACGCTAACCACCGCGTTGGCGCTGACGCCGCTGGTGTTCGGCAGCGGCGAAGGGGCGCAGTTGCGCGCGCCGATGGCAATTACCATTATCGGCGGCATCGTCGCGTCGACGCTTGGCTCGCTCTTGGTGCTGCCTTGTCTGTATCTGCTGCTTGATCGTTTCTCGCCGGCGTCCCGGCGCGCGACGGCACGAGCCGAGGCGTAAGTGAACCTGCTCGACTTGCCAGTGCGCCGACCGGTCGCCGTGGCGATGTTCTTTCTCGCCATCGTGCTCTTGGGCGTAGTGGCGTGGCTGCGCATTCCTGTGGAGTTATTCCCCACCATTCAAGGGGATACGCTACGCGTTCAATTCGGGATGACGGGCAGCGAACCGGAGGTCGTCGAACGCGACATCCTGTTGCCGCTGGACGCCCGGGTCGCCGCGCTTGCCGGTGTCGAGGAGACCGGCGGCCATGTTCGGGGCTCGGGAGGCAGCTACTGGGTGCGCTTCGAACCCGGTGGCGATACCAAGGTGCGGGAACTGGAACTGCGCCGCATCGCGGCGGCTATTCAGCGGCAATTGCCTCGCGGGCGAACGTGGCTGCAGGTGTACTCCGACGAAAGCCGCTCCTCCGCCTTCGGCCGGTTCGCCATGATGATTCACGTGCTTGGCGCTCGTGAGGACGTGGACCGCAACGCCTTGCGCGAGTTGGTGGAGCAGTTGCTGGTGCCGCGCTTCGCCGCCGTGCCAGGCGTCAGCGAGGCGGCCGCCACCGGCGGTGCCCGGCGACAGGTGACGGTGCGCTTGGATCCGCTGCGCGTTGCCGCCGCCGGCGTCACCACGGACCAGATCGTCGGCGCGGTGTCCCGCAACGTGCAGCATCTGAATCACGTCGGCAGTCTTGAATCCGAGGATGGCCGAACCGACGTGATGGTCGACGGGCGGCCGCCGGGGGTGTTGGCGTTGCGGGAAGCTCGGGTGTCGCCAGACGGGGCGGCGAAGCTTGGCCATGTGGCCGATGTGGAGTTCGGTTTCGCGCCCGAGCAGTCGGTGTTCCGCGTCAACGGCAAGCCGGCGGTCGGCATCGTGGTCTACCAAGAACAGGGCGCCAACGCCATCCGCCTCGGCCGGACGTTGCGGGCGCGGGTCGACGAACTGCGCGAAGAGCTCGCGCCGCTAGGCCTCGATCTGGTCATCGGCAACGACGCGGCGGTGATCGTCGAGGAGCAGATCGGGCACCTCGCACGGCTGGGTCTGACCGGCTACCTGATCGCCCTCGCCGTGCTGTTCCTGTTTCTGCGCGAGTGGCGCGCCGTGGCTGTGGTGGGCATGGCGGTGCCGGTGAGCTTGCTCGGCGCGTTGGCGCTCCTGTATGTGTTCGGGCAGACCCTGAACCTGATCTCGCTGATCGGCCTGTCGCTCTCCATCGGCATCCTGATCGACAACAGTATCGTCGTCTACGAGGCGGTGCTGCGCCGGCTGGAGCGGGGTGCGCCGGCGGCGGACGCGGTGCGCTTGGGTTTGCGGCGTACGGCGCGAGCCATCGCCGCCGCCAGCCTGACCACGGCGATCGTATTCCTGCCGACGCGACTGTTGGACTTGGAAACCTCCACCCAAGCGATGGTGGACATCCTCACCCTCGGCATCCTCTTGCCACTGGCCGCGTCGCTCCTGGTGGCCATGGGATTGGTGCCGGTGCTCGCGTACCGCTTGGCCGCGCCCGCCGCACTTCGCCGCGTCGCGCGACAGCGTATGCGGCGCATGGCGTCCGGTGGCCTTATACGCCCGGATCCGGTGCGCATACTGTTCAGCGGCTTATTGGCAAGCGCACTGCGGCGCCCTGCGGCCTTGCTGGCGACCACCGCTATCGCGGTGGTGTTGACGTTGCCGATCTTGATGATCGCCTTGTCGAACACTCGACTGCCCGACGCCGAAATGGCGGATGAGGTGCAGTTCGTGGCGCGTTTCGGCAAACGCCGCGGCACCGTGGCGGCGCTTAGCACCGCCGTCGGCTATGTGGAAGAGGCGTTGCTTGCCCTCGACGGCGTCGATTCCGTGCTGGCCGATGTCGACGAGGCGGTCGCGTCCATCACCGTGCGACTCGTCGACGCGGACGAACGGCCGGCGACATTGACGCTCGCCCGCGTGCGGGAGACGGCGCAGCGCGCCGCCAAGTTGGTCAAGGGATTCGAGGTGAGGCGGCCCGGCGAAGACGAGCAGCGCGGCGAAGGAAAGGGCGACGTGGAGGCGGCTTTCGGTGGTGGCGGGCCGCCGAGAATCGTCGTCTCCGGCCCGGAGAGTGGGCCGCTGGCGCGCTTGGCGAGCGATTTGGTGGTGCGCTTGGAGAGCGTTGACGGCGTCGATTACGCATGGCATTGGACGCCGCCGGGCGTGGACGAGTTGTGGGTGGAACCGAACCGCCCCGCGTTCGAGGCGTTCGGCCTCGCCGTGGCCGACGTGCTGCCGGTGTTGCGAATCGCGGGCAGAGAGGGCTTGCCCATCGGCCAAGGGTTCGTGCTGCCGTCCGGCCGCGAAATCCCGGTGGTCCTTGAGCGCACTGGGGCGCGAGAACCCACCTCGGTGCGGGATTTGCGGCGCTTGCGCGTGCATACCGAGTCCGGCGTCGTGCCTGTGGCCGCTTTGGCAGACATTCGCCAGATGCCGCCGCCACCGGTCATCACCCACCACAACGGTCGACGCGAAACCAACGTGAACTATCGTTTGGAAAACGCCGTGGGCGATTCGACCGCCGCTACGGAAGCCGTGAACCGAGAGATCGCCGCGGTGGTGCTGGCGACGCCTAAGTCACCCGGTTATACGGTCGAGATCAAGGAGGAGGACGAGCAGACCTCGTTGTTCGTCTCTGCCGTGTTGCCGGCGATCTTGCTCTTGCTGTTGGTGCTGGCGATGACCTTCGAGTCGCTGACGTTGCCGGTACTGGTGCTGTTGGCGTTGCCGCTGACCTTGTTGGGCGCCACTTGGCTGTTGGTGTTCACCGGCACGCCGGTGGGCTTGATGACCGCCGCCGGCGCCATCATGCTGCTCGGTCTCACGGTAAACCCCGCCATCCTGCTCGTGGATCGCATGCAGCAGAAGATCCGCGGCGGCTGGTCGGCCGGCGCGGCGGCACTCGCGGCCGTGCGCGAACGCACGCGGCCGGTGCTGATGAGCTCCGCCACCACCATCGCCGCGCTGTGGCCGCTGGCGCTGGTGACCGGGCGCGAGAACGAGAATTGGCCGCCGTTCGCCACCGTGGTGATCGGCGGCTTGGCGACCTCGACCGTGCTGACGCTGTTGGTCATCCCGGTGGCATTCATCTTGCTGCAACGCCTGGATCGGCTGTTCGGTCGCGTGGGGCCGTGGCTGGTGGTGGGTTGGCTCGGTGCGTCGTTGGCGGCAGTGCTGTCGCTCACGCTCACCGAGGTGATCACGTCGTCGTTTTGGCGCATCGTCACCAGTCTGTTGATTGGCAGTGGGCTTCTGGCGGTCACCGTGTTGTTGTTCCGCCGGCCGGAATCCTTGGCGCCGGACTTGAGCGCCGGGCCGCCGGCGGTGGACGTGCGCAATCTGAAGAAAATCTACGGGCTGCCAGGCCCGCTGCGCAGAGCGATCCGCGCGCCACGCGAGTTCGCCCGCCGGGTCGTCGCCCAAGGCGGCGTCGTCGAGGGCGTCGGTAAGTTCGACTGGAAGGACGCGCCGCGACGCTTCGGTCCGGCGGCCATTCTCGTGGCGGCACCGCTTTTGCTCGCCAGCTACATTCAGGGCGGGGGCTGGAAGCTCGTTATGTGGTTGCTGGCCGCGGCGTTCGTCGGCAGCCTGCTCGGCGACGTTCGCCGCGCCCGGGGACTCGCCGACGCGGCGGGCGTTATTCAACCGGGTGGCATCGAAGGCGTATTGCGTATTTGCGTGCCGTGGTTGGCGCTCGCTGTCTTCACCTACACGATGGTGTTGGCGCCGACGCTCGCGGGGTTGCCGCGGGATGCGGCGGCGATTTGGCCGGTTCTGGGGGCGATACTGCTAGCCGTCGGCCAACTAATCCGCATGAGCGCGGTACGCCAACAGCGCGGCGTGTTGCCGGCTCGCGTCCAAGGCCCGTTGCGCTATCCGCGTACCGTGGCGCGACGATGGGCGCTGCGGCTTGGCGGCCTCGACTTCCCAGCCAAACCGGTGCAGGCGCTCAGCGGCGTGAACTTTCGCGTCAAGCGGGGCATGGTGGGCATCTTGGGCCCCAACGGAGCCGGCAAGACCACGCTGTTGCGGCAACTCGCCGGCATTCTCGAACCGACGCGCGGGGTCGTTTGGCTCGGTGACGTGCCACTTGCCCGCGTCCGTCGCGTGCTGGCGCGCTGGGTGGGTTATCTGCCCCAGGACGCGGGTTTGCCGGGCGGCATGTCGGCGCGGGAATACCTGCTTTACTTCGCGTCGCTCTATGACCTGCCGCCGGAGATACGCCAGCAACGGGTGAGCGACCTGCTCCGGGAGGTCGGCTTGGAGGGCAAGACCGAGGAGCCCATCAAGGCGCTCTCGGGAGGAATGCGGCAGCGTGTAGCCGTGGCGCGCACGCTGTTGCGGCTGCCACCGGTCATCATCGTCGACGAGCCGACAGTCGGCTTGGACCCCCGTGAACGCATCCGCTTCCGCAACTTGCTGGCGCGCTTGGCGCAGGATCGCATCGTCTTGTTTTCCACGCATGTGGTGGAGGATGTCGCGGTTGCCTGCGACCGGGTGCTGGTGTTGGCCGGGGGCCAACTGGTCTTTGACGGCGAACCCAACGCGCTTGCCGAAATCGCTGTCGGCAAGGTGTGGGAGGCGCGAACGCCGACGGATGTGGCGTTCGAACTACCGGTTGGCGCGATTCTCGCGGAGGAAGCGCCGTGCGTCGGCGGCGAGACCGTGCGACGAGTCCTTGCCGAGGCGCCGCCAACGCCGGACGCGACGCCCTTGGCGGCGAGACTGGAAGACGGCTACCTGTGGCTCATCTCCCGCCCCGAGGAGGCCCGAGCCAGAGAGGAGCGCGCAGCATGAGCGGCAAGCGCTTGGCCGCGCATCTCACGTTGTATCGGTTGGCGGCCGTTTCCGTTGCCGGCCATCGCTTTTGGCTGTTGCCGATTTTGCCGCTTGCTTGGCCGGTGGTCCTGTTCGTGGCCACGTTCATCGGCGTAGATGCGGAGTTGGAATCCGAAAACGCGCAAGTGGGCCTCATCGGCCTGCCGATGACCGTGTTGGCGATCTTCTTGGGCTTACGGATCATCGCCGGTGAAATCGATGGCCGCACGCTGGAGATCGCCTACACCGTGCCCGGCGGCTGCGAACGGGTGTGGTGGGCGAAGCTCGCTGGCGCGGGCCTGATGCTCATGGTCGCCGAGGCGCTGTTGGCGGCTGCCGTCCGGCTGTTGTTCACCGAGTTCCCACTGGACGCGCTGTACGGCGCGCTGCAAGCGGCCGTGTTCTACATGGTTTTGGCGATGGCGCTGGCGACGCTCTTCCGCAACGAGGTGGCCGGTGCCTTGGCGACCGTGGTGATACTCGGCCTGAATGCCTTAATAACCGGCTTCGGCGACAACCAATTGCGCATTTCGCCGTTCTGGAATCCGCTGGCGGTAGAGAGCGAGGACGCGCTGCAAGTACTCGGCTGGACGGTGCAAAACCGCATCGGTGTGGCGTTGGTCGCCGTCGGCATTCTGTCGCTGGCCTTTATGCGCGCCAATCGTCGAGAACGCATGCTCGGAGCATGAGTTGACCACCGCGGAAACGGTGGCGGCACATCTACCTACCAAGTACCTACCAAGCGCTGTCCGACCAGTGAAGCCAATTCACCACTATTGCGTTGCCACGGGCACGTGGTTCGCCGCGCACGGGGTGCAGAGCGTGCTGTTCGCTTGGCTGGTCACCATGGTGCTGCACGAGACCCCGCAGATGGTGGGCATCGCGCAAATGGCCATGCTCATGCCCGTGCTGCTGTTGATGCTGGTCGGCGGCAGCGTCGCCGATACGCTCGGCGGGCGACGGGTGGCGATTGTGGCGCAGAGCTTTGCCGTGCTGCCGGGCATTGGCCTCTTGGCGGCGCTTTGGTCCGACGCCTTCGACTTCCGCGTCACGATCTGCTATGCCGTGGCCATGGGCTGCGCCGCGGCGTTTGTGACGCCGGCCCGGGACGGCCTGCTGAACCACGTTGCGGAAGGGCGCATCCAGCGCACCGTGGTAGTCGTCAGCCTGACGCAATTCGCCGTGCAAATGTTGGGTTTCTTGGTCGCTGGGCAAGCGGACTGGCTCGGTGCCGAGGCGGTGATCGTCTTTCAAATCGTACTACTCGTGCTCGGCGTCTTCGCCTACCGAAGGCTTCCGATCCCGCCGGCGCACCGGGCCGAAGGGCGCTTCGCCGATTTGTTCGATTCCGTGTTGGAAGGCTGCCGCACCGTGCTGCGTTCGGACGCCATGCGCCCGGTGGTTGTACAGAACATCGCCATGGGACTGTTCTTCATGGGTTCCTACATGGTCTCCATGCCGCTGCTGATCCGCGAGGTGTACGACGGTTCGGCGGGGGACCTCGCCATCGTCAACGCCGCCAACATGCTCGGCCTCGTCACCTCGATCATATGGCTGCTGCGGGGTGGCGATTTACGCCGGCAAGGCCGTGCGTTGCTCTTGGCGCATGCTTTGGGCGGCGTGTTCTTGGCCGTCACTGGTTTGGTGGCGGCGTTGGGCATGAGCTTTTGGGCGGTGGTGGTGTGTCTCTATCTGTGGGGCGCTTGTGGCGGCGTGGCGATGAGCATGTCGCGCACGATCATGCAGGAGGCGGCGCCGGAACGGCAGCGCGGGCGGGTGATGGCCTTTTTCTCCTTCTCGTTCATGGGGGCGGGGCCGCTCGGCACGCTCGTGTGCGGCTACCTGGTGGGCGCGGTAGGCGCACCGGTGGCGCTGATCGCGGCCGCGGCGGCGCTTTTCGTAGTGGTCGTGATCGTGGTGAAGACTTCGGCGTTGTGGAACATGGTGACGCCGCACTGAGTGAGGGCGCAGGGGCAGACACGGTGGGCGACGAATCGGACGAAAGCCCGCTCGGGCGGGAGCGGGAGCGTGCGCTGTTGCAGAACGCCGATCTGCCGCTCGGCAAACCGACGGCCTATCCGGTCGAGCACGATCCGGGCGTGCTGCGCGGCGTCTCCCGGGCACCGGCTAGGAAGCGGATTGGCATTGACGACCCGGCGCCGTTTCAAGGCGAGGATGTTTGGCGCGGCTACGAGCTCTCTTGGCTTTCGGCCTCTGGCCTGCCACGCATCGGCGTGCTGACGCTGCGCGTACCGTGCGACTCTCCGGCGATGGTCGAGAGCAAATCACTGAAGCTCTATCTGAACTCTCTTGCGCACGCCGTCTTCGATACGGCGGAAGAGGTCGCCGCCACGATCTCGAAGCACTTGGCCGCCGTGGTGGGTGCGGCGGTCTCGGCGACGGTTGGCGACGCGGACGCATTGCCGCCGCCGAGCGACTTTCACAGTTTCTGCCTCGACGCGTTGGATGTGCCTGTGGACCGTTACCGGCCCTCGCCGCAGTTGCTGACGACGACGGGCGGGGAGGGCGCGGACGCCGTGCATACGCATCTGTTCCGCACCGTTTGTCCAATCACGGGTCAGCCGGACTGGGCTGGCGTTGAAGTCGCTTGGCGTGGGCGCCGCCTACATCGCGGCGGCCTGCTCGCCTATCTCGTCTCTTATCGGCAGACGCCGTCGTTCCACGAGCACGCGGTGGAGCGCATTTTCGTCGACCTGCTCGAGGCTACAGCGGCGACCGAACTAACCGTCGACGGGCGCTTTCTCCGCCGCGGCGGCATCGACATCAATCCGTATCGCTCCACGACCGGACGCAGTGCGCCCGCCATTCGGCTCTTTCGCCAATGACGTATCCAAAAACAGGAAGTTAGCGTCCCGATAGGGTGCCGAATCGGTGGACCCACGCTACCCGCAAGTCGAAGACACGCGGTTCAAAATCCACATCCACGTTGATCGGATCGCCCATTGTGAGAGGGAGGGCGCCGGTGTACTTTTTGCTTTGATAGAGGCCGTAGTTCACGCGCAGCATGAGCGACGAGGTCTCGCTCAACTCGATCTCGACGCCGGGTGCGAATTTCCAACCCAAGTGCAAGTTCTCGTCCGTGGCGGTTAGCCCCGAGCCTTCGACGACAAGCTCGCCGGCGGCATAGCTGCCGCCACCGGAGATGAATGCGGTTACTTGGCCGAAGTCGTAGCCCATCAGCCACAACGCGTCCAAGCTCCAAGGAATCTTGCCGTTTGCCGTGATCGGCACGCCGACGACGCTAAACGGTTGCGAATGATCCACGTTCTCTATCGACGCGGCACCCTCGAAGCCGACGAAAAAGTTGCCGTCTCCCCCTGCGTCAACGTCGAACAGATATTGGCCGAGGACACTGAAAGACAGTCCGAAATCCGGATCCAAAACGCCCGTGTCGTTGGTGAGTGGCACGCCGAGATCCATCTCCCATTGCTCGATTCCAGCTTGCACGCCAATGCGCAAACCGCTCTCGGCGCTCGCCGCCAAGCTAATCAAGGCGACTGCTGCGGCGCACAACACGGGACGTACGTTCATCTCTTTCTTCCTCGTTGCGGGTTTACTGCATCGACTGGCGAATGCCCGGCTCTGATCGAAGCCGGGCGTGAGCATAAAGCAACGACCTCGGCAAGGCCAACGCAATCTATCGGGCAAGCCGGACTTGGCGGCGGCCGTGCGAGGCGCGTTCGGCGTTCACGGACTGCTCAATCGACGAGGTGGCGTCCACCGGGAGCGGCCAACTACTGCCCCATGTCCCGCTGCCACTGCCCAGGCTGGCTCGTTGGCGCGGTCGACAGATTGGTGAGATGACCAGTAGGGCTCTCCATCAGGCTCATCACGCGAAGCGGTTGCTCCGTGGTGAGGGTCAGGCGCCACTTGCCCTTGCCGCGTCCAAGTTTGCCGGTAAAGCCGTCGACGCCGGCTTCGAGTTCCGCAGCGGAAAACGACCGAACGGCGCCGGCGGGAATAGTTAGGGCCACGGTGCCGGATGACCGCGCTCCCGCATCGTCGGTGCCGACGATTCTCACCGATGCGTCTTGGGCACCCTCGTTCAGAAGACGCAGCCGACTCACTTGGTTCACGTTGCGGCCGGGGTTGAAGAACGGCATCTCGTAGGAATCCGTCCCGGTGCGCCGAACGAAGTCGTGCATGCTGGTGAGGAACCCGTCGCTGGTGCGGCGGATGTAGGCCAACACGTCGATGTCGAGGTTGCTCGTGAGTGTCAGCCGCCAATTTCCCTCGCCGTCGCCGAGCCCGTCGCGCCAACGGAGATGATCGGCACCGGTTTCCAAGTGCCGGGAGTTGAAATGCACGGTGCGGCCCGGGGCGAGGTTCAGTTTGAGGGCCCCCGGGGCGTGGCCGGCGTCGTCGCGGGCGCTGATGTCGATGGTGCCTCGTTCGTCGCTGCGGTTGATTATGCGCACGAATCCTTGGCGGCCGTTCTCGTCGCCGTGACCGGGGAAGAGCGGCACCAAGTGCGACGTAGACAAGCGGTTGGACACCTTGTTGTCCGGCATTGTGGACAGGTTGGTCAGATGTCCCGTCGGGCTCGCGAGAAGGTTCGCGATCAGGATAGGGCGGTTCGACGTCACCCGCAGCCGCCACTTCCCTCTACCGGTGCCAAGGCCCTTGTCCTCGAGTAGGCCGGCGCCGGATTCGAGGTCTTGGGCGGAGATCGAGCGAGATTCGTCGCCGGCAAGGATGAGCCGCCCGACGTTTTCGCCCGGTGTGCCCACGTCGTCATAGCCGGTGATCGCGACATCCGCGGGATGCTCGTTCGGGTTCACCAAGCGCAGCCAACTCACCTGATTGGTGTTGCGTCCGGGATTGAAGATCGGCACTTCGTAACGGTGTTCGAACTTCCTCGTGCCGTCCGCGTTGGCCGTCACGACGATGGGCTCGGCAAGCGGCGCCAAGTCGTGCAGGCTAGTGACGAAGCCGTCGGCAGTGCGCATATAGGAGAGAACCTCAAGACCGGCGGCGCTGAGTTCCATGCGCCAGTCGGCAGCGCCGGCGCCGGTCCCGCCGGACAAGCCCTTGTCGGCATTGCCATCCTCCAAATCGGTGGAGTTGAAGTGCTTGGTCGCGCCGGCGGCGAGGCGAAGCGTCGCCGGTCCATGTCGTTGTCCGGCGTCGTCGAAAGCATCTATATGCACCACGGCGGTCGACGCGCCGTGGTTGATCACACGAGCGAAACTCAGCCGCGTCGCGTGGCTCTTGGCGGCGAAGGTCGGGATATGAGCAGTAGCGGCGCATCCGGTGGCGCTGGTGTCGCCGGCTTCGGGGGCGTATCGCACTCGGTAGATCGCGCCGACGCCGGCTCTGGGCGCGTCGTCGGCAATCAACAGGCTTCCGTCCCGGGACACGACCACGTCGTTGGGTCGCCCGGTGTGCGGTTGTCGCGTGTTCTGCACTTGCCATTCGACGAAGGGCTCGTACACGGCGCCAGCCCCCGAGGGGGAATCCGGGTCGTTGAAACGGAGCACGCCGACCCGGTAGCCGGCTTTGCCCGCCGCGTAGCGGTTCCAAGAGCCGTGCTCGGCAACGAATAGGGCCCCGCAGAAGCGCGACGGGAATTGCTGGCCGTTGTAGAACGCGACGCCCAAGGCGGCGGAGTGTGCTTGAACGGCGTATTCCGTGCGCTGATAGTCGACGGCGTTCCTGCCCCTGCCGAATTCAGGATCCCGATAGTCGACCGGTTGACCCGCGCGGTGGTCTTGGTGGAAGTAGGGGAACCCGTAGTGGGCGCCGGGCGACTGTACGCGGTTGATCTCGTCCGCGGGAACATCGTCGCCACTCCAATCCCGTCCGTTGTCGGAGAACCAGAGTTGGCGCGTCACCGGGTGCCACGCCATGCCCACGGAGTTGCGCACGCCGTGGGCATACACCGTGGTCTCCCCGCTGTCTGGGTCCATCCGGAGGATGGTGGCGTAACGTTCGTCGGACTCGTCGCAAACGTTGCACGGGGCGCCGACCGGCACGTAGAGGAAGCCGTCCGGCCCGAAGACCAAGTACTTCCACCCGTGATGCGCATCTCGCGGAAGGTTATTGGCAACCGTCGCGGGCGTCGGCGCACGGCGAAAGGTGGCAAGGATGTCGGGATAGCGCAGCACCCGGTTTAGGGCGGCTACATATAGGTCGCCGTCCCGCAGCGCGACGCCGCTCGGGCAACGAAGCCCCTCGTCGACGGTGATGACTTCGGCGTCGCCATCCGCGTGCGGGACAACGGCGTAGACCCCGCCGCGCCCATCGCAGTTTCTGTTCCCACCCACGAACAGCGTGCCATCGTTGGCCTCGGCGATCTGCCGAGCCCTCGGCACGGTGGCCACGGTCTCGATCACGAAGCCTTCTTCGATATAGCGCGCTTGGGCTTGCGCGGGAAGGGCGGCCCAGATCAAACATAGGACGCCTAGGCGCAGCGAACGGTGGTTAGCCATGTGCATAGCCGGTTTCAGCTACGTTGAGAGGAAACATACTCCCTCGTGGGGTCGGGCGACAGTGGTTGTGGCCGAACGTTACTGGGTCGGGTTGCCGCTGGAACCTACCTACGGTGCCTTGACCGACTATGTTCCGTCCCATGCTCGGAAGGGTGGCGATATTCGCTCGGTGGTCGAAGGTCGTGAGCCGCGGGCGCGACGAGCGACCTTCGGCGCCAACTCAGCCGGCAAGGACGGTGATTTCGTCGCCGAAACCGATTAGCATTGCTCCCCGGCGACCGTACCGGTCCCCTCGCGACGAACCGGTGTCAACCCCGTCAGGCCCGGAAGGGAGCAGCGGTCGCAGCGAGTCGGGCGCCGGGGTGCGGCTGGTAGGGTCGCCTCTTTGGAGAGGTGTCCGAGCGGTCGAAGGAGCACGCCTGGAAAGTGTGTATACGGCAACGTATCGAGGGTTCGAATCCCTCCCTCTCCGCCACAGGACTTTCCCACGCTAAGTGGGGGTCAAAGCGATCGTTTGCTTGGATGAACGTGTCCTTGGGATTCGGGCATGGAACCTTGGACGGCGGCGGCGCCTCGGAAGTCGGGGCGTTCCGGGTCGCCGAGTCTTGGTTCTCCGGGGCGTCCGCGGCCGCCGGGCGGATGCCGGGAGGCCCGCGGTCGGTCGGGGCGAGCGGGTCAGCCGGCGGCCGGAGGCGGGCCGCAGACGGCCCGGACCGCGTCCCCGGGGCGGAGTTGGAACCTTCGGAAGGTGGCGGCGAGACTTTCGCCGTCGCGGCGGTTGGCGAACACCACGGCCAGCGCGATGGTGTTCAGGCTGGCCCGGTTCAGGGGGCCGTTGCCGGTGCGGGCCAGGCACGCGTCCTCGCCGAGCGTGGTGTCCCGCACGCGATGGTTGCCGTTCTCCACGGCCCAGTGGCCGCGGTTCAGGGCCAGCAGGTCCGCCGGGGAGGCCGCCCGGGCATCGAGCGAGGTGACCAGATAGGCCGTCTCGACGCTCGACGTCCCGTCCGCCGCCGGGCCGAGCTTCCCGCGGCGACGCCGCACGCGCGCGATCTGGCGGACGCCGGGATAGTTGACCGCGCCGGGCAGCGGCGTCAGGACGTCGATCGTGCGCCGTTCGAGCCGCCCGTGGGCCTTGACCGGTTCCTCCGCGTGCCGCCCGTGGCGCTGCCGGTCCCAGTCGACGGCCTCGAGGGCGGCGAGGGTCTCCGGGGCGTTCGCCTTGACGGTCATCAGGTAGTCGGCGCCGCGACGTTCCGTGATCAGCCGCGCGGTGTTGCGAACCGTGTGCAGGGCGTCGAGGGTGACCACCCGTCCGCGGATGTCGGCGCGCTCCAGGAGGTCGTGCATGGCGGCCCGCTCGCCGCCCTCGTCGGCGAAGCCGAGCTGGGCGACGGGCGCGCCGGTGGCGTGGTCGACCAGCGCCACGGTCTCGTGGTGGCCGGCGCCGTTGCGGTTGGCGCCGCGGATGCGCTTGCCGTCCCCCGCGAGCGCCCGGGCGAGCGGCAGCCGGGCCCCGGAATAGCGGCGCAGCACGTCCTCGAGGGCCTCCGGGTCGACGGACTGCACGACCCGGTGGAGGGTGGACTTCGCGACCGGCTCGCGCAGTCCGGTCTTCGGGTTCCGCCAGGCGCCGACGGCCGCGAGTTCCTCCTGGGACAACGCCCGCGCGAACTGCGCCGCCGCCAGGCAGCCCCTCATGTTGGCCAGCGTGGCGAGAACGTGCACGGCCAGCACGCTGGCGACCGTGTGCTTGCGCCCTTGCGGCCGGCGGCAGTCGGGCACGGCCGCCAGCTCCGCGTGCAGCGAGCGCATGACCGCCGGGTCGCGCGCGGCCGGCGACGGGCGGGACGGCGCCACCGCCGCCGGCAACGGCTCCGGGCGCGCGAGCAACCGCCGCGCGTCCCGGCGCAGGCGCCGGACGAGCACCCGCTTCGGTTTGCCGTGCGGGTCGGTGTAGCGGCCGTTGGCGCGGGCGTAGCCCCGCGTCTCCCCCAGATCCCGCCAGCCCGCGGCCCGGTACATCGTCCCGCCGAACCGCTCCGGGTCGCAGAACGTCTCCGCCACGAGCACGCCGTGGCCGTGGACCGCCCGCCAGTCGGCGGCGAGCCGCCGGGTCATCGCGGCGAGGAAGAAGGACGCGAGGTTCGGCAACGCGCCCGGTTCCGACATCACCAGGAACCGCGTGTTGTTGGCCACCAGATCCAGGCGCCCGAACTGCTGCGCCGGCCGCCAGCCGATCCAGCGGTCGCGCGGCCCGCACTTGAACGCGCCGCCCTGCCAGCCCGCCAGCGCCAGCCATCGCCCCCGCCAGACCGCCACGTAGCGAAGGCCCCGCGCCGCGAGCCGGTGGAAGCCGAGATAATGCCGCTCGTCCATCAGCGCGTCCCACAGCGGGCGCTCCAGCGGCGTCGCCAGGCGAACCTCGACATCCGCCAGGCGGAATCCTTCCGGCCTCCCCGCGCAGACGGGGTGGGCGCACAGGCGCGACCGCACATCCATGCCCCCTTTATCGCACGTCCAGCGTGGGAAAGCCAGCGCCGGGTCGCCGGCATCGTCCGCGACGCCCGACGCCCCGTGAAGAATCCCACTACGCCCGCCTTCCCATACGGGATTAGCGTGGGAAAGCCCTGCTCTCCGCCACAACTCCGCCACAAAACGTCGTCAAAGTTGATTTATATTGATTTTTTGGCGATGGGATTTCGGTTTACTTCCTACATACCTATCCATTGACTGTCGTATGGTCGACCTAACACGCGACCACGGCACGATGGTAAGGGATCTAGGACTTCTCACGCTGAGGTAGAGCCAAGCGAATATTCGCTTGGATGAATAGGGTAAGGAAGGGATTGACCTTTGGCGGGCCGACGGAGTGGACGTGACGACTCCTCTGTCGCCGAATTCGTGCGGGTTAGCTTTGCTGGGGTACCCCGACGGAACCTATGCCAAGAGCGGAGCGAAGAACCCCACTGACTCTTCGCTGGGCAGCCCGACCAAGAGGGCGCGGTCCAAGAAGCGGTTGGAGTTTTCGCAAGCGGTTTCCGGAGCCATGACGCACGCGTGGCAGGAGGCAAGCGAAAAGCGGTCGTGAGCGGACATGATGCCGTCGATGCACAGAGGATCCGAAGAGCACCAAGCCATAGCGCGTATGGCCGAAACAACCGTTCTCGCAAGCCGGATCGGCTCTCCCTGCCGTTGAAGGCCACCGAGCGTGCCGTCGGAGTCCGAGGTGGCAGTGTAGATCAACAATCCCATCATGCCCTTGGGACCCTCTCCAACGTAGAGCCGTTCGCGTAGTGACGCGGATGAGTAGCCGGATTCGAGCGTGAGCTGTCGAATCAGCGCGTGTGCGAAGGTGTGGAGGAGCAAGAATCTGGAGGTGATGGCTGGCTTCGGCTCCCCGTCATAGTGGCGGGCGTCCCAGTCCGCGGACCATGCTCGGCTGACGCGTTGGGCGCGGTCGGCGACGGTCGCGTTTCCTTCCCACGCAGTCAGTGCGTCTGGATTCAGCGTGAGGAAGATCCCTTCGCCGCGAACTTCGATGGCAGGGAGCCAGTTGAGCTTTCGTGCCGAGATGCTTGCGTAGTCGGGACTGTCGTCTGGTCCCGGGGGGTTGATGCGGGTGAATGATCGTAATGCCCGCACTTCGCGGAGGCGCACGACACGAACGACTCGGCTGACGAAGGGACGGAGCGCTTCGGGAACTTCCACCGCCCGGGTCTCGAACTCCGAGACCGATGTCGGCGCGGAGAGGGCGATCCGGCGGTATTCTTCGTCGCGGATGTCCAGATTCTGCTCGTCGTCGTATGCGGAAACCCTCGCTTCGACACGCGCCACCAGCTCGCTTTCGCCGAGTTCGGTCTGGATGTGTGCAAGGGGCCCGTTAGCCAAGATCTTTACGAAAACCTTCCGCTCTTCAGGCGTTGCGTTGACGAGGCCCTGCCAGTTATCTTCAAGGGCCACCTGAAGGGTGTCGGTCCAAGGGGGAATGCTCAGTGCCGATGCCAAGACAGGAAAGTAGATGTTGGACGCGCCACGCTGAAGCGTTCGAGGACGATCTTCGCAGGGCTGGTCCGCGGCAGCGAGCCATGGCCGACGTCCTTTGCAAGTGAAGCCCGTCCACGTTTCGATCCCGAAGATGCCGTCCATGGACTTCCGTGCGCCGCAGTCGGCGCAGCTCAGGATGAGGCCGGCCAAGCCCGCGCCCACGGAACGTAGATAGAGTCTGCCTCTTTCCTTCTTGCCGCAACTCGCCTTGTGCTTGACCCAATAGTGCCACGGGAACTCGTCGAGATGACCCTTGGGGCAGGCCATGACGAAACGGGTTGGCACGACATGCACCCTGCGTCGGCCCGGTGCTCTGGCGGTGCAACGGGCGCAGTAGCGAGACGCGCTGCCAGGTGCTTGGCTCCAATTGCCGCTGGGCGCAATACGGTCGCAGCGTGGGCACTGAAGCCACTGCGGGAAGCGGACGCCGATGAGGGTTCTTGTGTCCTCGGAGTCGCCGCCTGGCAGATCGTAGACCACGGGAGGCAGGCGGAATCCCGCAACACCGAGCCGACCCTCTAGGCGCGGTTCGAAGATCGACTGGGGATTTTGCGTTCCGGCAGGGGGGAAGGCTGAATCCCACAATTCGAGACCCGCCGATACGGCCGAGACGGGCGCGCCGTCGGCGCGGAAGTCTACGATGGCCCCCGGGCCGAAAGTCATGACGACGGCGCTACGCCGCAGTTCGCCCAACGCGTTACGCGGCATCTGTTTTGCCCTCCTCGGAGCTGCTGTCAGGGAAGGGCCTGAGACCTTCTTTGAGCTTGAATGGTGTTGACGGCTCTACGCTGCGCATGTTGTTCATGGTCGGCCAAGCGTCACCCACACCCTTTCCCAAAGCCCGGAGCGTGGCCGCGCGCTCCGCGGACTGGAGTAGCGAACGGCCGATTTGGCGGTCGTTCCAATAGGTCGAAGGGGCGCGCTTCTGCCATGTTGTCAGGAGGCGATGGAGTTCCTCCGCGACGGAGTGTTCGTCGGGATCGATGTCGTCTGCCCTGTGGGCGATGTCGTTGATGATCGCGTGTGCGGCCTCTATGGCGTCGTCGTCCAGCCGTGGAGTGTCGCGCATGCCGGGCACGAGGTGGCGCACCGATGCAACGAGCACGGCGTGGAGCGCACGGTCGCGTGCCCGAGAGGCAAAGGGGGTAACGCTGGTCGGTTCGACATCGCGATAGAGCGTGCCGTGCCAAGTAGCGAAACTCTCGTAGTGTGAACGGTCGCGTGCCTTGGCGTTGTTGAGAATTGCCACAACGAGCCCGGGAACCTCGCCTCGGCCTACCCGGCTGGTTGCTTGGATGTACTCGGCGATGCCCTTCGGCTGCCCGTTGACGAGCATGAGACCGAGCCGCGGAATGTCGACGCCAACGCTCAGCATATTGGTGGCGAGGACGGTGTCGAGGACGTCCTGTCGGCCCAAGGGGACGTCAAGTCGCTCGAGCATGTCTCGGACCTCCTGCTGAGTCAGGCGCGATGTGAGTTCCGTGACTGCCGCGGGATCCCGCGGTTCTTCGTCGCGCCGTCTCGCAAAGTCTTCGATGCTGTCGGTGACGTTGTCCTGCATCAGAACCAACGCGCCACCGAGCTCTCGCAGGGCATTGAAGTAGGAGATCAGGGTCCAGTACCAGTCACGCTCGTCGTCTGACCCGGATGCGCCGGCGGCGGACTGGAGCAGGGATGCGGCAGTCGCTTGGAGCATGAATTTCGCCGAACGCCCGGCTGTCGTCACACCCGCGTAGAGGCGTCCCGGGAGATCCGGATCTACCACCGCGAATCCAGAGTCGTCGGCATCTAGGCAAGGAGGCGGGAACTGTTCCGTACTTCGCTTGAACAGGGCGAGGACTTGGTTGGATGCACGGCGAATGGTAGCAGTCGAGCCGATTATCTTCGGGGGGCGGCCGCCTTCGGAGAGCATGCGGTCGATGGCCGCTTCATAGAGACCGGCAATGGTGCCCAAGGGGCCGGAGATCAGATGCAGTTCATCCTGGAGAACGAGATCCGGAGGCCTATTGGCAAGGCCTAGGAAATCCGAGATCTCCTTGCGGCGCACAATCTGTGCGAACTTGTCAACCGTCCCGACCACAAGCGTCGGCTTCTCTCGATAGACGTCCTCGTCAACGGTCCAGACGGGAAGTGGGTCGTCCTTGTGGAAAAGAACGCACTGCTGATTGGTGCATTGGACTTCGATCGCGCGGGCAAGTTGGTTATGTCGCCACGACAGCGCACCGGTGCAGGCTGGGCAGGACAGGAGTTGCTTGGGGGAAGCCACGCCCGGTGCGCCATCGAGGGAGGCGGCCGCTTGCAAGACTTGGTTCGGGGACGCCTCCCCGCCGACCCAGAGACCAATCGAGAAGGGGGAATGTCCCAGTTCGTTCGCGTGATGTTCTGTTCCCGCCACCCTGCCGCGCCGAATGGCTTCGCAGGCAAGAATCATGGCGGCGGCCCGTGTGAACTGCTGCGTGGTGAGAAGGCGAAGCGTGTAACGCATGAGGGCGGCGACTCCAGCGCCGCTGTCGGGAGCTTGCGGTGCGGATAGCCGCCGGTGGAAGGCGAGGAAGGCTATCAACGCTAGGTATGCCTCGGTCTTGCCGCCGCCGGTAGGGAACCAGAGGAGGTCCATGACCTCACGGTCAGGATGGTTCCCATCAACTAGAGACGCGGCGGCGAGAAGGATGAAGCCGAGTTGGAAGGGGCGCCACCGAAGCTGAGTTCCCCGACTCCAGCGGTACTGCAGTGCCATCGCCCTGTTGGCTAGGCGGAAGGCGGTTGCCATCGCGGGATCGGCAGCGATTGCGGAGGCGCCATCTGCCATCCGGTCGTGTACGCGCTGGCAAATCTCGACATTGCGCTCGGCATGTGACCGCAACTCTGACGGCAGGTCAGCGATTGCGTCATCTTGGGATTTCAGCCATCTGGCATAGGCTGCGGGAAGTGCCAGCAATGCTTGCTCAAGCAGTTCGGAGTCCGCATCCGCCAGCCAAGTCGCCGAGAGGGGCTCCAGATCGGTCTGGGTGCGAAGCGTGTTGAACTCCCTATGGCCGTCCGGGCTGGTCGATCGCACCGTGAAGCTGGGAACCCAAGTAGTGGCAACCTCTGTTGCTGTGCGCCCATTGGCTACCCAGCGTGCCGAGCATGTGTGGCCCGTGGCAAACTCGAGGGCGTTCCGGTGAAGCAGTTCGGCTGAGTGGTCTTCGTCATCCATGGCGGTCCGTCGCGAGGGACGCGCAACCAGCTCAGTGCCGGGTGACGGGCGAATCAGGATCTCCACTTGAAAAAGGGTACGTTCCTCGACGCCGTTACGACCTTCTTCGCGTGGTGGTTTCGCGTAGTTGAGCAACGTGACCGTGGCCACGACTCCATCCAGCCACGGTGACGTGCGGACGTGGAGGCGGGTACCAGGAGGTGCGCCGAAATCCTCAAGGTCGATGTCTCGCTGGGAAGCAGCGAGTTCGATGGCGCCTGCGGCCAAAACGAATGGCCGACGATGCCAGACTGGCGGCGTGTCTTCCTCGCCAGCGCCCCTTTCGTACCGGGCGAACTCGACGTTCACTTCGACGCTAGGAGTTCCTTCCGGGGCAACGGCCGCGAAGGAGACGCCAGCGGCACAAGGACGGTGCTGGCCGGAGAGAGAAACGCCGTCACTTCCCTCCGGCTCGTCACCACCGTCGCCATGGACGCCGAGGGTTTCGTCTTCTTCGCCCGATATTTGGGTCTGTCCGGGCCACAGGACGCCCGTCAAGTAGACGTCCGAAGGGCGGGACACGAGTTCTTCGAGTTCCGACATGGGCCCCACAAGATCCTGCTTGAGGCGTTCGAGGAGGGTTTGGCGCATGGTCGTGATCTCGGTCAGTCAAATGCCGGGAAGTAAAGCGTCGTGTAGCCGACGAGAACGGGCGCCAGAAGGATGCCCGTCCTGCTCCAAGGTTCGTGTAGCGACTCGGCGTCCGTGGAGTCGGGCGGCAGCACGATGGTGCGCAATCCGCGACAGTAGAGGTGTGGTATTCGGTAGGGAGGACGTCTTCTCTGACCGTCATCTAGAATGGCGTCCCCGATTTCGAACAGGTCGTCATTGACTTGCTTGGCAAGCACGGCAAGGCACTCGCCGGGACTCTGTTCGGCAACGCGATAGGCGAATTCACTTTCGGGGTCGGCGGTGGCTATCAACGGCCCGGCGCCGTCAGCCAGCCGTGGGAACGCCGCCTGACACCGGCGAACATCGTCGGCGTCGGGATAGAACTTGCGGCCAGCAACACCCTCCGCCGCGAGGTCGCCGTCTCGACCGATCTCGACTTGGGCGCGCGGCTGGCTCCCTCCGGTTCGACGGTAGGCGCGTCCAGAACGGGTCCACCTAGCGAACGGTCTGTAGCCGCTCCCTACGAATAGCTTCGAGCGACCGCGCGTGGCACCCACGAACACGACGCGTGCTTCCTCGGCCCCGTCGGCGTCATCGCGAACGTTGAGTGGAAGCATGAGGTGTCCCCTGTCGGCTTCGCGGCCTTTGGACGCATGGATAGTTCCGATCACGGGGCCCGACGTGCCCAGATCGGGGATGCAGAGGTCTGCCGGTGGACGTCCGCCACCGAGGGATTGGCGCAGACGGTTCATGTCGACCAGATTTGGCGGTGAACCAGCAATACGGAACAGTTGCTGCCAAGCGGTTGTCGGGGTGCAGGCGGCCAAGGGTGTGCCCTCGACGCGTGTCGACCAAAGGTCCATGAACGTGCTGCGTCCCAACCTAGGCGACGTGAACTCGGACAGGGCCGCGGCGATCCATGGCGCAAGACGCTCCGGTAGTCCTGACATGCGCAGGCGGTGCGGGATCCGGGCTTGGGACAGGAAGGAGGACGCCATGAGAACGTCGCAACGCCGACGGTAAAGGACCAGATCGCCGTCCGCGTCTGGGAATCCGGCGTTACCGGCGCGAGGGGTCTGCCCATGCGCCAATTTGCGCACGTCCTCGCGGATGGCAGCGAGGCGGTCATCAGGTGGAACGTTCTCGTCCAAGAGTCTCTGACGCGAGGAAGAGAAAAGTTTCCTGAGCTTATGCGAGCGGGTCCGGTGGATGCTCGACAGCTCAGTCTCAACAAAAGACCCGGCTGCGCCCCGCCGGATCGCTCCCGACAGTGGCGGCTCGTTGTCGCCCTCCGTTCGGACCTCTTGGTCGTCCGCAAAGCCGTAGATCGCCTGTGCGTCGTCGGCAAAGACGGTGACACCGGCGTCTGGTTCGAGCTTTCGGATCATCTCGACGACCAAGTCCGAGCGGGTGCCGACGATGTCTTGTGCCTCGTCAACAAGGAGGTGGCGCAGGTTGGTGAGGTATTCGGCAACGTCTTCGTCAGAGCGGACGAGGTCGAGAACCGTGGCGATGTTCTCTGCATAGGAGGGGAAGCGTGCGTTGGGATCAAATCCGACGTGTATCCGCCAAGCGCTAGAGTCAAGCGTCGCGAGGTTCACTACATGCGCGTCTTCGGGGTCGTCAAGATAGCCAGCGATGCGGTCGCGGACCTCGCGAATCGCAGTGCGCGTGAAGCTGATGAGCCAGACGGCGCTAGGTTCAACATCGTGCTTGGCAATCAGTTGCGCGACGCGCGCACATGCGACTGCGGTCTTGCCCGTCCCCGGACCGGCGCTGACGAGTAGACGAGCCTCCGGAGGGGCGTCGATGACTTTCCGCTGCGAGTTATCCCAGTTCACTTATTTCGGGATGCTTCTGGGTCGGAAGGGCATTGTGAAGCTTGACTTGCTCCGCAACGGAGAAGGTGGGCGGGTGGCCGAGCGTACGAAGGATGCGTAGTGCGAGAAGCAAAGCATGCGCTGAGCATAACCCGTTGGGAGACGAACCTGAATTAGCGATGAAGGGTGATGGCTCTTGGGCTAGGGCTAGGCGTTCATGCCCTGCGGTTCCAAGCGGGATGCCGTGCTGGTTGCTTATGGTTAGATTGCGAGGAGCGACGGGGCGCTCAGCGACGACAGCGCATCACTAACGCTGGTGCCCTTGGCTCGGAGAGACGGGTCAGGTGACTTCCTCAATGAAGTCGTAGAGGGTCCAGAGCCAATGGCGCTGAATCGGCGTATACGTCGCGTGAATGGGTTGCGTTACGACGAGCTGCAAGTCGTACATGGCCATCTGATTGGTTTGTGTCGAGGGGATGCTGGGTTCAAGCGTCAGAAGGTGCTTGCGCGGAATCTTCGCTGCTTCGACGAGAACCTGCCTCCATCTGTCCTTGCAGGTGGACTTCGCGCCGAGCATGAAGAGACCTGTCGCACCGTCAGGCGGCGCGGCCTCATAGGCTTCAAGGCTCGGGAACAGGAAGTCGGGCCTTTGCCGGTTTTCGGTCATGGCGCCGCGGACGTGGCGGACCCCATGCGCGACGAACACGGCCTCCAAATGGTGCTCCAAGGAGTGTCCCATGCGGGATTTCCTCCGGTTCTGCACGCTCAGAGAGAAGCGAATGAAGCCGTCGACGTCGGTACCCTCAGAGTCGACGAACCCGGTCTCCAGCCGATCGGCGATGATTCGGCGTTCAAGGCGGCGGAACATGGATTCTTCGTGGCTCAGCCAAGCGAGCAGTGCTCCGTCCGGGTCGTCCTTCGGTGATACGTCGTCCAAAGAGTCGCGGGCGAGTTGCGAAAACTCGGCGGTAGGCGGAAAACTCGTGCCCAGCGGATCGATGATGGCGTCGAGTTTCGGCGCATCGGGCACCTCGAACTCGATGCCGAGTTCGTCGAGGATGAAATGGGCCGCGAAGTCGAGTTCGGGATCTTCATCCCTGAAGCTGCGGACATCGAATGTCCCCCGGGGTTCTACGCCGAATAGCCATGAGAGCTGGTCTTCGCTGGTGGAACGTGCAGGGGCGATGATGAAGTACAACGTGTCCGAGGTGTCGAGTGCGAGGAACAAGGCGTCACCCTCGTTCATGGTTTCCGTCACCGCGTTCGACGGGTAGTAGAGGCGCCATTCCGGGGCCCGGTGAGGCTGGTTCTCGCGGGCGTCGTAGTAGGTCGCCCGTGAATGGATAGTGACTGCGTCTTGGTCGCGCCCGAGCCAGATGTACACGGCGGAAAAGTCCCTCTTGGGGCCTTCTCCCAAGAACTCGCGGCGCATCGCTTGCGTTGTGCCAATCTCGTGTTGGTTGGAACGCCTCGGTTCGGCGTCGACGGCGGAGAGACGCTTGGCGCCTACACCGCGGAAGTGGTCCCGCAACTGGCCGTGCTTCATGCGGAGTTCGTCCCGAGCCGACCGTTGTTGGAGGCCACGCCCGCGGACTCCGCAAGGTGAAGCGTGGATTTCGCGCAGTTCAAGGTCGCTCTCCCGCTACGGCGGCCGTCGCAAAGGCCATCGACCATGGCGTTGAAGTCGAGGCGTTGTGGTCCACGGAGCGAGTAATCCCAGACGGTTGTGCGACGCCAGCCCGCGTCGGAGAGGGCTATGGCAACCCCCCCCCCTGGCTGGGTTGCGTGCGACCTTCTCGCGCCAGAACTCGATGCGGGTTCCGGGCAGCCAGAAGAGCGGACAATCGTGCCCATGCCAGAAGCAGCCGAGAACGAGGATCACGGCGCGAAACCGCGGAAGGACGATGTCGGGTTGCTCGGCAGTCGCGGGTGATGGATGCGGTAGCGTAAGCCATGCGCGTGGAACGCCTTTCGGATGCGGAGTTCCAGTTTGGTGTTCCGCCCCGTATGCCTGACATCGCGCGGCTGCGCACTGCCGAATCGACGATGTCGGTCAAAAGAGCAGTCCTTGCCGATGTAGGGCGGCGACCATCCACGGCTCCATATGGTGCGCGACGGCGACTGCTACCGGTACAGCGACCGCGTTTCCGAACTGTTTGTATGCCTGCGTGTCCGAAACCGGGATCCGGAAGTTCTCGGAACCGGGCCGGTCGAATCCCATGAGGCGCGCGCACTCTCTGGGGGTCAGGCGCCGTGGCCGCTTGCCGTGCTGGCGGACGAGGATTTCCGATCCGTCCTTGTAGTAGCGTGCGGACAGCGTGCGTGCGATATCGTCGGGGCCTACGAGGCCAAACCCGAATCCGTTGCCTCTCCTACGATGTTTTTCCGCATATGCCTGCAGGTACGTCCAGAGATGGTGCGACAGCGTGTAGCGGGATGCGACCTTGGCCTGCGGGCCTTCCGTGTAGCCTTCTTCGACCTGCTCGGACCCGTCCTCGGGGTGAAGGATCGCGCTGAGCCGTGGGCCTTCTGCAGGGTCTGGGACGGCCATCTCGTCAAACGAGAAGGTAGTCTCGTCGCGGAAGCCCGCGAGGAAGATGCGTTCGCGGTGCTGCGGTACCCACGACCGGGCGTTGATCACGCGGGCGTGGACGTCATAGCCGAGATCGGATTCGAGGGTATCGCGGATGATCCTGAACGTACGACCGCGGTCGTGGTTCAGCAGGTTTTTGACGTTCTCAAGGAGGAAAAACGGCGGCCGGTGATGCGCGATGATGCGGGCGACGTCAAAGAAGAGCGTTCCTTGGCTCTCGCAGCGGAAACCGTGGGGCTGGTTCAGGGCGTTCTTCTTCGCCACTCCGGCGATTGAGAAGGGTTGGCATGGAAAGCCCGCAAGGAGCAGATCGTGCGACGGGATGTCTTCCGGGGCGATCTCGGTGATGTCGCCAGCGATGGGTTCGTCGGCGCCGAAGTTAGCTTGATACGTCAACTGGCAGAACTGGTTCCATTCGGACGTGAACACGCACTTGCCGCCGATGGCTTCGAACCCAAGCCTAAGGCCGCCGATTCCGGCGAAGAGGTCGATGAAGGTGAAGTCAGACCGGGCAGTTGCGGCGGGCGCTCGGCCACGCAGATACTCGATGGCAGCCTTTCTGGGTTTCGTTTCGCCACGATCCCACCGATGGATGGTGCGAACGGCATAGCCTGTGGCCGTCGCTGCTTCGGAGACGCTGAGCCCTGCATCGAGTCGAAGTCGCCTGAACTCGCTACTGGTGCCTACCCCCGCCACGGGACAAATCGTGCCACAATGGCAGGTGGTTGTCGAGCGGTCCTGCCCATTCGCCTCATGCGACAAAGTGGCCGGGCTCCATGAGCACGTCCGGGTCGACATAGACGAAGTAACCGCGTTGGACACGGGCTCCATTTTCGGCCCCACTGTTCGCGTACGCTGGACTCCATGGGTGCGGCGGCGTGCCTGCCTCCGAGTCCCCGAACGTCCCGCGTCTCCCGCTGCCGGCTCCCATCGGTGCCGGCAGCCGCCTAGCGGGCACGCCCTGCGCTGCGGCGGGGATGGACAGCTACCGTGCCTCGTCCCAGCTCGTTGCGTTGCAGTTGGTTGAGTCATGTCGTCCTTCCCGCGCGTCAAGCCTGAATATGTATATTCATACAGCATTTGTCAAGACGGACATGCGTGGGACAGCGTGGAACGGGCGGGACGGACGGACGCCGCCCCAATGAATGTGGCGGCCACTTTCGGGCTGATCAACTTGGATGCCAGTCTTGAAGTCCGAGGTGCGAAAACTCCGCGATAGACAGATCACAGACGCAATCTTGCCGGTTCACTCCCTGCTTGGCCGCAGACCAGTGACCTTGGCGTCGTGCGGTCGTCCGCTACTACACGCTACATATCCCAGCCCCCGGAACTTTCGTGCCGTCGGTCTCAGTGCGACGCACACCCCGCCGTTTGCATTCGTCCATTGCTTGGCGGGCTCTCGAAGTCATACCTACCCGTTTGGGGAGTATCAGACCGCGCATTCTCTTTGTAACGTCGTTCGAGCCAGCAAGAGGAACGGTGTCTGATCGTGAAGCTATGGCGCAAGCAACTGGCCTTCGCGTCGTGTGTGGCCACGTCGAGTTGAGTCGCGGCATACCGATGGCTGGCGTTTATGGCGTTGGTAGCCGCCTAGGGACAAGTGGCCGTGGCCGATAGTCCCATCTCAGGCACGTGGACGAACTCGTACTGTTCGCAATTGGATCTCAGCGTAGATGAAGAGTCAGGCCGCATTTCCGGGACGTACACGTCGCACACAGGCGCCACGGGCTCGTACAACGTGGTGGGGAGTGTCGCCCCGCTAGGGCACCGTGAGGAGAGCGGCGATCCGCCGAACGGCCGTCCGGTGGCGCTTGCGATCCAGTGGCGTGCGATAAACGTGTCGGTCGCGGATGCTGATGGCACATGGCACTGGGTTTCGAATCTGGCCGGCCAGTACCACCCGGCGCAGAGTGTGGATGTGCCGGGCCAAAAAAGCTACGAGATTCCGGAGACGCTGGAGCTTCTAAACGCGCTGATAGCAACGGCCACAGCGCCGCCGCTGGCGGCATCGGCGCCGATAACTTGGCCGCAGACCTTGGATTTCTTCAAGCAGGCACCGGAGTTCTGCGAGCCGGTAACGCCGCCGAAACCAGTGCCGTTCACGGGGTCCGGAAAAGATCTGGTGTCGGGCACTTGGGAAGCTGACGACGGCAGCCGGCTCGTGCTGCAAGCGAACATCGACGACGGGACTGTGAGCGGCAGCTACGAGTCGGAATCCGGCACGTTCGGGGTGGAAGGCTTGTTCGACAACTTCTCGAAACCACTCCCGGACGTGGTCGTCGCGGAACAGGGAGTGAGTGTGGCGATCGCGGACGGTCGCGGGTCGTTGGCGGGTGGTGTCGACGTCGACGAGACGGCGGTGCTCCGCATCTTGGTGAACCGCTTGACGTCCACGACTTGGACTGGCCGCTTCGCGCAAGGGGATGTCGATTCCATCGTGTTCAGAAGAATTGGCGAATGAGGTTCAGAGGAACTTCAACATAAACCGGGAGATAAATGATGTCGCTCAATACAGACATAAAGATCCTTTACCTGAACCCCATCGGAACGTCCTCCTACGACCAGACGTTCGCGGAAATGGCGAAGGAATACAAATATCCAAACACGGCCGTCGACGTGGCGTCGCTAAATCCGGCGACAGTGCCGCCAAAAATGACCGATTTGGAGTTTAGGTCGTACGAGGCGCTCATCGTGGCCGACACGGTCAAGGCTGCTAGGCAGGCGTCGAAGGACAACTACGACGCCATGGTTATCGGGTGCTTCTACGATCCCGCTTTGGCGGATGCAAGGGAAATATCAGGCGACACCATCGTCGTTGCACCGTGTCAAGCATCGATCACCGAAGCGATGAATATCGCCAACAACTTCTCGGTCATCATCGGTGAGTGGAAGTGGGCCGATCAGATGCGGGACACGGTTTACCAGTATGGATACCGGGACAAGCTAGCGTCGTTCGAGTCGGTGGGCATGCGGGTGGAACAATTCCATGTCAATCCTGAAGTTACGGCGGCGGCGATAAAAACCGCAGCCACCGTGGCGTATCTCGAGCACAACGCTGAGTCGATCATATTGGGTTGCACGTTGGAGGTCGGATTCTTCTTAGATTTGCAGACCTTCCTAGCGGAAGAGACCGGGGTAAGGGTGCCAGTCATAGATTGTTCCATCGCAGCTCTGAAGGCTGCGGAGAACGCGGCGTTGCAGAAGCAAATTGGTTGGACGAACAGCAGGGCGTGGGGCATGCAGGCACCGCCGGAGGCTGAACTACAAAAGTTCGGCATCTACCAAGAGGACTACCAGTTTGGAAACGTCATCCACGTGCCGGCGGACACAACGCCTTAGGGGGAGAAACGATGACTACGCGAACAGCATGTCGGTCTATTGAAGGGTATGTCCTTTGGGCGGTCGCGGCGCTTCTTTGTGTCCCGGGGACGGCTCAAGAAATCGAGGAGGTCATCGTCACTGCCTCGAAGCGCACCGCTTCGGTGCAGCAGACGCCCCTATCTGTGACGGCCCTTTCGAGCGACGACATCTCGGAGGGAAACTTGACCGACCTGCGGCAGATACATTTGCAGACCCCCGGCCTTTTCATCGCATCCAACGAAGGGTTTGGCGGCAGCCCGTTGTCCATTCGCGGCGTTGGATCGCTCGCATTGGGCGTTGGCGCAGAGGATGGCGTCGGCGTTTATGTGGATGGCGTTTTCCAAGGCAGGCCGTTCGGCCATGTGTTCGAGTTCGCGGATGTGGAGCGAATTGAGGTTCTACGGGGGCCGCAGGGGACGCTTTACGGGCGCAACGCCACAGGCGGCGCGATCAATGTTGTGACGGTCACGCCTAGTCGCGAGTTCGTGGGGCGGGGTCAATTCACCGTCGCCAACTTCGGCGGCGTGGCGGGGAGCGGTGTAGTCGCTGGTCCGCTAAGCGACACAGTGTTCGCGAAGGCCGCCGGGGCCCTATCGAGGCGGGACGGATATGCCGAGAATCCGACCAGAGGCGAAGACGTATACGACAAGGACAACAGCTACTTCTCGGGTGCGCTCGCGTGGCACCCGACCGAAGAGTTCTCTGCCGTCCTGAAGGCGTACAGCGGAGAGACGAAAGCGGTCAACGGCTTCAAGGATCTCTTGGACGGCCTCGACATCGACGTCATCCCGGCGGACTTCGGCAACCACGACCAACGCTCCTTTGATGGCGTGAACTTGGCCGTGGGCTTGACTACGGACAACTTTAGCCTGAAGTCGATCACGGCGGTTGTGAACTCGGACCACGAATCGAACACGGACTCCGACGGCGGGCCGCTGGACATCGTCCAGTTCCGTCAAGAGCAGAACGCGGACCAGTTCAGCCAAGAGGTGACGCTCTCGTTCGAAACCGGTGATTCCCTGCGTTGGCTGGTCGGTGGGTTGTTCTTCACCGAGGAGGCCGGGCAGTTCATTCCTTTCGACATTCGGCAGCTTCCGTTGGGAATCCTCTTCGAAGGCGAGATCGACACGGACGCTTGGTCTGCCTTCGGGGAGGTGACCATGGACCTCGGCGAAAGGGCGTCGTTTACGGCAGGCGCGAGGTACAGCGGCGAGGAGAAAGCGTGGCGTCATTGCATGGCGTTCTACACGTCGTTCGAGTCGAATTACGACGCACGGGCTTGCCGGGCACCCGGGGCATCCGCCCACGACACTGACGACTGGAGCACGACCACGCCGCGATTCGTGCTCACTTACCAGATAAACGATGACGTGCTGTGGTACGCGAGTGCCACCAAGGGCTTCCGAAGCGGCGGTTGGAACATCACGGAGAGTCTCGCCGGCGACATAGCGGCGGGCGACCCGGACCCGGGTTTCGACCAGGAGTTCGTCTGGTCGTTAGAGACAGGCCTAAAGGCGGATGTGATGGACGACCGTCTGCGGATCAACGTCGCGGCGTTCAACGCGGACTATACGGATATGCAGGTAAGGGTGGATGATCCGACGACTAGGCTACTTTCGGTTTCCAATGCAGGTGAAGCGACCATTGTAGGGTTCGAGGGGGAGTTGACCTTCTTCCCCACAACCCAATTTGTACTGCAAGCAACGGTCAGTGTCCTAGACGCCACCTACGACGAGTTCCTCGTAACCGACTCGGAGGGCAACGTCAGCGACTATGCCGGCCAAGTGCTCAACCGTGCCCCCAAGTTCTCTTCGTCGCTGATTGGTGCGTATTCGGTGCCAATGGACGCCGGTTCGCTAACGGTTCAGCTAGAACACCAGCACGTATCGAAGTTCTACCACAGCGAGGCGAACGATTTGGCGTTGTTCCGAGGTTCGCCGTCCTCCCAGCGGATCAACATGCGTGTTCGGTTCGACCACCGCAACGAGAAGTGGTTCGTTGAGGCTTTCGGCGAAAACCTTTCGGATGATCGCTGGTACGAACACTCCTTCGAGCCGATCCAGCCGGGGCTCGCACCGACGGTGATCAGCGCCCCGAGGATGTTTGGCGCTCGGCTCGGCGTCCACATGTGATGAATGACGTCGCTGCCGCCGGGATGAATCGGGTTCGCGAAAAGACTTCGACGACAGGGGGTCAGTTGCCGGCTAGGACGCCCAATCTTCGTGCGGCAAGTGACGTCGGGGGTACGTTCACTGATGTAGTCGTCTACTCTCCGGAGGGTGGCGCGGGCTCCGTGCGGACCGCGAAGGTGGACACCACACCACCAAATTTCGAGGCCGGCGTGTTGGCGAGCCTTGACGACGTCGGTACCTCGCCAAGAGACCTTGTTTTTTTTGCCCATGGATGCACGGTCGTGATCAACTGTCTCACCGAGCGCAAAGGCGTAAAAACGGCGTTGATCACGACGACCGGATTCCGCGATGTGCTAGAGATCGGTCGCGGCAACAGGCCTGATCTTTTCAACTTCAACTTCCGCAAGCCCAAGCCGTTCGTCGACCGGTACCTGCGGCTCGAATTGCACGAGCGCACAGACCACCGCGGCGAGCTTCTGAAACCCGTGGATACCGGGCCCCTCGCACAGCATATAGAGTTCCTGCGTGGCGAGGGCGTGAAGGCCATCGCCGTGGCGTTTCTGCACGCTTACATCAATCCGACCAACGAGCAGCGGGTGGTCGAGGAGATACGCGCACTCTGGCCGAGCGTGTCGGTCGTCGCGTCGCACGAAGTGTCTAGGGAATGGCGCGAGTACGAACGCACGAACACCACGGTTTTGTCCGCCTATGTCCACCCGATTGCCAAAGCGTACGTCGAGCGCTTGGAGGATCGGCTCAGAGCGTCGGGCTTTGACCGCAGCCCCTTCATCATGCAATCCAACGGCGGAATCACAACCGTGGAAGCGGTGAAACGCAACCCGATCGCGATGGTGGAGTCGGGGCCGGCCAGCGGCATCTTCGCAGCGGCGCACTTGGGCGGGCTGATCGACGAGAGCAATCTGATCGTATTGGACATCGGAGGCACGACCGCCAAGTGTGCCTTAGTAGCGGACGGCGAGATCCGCGTCGGCACGGACTACTACATCGAGAAAACCCCCACGTCGCCGGGGTATCCCATCCAAACGCCGGTATCGGAGATCGTCGAGATCGGGACCGGCGGCGGTTCTGTCGCTTGGCTCGATGCGGGGGGAAAACTACATGTGGGGCCGCAGTCGATGGGTGCGGATCCGGGTCCCGCGGCCTATGGTCGAGGAGGCACGGAGGTGACCACGACCGACGCCCAGCTAGTGCTGGGGCGCATCGACCCGACGAGCTTCGTTGGCGGGACCGTTGATCCCGACTGGGACGCGGTGACACAGGCCTTCGCGCCCTTGCAGCATTCGATGGGGCTGACGCGCACGGAAGTCGCCCGCGGAGTGGTGCAGATCGCGGACGCCAACATGGTAAACGCGCTGCGCCTCGTCTCGACTAACAAGGGCTACGACCCGCGAGAGTTCGCACTTGTGGCGTTCGGCGGCGGGGGGGCGATGCACGCTCTTGCTCTGGCCGACGAGCTGAATGTCAAGCGCGTCATCGTGCCGGCGAACTCGTCCGTTTTCTCGGCTTTGGGCATGTTGCTGACGGACCTGCGCCGGGACTACTTGCAGACCAACCCGCAGCCGTTCGAGGAAGCTAACAAACCCGCAATGGCATCGACCTTCGCGGCACTTCGCGACCGGTCACAGGCGGACTTCGAGCGCGATGCGGTGCCCGAGGCGAAAACGGGAATCGAGTTCTCGCACTACGGCGACATGCGTTACGAGGGTCAGGAACATACGGTGAAGGTACCGCTCGACATTGGCGACGGCGGCGAATTGGTCTGCATGAGCGCGGTGGTGGAAGCCTTCCATGCGGCGCACGAAAAACGCTACACCTACCGACTCGAAAGCGCGGTGCAGATCGTCAACTTCCACCTAGTCGCTACCGTGGCGGTGGACAAGCCAACATTGGCAGAGCGAGCCGTAACGGGCGAACGCGTGGACGACGCGCAGATCGGCGACCGGACAGTGGATTTCCATCCTTTCGGTATGCACGAAGCGCGGATCTACGACGGATTGCGACTCGATCCCGCGATGACGGTCAGGGGGCCCGCTGTGATCCAAGAGCCGGCGGTCACGCTTCCCGTCCCTCCTGGCCGGAAGGTTGGCGTTGACCGGTACGGCAACTACCGCATCGACTTGCAACTCTAGGGGAGGTAACGGCGTGGGAGCAAAGACTGGACAGTTCGACTTGGAGGTCATCAAAGACGCCATCGTCGCGCTCGGTGACGAGATGTTCGAGGCCGTGATTCGGACGAGCATGAGCCCGATCATCTACGAGACCACGGATTTCGCCGTAGGTGCGACGGATGCACGAGGCAATCTCCTAGCGCAAGGCAACGGCGTCACGGCGTTCTTGGCAACGCTGGACACCGCCGTTCAAGACTTGCTCAAGTACTACCCGGCGACGGGCGATATGGCTCCAGGGGATGTGTTCATAACGAACAGCCCCTACTGCGGCGGCGGCACGCACCTGTCGGATGTCGTGATCATGGTGCCCGTCTTCCACGACGATCAACTCATTGCGTTCACCGTGAACAAGGCTCACTGGACCGAGGTCGGCGGCTCGCAGCCGGGCAGTGTCTCGACAGAATCCACGGAGATCTTCCAAGAGGGCCTGCACTTCCGGTTCCTGAAGCTCTTTAGCCGAGGAGAGCTGAACCAAGGCTTGGTGCAGATCATCCGCGACAACGTGCGTCTACCGGATTCGACACTCGGTGACATGCACTCGGGAGTCGCCGCGGCGCGAGTGGGTGCGAAGCGGATCGAGGAATTGGCGGAGCGATACGGGGTGTCGTCGGTTGTTGATGCCATGGCGGACCTGCTGGACTACGGCGAACGGATGACCGTGAACGAGATACGGAGACTGCCGAAGGGCCGCTACGAGGCGGCGGACATAGTCGAAAGCGACGGCCTAGGCAATGGTCCGTTCACTATTCGTTGTGCCGTTACGATCAGCGACGACTCAGTAACGGCGGACTTCTCGGGTACGAGCGCACAGGCCCAAGGTCCGATCAATTGTTCATATACGGGTTTGGTAACTGGTGCCCGATGTCTCTTCAAGGCGATCTCGAACCCGGAAATACCGGCCAACGGAGGTTGCTTCCGGCCGCTCCGGGTGACATGCCCCGAGGGAACGCTGGTGAGCGCCGTGTCGCCGGCGCCGGTTTCGCTGTACTACGAGTCTCTCATCGCCGCGATTGACGTGATGTGGAAGGCGTTGGCGCCCGTCCTGCCGGACCGGCTTCCCGCGGGCCATCAACGGACCGTAGGCGCAAACTTCATCTCCGGCCAGCATCCGGACACGGGCGATCTCTTCGTGATGGGCCAGCCGTTGGTTGGCGGATGGGGGGCGTCGAGGGCCTCGGACGGAGATAGCGGACAGTTCTGTTGCGGCAACGGCGAGACCTACAACGTCCCGGTTGAGCTTTTCGAGGCGCGCTACGGGCTGCAGGTCGAGCAGTATGCCTTCCACAACGAGGGCGGCGGCGAAGGCAAGTACCGGGGCGGCAAAGGCGTTGTGCTCGACTACCGCGTCGTGTCGCCCGAAGTGTTCCTCACTTATGCCGCCAGCCGAACCGAGGCTAGGCCTTGGGCCGTGGACGGCGCGCACGAAGGATCGACCAACTACGCCAAGGTGATTAGGAAGTCCGGGGATGTGGAGACGTATTCGATGTGTACTGTGGTACGGGTCGAAAGAGGCGAATTGATCCGCTTTGTGACCGCGACCGGCGGGGGTTACGGCGATCCGGCGGATCGGGCGACGGCGGCGTTGGCAAGCGATCTGCGCAACGGTTACATGACGGAAGAGCAGGCGCGGACAGTGTTCGGTTACCGCCTGCCTGAACAGGAGCGGGCGGGGTGAGCACTATGGCGAGCGGTGCCGGATTGGACTATTCGACGTCTCAAGTGCCGGCGTCGGCGACGTACTCGGGCTGGCGCATCGCGATGATCATCGTCGGTTGCACGATCGCGGTTCCAGCTTTCCTCATGGCCGCGAATTTGGGCGCGGCGCTGGGGTTGAAGACCGCAGCGGTCGCTTTTGGCTGCGGATGTCTCGTCCTTGGGACGCTGGCGGCCCTGACCGGACTCGCTGGCCAGAAATCAGGCTTGTCCGCTTACATGTTGAGCGAATTCGCGTTCGGTCGCTTGGGGGGGCGAATTGCGAGTGTCGTGGTTGCCGGTACGCTAGTCGGCTGGTTCGGGGTGACAAGCACGATATTCGGACGCGCCGCCAGTCTGCTCGGCCAGAGCGTATTGGGTGTCGAATGGCCGGAAGCCGCATACGTCGTCGTCGGAGGCGGGCTCATCATCGGCGTGACGGTGGCGGGATTCAAAGGGATCGACAAGCTTGCACTTGCGCTGGTGCCGTTGATGCTCGCGTTGCTGGTGTACGCGGCTTGGACATCGTATGGCGAGATAGACAATTGGACCCGCCCGACCTCCGGCGATTCGATGACCTTGTCGACGGCGATCTCCGCGATCATTGGCAGCTACATTGTCGGGGTTACGATCCAGCCGGACTACAGCCGGTTCGCACGTTCTCGGAAGGCGGCACTCTGGTCTGCGTTCGTCGCGCTGGCGGTTTCGTTCCCGACTATCCTATTCTGCACGGCCATCCCCTCCATCGCCTTCGGCGACGCCGACCTCCTGAACGTGATGATCACGCTCGGAATCGGTGTGCCCGCGTTCGCCCTTCTCGTGTTTGCGTCGTGGTCCTCGAACGTGCTGTCGGTCTATTCGGCATCTCTGTCGCTGGCGACGGTGTTCCGTGGAATGCGCTTGCGGGTGCTGGTTCTGATTGTGGGAATCCTCGGTACGTTGCTGGCGCTGGCTAGGGTTGGCGACTACTTGATCGAGTACTTGATCCTGCTCGGAATCACGATTCCACCCATATCCAGCATCTATGTCGTTGAGGCCCTCCTGTTTCGGAAGCGGTTCGGCGATAGCGAATTGGTGGGACGACCCCGACTGGTGTACCGCGCGTTGGCGGCTTGGCTGGTTGCGGTCGCCGTGGGCTACCTCGCGCATGTCGGGGTTCTGACGTTCACGTCCGTCGCCGCCCTCGACTCCGTTATCGTGGCAGCAGTGATGAGCGCCGCTTGGCGAGGGCTGGAAATCGCCTGGAGCCAAAGGGCAGGCACATGGCGACAGCGCACGAAGGGAATGGCGACGCGCAACGCCAGCGCCGCCGGAGGTTAGGTTTTCGTGTCACGAATGGACCCGTGCTCGTGTCGTATTGGCGGTCCTACGACGGGATCCGCCTCGCGTAGCTGACCCATGTAGCGATGAACGGTCGGGAGCGTAACGGCCCGTGGATTCTTCGCGGCAAGCTCCAGCCGCCGCGAGGTCATCGGTCGCTGATCGAGCGATCGGCATTGGTCGCGACGGTGGACAAGCTCCTCGAATGCGGTGTGTTGATCGTGGTCGCACCCGCCGGCTACGGGAAGACGACGTTGATCGCCCAGTGGCGTGAAGGTGCGATCAGGCGCGGCGAGCGGATTGGGTGGTACAGCGTCGATCCGGAGGATGCGGATCCGCACAGGTTCCTGTGCTACGTCATCTTCGCGTTGACCAAGGCCGGCGTAAAGGTGGGGCAACTGGAGATGTTCGCCGAGCAAGGATTGACCGAATTGGCGTTGGAAGCGGTGCTGGCTCGGCTTCTCGCGTCGATTGAGACGGAGGAAGAGCGAGTCTCGCTGATCTTGGACGACTACCATCGGCTGAACGCCAAGGCGATCGACGAGTTGATGGAGAAGCTCATCGAGAACGCGCCCGGCAACCTTCGTGTGGTTGTTTGTTCAAGGCAACGCCCGAGTTTCGGTGTTGCGCAGTTGTGTCTGTCGGGCCGCGGGATAGAGATCCGTGCGGAAGCGTTGCGGTTCTCGGAAGACGAAATGCGGCGTGCGTTGGATGACATCACGGACCTGAGAGCGTTGGCGACGATCAGAGAATCGACAGAAGGGTGGCCCGTGGCCGTTCAATTGGCGCGGCTGGCGTATCGCGAAGGGGATGACGTCGATGCGCTGCGGATGACGAGTCGTGGCGGACACATCGCGGACTTCTTCTCCGAGCAAGTTGTGCGAGGACTGCCGGATGGGCTGCAACGGTTCCTGATGCGCACGTCGATTCTCGAGGAGTTCAATGTCGAGCTTGCCGACGCCGTGTGTGGCGGGCCGCTCGCACGGCGGGCGCTTGAGGATCTTCGTCGGCTGAGCGCGCTGCTTGTGGCCTCGGAAGAAGAAGGCGACTGGTACCGTTACCACCATCTATTCCGCGAGTTCCTCCGTAATCTGCTACTGGAACGCGAGTCGGAACACGCGCCTCGGCTTCACGCCCGTGCGTCGCGTTGGTTCGAGGCGGATGGAGACACGTTCCGGGCGGTCCACCATGCCGTGCTGGCTGGCGACGTGGCGTGTGCCGCGGAGCTGATAGAAGCCGCGGGCGGCTGGGAGTTGATCCTTTTCGGCGGAATTGGCTATCTGCGCAATCTGTTGAATCTGATTCCGTCGAGCCACATCGGGGCGCACCCGAGGCTCGGCGTGGCGCTGTCGTATTTGCGCATCAAGCAGGGCGATATCGCTGCGGCTCGCCGCGAGTTCGATCATGCGGTGGCACAGCACCGTTCGGGGATCTTAGCGGGATCGAAATTCGAGCGGGACGTCACCAACATCGGTGCGATGTTGGCCGCCTACGAGGACGACGAGTCGGCCGCGGAGCACTGGTCCAGCCGCGACCTCACGCAGAAATTGGCGAACGGCGAACCAGACAGAGTGACGAACGGCATGTTGGCATGCCAGCGGGTTGTTCACCGGATCAATCGCGGGGACTTCGACGCGGCTCGGGGCACGCTGCGGGAGGCGATGCGACACATGCGCCAAGGCGGCTCCGTGTTGGGATTGAACTATTGCTACATCCACGGCGCGGTCATCAACCTACACCAGTGCAACTTCAGGCAGGCACTGGCCGACGCCCATGAGAGCAGCGTGATGGCGGAGGACAATTTCGGCAGTGATAGCGGTCTGAAGTCGTTGTCGGAGGTCGTGCTCAGGTCGATGCTGTTCTGGCGGAACGAGTTGACGGACGATGGCTGGTCGCTTTTTGAAACGGCATTCGAGCACATCACGCGATACGACGGGTGGGTCGAGGTTTACGCGCTTTGCCTCGACACGGCGGTGGAGAGGGCGCTCGTGCTGGGGGATGTCGACGCGGCGCGTCGCAGCATAGAGATGGTGAACCGGTTGGCGGCTAGCCGGTCATTGGATCGCCTCACGTGGCAAACGGACACGATGTCGCTCGCCGTCGCCGTCGACCAAGGCGACCATACGGACCAGGAAATCTTGGCAGCCCGGGTGCGTTCGCGCCACCCCAAGGGGGAGTGGCGGCGACGGCGCACTCTCTGGCGCAACCATGTCCATGCGTGTCTCGCGCTCGCGAGCCACTTCAGGGAACGCGACCCGGAGGAGAGCACAGCTCTGTTGGCCGATGCGAAGGAGTGTTGCCGATCCTTGGGGGCGAACTTCCTACTGGCCCGTACCCTCTGTGCCGAAGCAGCGCTGCTGGACCTGTCTGGTCAGCGTCCGGCGGCGGCGGAAGCGCTACGGCAGGCAGTTTCCGTATCGGCACCGCAGGGCATACCGATGGTGATCGTGCGCCCGCGGTCGATTTTCGCGCTGTTGAAGTTCGTGCGGAACCGCTGGAGGGTCGAATTGGGGGATACGGCGACGCGACGATTCGTCGGCGAAGCGCTGAGCGTGATGTTGCGGAATGTCCGGATGGAGTCCGCCGGCGGCGCGGCAGCCGTGTCGCTGAGTCCCCGGGAGATGGACGTACTGCTGGAACTGGAAAGAGGTGCCTCGAACAAGCTAATCGCGCGGGCGCTCGACATGACGGAACACACGGTCAAGTTCCATCTCAAGAACGTGTACAAGAAGCTATGCGTGAACCGACGAACAGAGGCCCTGAAAGTCGCCCGGGACTCGGGATTGATATGACCGCGAGATCGTGCGGCGGCCACTCGCCACGCGACGGCATCTCGGGAGCATGCCGTGGATCGATCCGCAGGGAAGGGCTGGGAGCTCTGGGTAACGTCGAACTGATCCGTAGGGCCTGAGAGGGCGGCTACCAAGTCATCGCGACCGCGGATCAGAACATGCGGCGTCGGCAGAACTATCCGCTCCTCCTGTTCCCGGGCCGGCGGGTGGAGAACGAGCCCGACGGTCCGGCGGCGGAAAGCTGACGACGCCCGACGCCGTAGGCCAAGCGAGACGCTTGGCTCCGGCGGTTCGAACGCCTCCAAGAGGCGATATCGAGACACCTGCCAGTTCGGTTCAATGATTCCTCATTTCCCCGCTGGCCAACTCTGCTCATGGCCGACCTCGGGTCACCCAGTCGTGCGGCCGGAGCCGCTGCGCCCGCCGGCTGAGATCCGTGCCTTGGAGAAGGAGACGGATAGGATGCTGGATAAGGTCATCGGGCATCGTGCAGGGAACGTCTTATATGCAAGGCAGCCTTCAATATGGCGCCTAGAATCCCACATATTAAACGCAGCCTTTAATATGGAAGCGTCAAGCGGTTATTCGGAGGCGCTCCGCCATGAGGGAACATCACTCCACAATGCTTGGTCGCGCAGGTCGCTACGTCACCCAGTCACGCGGCTACCGGGCTTTCCTCCCGTCGCCGCTGCCGCCCGACCCGCCTATCCGAGTCACCGGGCAACTGCAAGCGCTGCTTTCCGACGCCGACCGTGCTTTGGGCCGTCTGGATGGATCCATCCAGACACTGCCCAACCCGGATCTGTTCGTTTTCATGTACGTTCGCAAGGAAGCGGTGCTGTCAAGCCAGATCGAAGGGACGCAAAGCTCGCTGCAAGACCTGCTGGCAGCCGAGGCAAAGGTTTTCGCGCCCGACCGACCCAGCGACGTGAACGAGGTGGTGAACTACGTTCGCGCCATGAATCATGGCCTTGCACGGCTGTCCGAACTACCGGTTTCACTCCGGCTGATCCGCGAAATCCATGCCGAACTGCTGCGTGGCGTGCGTGGCTCTCGCCTTACGCCGGGAGAATTGCGAACCAGCCAGAACTGGATAGGCCCAGCCGGTGGCACGCTACAGGAGGCCATCTACGTCCCGCCGCCACCCCACCAAGCCGCACAAGACCTGTCGGAACTGGAGAAGTTCATTCACGCCGAAAAGACGCTGCCGCTACTGATCGAGATCGGCTTGGTGCATGCCCAGTTCGAGACGATTCACCCCTTCCTCGACGGCAACGGCCGAGTGGGGCGGCTGCTCATCCCCTTTCTGCTCTGTGAACGGAAAGTGCTGCTCAAGCCAGTCCTCTACCTGTCCTATTTCTTCAAGCGGCACCGCCAGCAGTACTATGACGAACTGCAGTCGGTGCGCGACCACGGGACGTGGGAACAGTGGCTCGCCTTTCTCCTACGCGGCATCGCGGAGGTCAGTGCCCAGGCAACCGCCACAGTGCGCCGCATACTCGCGCTGCGCGAAACGCACCGTCTTGTCATTACCGACGCCTTCGGTCGTGCCGCCGCCAACGGCCACCGCGTGCTGGACCGTCTCTACGAACGACCGATTGTCTCCGTGGTTGACGTACAAGGCTGGACCGGAACGAGCTATGTGGCGGCCAACGGGCTAGTGGCACGTCTTGTTGAAAGCAACATCTTGGAGGAGTTCACCGGTCAGTCACGTAATCGACGGTTCAGATACGCGGACTACATCGATCTGTTCCACGATCCGGACGTCGATGCATGATCGCCAACCTTAAGCCCTAGCCGGCTTACAAGCCGTCTGGCGTGGAGCGGTCTGGGCGAGGGACCGGCGCATTGGGGTAAAACGGCTGACACCATAGCCCGCGCAAGCCGAGAATCTGTCTTCTCCGCGAGTATCGCATCTACCGGACACTCGCCGCACCTCTCCTCGGCCAACCAGGCGACCGTACCGGTCCCCTCGCGCCGAACCGGTGCCTCCGGGAAACCGCGCCGGTAGACTAGACGATAGCGGCACCCGTCAGGGTGCAGGAGGACAACGCATGACGAATGGTGATCTGAACTGGATTGCCAACTACATCTGGGGTATCGCGGACGATGTGCTCCGCGACCTCTACCAACGGGGCAAGTACCGTGACGTGATCCTGCCGATGACGGTCCTCCGGCGTCTGGACGCCGTGTTGGAGGATGGCAAGGCCGATGTCCTCGCAATGAAGGAGACACTTGACGAGGCGGGCATCGTCGATCAGGAGGCTGCGCTACGCGACGCTGCAGGACAGGCGTTCTACAACACGTCGAAGTTCACGTTGCGCGACTTGCGCTCGCGGGCCAGCAGGGAACGGCTGGAGGCCGACTTTCTCGACTATCTCGACGGGTACTCCCGCAGCGTGCAGGACATCCTCGACTCCTTCGAGTTCCGCAATCAGGTCCCGAAGCTCAGCAAGGCCGATGCGCTAGGGACGTTGATCGAGAAGGTCACATCACCGGACGTCAATCTGAGCCCCAAGCCCGTGAAGAATGCGGACGGTTCTGTCCGGCAGGCGGGTCTCGACAACCACGGCATGGGCACGATCTTCGAGGAACTGGTGCGCCGCTTCAACGAGGAGAACAACGAGGAGGCGGGGGAACACTGGACGCCTCGGGACGCGGTGAAGCTGATGGCGAAGCTCGTGTTGCTGCCGGTGGCTAGCGAGATCGATTCGGGCACTTATCTCCTATACGACGGCGCCTGCGGTACCGGCGGGATGCTGACGGTGGCGGAGGACACGCTACGCGAACTCGCGGCGGACCTCGGCAAGGAGGTGTCCACCCACCTCTACGGCCAAGAGATCAACGCGGAGACCTACGCCATCTGCAAGGCGGACTTGCTGCTCAAGGGCGAGGGCGACGCGGCCGACAACATCGTCGGCGGTCCGGAGCATTCGACGCTTTCGAACGACGCGTTCCCGTCCCACGAGTTCGACTTCATGCTGTCCAATCCGCCGTACGGAAAGAGCTGGAAGACGGATTTGGCGCGCATGGGCGGCAAGAAGGACATGCGCGATCCTCGCTTCGTCGTCGACCACGGCGACGATCCCGAGTATTCGCTGGTCACGCGTTCGAGCGACGGCCAAATGCTGTTCCTCGCCAACAAGCTGTCGAAGATGAAGCAGCACACGCCGCTCGGAAGCCGCATCGCCGAGGTACACAACGGTTCATCGCTTTTCACCGGCGACGCCGGCCAAGGCGAGAGCAACATTCGCCGCTG
>CAYGBI010000013.1:0-64056 GCA_964348085.1 uncultured Pseudomonadales bacterium | reverse complement strand
GCCGGATCTCCTCCCGGGCCCGTTCGAGCAACGTCTCGTTCCCCGTGTTCTCCCATCTCACCAACTCGCGCAGGAGTTCGAACAGCCGCTCCCGCTCCGCCTCCTGCGCCTCCGCCGTCGGAAACTCCTCCGACACCGCCGACGGGTCGTCCACCATCTGCGCGAAGATCACCGCCCGGGCCGCCGCGAGCGGGCGGCGCGCCCACCAAAGATGCAGCGTGCTCGGGTGCCCGTGCCGAATCGATTTCTCACGCGCCGACGCCGCATTGATCGCGTCGAGCGGAAGCGACACTTCGATGAGCTTGGTCCGGGTAACGGTCATCGCGTGCGCAGTCTCCGCAATTGGGTAGGGCACTCGCTCTCCGTCAAGGAACGGCGCGGAGTCACGACGGCGGCTCGGCGCGGGCGATCAGTCTGTCCATGCGGTAGTCGGAACTGATCACGGCCCAGTCGGGTTCTTGCTCGAACGGCTCCCGCACGTAGTGGACGCAGTGCTCGTCGCCGTCCAGGAACTCGACGATGGCGAGGATGTAATCTTCCGGCGCGTTGAGCGCGGTGAGCACTTCGTTCCTCGTCACCGAGATCGAGTCCGCGCCACTGACCCGGCCCTTGACCTCGATGAAGCGTAGCTTGCCGGTGCCGGGCACGCGGCTCTCGATGTCGTAGCCGCGTTTCTCAAGTTCGTAGTCCGTCGGCTCGAAGCCGAGATTCCTCTCGACTTCCATGACGATGGCCCGCGCACGGGCGGCGGACTCCTGGGTCTCCGCGGGCTTGCCGAGCACCCTATCGCACATCTGCGCGATCAAACCGATGGGCACGATCACGGCGCCGCCGATCAACTTGGGCGGCAACGCCGACAGTTGCTCCTCCTTGTCGAGCCGGGCCAGCCTAGCGTCCAGTCGCTGCTCCAGCTCCTCGGCGCGCCGACGGGCCTCGCCCGAGTTGAGGCGCGCCCCCGCCTGCCCCGCTTTCTCCCGCAGGCGAAGATCCTCGGCACGGTGGTACCAGTGGGCGATTTCCTTGGTCAGCCTTTCCTTGACCGCAGCGCGCGTCTTGGCGACCGCCTCCCGCCTTCTCGTGCGAACCTCGGCCACATGGTCGGGGACGATCTTGGCGATCGCCTCCCCCTGCGCCTCTTCCTCAAGTTCCCGCGACACCCAATCCAGTTCCGGCAGCGCGAGGACGTCCGCCGCGTTCGGCTCGTCAGTTCCCAGCGGGCGGTAGTCCAAGTAGGGGGCGTTGCGCAGGTGTCGCCGTCCGCCGGCAGCGCTCATCTCGACGTAGAGCATCCGCTGCGAAACCACGTCCCCGTCTCCGTCCGCCGGGCCTGCGCCGTCTCGGATGGCATGTTCCAAGGCGAACAGCACCCGTGGTGCCACGCTTTGATCGCGTTCGTCCACCAGCACCGTTCCCCGCTGCAGCAGTTCGCCGTAGCGTTCCAGCGTTAGATCGATCACGGCGCCCAGCAGAGGATGCCCCGGACATACGAACGCGGCCGGCGGCTTGCCCGGGACGGCCAGCCGGTCCTTCTCGAAGGCGATCCGCTGATACCGCGGAAGCACCGGGTCGCCAAGACGGATTTCGCGGCCGCGGTTGCGCACGGCCGCGGGCACATGCCTTATTTCGTAGCGTCTCTTCTCCCGTTCCCGGGCCGTGCCGCCGAGTCTGGCGAAGGCTTCGCCGAAGAACGACTCGATGTAGAACGGCTGCAACCTGCGGGCCTGCGCACGCTCCAAGTCCTCGCGCGCCCGGGCTAGGCCGCTCGTGTCCATGGCGTCGTGGGCGAGAGCGGATTCCTCGATCAACTCTTGCAAACGCTCGCGGTTCACCGCCGCGCTTACGACCTGCTCCAACCTCGCCCTCACCTCCGGGCGGTCGCCGTAGCGGATCGCCTCGACCAGCAGGTCGCGGAGCGGCCGACCGTCGAAATTGAGTTTTCCGAGGATGTCGAAGACCTGCCCGCCCAAGGCGTGCCGCGCCTGCTCGAGCTTCTCCAACAACCGGTGGAAGACGTCCCCTTCCCGTGTCTCGTCCGCCACGAGATTCCACAGGTGGCATACCTCCGTCTGCCCGATCCGATGGATCCGCCCGAAGCGCTGCTCGAGCCGGTTGGGGTTCCACGGCAGATCGTAGTTCACCATCAGGTGCGCCCGTTGCAGGTTGATCCCTTCGCCAGCGGCGTCGGTGGCGAGGAGTACCTGCACAGCGGGATCGTGCAGGAACGACTCCTGCGCGCGACGTCGTTGTTCCCGGCCCATGCCGCCGTGGATCCGCACCACCGCATCGGGCCGGCCGAGTAGCGTGTCGATGCGACCGCTCAGGTAGTTCAGCGTGTCGCGGTGCTCGGTGAAGACAACCAGCTTCTGATTCGGAGACGCCCCGCCGCTGCGGTCCGGTGTCCCACCGGCAGGCGCAAAGCCATGCCTCTGGTTCGTCAGCGTCGCCGACAGCAGCTTCGAGAGTTGGCCCCACTTCGTGTCGCTCCCGTCGCGTCGGATCTTCGACGCCAGCGCTTGGAGACTGCGCAGCGACTCGATCTCCGCCTCAAGCTCCGCGATGGTGCTTGCCGCCGTCGCCTCGTCGAGCACTGCACGCTCGGCAGCCTCCACCTCCTCCTCCGGCGCGTCGTCCAAGTACTCGAGATCGTCCGCGTCGACCGAGAACCCGGACGAAGCGACGGGAAGTGCGGCGTCGCGCCTAGTCAGCTTGACCTCGCGCAGGCGGCCTTCAAGACGGTCGCGCCTGCGCGTCAAGGACTGGAAGATGGCTTCAGGCGACGAGGCGAGCCGGCGTTGGAGCACGGTCAGCGCAAAGCCGACCGTCCCCGCCCGTCTGTCGTTCCGCAACGCTTCCGCCCGGTTGAACTCTTCCCGGACGTAGTCCGTCACCGCGCGGTACAGCTCGACTTCCGCATCGGTCAGCCGGTACGGCACGGAGTGGGCGATCCGCTCGGGGAACAGCGGGCGGCCGTCGAACTTCACCAAGTTCTCCTTCACCATCCGACGCATCAAATCCGTGACATCGACCCGGTGCGCGCCGTCGCGGAAGCGGCCCTCGAACCGGTCCCCGTCCAGCAGCGCGAGGAAAAGCTGGAAATCCTCCTCCTTGCCGTTGTGCGGCGTCGCCGTCATGAGCAGGAAGTGGCGCGTGATCCCCGAGAGCAGTTGGCCGAGTCGGTATCGCTTCGTGTAGCGGATCTCGCCGCCGAAGAACGTCGCCGACATCTTGTGCGCCTCGTCGCAGATCACCAAGTCGTAGCGGCAGTCCGGAGACGCAAGCTTCGCCTGCACATCCTCATTCCTCGCCAGCTTGTCGAGACGGGCGATGGCGAGGTCGTTTTCGAGGAACCAGTTGCCCGTCCGCGCCGCCTCCAGCTTGTCGTTCGTCAAGACCTCGAAATCGAGGCCGAACCGACGGTAGAGCTCGTCCTGCCACTGCTCGACCAAGATGCCCGGGCAGACGATGAGGCACCGCTGCACATCTCCCCTGGCGATCAACTCCTTCAAGAGCAGGCCCGCCATGATCGTCTTGCCGGCACCGGGGTCGTCGGCGAGGAGGAAGCGCAACGGCTGGCGCGGCAGCATGGCCTCGTACACCGCCGTGATCTGGTGCGGCAGCGGATCCACCAGCGAGGTATGCACCGCGAGCATTGGGTCGAACAGATGGGCGAAGCGAATCCGCTGCGCTTCCGACACGAGGCGGTACAGCGCCCCGTCGCCGTCGAAGCTCCACCGCCGGCCCCGCGACACGACCTCCAGCCGGGCCTCGTCGTCTCGGAACAGCACTTCCTCGGCGACACCTGCGGACGCCAACCGATAAACGAGGGTGAGGGCATTCGCGCCATGCCACTTGACGCTCACGACGGTGGCGGTCTGGCCGGCACGGATGCCTTGGACGACACAGTCCGGCTGCAGATCTTCCAGCTTCAAGGGTACCTAGGGCAGTCCAATGACCGCGAGAGCATACCGAAACCGTATATTTGCGGGCGCCGCCTTTGGGATGTCGTCGGCGGCTCGAACGGATACCAGCGTCGTTCTCCCAATACCGCACACGGTTTGCCACGGAGCTCGCGCTTGGTCTAGGCTCATTAGCGTCGTTCTCTCCTGCCGCTCGCCGTGTCCAAGCAAGACATCGACCCACGCGTCCTAGCGTTGTGCGAGAAGGTGACTGCGAAGCGGCCCCGCACGGTAATCGACCATCTCATTGAGCACGGGTCGGTTACGACCGAAGAATTGCAATCGCTCTATGGCTACGATCATCCGCCAAGAGCCATTCGGGATGTCAGAGAGAGCGGCATCCCCATCGAGACTTTTCGAGTGCCAAGCGAAAAAGACGGGCCGCAGGATCGCCGCCTATCGCTTCGCCAGCCCTGACCAAATCATCCACGGGCGCATAGCCGGCCGCTCGGCTTTCTCTAAACGTTTCCGTGATGAGCTCATTGAGCGCTACGGCTCCCGCGACGCGCTCACCGGCGAGCGCTACGAGCCGCGCCACCTGCAGATAGACCATCGCGTGCCGTACGAGATCGCAGGGGAATCGGTACATCACGAAGATCAACCTGACGCCTACATGCTCTTAAACGCTTCCAGCCAGCGAGCCAAATCTTGGTCGTGCGAGCACTGCTCGAACTGGCGGGAAGGACGGAGCGAAGCCATCTGTCGGTCCTGCTTTTGGGCGTTCCCAGAGCACTACACGCACATTGCGGGCGAGCAGATTCGCCGCATCGACATCGAGTGGCGGGGATCGGAGGAGGTCGAGGTGTTTGAGCGAATCCGCAGTCAGGCGGAAGAGGAAGACAGGACGGTCGCAGCGTTGATCAAGAAACTGCTTGCTCAAGCGCTAGGCTGATCTGCGCGTTCTTCGGCACGCTGGCGCGAACGGTACTCGAAGCCAACCCGGGCGTCAGATACAAGCTCTCAACCGTCTGTTCCCTGCGGCCATTAAGAGTCGCTTGAGACGACGTTCCCGCATTGAGCAGAAGACGGGTGAGGCCGAGGGCTTCCGGCAACGACGGCCCATACGCTCGGCCCCCGGTGGCGCCATCGTAGGACAGAGCGAACGGGATTTCGCGCTGGCGCAGGCTCTTGAGGCCAGTCACCAGTTCATCCCGCGTGACCTGCTGATAGTATCTCCTGTCGCGGCCGGTGGACGTGCCGAGGTAAGGCGGGTCCAAGTAGAGGAAGTCGCCCGAGCGCGCATCCGCGGTCGTTTCAAGCCAATCTCCGACGCGGAACTCCGCACGACCACGGAGAATGAACGACATGCCCAGAACGGCCGACCGCATCTTGTCCGGCTTCATGCCCAAGCGGCGTCGATCAACAGACTGCGTGAAGCGACCCGATCTGTTGAAGCGCACGGAGTTCTTCACGCAACGGCAGATTATGTACAGCAAGTCAATGTGGTGGCCGGCTTCGTTGTAGCGGGCTCGGATGCGATCGTAGTAGTCCGCGTCCCCGTCTTGCTGCCCAGCCCATAACTTCCCGTAGCTCCGTGCGGTGGCTTCCGGTTCTTCCACGATGGCGCGAAGCAGCGCAATCATGGGTTCGAGACTGTCCGCAATCACAAAACGCGATGCGAGACGGCGGTGGGCAGCGTATATCGTCATCGCCGCCGAGCCGGCGAACGGTTCGTAGAAGGTGTCGATATCCGCCGGCAGATATTGCGCTATTGCCGGAGCGAGCTTGCGTTTGCTTCCTTGGTAGGGGAGCGGATGCGGGAGTGTCCGTCCGACAACCATTCAATCGTTAAGGCGCCGCCGCAGCCCTACTCCGCCACCACTTCCACGGTCACCGTTTGGTTGATGTCGGCGTAGAGGTGGACGTCCACTTCGTATTCGCCGACCGTGCGAATGGCGCCTTCGGGCATGCGTACTTCGCTCTTGGCGACGGGCAACACGTTCTCGGTAAGGGCGGTGGCGATCTCCGCGGTTCCCACCGAGCCGTAAAGCCTGCCTTCGTCGCTGGCGCGGGCGACGACGACGACTCGCCGATCGGCAAGCGCGGCGGCTCGCTCGCTGGCGTCCGTCAACTTCGCCATGGCGGCTTTTTGCAGTTCCGCGCGACGGTTCTCGAACGCTTGGCGGTTGTCGCGGGTGGAACGCACCGCCTTGCCGGTTGGAATGAGATAGTTGCGGGCGTAGCCGTTCTTCACAGCCACTTCTTCGCCTAGATCGCCGAGATTGCTAATGCGCTCCAACAAGATGATGTTCACGGGTCACCCACCTACTTGTGCTGATCGGTATAGGGCAGCAAGGCCAGATACCGCGCTCGTTTGACGGCGGTGGCCAACTGCCGCTGATACTTGGCGCTCGTGCCGGTGATGCGACTGGGCACGATCTTGCCCGTCTCCGTGATGTACTGCTTGAGCAGGTCGAGATCCTTGTAGTCGATCTCCTTTATGCCCTCCGCCGTAAACCGGCAGTAGCGTTTGCGGCCGAATCTGCGTGCCATGTCGTTCCTCTCAAATAAGCCGTGCCGAACCCGAACGCCTAGTCCTCGACCAGCGCAGGCTGCGGAGCAGCTTCGGTCTCCCGCTGCCGCCTCGCCATCCGCGCTTTGGCCTCTTCCTCGCGCCGGCGCTCCCGCTCGCGGTCTTTCTCCTGCTCGCGGAGCTCCTCTTCGTAGATCTTGGACATTCCGGTTTCCGGCTCGCGACGACCGATGATGAGGTTGCGCAACACGGCGTCGTTGAAGCGAAACGCGCTTTCGAGTTCTTCCAAGGTCTCGCGGTTTACTTCGATGTTCATCAGCACATAGTGGGCCTTGTGGATCTTCGAGACCGGATAGGCCAGTTGTCGTCGGCCCCAATCCTCGGTGCGATGAACCGTGCCCTCGCCGCGCTCGATCAACGCGCCGTAGCGTTCCACCATGCCGGGCACCTGATCGCTCTGATCAGGATGCACCATGAACACGACTTCGTAGTGTCTCATGCAGGTCTCCTTTCGGTTTTCGCCTCCGCCCGTGAACGGCGTGAAGCAAGGAGTTGATTAGCTGCGGGGCACCGCCCCGAACATGCGCCGGATTGTAGGGCAACCGTGGCGTCAAGTCACGGAGTTCGCGGTTCTAGCTTCAACCCGTCGGCGTGGAACTACTGGCCGCTACAGCCGCGGGTCCACCGGCTCCGACTCCATGGCCAGCACCGCAAATACGCATTCGTGTACCCGGCGCAACGGTTCACGCTCGACGAAGCGGTGCAATGCCTCGAGTCCCAGCGCGAACTCCCGTCTCGCCATGGCCCGCTTGGTGCCCAAACTTCGCTGGCGCAAGCGGCCAAGGTGCTCCTCGGCGGTGTACTCCGGGCCGTAGACGATGCGCAGATACTCGCGACCACGGCACTTCACCGCCGGTTGCACCAGACCGTTGCCGCGACGAGCCACGAAGTTCCAAGGTTTGACCACTATTCCCTCGCCGCCGTTGGCGGTGAGCGCCTCCCACCAGCCGGTGGCTTGCGTGCAGGCCACGTCGTCGCCGAGGTCGACGACCCGGTGATCGGTGGCGGTCAGCAGCGCGTCGCCTTCGCACAACTCCGCCAGTTGCGCCATGTGCCAGCCGTGGTCCTTGTCGTCGTGTACTGCGCCTTCGGTGGCGAGCAGGTGAAACGGTGCGAGGCGCAAGTCGTCCACCGTGTCCACGGTCTGGCTGTGGCGGCCAACGGCCTCGGCAAAGCTCTTCGCCATATCGACTTTGCGGCGGAAACGTTGCAGCAACTCGGGGCTGCCTGCCCCGCGTTCCTCGGCGCGCTCAAGCGCGGCCACCGCCTGACCGAGCCCGAGGCCGGCGGCATCGGCGACACTCTCGTACTGGGATCGGATCAGCTCGGCGGCCTTTGCCGACCAAGGCATCAGTTCGCAATCGAGACACAGCCAGTTCGTCGAGAAACGATCCCAAAGATCCCTTTCACCGATCGCCCGACGCACCCGGTCCAAGACTTGCTCCTCGAATCCAAGCTGATCGCCAACAAAGAACCGCCGACCCGTGCGCGTATAAATGATGCCCGCGGTGTGGTCTTCAACGCCGAATCGGGCGCGGGCGACCTCCTCGTCCCGGCAAACAATCACCACCGCCCTAGAACCCATGTGTTTCTCTTGGCAGACCACCTTGTCCACGCCGGTGGCGCGGTAGTAGTCGAATGCGGACGCTGGTTGCTCCAGCAACTCGCCGGCCTCGCTGGTCGCACAGGGCGACATCGTGGGCGGCAGGTAAACCAGCCACCTCGGATCGACGGCGAACCGGCTCATCGCCTCCAAGGCCGCGACGGCGTTTTCCTCGCGCACGGTGATGCTAGGGGCGAAACGCGTGTTGACGATGCGCTTGCCAAGCACGTCGTCAATGTCGAGAACTTCTCCCCGCCCCTTGGGAGTATCGACCGCCGGTGCCAAGGGTCGGCCGACGGCCGGGTAGTAAATCTTCGCCGCTGGTACGGAAACCAATTCCCGTTCCGGGTAGCGCAAGGCGGTCAGCCGCCCGCCGAAGACGCAGCCCGTGTCGATGCAGATCGTCCCGTTGATCCACTCGGCCTCGGCGACCGGCGTGTGGCCGTAGACGACAGCAGCGGTTCCGCGATATTCGCTCGCCCAGTCGTAGCGCACCGGCAGGCCAAACTCGTCGGTCTCGCCGGTCGTCTCGCCGTAAAGTGCAAACTCCCGTACCGCACCGGATGACCGGTTCAACATCTCGTCCTTCATGCCGGCGTGGGCGACAGCCAACTTGCCGGCATCAAAGACGTAATGGCTGACCAAGCCGTCGATGAACTTGGCGACGCGCTCGTGAAACGCCGGCGGCATCGCCGCCAACTGGGTCAACGTTTCGTCGAGGCCGTGGCTCACGGTCACCTTTCGACCGCGCAGGTGGCGGAGCAGCTTCGTCTCGTGATTGCCGGGTACGCAGATCGCGACGCCCTGGTCCGCCGCGTCCATCGCGAGACGCAGGCAGTCCACGACCCCCGGGCCACGGTCCACCAAGTCGCCGAGGAAGACGAGTCTTCGGGACTCGCCGTGAGAGACGTTGAAACCATCGCCACGTCTTTCGACGCGATAGCCGAGTCGCGTCAGCAGGGTTTGCAGTTCGTCGAAGCAGCCATGCACGTCGCCGATGATGTCGAACGGCCCGCTCTCGTCGCGCCGATCCGTCCACAGCCGCTGGCGTTCGACAACCGCCGCATTGACCGCCTCTTCGGAACGGAACTGGAACCGGTAGCGGAAGCCCTCGCGCCCGAGCCGCCGCAAGGACCGGCGCAGCGCCCGCACATGACCGCGCACGACATGAGGACCGAAATCGCGGTCCGGCCGTTGGGCGTTGCGGTCTTGGCAAACGCGCTCCGGCAGGTCGAACACGATGGCGACCGCAAAGGCGTGGTAGTCCCGGGCCATGCGCACCAGCACGGCGCGGTCCTCGGGGCGCACGTTGGTCGCATCGATGACGGTGAGACGACGCAGGGCAAGACGCATGCGGGCGATGAACTCGAGCACCTCGAAGGCTTCCTTGGTGACCGACTGGTCCGTCGGATCATCGCCGACCATCCCCCGGCAGGCGTCGGAGGAAATCACTTCCGTTGCCGCGAAGTGCCGTTGCGCGAAAGTCGACTTGCCCGAGCCGGACGCGCCGACCAGCACCACCAAGGCGTACTCGGGGATCGCTATGTGCATCGACGGAAGATTCCCATTTGCGTTGCCGCGCCAAGCGCTTCGTCCACCTCGCCCACCGGCTCGAAGTCAGCCGTGTAGCCGTGCGTTGACGCCGCGGTATTGGCCCAAGCCGCGAACTCCGAGCGCGTCCACTCGAACCGATGGTCGGGATGCCGCAGACCACCGGCACCCACTTGGGCGAATCGGACGTTGTATTCGCGGTTCGGCGTCGTGACCACGATCGTCGCCGGCCTCGCGAACTCGAACAACGCCCGCTCAAGGGCCGCGACCCGTTCCGGTTCCAGATGCTCAAGCGCTTCCACCACGGTCACCGCATCGAAACCCGCCATGCGACGGTCGCGGTAGGTCATCGTTCCCTGCCGGAGCTTGATGCGGCGGCGCTGGCGGTCCGGCATCCGGTCGAGTCGCAGCCGGCGCGCGGCGCTCTCCAGCGCACGCACGGATACGTCCACGCCGACCACCTCCCGGAACTGTCCCTCCGCCAAGAGCCGTTCAAGCAACCGGCCCTCGCCGCAACCCAGGTCGAGCACCCGGGACGCGCCGCTTTCCCGCAATACCCGCGTCACCGCCGCCAACCGGGCATCCGCCAACGCAACCGAGGCCGTCTCTGCCACCGGCGCATCGTCGTCGTTCGTCGACACGTCGTCGTCCAACCGCGCCAGCGCATCGCTCGCCAAGCTGCGCCGGTGCTTGAGATAGCGCCGCACGATCAGGTCGCGAAGCGGATGCCGTTCCAGCCAGCCCTGCCCCCGAGCGATGAGCTTGTCGACCTCGGCGTCGCCCACCCAATAGTGCTTGCGGTTGTCCAAGACCGGAACGAGCACATAGAGATGGGTGAGCAGTTCCGCCAAGGGCCGGCGGCACGACAAGGTCAGGTTGCAGTAGTGACCGGACGACGTCCGTTGGGGTTCGATGTCGACCGCGTAGTCCAGCGGTTCGAACAATCCGCGCACGATGTCGGCGCCGCCCCGACACGGTAGAGCGGCTATTCCCGCTTCAAGTGGCAGAGACCGCGCCACCAGATCCGGGCGCCCCGTCGACCGACCGCCGAGGGCGCTGCCGAATACCCGCGCGATGGCGACGCTCAGGAAGGACGATGCGACGTAAGGTCGGTCGTTGACGTAGTCCGTCAGCATCGAACCCCGACCGCGCACGAGGGCGATGGGATCGACATCGAGCAGGAGTGCTGCGGTACAGCGCTCTGCCGACGCTTCGGGGTAGAACACGTGGACGTTGCCAAACGCCAATTCGAAGGACTGAAGCCGCGCCGGATTCTTGTGCAGCAGGAAACCGAGGTCCGTTGCCGGGCGATACGTGGTCGAGAGGGTGAGCAGCATGTTCCGTCCTTCGCAGGAGAGCGATCCGTCGACGCGCCGCGATGCGGGCCAGCGTGTTCTCGTGGGTTCCGCGGTGCGTCAACGCCCGTCGGCGTCCCAAGCGAGGGAGCGGTCGCCTAGCGGTTGCACGGGCCGGTAACTGTTCGGGAACAGCGCCGCGTAGGCCGCGATCTGGTCCGCAGACATCGACACAGGCTCGGTCATCACCAACCATTCCACGCCCTCGGTGCAGGGCGGGGTGGTGAGCGAACCCGTGTAGCGCCAACTGGTGCGTTGGCCGGGCAACAGCGCCGCCAAGTCCACAGTGTCGGGAATCGCTGTCGGCGGGCCCCGGTCCGTGGGTATGTGCCGCCACACGGGAGCGAGCGCGGCATTCGCATCGCCCTCCACCAAGAACACGCCGATTACCGCCAAGGCGCCGTCTGGGTCTTCATGCACCAAATGCATCTCCATCGGCAACCGCCGTCCCGCCACGGTATGTTCGCTGCCGTGGTGAAAGTGGAACTGCTTGAGTTCGTAGGCCTTGCCAGCGAGCGTGATACCGCTGCCCGGAGCGACCAGCGCTTGCACCGTGTGGCCATTGTTGACGATGCTGATCGGCCCCCGGGCATAGGCGATGTCGATGCTCGCCAGCTCCCGCGGCTCGGCATCGGCGAGGTCGATCGGCGACTGCGCGGCACCCTCGATGCAGGCGGCGTAGGCAGGGTCGAGCGTGCCCCAGTGCGCCGGCCCCGTGTCGCCGTGGTAACTCCAGTGGGCAGTGCAAGACGAGCCGATTGGCGCCGCAGGAGCCGGCTTTTCCCTAGGTTTCATCGTCGGTACAGCGCGTAGGTCGCTAGTCTCGTAGAGTCGGCGGGATTTTAGCTTCAGTCGTGCCACGTTGCCGAAGCGCCTCGTAAAGCAACACGCCGAGCGCCACGGAGACGTTCAGGCTCGTCACATGGCCGGTCATGGGAATGGCCACGAGGTGATCGCAGCATTCGCGCGTTAGGCGGCGCAAGCCGCGTTGCTCGCCACCGACCACGATGCCCACCGCCCCGCGATAGTCGATCTGCGTATACGGCACGCCGGCGCCGGGGCCGACGCCGCCAACTAGCCAAACGCCCTGCTCGCGCAACCAACTCAAGCGCCGCGCCAAGTTGCCCACCTCGACGATGCGCAAGTGTTCCATGGCGCCACTGGCCGCCTTCGCAGCCGCGCTCGACAACGGCGCCGAACCGCGCTTCGGCAGCAATACGGCGTCGGCGCCCGCCGCTTCCGCGGTGCGTAGGCAAGCGCCTAAGTTGCGGGGGTCTTCAATGCCGTCCAGCACCACCACCAGCGGCGCCGCGAGGCTCGGCCACAGCGCTTCGAACTGCGGCTCCGTCATCGGCGCACGAACTTGCCGTTCGACGGCGACGCCTTGATGGTTGCCGGTGAACGCGGCTTGCTTGGCGAGTCGGTCGAGCGCACGGCGCGGCAGCCGTTCGATACGCACGCCAGCCGTCTTCGCAAGCGTCGCCAGCGTACCGACGGCGTTGCCACGGCGGCCTTCGGCGATCACCACGCGGCGCACTTCGTTCGGCGACGCCGAGAGCGCCTCGGTGGCGCCGTGAACGCCGAACGTCCAATCCCCTTTTATTTCCTCGCCGTTCATTGGCCGAGCTCGCTCGACCCGTGGGCTATGGCGGCGCCGGCCCCACGCGCCGGGAGAATCCCCCAGTCACATGAAACGCCCCGTCCGCCAACGCCACTTTCAGCATCGCCAGCGGCTTCGGCGCCGGGCCGTTCACCACCCGGGCGGCGTCGTGAATGTCGAACTCCGAACCGTGGCAAGGGCACACCAGCCGGCGCGCTTCGCCGTGCCAGCCACTCACTTCGCAACCGGTGTGCGTGCAGGCGGCCGAATAGACCAAGAAGGCGCCGTCTTCGTTCTCCGCCGCATAGCGCCGCGCATCGTCGGAAAGCGCTGTCTCATTCACGCGCACCACTGCCAATTGATTGTGCAACGAGCCATCGCGTAGCAGGCGGCTGGCCGGCGCCATGGGAAAGGCGAAGAGCCGCTCATCGCCAACGTCGCGGGTCACCAGCGGGGTACCGGCGTGTTCGCCAAACGCATGCGCGAGCACATCCCCCGGTTGGGGTTTCATTCGCCTCGGCTTGCCGGCCGCGGCGACCACGCCTTGCGCAAGTCCAAGCGCACCAACGCCGACGATGATGTCTCGGCGATTCACAGGCGGCTCGCCGTCGCTCGCGTTCGGCGATTCGAGGAACGGATCACGGCGCGAGCCGGTCACGACAGTTCATGACGGCCGAGCATATCTCGCCCTGCGCGGCCTGACCAATCGCCGCTTGCGCACCTATCCCCACCGCTCGGCGTCGTCATTCGCCGCTTGCGCTATGCTCGCCCCTCCAGCCACTGTGAAGACGCTTAGGGGGCCATGGCGCAAGCAACGACGGCAAGCCCGCCCGGGGCGGGAAACGACGCGGCGAACTCGGCCAATCGTGCCCTCCTCGCAGAGAACGACGCCGAAATACACGCCGCGCTCGTCGGCGAGGAAGCCCGCCAGCGGGCCGGCATCGAGCTCATTCCGTCCGAGAACTACACCTACCCGGAGGTGCTCGCCGCCTTGGGTTCGGTGTTCACCAACAAGTATTCGGAAGGCTATCCCGGGCGACGCTACTACGGTGGCCAAGAGTTCACCGACGCCATCGAGCGGGTCGCCCGCAACCGCGCACGGAAGCTGTTTGGCGCCGAACACGCCAATGTGCAGCCGCTCTCCGGGGCGCCGATGAACGCGGCCGTCTACTTGGCGATGCTGGAACCCGGAGACACCGTGCTCGGCATGGATCTGTCGCACGGCGGCCACCTCACCCACGGCGCGCCCGTCTCGCACATGGGCGTGCTTTACAACTGGATTCGCTACAAGTCGGACCCGGCCAACGAGGGCCGTATCGACTTCGACGAGTTGCGCGAGACGGCGGTCAAGCACAAACCGAAGCTCATCGTCTGCGGCTATTCCTCCTACCCCCGCGATTACGACTATGCGGAGTTCAAAGCCATCGCCGACGAGGTAGGGGCGTTGACGATGGCCGATGTATCGCACATTGGCGGCCTGATCGCCGGCGGCGTCATGCGCAACCCCTGCGACTACGATTTCGACTTCGTCACGACGACCACGCACAAGTCCCTGCGCGGCCCGCGCGGGGGGATGGTGTTGTGCAAGAGAGCCTTCCGGCGCGACATCGACCGGTCCGTGTTCCCGGGCTTGCAGGGCGGACCGCACATGAATCAGGTCGCCGGCACGGCAATCGCTTTGGGCAAAGCGCTGCAACCGGCGTTCAAGGACTATGCACGGCAAGTGCTCGACAATGCGCAAACGCTCGCGCAAGCGCTGACGGCGGGCGGAGCGGAGCTAGTGACCGGCGGCACGGACAACCACATGATGGTGCTGGACTGCGTTCGCAGCTTCGGCATCAACGGCCGGGTCGCCGAAGAGGCGCTCGACAAGGTTTCCATCACCTGCAATAAGCAGGTGATTCCCGATGATCCCAATCCACCGCTACGTCCGAGCGGGATTCGCCTCGGTACACCGGCCGCGACGACGCGTGGCATGGGAGGAGCGGAGATGGCGCGCTTGGCCGGTTGGATGGTCGAAGCGCTGCGGCATCACGACGACGAAACCGTGCTGTCCCGCGTTAAGCAGGAGGTAGAGGAAACCTGCTTGGGCTTTCCCGTGCCCGGCATCTGAAACGGCAGTGGGCTGATACCGCCGCTTGCCTTAGGTTTGCGGCGCGATCAGGCGATACACATCGGTGCGTCTTTTGGCCGGGTCGTCGTGCCAGTCGCCGTAGACTTCCCAGCATACGTCGACGATCGGGTGACCGTGCTCTTGGCACCAGGTCACCAAGGCGCTGTGCATCCTTGGCAGGGCGTTGTATTCGCCGTAGTGGAACGTATGCGCCACCTTGCCGGCGGGCAATTGCGCGGCTACCACGTTCCCGCTGGCGGTGAACGGCGAGGATACTTGCACGCCGATCTCGACATCGAGTTCGCCGTCGCCGGCGTCGCGGTAGAGCCACACGTTGTGGCCATGCCCTTCGATGCCCTCGCTATGGATGAAGGCCCAGACTTTGTCCATCAGGGGCATGATCTTCTCGGGGATGTCCGCCATCGTGATGCGCGCCTTCACCGCCGCGATGACTTGCGGCTCGACATCCATGAGTTCAATTGGGTTGGTCATGGGTTACTTCCTTAATATGGCGTCCGCCAAGTATGTCGGCTGGGCGAGGCTCTGGCACGGGGTCGACAGCGGGTACTGGGGCGGCAGCTACGAAGTACCCCGGGTGGCTTCTATGCCCCGTAACTCGTTCACGCCGCGTCAGCGCGGCGGCCCCGGCGCAACGTCAGCCGCAAGAAGTCCTCCGTCGCCTCGAAATCCGGATCGACGCCGTTCTGCGCTCGCATCAGCGGTACGATCTTGTTGCGCACCCCCATACCGCGTGGGTCCGCGTAGGCGTAGTCGCGCAGTACCTCGGAGATCAGGAGGTTGCGCGGTACGCGCTGACCGGCGAGCATCTTGTCCACGGTCATGCCGTTCTGCAAGGCGCCGGGACTTAGAATCTCTACGCGATCCTCGTAGCGGACGACTTCGACTTCCGCATAGCGCGTCCAGTCTCGATGCGCGAGCGCGTTGACGACGCCTTCGCGCAGAGCGGCCAACGGATAGTGCCAGCGCCGCTCTCGGCGCATCGACTCGTCCACCTGCGCGGGTTCTTCGGATACGAAGGGCCGCATCGCGTCCACGAGGCGTTCGATTAGACCTCTTTCGACCAATTCGCGACCGCCGGACAACTGTCGCCATAGGCCGACGAGCGGACCTTCCATTACCTGATCGTCGAGTGCGTCGTAGGCCTTCTCGCCGGCCTTGAAGCACATCCAGCGCACGCCGGCGTGGCGCAATAGGCGACGTGGCCGGTAGCCGAACAGTACCAGCCCCGCAATGGTGCAGACGGCGGGGCCGTTTTCCTGCTCCACCATAAAGCCCAGTGCGCAAAGTCGCTCGCACCAAGCTTCGTCGGTTCGCGGTATATCGGCATCGCGGGTGACCGACGCGAGATAATCCGCCAGTCGTTCGCGGCTGAGGTCCCGCAATCCACTGCCTGAAACGGGTAGCCATTCCGGGTGAATCAGCCCGCCCGCGGCAAACAGCCGCGCCTGTTGTTCGCGGGTCGCAAGCTGCGACGTAGAGCCGATGCGAACGTAGATGTCTTCGCGTCCCCGGTGCCGTACCACATACGGCTTGGTCACGCCTTGGGCGATCGTGACGACTGCGACCCGGCGTCCGCCGTCCATAACCACCTCTTCGTAGAACGGCAGCAGCATCGGATGCACCGTCTGTGCGAATACGACGTCCATCACCCAGCGTTCGAGGTCGTGGCGTCGGATGCCGGTGATCGTGCCGTCGTCGTCGACTCCGATGAGGATGCGGCCGCCTTGGAAGTTGGCAAGCGCGACGACTTCCTTGGCGAGTTGCTCGGGGCGCGGGTCGTCGCGCTTGAACTCGACGCCGGAGTTCTCGCCGTTGCTGATGAGTTCGGCTAGGGCCGACTTGTTCATCGCGTCCTTCCTTGTGATCGAGTTTCGGTTTCGGCGGCCTTCCCGCGACGATCACGAGCGAAACCGCCCGGCAAGCGCTCGTACAAACCGATAGTCCAACGGCACACGCAGAGGATACTATCGCCGCTGCTCTTGGGAGGGACCGGCATGGCCGAACACGCAGCGTCATCGGGCTCGGACCGACGGCCGTTGACCAAGTATCACTACGTGTCCTATGGCGCGCCCGCGGTACCGTTGTCGCTCGCCGGGTTGCCGATCGCGGTATACCTGCCCGTGATCTACGCCGATTCGGACGGTTTCGGCCTGTCGCTGACGGCCGTCGGCCTGATCTTGATGTTGTCCCGCATCTCGGACGTGATTACCGATCCGTTGATCGGCTATTTCTCGGATCGCTGGCGCACCCGTTGGGGGCGGCGCAAGCCTTGGGTGCTGATCGGTACCCCGATCTTCGGCGTCGGCATGTGGCTGTTGTTTGTGCCACCGTTCGAGTTCAGCGACGTGACGATGTTCGGCGCTACGTTCTCGGACGGCTACATTTGGCTGTTCTTGATGCTCACCGTGTTCTATCTGGGCTCGACCATCAAGGATTTGCCGTTCACGGCTTGGGGCGCCGAGCTGTCGAGCGACTACAACGAACGCACTTTGATCATGAGTTGGAAGGAGGTATTCAACGTCAGCGGATTGCTGCTCGCCTCGTCCATCCCGGCCATCATCTTCTTCCTGTTCGGCCAGGACAAGCCGACGGAAGCCGTGTTCGCGCTATTGGTGGTGATGTGCGTGCTCATGCCCATCCTCAATCTCAACTGCCTGATCGGCGTGCCGGAGTGGAAAGTGGTGGAAGCGCCGCGGCGCGTGAAAGTGATCGAGGGTTTGCGCATCGCGGCAAAGAACAAGCCCTATGTGCTGTTGGTGATCGTCTTCGCCGCCGGCGCCATCGGCTCAGCCATGACCAACAGCCTGTCGTTCTTTTTCGTCAAGCATGTGCTGGTGGCCGGTGAACTCTACTGGTTATATCTCGCACCGTACGCCGTCTGTCAGGTCGCGGCCATACCGCTCTGGTTCAAGCTCTCGCGACGCATCGGCAAGCACAAGGCGACCATGTGGGCGGTGGGCTGGTACGCGTTGTGGTCGTCGTTTATCCCGCTAATCGCGGTAACCCCCGCTGCTTGGTACACGCTGTTCGAGATCCCACGGCTTCTCGGTTTTTTACCGGCGGAAACCCACGCCAACATGGTCACCCATTTCGAGGGCATCGACACAGGTAAGTTCCTGTTCTTCATCGTCATCATGTGCCTGAAAGGTTCCGCCATCGGCGCCTTGTCGGCGCTGCCTTTCGCCATGTGCGCGGACGTCATCGACATCGACACCGCCGAGACCGGACAGCGCCGCGCCGGTGCCTACATGGCGATTTGGTCCATGGTGAGAAAGGGCGCCTACGCGCTCGGCACCTTTATCGGCTTGTTTTTGGTCGCCTACTGGGGTTTCGACGCCCTCGCCGACCCGCACGAGACGACCAATTCAGAGTTCTCGCTGTTGATGCTCGCCTGCACTTACTCGGTGATTCCGGCGCTGTTCAAGTTCATCGGCATGCCGCTTTTATGGATTTATCCGCTAACCGAGGAGAAGCTCCAGCAGGTACAGGCCGACATCAACCGTAAGCACGGCATCAAGGGAGCTTGAACGACAACCGAACAGGACTTAAGCGCCCGCGCAGTTCCGCAAACTAGCCACCGGCGGGCGCTACCCAGATCGGCGACGACCAAGCGCGTTCCTGAATGGTGGTCGCCAAGTCCGGTCGCGGCGTGGTGCCTGCGCGCACCGCGTCCCACGTGGACCAGCGGCAGGTCGGATTCTCCAACACCCGCACATAGTAGAACGCCCGCACTGCGGGGTCGAACTCGGGATCCCGCCACAATGCCCGCAGTTCGCCGGCGCCAACGCCTTGAGTGACGCTGCAATCGTCAATGTTTACCTCGGCGCCGTTGTCCAGACAACGGTGGCTTGCCGAGTCCACCTGCAAGCCGTCGGAGCAGGCAACGTCGTAGACCCGTTCTTGGGCGCGGCCATCCTCCACCCAGCCCTTGATGATTTGCAGACGTTGCAGGCGTGTGCCTTTGGGGTCGGCGGTCGCCCACGCGATGAACGCCGGTGCGCCTTCGCCGTGAGCGGCCAAATCGCCGCCTTGCACTACGCCTGTCGTGGCCGCCCGTTCCAGCAGGTCGGGTGCGGCCGCCAAGCTGTCGTCGAAGTACCCCGCCAAAAAGCGCACCTTCATGCGCGGGCCGGAGGTGGCGAAGGTCTCCTTGCGGCGAAAGGCGTCGAAGATGGCGTCGCGGGTGTTTTCCGGGGCCCACACGCCGGCTAGGCCGGACGCGCCGAAGAACCGGTTGTAGGCTTCGCGGAAGCCGCCGTCGGCAAGCGGCACCGACCCCCTCGCCGTCGGCTCGCTGTCCAACAGGCCCACCTTGCTGACGTACTTGGATTCGTCGAAGCGCTCGCCAGAATTGTGCGTGTCGCTTGCACCGACGATCCCGAACCGGTACGGATTGAAGCCGTTGTCCGCTTCCATCGTCAGACCGTTCAACCACGCTTCGCGCACATAGCTGCCCTGCGGCCGGCTCTTCGCCCAAGTGGCGATCTGATACGGAAATATCTCGAAGTCCGCCCACTCGTCGTTCGGCGACAGGAACGGATGCGTATCCGACGTACCCTTTATCTGCGTGAGTTCCACCAGCGGCTCGTTCCGCATGCGTTGCTCGGCATAGGCAGCATCCAAGGGTTCGCCGGCGAACTTCACCAAGTCGAACATGTTGCCGTTCGAGCCGTTGGCGTTGTGCGGGATAGCGATGGCGTCAATGCCATCGGCGCGCTGCTCGTCCATCCACGACCAGAGGTCTTCCGGGTTCAAGGAGTCCAAGCGGCTAAAGGGCAACGGCGGCGCTTCGGCGCCCCGATAGAAGACGTTGCGGTGCAAGTTGCCGTCACGAGAGGAGGTGTACTCATAGCCGATGAAGGTGGTGAAGGCACCGGGGTCGTTATGGCGCGCCGCGGCGGCTTGGATGTCTTGCCAAGCGCTCAAGGAGTCCTCGCTACGCCCCTTCTCCGCCAATATATCGAAGCAGTCTCGGAATGCGGCGCCGCGCTCGGCGTGCGTGCTCGCACCCGCGCATCGCATCACCCCCGGATCGTTGGCGTCGGGATGCGATGGATCCCGCCACGCCCAGAACATGCCTAGATAGAACGCGTGGTCGGTGACCGCATAGAAATCGAGCGGCTCATCGAGTTGGATATCGAAGCCGCCCGGATGGGGAATCGCCTCCCCCTTGGCGAAGCGATAGGCGTCATCCGGCGAGGTGAGCGTGCCGAAGAGGAAAGCGTCGAAGGAGTAGCGCGTGTGTACGTGCAAGTCGCCGAAGTAGGCGTTGTGGGCGACAGTCGAGCCGGAGGGAGTTGTCTCGGCCGCGGAGAGGCCAGTCGTCTCGGCGGCCGGTTCGGGTGCGGCCGCCTCGGGCGGAGCCTGCGGCGCACCGGCGTCAGGCGCGGGCGCATCGCAGCCGCACAAGACCCCGACCACGCAGGCAAGCAGTGTGAAATAGCGGTTCATAGTCACTTCCTCACGTTCCTACCTGCCTGCCATCATAGCCGAAGGCAGCAACTTGCGTTGCGGCATAGCCGTGTGTAGCACTTGTCGGACTGCGCGAACTGGTCGCGAAGTCCACTCGCCGCCGGTCAGGAACTAGGACATAGGCCGATACCGCAAACGCCCCGACTTCCGAAGAGACACCGCCGGACGAAAACACCATGCTCGAATCACAAGAACACGTTCATCGAAGCAAACAACCGCTCCACTCAGCGTCGGAAGATCCTAGCCTGCCGCTCACGGAAGCAACGAACGCGGTCAGGTAGACGTGACTGGATCTACGCCGCCTTCTGAAACAGCAGCCGTCATGTGCGAGAGCCGGTCACTGACACCATCAAATATTCGACTGTCTCTTTTCGTCGCAGCAGATGCGCGACGAATTCCATCAGGACAATCTTCCCACATCCTTCAGATGCTCGATGCACCGAAGACCAACGAGCTTAGCTAGACGGACAGGAACCGCATTGCCGATCTGCCTTGCCATTGAAGCCATGTTCCCCTTGAACACGAAGTTCTCGGGGAACGTCTGCAAACAAGCCGCCTCTCGAATGCTGATTGCCCTGTCCTGCTCAGGGTGACCGAAGCGCCCGTTCGAGTAACTCGTGCATCGTGTGGTAAGCCCCGATGCGGGTGCGTCCCACGACATTCGACCGTAGACATCGCTATAGCCGGAAATTCCATTGTGGCATTCGAGTTGCAGGTGTTTCGGCCAGTCTCGGTTACCTCCACCCTCGGGCGTCGCTTCGATGCGCTCCAAGTTGCGCTCTGAGAGCTCTGCCGCTCTGTGATTGGATATCTCTTGGTGCTCCTCTCCCGCTCGAATCGGTGGAAGATGGCCGATCATGTCCCGGACCGTGGCGTATCGCTCGTTCGGCGTCCCCGGCCCGTGCGTCTCTTGTGGCAAGCGGATTGCGCCGTGGCGACTCCCCACCAAGACGAGCCGCCGGCGCCTTTGCGGTATCCCGTACTTGGAGAGCACTATCGGCCGGTAGTCCACTTGGTAACCCGCCTCATCCAGTCGCCGTAGGAAACCGCCAAAGGGCTGACTGTCCGCATCCAGCTTCTGCAGGCCCGGAACGTTCTCGACGAACACAAGGTCCGGCCGACACCCTTCCACCAGACGTGTAAAGGAAGCAAGCAGCGGGACGCGCTCATCCCGATCCAGCTTCGGCCGTGTCGTATTCTGCTTGGTGAAGGGCTGACACGGCGCACACCCGCTGAACAGTACGGGGTGTGATCGCTCAGCCTCTACACGGGATCGGACTGCTTCAACGCTCACCTGGCGGATATCCGCAGACTCGAAATGTGCGTCGGGAAAGTTAGTCTCGAAGCTCGCCTTGGCGTCCGCATCGTGATCTAGCGCGAACGCAATCTTCATCCCGGCTGCCTGAAAACCGCGGCTCGTGCCGCCGCAGCCGGCAAAGAAGTCATATACCCGAACAGTCGCCGGGTCACTACGTCGGGTCACGTTCGCTCACCCCATCCAAGCGCATCAGCCCTTATCCGATCAAGTCCCAGCGCCCATGGATGAGCTTCCATAGTCGCAACCGCAAGGGCGTTCTCCCGCTCGTTGACACCCCCCTAGTCGGATCGATGCCTCCGGCATCGCGCAGGATTGGCCTCGCCTCTTCATCCATCGACCGTCCGTCGTTCGCCACGCGCACCGGCAGACGGGTCTTCACGTCGTCGTCAGGTTGCGGATGGTGATGCTGGCCATGGTTCCGTCTTCCATTCCTGCACGGCTTTCATTCTAAGCGCCATGCACAGGCCACGGCCAGACTCGTGGGCTGGATCTGAACCGGCGACGAGTGGCACCGGGTGGTGACGTTCACCACGGCTTCATCGACATGCTAGTCAAGAACGCGAGGAAGGGGCCTTCTGGATCTACGTCGCGGTAAGAGTCCTCGTGTTGTGAGCAAGTCGCCGAGCCGGTAAGCTCCGCCCTTCTTGGGCGAAACGGACTTCCCCAATGTCAGCCCCTGCGACTGCGTTTCCTGCCCGCGAGATCGGCTTGGTGGCGCTCTTCGCCTTGGCCGTGTACATGCTCTTGGCGATCGCCTCCTACTCCTCGAACGATCCGGCGTGGACGTTCGCCGGTTCCGATCTCGCGGTATCCAACCTCGTTGGCCAGAGCGGTGCACTAACCGCCGACATCATGCTGCTGGCGTTTGGTTGGCCGGCGTATCTCTTTCCGGCGGCCCTGATCGCGTTCGGTCTGCTGGTGTTGGGTCGTCGCGAGGTCGAGCCTCGCACTTGGCCGCTTGCGCTCGTTCGCGTTGGCGGCTTCATCGCGGTGTTGGTCGCCGCGTGCGTGTTGATGCGACTGCACGCTACGGTCGGCGAGCTACCGGCTGGCCCCGGCGGCGCGTTGGGCCATAGCTTGGTCGCCGTAGGCTTACCGGCGCTGAATTGGGTCGGACTCACGCTGTGCGCACTGGTGATGCTCGCCACCGGTTCGCAGGCCATGTTCGGCTTCTCTTGGCTCGCCGTGGTGGAACGCATCGGCCGCGGCCTGCATGCGTTCGCTCACTTGGTGGTCGTCGCCGCGCTGGGGTTGCGGCGCAACCTCGCTCGCGCTTGGACCGCGTCGGAAAGGCTGCGGGAGCATTCGATCAGGCGGGACGTTGGCTTGACGCGGCCGCGAACTGTCGAGCCAACGCTCACGCCCGTGGTTTCCGCTGCGCCGCCCGCCGAGGCGACACTGCCGGTCGCCGCGCCCCCAACCGAAGCGGCGCCCCCAACCGAAGGGACGCCCCCAACCGAGGCGGCGTCGCCAACCAAGCCTGCGCCGCCAACTGGGGCCCCGCCACCGGTTCAGGCCACGCCGCCAATCGTCGCCAACCGGGTCGCGACGACCGCTGCCGAACGCCGCATGGTGCAGTCACCGCCACCCGCGGCCGCCACCGCTCAGCGAACGGCAATCAACCCCGCGCCGAAGGTCGACGCCGAGGAAAGGTCCCACGCCGAAGGGAGCTCCCACGTCGAACTCCCTGCGCTCGATCTCTTGGAAGACTACTCGGACTCGGGCGGCGGTTACTCCTCGGAGTCCCTCGACGAGATGTCCAAGCTGTTGGAGAGCAAGCTCGGGGACTTCCGCGTCAAGGCCGAAGTCGTTTCCGTGCAACCCGGTCCGGTGGTGACGCGCTTTGAACTGCAACCCGCGGCGGGCGTCAAAGTCAGCAAATTCACGAGTCTGGCCAAGGATTTGGCGCGCTCGCTCGCCGTGGTCAGCGTGCGCATCGTGGAAATCATCCCCGGCAAATCCGTAGTGGGCATCGAGATTCCCAATGAGCAACGGGAGACCGTGCGCTTGAAGGAGATCCTCGACTCTCCGGAGTACCGCAAAGCCGAAACGCCGCTCACGCTCGCCTTGGGCAAAGACATCGCCGGAACGGCAGTGATGGCGGACATCGGCAAAATGCCGCACTTGCTGGTGGCCGGCACGACCGGCTCGGGCAAGTCCGTGGGCATCAACGCCATGCTGCTGTCCATGCTCTACAAGGCGACCCCGGACGAGCTGCGGCTCATCTTGGTGGATCCGAAGATGCTGGAGTTGGCGGTCTACGACGGCATACCACACCTGCTCACCCCGGTGGTCACGGACATGAAAGACGCCGCGCTTGCGCTGAACTGGTGCGTCGTCGAGATGGAGCGCCGCTATAAGCTGATGGCCGCCTTGGGCGTGCGCAACCTCGCCGGCTACAACCGAAAAGTCGCCGACGCCGAGGCCAGCGGCGAACCGCTTAACGATCCCCTGTGGCCTGACGACGCGGGCGAGCCGCCGCCGGCGCTCACCCGATTGCCCTTTGTCGTCGTCGTCATCGACGAGTTCGCGGACATGATGATGATCGTTGGCAAGAAAGTGGAACAGGTAATCGCCCGCATCGCACAGAAAGCTCGAGCCGCCGGCATTCACCTAGTGCTCGCCACGCAGCGGCCGTCGGTGGACGTCATCACCGGGCTGATCAAGGCCAATATCCCGGCGCGAATCTCGTTTCAGGTGTCGAGCAAGATCGACTCGCGCACCATTCTCGACCAAGCGGGCGCCGAACAACTGCTCGGCCATGGCGACATGCTGTTCTTGCCGCCGGGCACAAGCATGCCCATTCGCGTGCATGGCGCTTTCGTCTCCGATGACGAGGTGCATAACGTCGCCCAAGATTGGCGCCAGCGCGGTGCGCCCGACTACATTGGCGACCTGTTGGCGGGCACGCCGGATACCGATGTGCCTGGAACCGTGGATTTCGGCGACACCGAGTCCAGCGAGCCGCGCTACGACGAGGCGGTGGCGTTCGTGCTGGAGACGCGCAAGGCGTCGATTTCCGGCGTGCAGCGCAAGCTCCGCATCGGCTACAACCGCGCCGCCCGCTTGATCGAAGCCATGGAAGAGGCCGGCGTGGTATCGCCGATGGACGCTAGCGGCACGCGCGAAGTGCTCGCTCCCGCCCCGCCACGGGACTAGCGCCATTGCCTACGGCAGCACCCTTGCTCCAGCCCAAGCCGCCCCATCATTCCGTCGGACTTCGGCTACGCCGCCAAGTCCGACCGGATGATCGGGCGAACAAAGCTCGCCTACGGGCGTCAAAGACCACTACGCTGGTTGACGGTATACGCATGCGAACGTATCAACGCCGGGGGCTGCTAGCGCCACGAAAGCCGTCGCCGTTCGGCGTCGTCCGAGTCGTCAGGGCGGCCGGGCTCGTCCTTTGCTTGAGCCATGCGCCGGCGCTATCCGCCAGCGAAGACAGCGCCCGTTTGGAGCAGTTGCTGGCCGGCACATCCGCCTATCGAGCGGAGTTCGAGCAGGTGGTGATGAACCGCTTCGGCGAAGCGCTGCAAACGTCCACCGGGCGGATGCACTTGCTACGCCCCGGTCGGCTGCGTTGGCAGGTGGACGAGCCCTATCCGCAGTTGGTGCTGGCCGACGGCGAGTCGCTGTGGGTCTACGACCCCGACTTGGAGCAAGCCACCGTGCGCCCGTTGGCGGCGGCGATCGAAGGTTCGCCCGGGGTGTTCCTGACCGGCATGACCGACGACGTGGCGTCCCACTTCGAGGTCCGTCGCGCCGAACCCGCCGTTCCGGGAGGGTTGTGCTTCGTGCTAACGCCGAAAGACCAGACGTCCGCATTCCGCGATGCGACGCTCACGTTCTCCGCCGACGGCGTGCTCGTCGGCTTGGATATCGCCGACCACTTGGGACAAACCACCCGCATCGGCTTCACCGATGGCGAACTGAACCCGCTGCTAGAATCCGAGCTCTTCGAGTTCGAGGCCCCACCCGGAATCGACGTTATCGGCGATGTCCCAACGACCGTCCCAAGGGCACCTGTTTCCGACTGACAGCGCCACCGTCGCCGCTCGGCCGTTGGCGGACCGTATGCGGCCGACGACTTTCGACGAGTTCGTCGGTCAAGAGCACTTGCTGGGCAAAGGACGGCCGCTGCGGCAACTCGCCGAGCGCGGCAGCGTGCATTCGATGCTGCTATGGGGACCGCCCGGCACCGGCAAGACGACGTTGGCGCGCCTTTTGGCGGACGCTGCCCACGCCGAATGGCGGAGCCTCTCCGCGGTACTGGCCGGCCTCAAGGAGGTGCGCAGCGCCATCGCCCAAGCGCAGGCGTTTCCGGACCGCACCACGGTGCTCTTCATTGACGAAGTGCATCGCTTCAACAAGGCGCAGCAGGACGCCCTTCTGCCGCATGTCGAGAAAGGCACGGTGACGTTTATCGGCGCGACCACCGAGAACCCGTCCTTCGAGGTCAACGCCGCACTGCTCTCGCGCGCCAGGGTCTATGTCCTGAACCCCTTGCGTGGCGAACACATCGAGACATTGCTGCACCGCGCCGCCGAGCGCGAACTCGGCGTGGCGGTCAGCGCCGACGCGGTGACGGAACTCGTCGCCATTGCAGACGGCGACGCTCGACGGGCACTCAATACCTTGGAGATCGCCGTCCAGTTGACCACCGACACCGTGGCCGCCGAACACGTAGTGCAGGCGAGCGGCCAAGCCTTCCGTCAGTTCGACAAGGGTGGCGACGCCTTCTACGACCAGATCTCCGCTTTGCACAAGGCGGTGCGCGGCTCGGCCCCGGATGCGGCGCTGTACTGGCTGGCGCGGATGCTCGACGGCGGCTGCGACCCGCTCTACGTCGCACGTCGGCTGGTACGCATGGCGAGCGAGGACGTCGGCAACGCCGACCCGCGCGCCCTGCAGCTCAGCGTCGACGCTTGGGACGCCTACCATCGTTTGGGCTCGCCCGAGGGCGACCTCGCGCTGGCGCAAGCCGTCCTTTACCTCGCCAGCACGCCGAAGAGCAACGCCGTCGAGCTCGCGTTCGGGCGGGCGATGGCCCATGTGCGCGAACATCCCTCGCATCCCGTGCCGGCGCGTCTGCGCAACGCGCCCACCGCGTTGGCGACGGCGCTCGGCCATGGCAAGGGCTATCGCTACGCCCACGCCGAAGAAGGCGCCTACGCCGCCGGCGAGCGCTATTTCCCCGACGAGATGCCGGACGAAGTGTTCTACGAGCCGACCGACCGGGGCTTGGAAGCCAAGATCGCCGCCCGCTTGGCGGCTTTGCGCACCCGGGACCGCGCAACTCGCGAGGATCGCTGACCGGCAGCGTCGCGGTTTGCCGTAAGCTCGCAAGCGAGCATGCAGAGTGCCCGTTATGCTCGACTCGTCGAGCGGCCCTTCTTTGTCATTTCACACAGGAGACTGAGGATGAGTACCTCCGCAGACGAAGGGCGACAGAGCGCTCGCGACGACGAGTCGATGCGCCGGCTCGTCGAATTCAACGCGATCACGGAAGCTTTGCAAGCGCAGCACGACGCTATAGCTGCTCTCTCAAAACGAGTCGATGGGCTGGTCGAGTTCGCTACGGCGACTAAGCACTACAACGAGAGCTTGCAGCGAGCGCTAGAAGCGCAACACACCACTATTGAAGCAGTAGCTCCTCAAGTCGAGCGCAATGTCGAGCGTCTCGACTTGCTACAGCGACGAGTAGATCGACTCGTCGCTATCACAGACAGCATTCCCAATCTCTACGGCGACGACCCAACATGAGCAGATAACGACGTTCAACTAGAAGCTCTCGTTGACGATCTACAAGCGAACCAGCGCACTATCGACGCGATTTTGTTCGCCGGGTTTTGCCGTAAACTGCGCGTACTCCGGCGTCGGCAGACGCCACCGACAGGAACACCAACGTGAAAGTCGTTCTTTGGGTAGCCGCCGGCGGCGCCTGCGGGGCGTTGCTGCGCTACGGCGTGCAGACATGGGCGGCGGGCGCGTCCCTGCCGTGGGGTACGCTGCTGGTCAATGTCGTTGGCTCCTTGGCCATCGGCGTTCTCATCGGCGCATTCGCCGGCGCGCCGTGGTTCGAGGGGGTCGGGCGAGCCTTCTTAGTCGCTGGCCTGCTCGGTGCGTTCACCACGTTTTCCGCGTTGTCCGCCGATGCGCTGCTGCTGATGCAACAAGGCCGCCTCGGCTGGGCCGCAGGCTACGTCGTCGCGACCTTGGCGGCGAGTCTGCTCGCCGCCGGCATTGGCTATCGCGTCGCGGAGGCGTTCTCGTGATCGACCCAAGACGGCTCCGCCAAGACCTCTCGGGGATCGCCGAGCGGATCGGGCGGCGCGGTTTTACGCTCGACGTGGCCCGGTTCGAAGAACTTGAATCGCGGCGCAGACGCCTGCAGATGGAAACCGAGCGACTGCAAAACGAGCGACGCGTCGCATCGGTGCGCATCGGCGCTGCCAAGCGCGCCGGCGAGGACGTGACCGTGTTGATTGACGATGTCGGCGACCTCGGTGAGCGGCTCGCGCACGCGAAGGCCGGGTTCGATGCGGTACGCGCCGAACTCGAAGAGTTCGCATTCACGATCCCCAACGTGCCGGAAGACGAAGTGCCCGCCGGCGTCGACGAGACGGACAACGTGGAGTTGCGCCGTCACGGCGAGCCGCTGGCGTTCAACTTCGAGCCGAGCGATCACGTGGCGCTCGCGGCCGGACTCTTGGACTTGGCGGCGGCGGCGAAGATCTCCGGCGCCCGGTTCTCGGTGTTGCGCGGGCCGCTGGCGCGCCTACAGCGCGCGTTGACCCAGTTCATGATCGACATGCATACCGCCGAGCACGGCTACGACGAAGTCTATGTCCCGTATGTGGTCGACCGCGCCGCCCTCGAAGGCACCGGCCAGTTGCCCAAGTTCGAGGCGGACCTGTTCGCCATCAGCGGTCAGCGCGACCAGTTCCTGATCCCCACCGCGGAAGTGCCAGTCACCAATCTGGTGCGCGATCGCATCTTGGACGCCGACGAACTGCCGATGCGCTACGTCGCGCACACGCCGTGCTTTCGCAGCGAAGCGGGCAACTACGGCAAAGATACGCACGGCATCTTCCGTCAGCATCAGTTCGAGAAAGTGGAGTTGGTGCAGATCGTACGCCCGGACGACTCGTGGCGGGCTTTCGATGAACTCACCAGTCACGCCGAAGCGATTCTCAAGCGCCTAGCACTTCCCTATCGCGCCGTGGAGCTGTGCGCCGGCGATTTGGGCTTCGCCGCGGCGAGAACCGTGGACTTGGAGGTGTGGCTGCCGGCGGAGGGGCGCTATCGGGAAATCTCCTCGTGCAGCAACTTCCTCGACTTCCAAGCGCGACGCATGATGGCGCGCTACCGGGATCCGACAACGCGCCGGCCAAACTATGTACACACGCTGAACGGCTCCGGCCTCGCCGTTGGGCGCACCTTGATCGCCGTGCTGGAGAACTACCAAGACGGCAGCGGCGCGATCCACGTGCCGGACGCACTGCGAACCTACCTCGGCGGCGAATCGCGACTCGAACCCCGAGGTTAAAGCACGGTGGACGTCCTGCCGCTGTCGCTGAAGTTGACCGGCCAGCCGTGTCTGGTGGTGGGCGGCGGCGCGGTGGCGGGACGCAAGATCGAACTGCTGACCGCCGCCGGCGCGACGGTGTCGGTGGTGGCTCGAGAAGCGTCCACCGAAGTTCGCCAGTACTGCGAAGCGCACGGCGTTCGGTTGCGGGAACGGGCGTTTCGAGAAGCCGATGTTGCGGGTTGCCGGTTGGTGGTGGCGGCCACCAACGACGCGACCGTCAATCAAGCGATACGTGACACCTGCGAGCGCGAGGGCGTGTTGGTGAATGTCGTCGATGACGGGGAACGCTCCAGCGTACTGTTTCCGGCGATCGTGGATCGCGGCTCGGTGACGGTGGCGATCGCCACCGGCGGCGCGTCGCCGACGCTGGCTAGGCGGCTGCGGGAACGCATCGAGAGCGTGCTGCCAGCATCGCTCGGCGCCTTGGCGAACTACCTTGGCAGCCGCCGGCAGCGCATCCGCGAAGCGTTGCCGAGCAGCGACGCACGACGACGGTTCTGGGATGCAGCGCTCGATTCGCCGCTGCCCGCGCTCGCCGGCCAGGGCGAGTTCGCCCGCGCCGATGCGCTACTCGATGCCGCGCTCGACACCACCGAGAGCATTGGACTCGTCTCCTTGGTGGGCGCTGGGCCGGGCGATGCGGACCTGCTCACGGTCAAGGCTTTGCGCTGCCTACAACGGGCGGATGTCGTCTATTACGACGACTTGGTGAGTGGCGATGTGCTCGACCGTTGCCGGCGCGACGCCAAGCGTGTCTACGTCGGTCGGCGCGCCGGCACCGCAACCAGCACGCGAGCGCGACAACGGAGCATCAACGAAAGCCTCGTAGCGGATGCCCACGACGGCAAGCGCGTGGTGCGGTTGAAAGGCGGCGACCCGCTGGTGTTCGGGCGCGCCGGGGAAGAACTTGCGGCACTGACGGCGCACGGGGTCGCCTTCGAGGTCGTGCCGGGGATCACCGCCGCGCTCGGCTGCGCCGCCGTGGCCGGCGTTCCGCTCACGCATCGAGATTGGGCGCAGTCGCTGCGCTTCGTCACCGCCCGCGTGAAAGACGGCAGCGTCAACCTCGACTGGCCGGAGTTGGCGAAGCCCGACCAGACTTTGGTGATCTACATGGGCCTCGGCGCTTTGGCAGAAGTGTGCGACGGCCTGCTCACCCACGGCATCGAACCGGACACACCGGCGGCGACCATCGCCCGCGGTACGTTGCCGGAACAGCGCATCGTCACCGCCCGCATCGATGAATTGGCCGCGAAGGTTCGCGCCGCGGCGCTCAGCGGCCCGGCAACCACCATTGTCGGTCGCGTCGTCGCGTTCGCACCGAAGGACTGATTCGGCCGCTCACAGGCACTTGTCCGGCCTCGGCAAGCCGGCGATTTTCGCCGCCAGCACCGCCGGGCTACCGGGAAAGAGACGCAGCAGGGCGATGCTCGACGCCAAGTCCGCGCCGATTCGCTCGCGCGCCAACCGCACCAGCGGGCGCATGGACGGCGACACTCCGGTGGCGCAGTAGAAAGCTCGCAAGCCGTTGATGACGCGCCAGTGGTCGTCGCCCAGCACGATCCCGGCGTCCGCCGCCAATTGAAGAGCGACCGCTTCGGACCATGCGCCCGCGTCCTTCAAGTGGCCGTCTTCGTCGAGCGTCAGCACCATGTGACGCTGCGCTCGCACTCGACCACCCAAGCCACGAACTCCGCGTAGGAAAGTTCGCGAACCCCGTGCGGCGAGACGCCACGCACGCTGGCGTCCTCGCCCAGCACGCCGACGCGAGCCGCTGTCGTCTGGGCCGCGACCTCGTCAAGAGCGTAAACGCCGTCGCCAAGAGCGAGCAGCGCGTCATCCTCCGCCAGCGCGGCGAGGCAGGAAGCCGCCGCATCCGGGTTGGCGAGCAAATGCAGCGTGGCCATCAGTCCGACACCACGATGTCGTGCGTGGCCAACAGGCGACGCACAGCCACCGCGTCGACGACCCGCACATCCATGTCGATGGCCTCCGGGGCGATCCGACGCGCCGTCAAGCTGTCCGCGGCGACATGGATGTCGCCTACGTCGTAAGTCGGCAGCGCCTTGACCGACGACTGGCGATCCCCCAGGGCCAAGAGTTGATAGACGCCGTCGTCCATGAACAAAACCGACGTCTGCTGCTCGAAGACGCCGGACACGAGCGCCATGTCGATGGTTTCGTCGGCAAGCACGCCGGGGCGGCGGCGGATGAGATAGAGCACACGCTTCACGGCTTAGAAGGTGACCAACCGGTCGCACTCCTCCATGGCGCCGATGAGTTGCCCTAAACCGACGATGGTGAAACCGTCCGCGACGGACCCGTTCTCGACCACGCCCCGTCGTCCGGCGGCCGAGATGCACACCATCAACTCGAAGCCGCCCTCGGCGGCGAGCGCCTTCCAGCCGTCGCGCACGCCAGCATCGTCGGTGGCGAAACGATTGCCGATGGCCGCCGCGTCCTTGTAGAAGAACACGCTGCCGACGCTGTGACCGGCGGCGAGCGCGGCGCGGGCGAACGCGCAGGCGCTTTGCGCGGCGGCGGTCGCGGACGGCGCACCTTGGATGAGCAGGTTGATACGCAACGCGCTTGGCAACTCGCGGCGAAAGACAAGGCTATGATAGATAACCGCGCCGGCAAGTGCGGCCTTAAGAGCGCCGGAGGCATGTACAAAGACCGTTTCGAGCAGCCCATCAGCACGGTTTCCTCCCGCGCCGCCGAGTTGAACGATGAGGCCGTGGATCGCTTGTTCGCGCTCCAGCCGGGCGGCGACGACTTGATCGACGAGGCGCTTGAGCTGGATCCCGACTTCGCGCTCGCGCATTGCACCAAGGCGCGCACGCTGTTGCAGGCGGGCGACACGGCCCAAGCGCGGCGGTTTGCCGCCCGCGCACGGGACTTGGCCGTAGAACTGCCGGAGCGCGAGCGGCAGCACGCCGGCATCGTCAGCTTGGCGGTTCACGGCAAATCCAAACAGGCGTTGCCGCTGGTGCGCGAACATGCTTCTCGGTATCCGCGCGACGCGGTGCCGCTGTCTTTCGCGCTCGGCGTCTACGGTTTTCTCGGCTTCGGCGGCTATGTGGACTTCGAGGCACGCCAAGTGGCGCTTCTGGACAGCGTTGTCCCCGCTTGGGGCGAGGAGGATTGGTGGTTCCTAGCGGCCATCGGCTGGGCCTATGTGGAGGTTGGCCGCACCGCCGCCGGCATCGCCAAGTTGGAACGCGCCCTAGCGTTGCGCCCCGACAACGCCAACGCCGTGCATGGCCGAGTACACGGCTACTACGAGGAAGGCGCAGCCGCCGAGGGAGAAGCGTTCATCGCCGCGTGGCTGCCAAGCTACGACCGATCCGCGCTATTGCACGGTCATTTGGCGTGGCACCGGGCGACGTCCGCTCTGCAACGGGGCGACGCCGAGCTCGCTTTCTCGATCTATCAGGACGCCATCCGCCCCCCGGCGGTACAAGCGTTGCCGATGTTCACCATGATCGACTGCGCTTCGTTCGTCAGTCGATGCGCGGTCTACGGGCAGCCCTTGGCCGTCGACCAACGGCGGGAACTCGCCGCCTTCGCCGCCGAGCATTTCGCTAAACCGGGCGTGCCCTTCGTCAACGTCCACTTGGCTTTGGTATGGGCGTCGGTCGGTGATCGGGAAGCGTTGCGCACGCTCTTGGACGGCGTGGCGGAACGGCTGGCGGCTGGACGACAACCGAGCGGTCCGGTGGTGGCCGAGGTATGCCGCGCCATCGACGCCCTCAGCGCCGGTCGTTACGACGAAGCCGCCACGTGCTTTGGCGAAGCGTTGGCGGAATTGCCGCGTTTGGGCGGCAGCAACGCCCAGCGCGACGTATTTATCGATCTCGCGCTCGCGGCCCTCTTGCGTGGCGGCGCGACCGAATCGGCGCACACCTTGGCGGCAGCTCGGTGGACCCGCCGCGCACCGCACTTGGGCGAACAGTGGTTCTCGCGTCTGGCGACGGCGAACGATGGGCGCTAGCGGCCGTCGGACTTGGCGTTAGCCGCGAAATCGACGGCCTGCTAGGGCGGCTTAGGCTGGGGCGAAGGCGGTACCGGGAGGCAGCGGCTTTCGTGGCGCGAGCAGGTCGTTTGGCCGCCGACAGCGACGGCCAAACGAAGTGGCGGGAAGGCTTGGGCTAGGCGAAAAGGCGACGGCTTTCGTGACGCGAGCGGCCTTCGCGCCGAGGTCCGTCTGCTCGGCGTAGCTACCCGTAGCTCACATCCATGCCGGCCCGCACATCGTTGTTGATGCCGTATTGGGGAATCGGGTAACGCAAGCCGTTGCGCGAGAGCCTAGCCAAACCCTCGATGACCTTCGGCAGATAACCTGGCGGAATCGCCATCAGCAGTTCGTCCTCCATCACGCCGCCATAGCGCCGTTCGGCGAAGCAAGGGATGGACAGGCTGGGTTCTCCGGTAGCGAGCGCCCGTCCCCAAGAGTCCGCGCAGGCCGACTCGCCGACGCAGCCCCACTCCAGTTTTTTGAAGCCAGTCCACTGCAAACCGTTGATGAACAGAATCATCTGCGCCGGCGTCGCATAAATGAGGGCGATGTCCGGCGGCTTCAATCGACCACTCGCCAAGGGGCTGACGGCCATCGCCACGTGCCCGCCGAAGGGCGCCAAGTCCATCGCGTGTTGGTGCTTGGCGGCTTCCTCTTGGTTCTCGTACCAAACGCCCGCCATATGCCGACCGGAAAGCCAGTTCTCGTCTCGGGGCGCCAAGCCGATCACGGTGCGGCACTGATCGCCCACCAGGTCCTCGGCGGTGATGCCCACGGTCCAACCGTTGCGGCTCGCTTGGCCGACGACTTGGTCGGTGGTGTGTACGTGTTTGGGGCGACGGATACGAGGAATCGCCTCCATCTCCGCCACCGTCTCGAACAACTTCATGCCGATGGGCGTGGTACGCAGGCGCAAATAGCGATTGAGTTCGGCAACCAGTCCCGGCCAGTCGATGTCCTCGAGATCGGTGGCGATTACGTCGCTCATGGCGCTGCTCCTCGGTTGTCCGCTCGCTCTGATTGGTGTCGCTGCCGCGTGGCTCGCTTGCGCCAATCTACTCGATTTGACGGTAGACTTGCAGCCAACGACACCGGAGAGCCACCGATGCCCATGATTCTCAACGACGAGCAAAACATGCTCAAAGACACCGCCAAGGACTTCTGCACCAACAACGCGCCGATCGGCCAACTGCGCAAGTTGCGCGACGACGACAGCGCCGACGGCTTCGACCGTGCAACGTGGTCGCAGATGGTGGAACTCGGCTGGGCGGGCATTCCTTTCCCGGAAGAGCACGGTGGGCTCGCCTTCGGCTACAAGGGTTTGGGTGTGGTAACCGAGGAGACCGGCCGCACGCTGGCGGCGAGTCCGCTGTACGCCACCGTTTGGCTCGGCGGCACGATCATCAACTTGGGCGGCAGCGACGCGCAAAAAGCCGCGGTGCTGCCCAAAGTGACGGCCGGCGAGTTGCAGCTCGCCTTGGCGTTGGAGGAATCCCACCGCCACAGCCCCTACGGCAGCAAAATGACCGCGGAGAGGACCGACTCGGGCTATGTCCTTTCCGGCGCTAAGACGTTCGTCTTGGACGGCCATGTGGCCGACAAACTCATCGTCGTTGCCCGCAGTTCGGGCGCAGCCGGCGACCGCGATGGCCTCTCCCTATTCTTGGTGGACCGCGGCGCCGACGGCGTGACGGTGACCCGCACCAAGATGGTGGACAGCCGCAACGCGGCCAACATCGAGTTCGAGAATGTCGCCGTCGGCAACGACGCGCTGATCGGCGAGGAAGGCAAGGGCGCCGCCGTATTGGACCCCGCCTTGGACATCGCCCGCATCGGCATCTGCGCGGAAATGCTCGGCAGCACTCAAGAATGCTTCGAGCGCACCGTCCAATACCTGAAGGAACGCGAGCAGTTCGGCGTGCCCATCGGCTCCTTCCAAGCGCTGAAGCATCGCGCCGCCAACATGTTCTGCGAGATCGAGCTGTCGAAATCCTGCGTGCTCGAAGCGCTCACGGCGTTGGACGAAGCCCGCGACCCTGCGGAAGTCGCCAAGCTCGCCAGCTTGACCAAGGCGAAGGTCGGCGAGACCTTCCACACGGTCTCTCGGGAGGGCATTCAGATGCACGGCGGCATCGGCATGACCGACGAGTTCGACATCGGCTTCTTCATCAAGCGCGCCGCGGTGACCGAGCAGACCTTCGGCGACGTGAACTTCCACCGCAACCGCTATGGCGAGCTCGAAGGGTATTGAGGAACGTGGGCGGCTTGGCCGTTACGGCCCAATAGCGGCAATCGGCGCCACGGCCACGCCGCCCTCACGCAGGTAGCCGTAACCCGCGTCGAGTACGCCGAGCACACCCGGCGGGCCGCTTTCGTCTGTGTCTACGCGGTCGCGGAACGGCATACAACGTTTCGCGCCAATGGGCGAAGGATGCGGCTGTCGCAGTCGCGGGTCGCGACGGACGTCCAAGCCGCATTCGCGGCGCATCCAACCCGTGATTTGCAGCCTATTCAACCCGTGGGTATGCGGAGGTCCAACCCGTGGTTTGCTTGCGAACTCAGCGCCCGGTGCCGGTGGGTTGCGGTGGATTGGCGCACGGGCCGGCATGGTGGTGGAACAGACGCATGGCGGCGCCCTCCCGCACGAAGCCGTTGGTGGCGACGCAGATTGAACCGGAAAGTTGCTCGTAACAGGTCACCATCACGGTAGTACCGATCCTATTGGCCGTGGCGTTGTAGAAATCGATGCCGGGTTGCTCCGGGTTGCTCAAGATAGACCGCCAGCTCGCCACGATCTGTTGCCTGCCGGTGATGGCCGGCCAGCCGGGGTGGATGCAGACAGTGGCGTGTTGCGTCGCCCACAGGCGCTCCATGGCATGGATGTCTTTCTGGGCGAACGCGAGGTAGAAAGTGTCGTTGGCGAACAACGCCAACTCGGTTTCTTTGCGCGTCGATGTGCGCGTGACTTCGATCTTCAAGTGATGAGCCGAGTAGCGTAGGCGATGGTGCCGCGGGTTAGCGTGTGACGACGGCGGAAGTTGTGCCCGGCATTGCCCGGAGGCGTGCGCGACGCAGTCCAAGAGTCCAAGCCGTCGTACCAAGTACACAGCAGCATTTTGCCGGTGGGTGCTTGCGGGTCGTGCTGCCGAAACAACCCCTGCGGCACCGCCGAGTAGTCGACGCCCCGCTCGAAATCCTTCCAAGCTTCGAAGGAAAGACTGGCGATTTCGTCCACGTCCTTGTGCTCGACATCGAAGAATCGGAACACGTACAACCCTTCTTGGCGGCGCTGTTCGTGTTCGGTCGGTCGCACGGTGGGTTCGAGCAGCAGGGTGTCCACAGCGGTCACTTCCTCCGCCCTTGCGATAGCGGCATCCACATCCGCCACATCACCGTAGGTGACAAGGATCAGCTCGTTGGAGCCGACGCCGAACAAACCGTGGAATGCGCCCCAAACACTGGCCGGCGCCAAGGCGGCATAGCCGTTGGCACGCAAACGATCATAGGCAACGCGGTAGTCGCGGCCGGCGGTCTTAAGGCGTGAGAAGGCGTAGATCACTTTGCGTCAAATCCAAGGCGGCGAACGTCACGGAAGTATATGGCAAACTGCCGCGCTCCCACTCGCGCTCTGGAGCCAAGCCTATGAACGGCGCAGAAAGCGTCATCCGAACCCTGCTCGCCCACGACGTGGACACCTGCTTCGCCAATCCTGGAACCTCCGAGATGCACTTGGTGCAGGCCATTGACGCGGTGCCCGAGGCACGGCCGATCTTGTGCCTTTTCGAGGGCGTATGCACAGGAGCGGCGGACGGCTACGGACGCATGAAGGGTTCGCCGGCGTACACGCTGCTGCACTTGGGCGCGGGTTTGGGCAACGGCATCGCCAACCTGCACAATTGCCGACGGGCGGCGACGCCGCTCATCAATGTCGTTGGCGACCACGCCATCCACCACGTCGCCTACGACGCACCGCTCACGGCCGATATTGAGGCCGTCGCCAAACCCGTATCGGCATGGATTAGAACGTCGCGCACCAGCGAAGGCGCGGGGCTCGACGCCGCCGATGCCGTGCGTTCGGCGATGGCCGCGAATCCCGACCCGACGGGCGGCATCGCGACGTTGATCTTGCCCGCCGACTGCGCTTGGGGGAACGGGCGACCGGCGCAGAAACCCTCGCGCTTTGCGGCCGAGGTCCAGAAACCGAGGGTGCCGGCGGACGTCGTCGAGGCTGCGGCGAAACAGATCGACTCGCGGTCGATATTGTTCGTCGACGGCAACGGCTTGAGCGAGCGTGGCGTCGTGGCCGCCGGCCGCATCGCGGCGAAAACCGGTTGTCAGGTGTACTCGCCGACGTTCCCGGCGCGGGTGGAGGCGGGGCCGAACCTGCCGCTCGTCCACCGCTTGCCCTATTTCCCCGAGCAAATCCTCGATTTGTTGAAGTCCGTGCGCACGCTGGTCTTGCTCGGCGGCGAGCGGCCGGTGAGTTTTTTCGCTTACCGCCAGTTACCGAGCGACTTGGTGCCGGAGACCTGCGATGTCGTCCGTGTGGCGCACCGCCACGAGGACGTGGCGAGCGCCTTGGAGGACTTGGCGAACGCGCTTGACGCCGGCGAGGCCGAGTTGCCGCAAGGAAAACGACCGGAGATTCCGTCCGGCCCCTTAACCGTGCGCGGCATAGCCGCCACACTTGCGGCCCGCGTGCCGGACGACAGCATCGTCGCCGTGGACTCCGGCGGCGGCGGTGCCGCCTACCCGGCGATGCAGCGCTCGGTGCGCCACACTTGGCTGAATTTGACCGGTGGATCCATCGGTCAAGGTGGCCCGGCGGCGGTAGGCGCGGCCGTCGCGTGTCCCAACCGACCGACGTTCGCCTTGCTCGGCGACGGCGGCGCAATGTACACCAATCAGTTCTTGTGGACCGCGGCGCGGGAGCAGTTGAACCTTATCAGCGTTATCTTCTCCAACCGCCAATACAACATCTTGGAAGTGGAGTATCGCCGCCTTGGCATAAACGAAATCGGCGATCGCGCCGCAAGCCTCTTTGACCTATCGCGCCCCGACTTGAACTGGGTCGCATTGGCCGAGGCGCAAGGCGTCGCCGGCGCTAGGGCCACCACCTGCGAGGAGTTCGACGACGCACTGACCGCTGCGCTGGCCGCCGGTGGCCCGCATCTAATCGAAGCGTTGATCTAGGGCATCGCATTCACCCGATAGCGAGCCGCCGGCACCGACTTTCGATTTTCGTGCTCATGGCTTCGAGCCGGCGGCTCGCTTCAACAAGCGAACGCGCTTCGTCGGCGCATCGGCTGTCTCGCTTCGCTTGCTCGAACGTCCCGGGAAGACGCTGAGCGACATCGAGCACGGTGTCCACCACGCCATCGCCATCGAGCCCGCAAGCCCTAGCCAAGCGCCGCCATGCGCTGACATGGACTTCATCCGGCGTTCTTGCCCCGGCGATGGAAAGCGCCAGACGCTTCGTGTAGTGGTCGCCGCGACCGTCCATGCTAGATACGTCGTACATCGGCGCGAGCCGACAGGTCGGGCCGTCGGCGTGGCTCCCGTCGTGCAAAATGCCGATGTTCTGGCGGTGCAAGTCCGTGTGGCCTAACAGCACACACGCCGCAAGTGCTTGGATGAACGCGAAAGAATCCCGCTCGGGGTTAGACGAGCAGCTTGTCAGCATTTCGTGGAAATCAGCCCATGTTGGCGTCTCTCTCCGGTACTCGAACTTCTCGTTCATCTCCAAGCAGGCGGCCTGCGCCCACTCTTCCTGATGTACGCCTTGATGCACAGGGATCACGCTGCCACGGGCGTCCGTTCGTCGGTCCGATCTGGCGCTGACGACGGCTTGGATGCCGCCGAACACTCTGGCGCTGGCTTCCGACGCCGGCACGCCCAAAAGGCGCAGCGCACGCTGGCAGACGGCCTCCGCGACCGCTTCTCCCGGCAAGTCGCTGCGGTCTTCGTGTTTCACGATGTGGGTGCTCAGATGATCTGGGCTTGTGGTTCGCCACCGGCGGGTCGTCGCATCGAGATGGATGGCGGTCTTCGCTCTGGTGCCGGTGTTGGACACTCTGCCTTCGCCGACCGGCGCGGCCCTCTCGACACTCGATCCGCTTGTCTGGAACGAGACATACCTCAACATTTGACCGATTCGATCATCGTTCAAGGGAATGGATGCCGCGTGTTCCTCCGCCATCTCGCGGCCGTCGGCCAAGATCGACTTAAACGACACGGCGCCGGCGTACTCTACGCCGGGGTTGCCCCAAATCCAGTCGCAGACAGTACTCGGATCTCGCCTAACACGAAGACTCTCGAATAACTTCGTGGCAGCTTCCGCAAACGCTAGACGCATGCCGTTTTCGGGCACCAAGTGACTTAGCCACGCGTAGAGCTCGAACAGGTCGCACGGCGGTTTCCAGCCGCACGAAAGGCGCGTCGCGGCAGCGAACCACTCCACCGAGTCCGGCGGGCCGTATCGACCGGCACCCGGGTCGATGGCTAGCGCCAGTTCGTCGTGCAGGTACAGTCGCAGTTTCATCATTAGACGCTCGGCAAGGTCGGCGGCGCCGAACGGCGACGGCTTTCGTGGCCCGCGCTATGCGCGGACGAGGCGTCTCGGCTCGGAGGACTCGCTCGTCGATTCACCCGCACACCGTACCCGCTCGGCAATGCATCGCCAACACCGCCGCACTGCGCCAATGCGCCCGCGGTGGCCGCCGCGAATCAGGCGAGCCCGTGCCGTGTCATACTCTCGCCGAACAGACTTGTCGCTTGCACGCTGTACCAAGAGGGCTCACCAATGACAAGAAACTCGATCATCAAGTTCGCCATAGCCGTACCAGCGGTGGCCATTGGCGTTGCCGCCACCGCGAGCGAAGACGTGGCGGATCGAATGTCGAAGTTGCCGCCGCTAATCGACCGCGAGGTGTTGTTCGGCGATCCGCAAATCTCCGGGGCGCAATTGTCGCCGGATGGCGAGTGGATTTCGTTCCGCCGCCCTTACCGCGGCGTTATGAACATCCATGTCAAGCGCTTTGACGAGCCGTTCGAGGCGGCGCGGCCGGTTACCGCCGACACCGAACGTCCCGTTGGCGGCTCGTTTTGGACGGAAGACAGCCGCTACATCTTGTATGTGCAAGACAAGGGCGGCAACGAGGACTACCACATATATGCGGTGGACCCGCGGGCGGAGGCCGAAGCGACGAGTGGTGTTCCGGCGTCTCGGAATCTGACGCCTATCGACGGCGTGCGCGCGGTGATTTACGCCGTCCCGGAGGCGGATCCGCGACGGATCGTCGTCGGCCTAAATGACCGCGACGCGGCCCTGCACGATGTCTATCGCTTGGACATCGATACCGGCAAGCGCGAACTCGTCGTTCAAAACGACACCAATGTCGCCTCATGGATCACGGACCTCGACGGCGAAGTGCGGCTCGCCTATCGTCAACGAGCCGACGGCGACTACGAAATCCGTGTCGTTGAGGACGGCGGCTTGGGTCGAGTGCTCTACGAGTGCGGCATCGACGAACAGTGCGATCCGCAACGCTTCCACAAGGACGGTGACCGCGTTTACATGGTGAGCAACAAGGGCGACGACGTCGACCTATCCCGGTTGCTGCTGATCAACGTCAAAGATGGCGAGGTCGAAATGGTGGAATCCGACCCGCAAGGCGAGGTGGATTTCGGTGCCGCTTGGTTCTCCGACGCGACCGAGGAGTTGGTCGCCACTGCGTACTTGGGCGACCGTTTGCGCGTCTATCCGAAAACGCGCGCATTGCGGCGCGAGTTGCGACGACTGCGACGGATGCTGCCCGATGGCGAAGTGCGCTACGGCTCGTCGTCGGAGGACGAAACCAAGCAAATCGTCGCGGTGGTGAGCGACGTAAACCCCGGTGCGGTGTATCACTACGATCGCAAGACTCGGGACTTGGTGAAGCTGTACGACTCTCGACCCGAGCTGCCGAGCGAGCACCTCGCGCCGATGCGCGCCATCCGCTATTCGGCACGGGATGGCGAAGAGATTCCCGCTTATCTGGTCACCCCCAAAGGCGTCGAACCAAAACGTCTGCCCACCGTGATCGTGCCCCATGGCGGCCCGTGGGGCCGAGATCAGTGGGGCTACGACGCCATGGCCCAATTCCTCGCCAATCGCGGCTACGCCGTGTTGATGCCGAACTTTCGCAGCTCGACGGGTTACGGCAAGCGCTTCCTCAACGCCGGCAACGGCGAGTGGGGAACCGGCGTGATTCAACACGACATCACCGACGGCGTGAGCTACTTAATCGAGCAAGGCATCGCGGACCCGCAACAGATCGCCATCATGGGCGGCTCGTTCGGCGGCTACGCGACGCTCGCCGGAGTGACGTTTACGCCGGAGCTTTACGCGGCCGGCGTTTCCATCGTCGGGCCGTCGAACATCATCACGCTGCTGAACTCCATTCCACCGTACTGGGGTCCGATCAAGCAGATGTTTCTACGTCGCGTCGGGGATCCCGAAGACGCCGCCGACAGAAAACGCCTGATGGCGCAATCGCCGTTCTTTCACGCGCGTGACATCAAGGCGCCGCTGCTCGTTATTCAAGGCGCCAACGACCCGCGGGTGAAAAAAGCCGAGTCCGACCAAATCGTGGTCGCGCTTCGAGAACTCGACCGGCAAGTCGAGTACTTGGTCGCGGCGGACGAGGGCCACGGTTTCGCCGGCCGCGAGAATCGTCTTGCGATGTTCGCGGCCATCGAGCGGTTTCTCGTTCGTCATTTGGCTGGGCGGGCGCAGCAAGAGATGTCGCCGCCCGTTGCACAGAAACTCGCGGCGCTGCAAGTACCCATCGACACGGTGACGATGCCGGCCATACACGACGATGCGGATTTGGCCAAGACGGCAGCGCTGCCAACCCTAAACCCGGATCGCTTGCGGGCGGAGACATTGGCGTACCGGGTGGTGGCTAAAGTTGGCGGGCAGGAAATCGCCTTCGACTCGACGGTCGAGATCGCCAACGAGACGCTCGACGTGGGCGGCGAGGAGCAAGCCGTTTGGCGTCTGAGCAGCCGTGCGGATACGCCGATGGGCGTGGGGAAGGACATCACGACCTTGGCGGCGGGGAATCTTGAGCCGCTAAGCCGGCGCATCGAGCAGGGCCCGGTGGTCGCGTCTTTGGACTACGCGACGGATGCCGTTCGCGGGTCAATCGTCGTCTCCGGCGGGGGCGAAACGCCAGTCGACGTCAAACTCGACGCGCCGGTGCTCGGCTCATTGAGCGGACTGTCGGCGATGCCACTGGCGCCGGGCTATGAGACGCTGGTACGCACGTTCGAGGTACAAGAGCAACGGGTGCGCCACTGGAAGGTCCGTGTCGTCGGCGCGGAAACACTGGAGGTGCCCGCAGGTTCCTTCGACGTATTCAAGGTCGCTGTCACGGGTCTCGACGGTGATGATCTGTCGAGCACGTATTGGCTGAACCAAGCGGTACCGCATCGCTCCGTACGCACCGAGATCAACCTGCCGGTGATGGCGGGCGGTGGCCAGATCGTCTCCGAACTCGTGAGAGTGGACTCGGTGCAGTAGGCTGCCTACGTTCATCGTCGCAAAGTCGGGCCATGCGCGCTCCGTGCATGGCCCATGAACTCGGGCTTACGTTCGAGTACGAACCGGGTTTCGGCGTAGACGGCGCCACCGACGGCCTCTTGGCAGCGAATCCCATGGGCCAAGTGCCGGTCGGTGCTCGCCGGCGTCTGGGCGATTAGCCAGTTCACCGTGCAGTTGAACCCGGATCAACCGCGTCCCTATATAAGCATCAGCATCTTTTGGCGGGGAGCGAGCGCCGAGGATGTGGAGAACCTCGTCACCACGCCGCTCGAGCAGCAACTTATGAACATCCCGGAAGTCGTGACCATTTCGAGTTCAATCCGCGACGCTGCGACCTTCGTGCAAGTGGAGATCGAACAAGATGCGGATTTGGCGGATGCGGCGGATCGCATCAAACAGGCCATCGCGCAGATTCGCAGCTTTCCCGCGGCGATCGAACCGCCGACGGTGTGCGTCATTGATGACGACGGTTTCGCGTTGTCGGAATCCACGGCCATCAACCTCTATCTCGCCAAGAAACACGGCAAAAGCTAGCGGCCGCAGTCCTAATTGACGAAGCGCAGACGCTGCGTCGGCGCTTTGGGCGATATCCTTGGCGACCCGTTCGAGCATGTCGAAGCGGGTGTCGAAGTTGGGTAGGGTCATCACTTGGTCGAGTACCCCGTCGGCTAGCGGTGCTAGGGTTCAACTTTGCTATTTCGGATACGTTCGTTCGCGTCCGGGATCAGCGAGTTGCCCGCGGTCAACGCCGGTCGCCGGAGCCGCTGGCCGCCTTGCCGCCTTGCCGCCGACGGCACCCAGCTCCGGTATCTCCGCGAGCAGGCGCGCGACGGTAATCGACCCGATCCCCAGCACCGAGGTCAGCACCTCGGCCCTGTGCGACAACCCCTCGTCGGCGGCGATCGACTGGACGACCGCGGCGTCTAACGCCTTGATCTGTTGGTCGATCTGCGCCAAGCTGTACCGAATCTGCCGCTTGAGAAGCGCGTGGCGCGCATGCTTCCGGCGGTTCAAGGCGGTGGTGCGGTCCTTGACCAGCACGTCCCGCGCCGTGCGCAGTTCGTCCAAGTCGCGCTGCGCCGGCGACGGCGGGGCCACCCGCCGCAGGTCGAAGGCCGCCCCCATGAGGGCCAGCACGCGAGCGGCCGCTGCGTCGGTCTTGGCGTGCTCGCCCAGCGCCTGCGCGAAGCGGCGCGTCCGATTCGCGTTGACGCGCGAAAGCGGCAGCTTCTCCGCGAGCGATTCCTCGAACGCCCGATGCCAAGGCCCCGTGGACTCGTAGACCAAACAGTCCACGTCCTGCCCCGCCCAAGCGGCCAGCTCCCCGAATCCGGCCGCGTCGTTGGCGAACCGTGCCGTGCGCCCGGACGGAAGCTGATGGACATCCAGATGGCTCTTCGAAATGCCGACGCCGACGATGTTGGGGGTATGGTTCGTCATGCTTTCCTACCTTCTGTGCTCTTCGTGCGAACCTTAAGCTCGCGTATCCATTCAGATCCTCGGGAAAGACGGTGACGACCACACTGCTGGTCGGCCCCGAAAGCAGGCCTATCGACGGTCCGACCACCGTCGCCCGCTGCACTTCCAAGTGCCGCAGGCGAACCATTACAACAGATAAGCCGTCACGCGACGATGGCGACGGTGCGCCCAACGAACCAGTAAGCCGCCAAGCATCCGCTGCAGTACAGCGGCACCAGCGCCACGCGGCGAGGCACATCGAACGGGCACCGGCGCAACACCCACACCAAGGTCAGCGCCACCGCTACCACCGCCAATTGGCCGACTTCAACGCCAATATTGAACAGCAGCAGCGCCACGAGCAGGTTGTCCTTCGGCAGCCCAATGTCGCTAAGTGCGCCCGCGAACCCGAAGCCGTGCAGCAAGCCGAAGGCGAAGGCGACGACCCAAGTGTGCCTCGCGGTAATAGTGTCACCCTCGCCACGCAGCTTTTCCACCGCCAAGAACAGGATGGAGAGCGCGATCACGGACTCCACCGGCGTCTGCGGCAGGCCGACCACGTCGAGCGCCGAGAGTCCCAGAGTGATGCTGTGCGCGGCGGTGAACGCGGTGACCGCCTTTACCAGCGCCCCCACGCGGTGCAGGAAATAGAGCAGCGACAGGACGAACAGGATGTGGTCGAAGCCGAACAGCAAGTGTTCGATACCGAAAACCAGATAGCCTAGCGACAGCACCGGCGAGGCATCGCCGATTACGGCGGCGGGGCTCGCCGGCTTCAGCAACGTCGATTGCGTTGCGCCGTCCGCGTGGCGGACATGCAGCATCACGTCGGTGATGGTGCGCGACAGCCCGTCGACGGCGATGGTGCCGCCGACGAGCCCGCCGGGGCATTCCAGCCGAAAGCGCCGCACCAAGGCGTCTGCGGTTACTTCGTCTATCGCCGTCGACGACACCGTGCAATGCGCCGGGAACACGGGCGCAAGCGGCAAGAACCGGCCTCCCGCCGTCGGCTGCTTCCACAGCGCCTCGTAACTGTCTTCGGTGACGGCCTCGATCTGCAAATACGCCGGGCGCACTTCATGACCGTGGGCGTTGGCGCAGACCGCCGCCACGAGACCGACGAGCGCCGCGCGCCTCACGGTAACTCAACCGTGTACTGGCCCCGCAACTCGTCGAAGTAGGCGCGATTGGCGTCGGCCCGCCGTTTGGCGTCGAAGTCCGCCGCAACCCGCTCGGCCACCGACTCGAAGCTCGCGCCTTTGGCCGGCGTTTGCGCATCGATCCGCACCAAATGCGCACCGTAGGCGGACTCGACCGGCCCTCGCCAAGCGGGGTCCGCCGCCATCTCCGCAAGCGCATCCGCGAACGCGTCGCCAAAGTCCCGGCGCACGCGCGAGTCGCTAGCGTGCGCATAGGTGCGGCCGAGCATGAACGGATCGCCCGTGGTTCGCCAAGCTTCGGGGTCAAGCGTGAGCAGCGCTTGGCGAGCGTCGGCGAATGCGTCCTGCCGCTCGTCCGGACTGAAGTAGATGTGGCTGAAGGTGATCACGGCCGGCGTCTCGTAACGGTCGCGGTGTGCCTCGAAGTAGTCCCTGAGCGCACCTTCCTCCGCCGGCGCCAAGGTGGCGACGTCGTCGGTTAGGAAAGACAGCTTCTGCGCCAAACGACGCCGCACGATCACGTCGCCCTCGTCGAGCCGGAGGAGTTTCGCCTCGCGCACGAGGATCTCTTCCCGAACATGGTCGTCGACGAGCGCATTCAGCTCGCTGGCGGTTGGCGCCCGGCCCATCTGTACCGTCCAAATCTCGGCGAGCCGATCCATCTCCGCTTCGGTGACGACGATGAGCCGGGACTCGTCACGCGACACAAGCTGGTCGGCAACGAATACCGCGGCGCCGATGACCAGAAAGGCGAACAGCGGATCGCGCACGAGGCGGGCGATCCGTCCACGCGTATTCTTGTTCGCGATCATGCGTCGAAGTCGCTTGGGCCGGGGAGTCTAGTCAATATACTTGGCATCCGGCGCGCTTCAATAGCGCATGCGATCCAATTGGGGAGACGCGATGAAACACACAACAATGGTCAACGGTCTTGCCATGGCCTACGAGGAACGCGGCCGAGGCGCACCGATCGTCTTCGTCCACGGCAACCCGACCTCAAGCTACCTGTGGCGGAATATCGTGCCCTACGCCGAGCCGCACGGGCGCTGCATCGCGCTCGACCTGATCGGCATGGGCGACTCGGACAAGTTGCCGGATTCCGGGCCGGAACGCTACACGTTCCGCGAGCACAGCGCCTATTTCGACGGCGCATTGGCCGCGCTTGGCGTGACCGACAACGTGACGTTGGTGGTGCATGACTGGGGCTCCGCGCTGGGGTTCGATTGGGCGCGGCGGCACCCGGACTCGGTAGCGGGCATCTGTTACATGGAGGCGCTGGTGCGACCGCTCTCTTGGGACGAGTGGCCGGCGGCGGCGCGCGGCGTATTCCAAGGCTTTCGTTCGCCGGCGGGCGAAGACATGGTGCTCAACAAGAATATCTTCGTCGAGCGCGTGCTGCCCGGGTCTATTCTGCGCGACTTGAGCGATGCGGAAATGGCCGCATACCGGCAGCCATTCTTGAATCCGGGCGAAGACCGCCGGCCAACCCTCACCTGGCCCCGCCAGATTCCGATCGACGGCGAGCCGGCCGACGTGGTGAGCACGGCCACTGCCTACGCGGATTGGCTCTCCACCACGCCCGTACCGAAGCTCTTCGTCAACGCCGATCCCGGCGCCATCCTCGTCGGCGCGCAACGCGAGTTCTGTCGCCGCTGGCCCAACCAAACGGAGGTGACGGTGCGCGGCAGCCACTTCCTGCAAGAAGACTCACCGGCGGAAATCGGCGCCGCACTTGCTGACTGGCTACCAGTCCCTAGGACTTGGCGGCGTCAGCCGCGAAGTCCTAGGGAGTGATAGGGCGGCTTGGGCTGGGGCGAAAGGCGGCGCCGAGAGGCGACGGCTTTCGTGCCGCTGGCACGCCGTCGGACCTGACGCCGTCAGCCGAAGTCCGACGGGATGCCAGGGGCGGCTCGGGCTGGGGCGAAAGGTGCCGAGAGGCAACGGCTTTCGTGCCGCTAACGGACTTGGCGACTAGATAGCGCGAGCCCGGCGACGATCATCAGCAACCCGATGATGGCGCTAACGTGGATCGCCTCGCCGAGCACGGTTGCGATCAGCACCAAGGAGAGCAGCGGCGATAGGAAGATGAGCTGACTGATGCGCCCGGCGTGCGCCGTCAGCGCCAAGGCTCGCTGCCAAAGCAGAAACGTCACGCCGATTTCCACCAGCCCCACCCATAGGCCGTAGCCGGCGGTTGCGAGCGTGATCGACGGCAGGCCGACCGTTGCGTGGCAGATCACGGCGATCAACAACGTGGCCACCGCAAAGCCGTTCAACATCAACGGCACCGGATGGATGCGCAGCCGCACGGTGGTGATCCAATACAACGCCCAGAGCAAAGTGCTGAGCAGCGCCAGCACAACGCCAACGGTGTCGAAACGACCAAGACCGGCGAACTCGCCCCGCGTCAGCACCACCAGCACACCGGCGTAACCAACCAAGATGCCGAGCCACCCGCGCCCGCTTAGTCGTTGCCGGAGCAACGGCACCGCCAACAGCGCCAAAGCGATGGCCCAAGTGTAGTTCAGCGGTTGCGCAATCTGCGCCGGCAGGCGATCGTAGGCTTCGAACAGAATCAGGTAATAGGCCAGCGGGTTGAGCAGGCCCGTCGCCGCAGCCGCCAAGTGTTGGCGCGGGGTCAGTGAAACGGTGACGAAACAACGGGCGACCGCGAAGAACGCAAGCGCCACCACAGTGCCCACGAACAGCAACTGCACCGGGGCGAGTTCGCGCAGGCCTAGCTTGAAGCCAGTCGCCACCGTGGACCAGAGCAGGACGCTCGCCAAGGCATACCCCAAGGCACGCCGTTCGCGGGTCGCCACCGGCAACCCCGACTCGCCCCCCTGCCCCGCCCGTGCATCCATGACGCCACGGTACCCTTTGGCCTTCGCGTCGCCAACACGTCGTTGCCGCAGTGCAGTAAACTCAAGCCTCTACCCACCACAGACACAAGGACACATATGGCGATTCAAGAAGGGGACGCGCTGCCGGAAGCGACGTTGCATGTGATACGTGACGGCCGGCCCGCGGCGGTCTCCACGGCGGAGTTGTTCGGCGGCAAGAAAGTGGTCTTGTTCGCGGTGCCGGGGGCGTTCACGCCCACCTGTTCGCTCGCGCACTTGCCCGGCTACGTCACCAACGCGGACAAAATCAAGGCCAAGGGCGTGGACAGCATCGTCTGCGTCTCCGTGAACGACGCCTTCGTGATGGATGCTTGGGGCCAAGACAAGAACGCCGAGGAAGTGGTGATGGCCGGCGACGGCAACGGCGACTTCACCCAAGCCATCGGCTTGGAAATGGACGGCAGCGGCTTCGGCTTGGGCAAGCGTTCGCAACGCTACGCGATGATCGTCGACGACGGCGTGGTGACTAAGCTCGCCGTGGAAGCCGCCGGCGCCTTCGAGGTAAGCAAGGCCGAGGCCATTCTGGAGGCGCTGTGAGCTTGACAATCTATGGTCCGGCGCAGAGCCGGGCCATGCGCGCGCTGTGGATGGCGCATGAACTCGGGCTCGATTTCGCGCACGAGCCGGGGTTCGGCGAAGACGGCGCCAGCGACGCCCTGCTCGCGGTGAACCCGATGGGGCAGGTGCCTACCATCGACGACGACGGCTTCGCGTTGGCCGAGTCCATGGCCATCAACCTCTATCTCGCCAAGAAGCACGGCCAGCTCGCGCCCGGCTCCCTCGCCGACGAAGCGCAGACCTTGCGCTGGAGCTTTTGGGTGATGACGGCGGTGGAAAAGACGTTGCTCGACGTACTCGTGAAGTCCTTAGGCGCAATGGGCGAAGAGAAGGATCCGGCAGCCGCCCAAGCCGGCATCGAAACGCTGCAAAAGCCGCTCAACGTGTTGAACGACTACTTGGCGGACCGCGACTATCTACTCGGCGACGAGTTCAGCGTCGCCGATCTCAACGTCGCCAGCGTGCTCAGTTGGGCGCCACCGGCAGGCATCGACTTCGCCGCGCAACCGAACCTCGCGGCTTGGCTCAAGCGCTGTCTTGGACGGGAAGCAGCGGTCAAGGCGCGTAGCTGATCGCCTAGCAAGTGGGTCGGACTCGGTCGCGAATATGCGGCGAGTCCGACTGACCTGCTAGTGCCACGAAAGCCGTCGCCGTTCGGCGCCGCCTTTCGCCCCAGCCCAAGCCGCCCTATCACTCCGTCGACTTCGCGGCTGACGCTGCCAAGTCCGACGGGGTGCTAGCTCGTAATGGTGGTCGGCGTCGCGGCGCCGACACTACACATTGGCGACGACATCCTTGGCGACCCGCTCCAAGACATCGAAACGGGTGTCGAAGTTGGGCAGGATCATCACTTGATCGAGACCGGCCTCCGCTAACGGCAACAGGCGCTCGATGAGTTGGTCGCGAGTGCCGATCATCGCCGTCGCCTGCAGCACCTCCGGGGTGAGAAACCGCTCCTCCTCCGGCAGCACCCAACAGTTGTGCCCACCGTGAATGCGCTGGTGGCGGCGTTCGGCCGGGTAGGACTCGATCATCGCCCGATAGTCGTTCCAGATGCCGTTCATAAAGCCCGGCGGTTGGCGTCCGAAGTTGCGATATTGGTCGTAACTGAAGTGGATCGCCGCCATCGCCATGGCCCCGCACTCGGCCTTCACCCGCGTTGAATTGACGGCTTCGCCGGGATCCAACACCACCATCGTGGTAAGCGCCGTCGTGTAGTAACCGTCGCGATCAAGCGCTCGGCCCGCCTGCCGCGCACCCTCTTCGATCATGCGCCAAATGTTCGCCATCACCGCGGGATTGGCGGGCATGGCGAGCACCGCGCCGTCGCCGTGCTTACCGGCAAGCCCCAGCGACTTGGGGCCGAAGCCGGAGACGTACATGGGAATCGGCGCGGCGAAATCGACGAAGCCCTTGTCCGGCATGATGTGGCGGATGGGAAGCTCTTGGTCGCCATGCCGATACACCGCCTCGTCGCCGCGCAGGAGCGGCGCGATCGTGGCGAGGTAGCGGTCGAAGTCGCGTATCCGCTGCGGCGGCAAGCCCATCACCCGCATGGCGGTATTGCCAGCGCCCACGCCGAAGAAGGTGCGACCCGGCGCCAGCGCATTGATGGTGGCGATCCCCGAGGCGTTGTTCGGCGCTGGCCGGGTGCCGGTGATGGCAACACCGGTGCCCAAGCGAATACGCTGCGTTCGCGTCGCCGCCAGCGCCAACGCTGCGTAGCAGTCCGACCACAGCATCTGGCTGTCCGCCAGCCAAGCGTGGGAGTAACCGAGTTCCTCCGCACGCACGATGTAGTCAATGTCGTTGACGTGGGAAGCGACGCAGATGCCAATGTCCATGAAATACTCCCAAGTAATGGTGTTAGGGAAGTGTAGACCCCTTGCTCGGTGCCGGAGAACTTGAGGAGCAGCGAGGGCTAGGCACCGCACTACCGCGCCCGAAACGCCACTAGCGAGGCCTTCGGCAACATCGGATTGCCGAAGTAAGCCACGCTCTTGCCATCTTCGCTGCGAATGGCCAGCAACGCTTCCCGGTCGCCGGAGAGGTTCACTACTTCGTCGCAGCGTAGGCCTTGGGTGTCGAAATAGCCGAGCAGACGCTCGCCGACGTCGTAGAGATGCATCGGCGACTGAGCGACGGCGGCCAACCAACGGTCCGCGCAGATCGCCACCACGGCGCGGATGTACGGCGGCAGGTCGCGTTCTCGCCGCAGGATGTCGAGTCTGCCGCTTTCGACGATGCCCGGGCCGACTTGGATGGCGGACTCGAACAAGCCCGGGTGATAGTCGCGGCGGGCGATGACGCTCAATCCCGCCGCTCGGCTGCCTAGGATGCGGGTATAGCCGTGCGGCGTCGGTTCGCTTTCCACCTTGCCGCGCAGTTGCAGAAGGCCGAGCGGCGATACTGGATTGAAGACGGACACGAAGCCACTGCCGACGGTGAGCGTGAAGTCATCCTCCACCAACGCGTCGAGCGCGGAGACGCCCAAGCCCAAGATCGACGCCTCGAAGCGTTCGTGGGGCAATTGCACGACGACCAACGCCAAGTCGTCGCCAATGGCGTCGACGATCAGATGGGGATTGCCGCTCGCTCGCAAGGCGGCGAGCGTGTCTTGCCGCGACAACAACGAGTCGAACCGTTGCGTATCGCGCACCGGCAGCGTGACGACGCCGGACGCCAAGGGCGCCTCGAACCGAGGCGCTGGCTCCTCGCAGGCGGCAAAAACGACCGTCAGCGCACCGATCAGCGCCGGTCGTCCCCACCGGCGCCTGCGGCGCCCGTAGCGGCGGCGGCGCCGCCGGCCGTTACGCTTCGATGGGTAGCCGGCGATAGCGCGTACCCGTAGCGGCGTACAAGGCATTGACCAACGCCGGCGCCACCGGCGGTACGCCGGGTTCGCCGACACCGGCGGGCAATCGTCCTTGGGCAGGCACCAGCTCCACCTTGGTAGCGGGCGCTTCCGCCATGCGCAGCAAGGGATAGTCGTGGAAGTTGCTTTGCACGACGGCCCCGTTCGCCATGGCGATGTTGCCTCTGAGCGCCAGCGACAGGCCGAACACCACGGCGCCTTCCATCTGCGCCCGGCAGGTATCCGGGTTGATGTAGGTACCGCAATCCAACACGACATAGGCGTTGTCGACCTTGGGGCGCCCGTTCACCATGCTCGCTTCGAGCACGGTCGCGACATAGGAGCGGAAGCTATGGTGGACTGCGAAGCCAAGCCCCGTGCCCTCTTCCCTAGGCCGGTCCCACTCCGCCAGCGCCCGCACGCGCTCGATGACGTGGCGGAAGCGGCCTACGTCCAACTCGTGGCCTTCCGGCGGCTGCATACCGGGCACCGAAAGCTTGCCGTCTTTCGCCGGCAGCAACGCCAAGCGGTGCTCGATCGGGTCGCGCCCCACTGCCGCCGCCATTTCGTCCGCGAACACGTTGGCCGAGAAGGCATGAAAGATATTGCACACCGAGCGCAGCCAGCCGATGCGCACGCCGGGCCGGACACCGGCGGATTCCATGCGTCGATTCGCCACCTCGTAGGGGAGGTTGGAGAAACCCATTTCCAGCTCCCAAGGCGCCGGCATCAACGCGTCGGCCGCGAACACCGTGGTGATGGACGGGAACGCGGTGCGTTGCAGCCATGCGTCCGGGTGGCCTGCGTCGTCGATGACGGCGCGGTGGTATTGGGCACTCGGCGCGTGGAAGAAATCGTGGCGAATGTCGTCTTCGCGCAGCCATTGCACGCGCACCGGCCGCTTCAGGCGCTTGGCCAGCTCCACCGCTTCGAGGACGAAGTCCGGCTTCGACTTGCGCCCGAAAGCGCCGCCGAGCAATGTCGGCGTCACGGTTACTTTCTCCAGTGGATAGCCGAGCCAAGTCGCCACCAGTTGTCGCGTCGACTGCGGATCCTGTACCGGCGCGTTGACCGTACACATATCCGCGCTCACCTCGGCCACCGCCACCGGCGGCTCCATGGGTGCATGCGACAGAAACTGCGTTTCGTAGGTCGCCGACAGTTCGGTCCCTCCGGCCGCGAACGCCGCGTCCACATCGCCGAGTTCGGAGTTCGGCACCGCCGCGCCCGGTTGCGCCAAAGCCTCGCGCAACGAGGCCTGCAAAACACTGCTGTCGAAGGTCTGGTTCGGGCTTTCGGTCCATTCGACATCGAGGCTCCGAGCCAAGCGGATGGCGGTATAGGTGTCCTCCGCGATCACGGCGACGCCGCCGACCGGATTGAACACCGGTCCCGCGCTCGCCGACGGATCGAGAAGCTCGATGCCGACGAAACCCGGTTCGGCCTGAGCGGGGGCGTTGTTGACGTTCTTCACGCCGCCGCCGAGCCAAGGACAGCGGACGATCACCGCCGTCGCCATATTGGGCGAACGGAAGTCCGCACCGAACGTGCCTTGGCCGCGGGCGATGTGCGCGGCGTCCACATGCACCGCGTCCTTGCCGATGAAGCGATGCTCGGCGTCGGCCTTATGCGGCGCGGCTTCGGGAACCGGCAGGAGCGCGGCTTCGCCGGCGAGTTCGCCATAATCCATGCGCCGGTCGCTGCCCGCGTGCGTCACTTCGTGATTGGCCGCTTGCACCTCGGCCAGAGGCACTTGCCAATGGTTTGCCGCGGCTTGCCGCAACATCAGTCGCGCCGCGGCGCCGGCGGTGCGCAGGCGATCATAGTTCAGGCGGATGCTCTGCGAACCATCGGTGTTCTGATCGCCGTATTTGACGTCGCCCGGCGCTTGTTCCACCGACACGCGCGACCAGTCGGCATCCAATTCGTCGGCGATGATCTGCGCCAAGGCGGTGCGAATGCCCTGCCCCATCTCCGATCGGTGCGCGGTGATCCGCACCGTGCCGTCCGGATCCAAGGCCAAGAAGAGATTGGGCGTCAGGGTGCCGGTCGCGAGCTGCGGTTTCGGGGTCGTCGCCCACCCAGGTAGGCAAGCGCCGAGAACGAAAACCCCCGAGGCCCCTAGGAAACTCCGCCGGGAGATGTCCACCGAGCCCGTGGAACGCGGCGAGAGGTTGGCGATAACGTTCATTAAGAGTTCCCCCCTGCGCGACGTTCGGCCGCTTGGTGAATGGCGGCGCGGATGCGCACATAGGTGCCACAGCGACATAGGTTGCCGGACATGGCGGCATCTATATCCCCGTCCGTGGGCGAGGGCTTGGCGTCGAGCAGGGCGGATGCGGACATAAGCTGCCCGGCTTGGCAGTAACCGCATTGCGCGACGTTGCCGTCCACCCAGGCATCGACCAACTGCGGGTGCCGCTCGGCAAGCGTTTCGATCGTACTGATGGCGCTGCCGGCGAGCCCGGAGACGGGCAATTGACAGGAGCGCACGGCATTGCCGTCCACATGCACGGTGCAGGCGCCGCAGTAGCCGCCGCCACAACCGTATTTGGTGCCGGTGAGCTCGAGATGATCCCGCAACACCCACAGCAGGGGCGTATCCGGCGCGACGTCGGCCGCCACCTCACGCCCGTTCACGTTGAGCTTGATCGTCATTGCCTCGTTTTCCTCGCGGAGGAGATAGGCAGAGACTCTACTTGCTACCGCAGAAAGCGGCAACGACATTCCCACTCAACCAACGACTTGGCGAAGGTAGCCCCGCCAGTGGCCCAAGAAGAGCGCTACTGGCGAGAGGGTTAAGCGACGACGGGACGCCCCACGGCAATGGTTGGCGACTGCGGTGCACGGCCCGTCGCTCCGCCGCCAATGCGACAGCCGGACAGCGTGGTTTCGGTTTCGGCGTCGTTCAACCGAGGCGCCAATACCACGGCTTTGCCGTTCTCAAAACCGCCGTAGCACCTGCGAATCACTCGCGCCGGCGCAACCGCACCTTCGCGGCTATCTACTTTCTCGGTGGTTCGACGCTCGCCGGGCTCGCCAGCAAAGGCCGAAATCGCGAATGCGCAGGCAGCGGCTACGAGCGCGTTGGGGGCGTTCATCGTCGAGAAAATAGCCGTCCGATGTGACGGTTTCGTGACAGCGCCCGCCCCGCTCGCCGAGTGCGCTCACTCCTTGCGGACTTTTTTTCCTAAGCGTGTTGCAATCGTCAACGGAATATTTATCCTAGATCAAACCTTGGACTATCGCTTAGGGAGAACGACGATGGACAATGCAATCAAAGCGTTGGCCGCGTTCACCATTCTGGCCGTCGGATTCGGTTGCGCAACCACCGAGGTCCGTGACGAGGGCATCCGAACCGACCCCACGCACCGCTGGGTCACGGAGCTCGACGTGTCGCGGACCAAATACAACTTCGACAACAAGGCATGCGCTGAGGAATCGATGGTGGATGTCGAGGCGGTGCGCGTCAGCGACCCGGAGTTCACCGCTTACGAGCACTGCATGACGGCGAGGGGATACGACCTCGCCACCTATTGAGGCTCGCCTCCCCCTCTACGAGGAAAATCATCCGTCGAGCGCCCGCAACATGCGCCGCAACGCGAAGTGGCGGTAGCTACCCAAGGCGAGCTCCCGCACTTCGCGCCAGTCGATGTGATCTTCGACGGCCAACTCGATCCAGCCCCGATGGCCGATATAGCTCGGAATCGAGAAGCGCGGATCGTCGCACAGAGTCGCCTGCAATTCCGCACCCACCCACAATTGCAGGCGCATCTCACGTCGACGGCGATGCACGACTAGAAAGGTCTTCTTGCCCGCCTTGAAGGCCGGGTTGCCGAACTGAGCGGCCTCCGAGGTCTCCGGCCACTCGGCGCAAAGTTCCCGCAGCCGTTCGAGTTTCGCCCGTGCGCTCGGCGCCGAGAGGGGGTCGAAGTCCTCCGGGTCGACCGTCTCCGTCGGCGGCTCAATGGCGACCGGTTCGCCGAGCGTCTTGGTCAACCGGGACGGCGCGACGTGGGCGTACGCCTCGCGCACGCGCTCGGCGATCGCGAACCAGTCGTTGCCCTTGTCCAAATGCACGCCAAGCCAGCCCCTCGGGCCGAGATACGGCGGCACGAAATAAAACGCCGGCTCGCCTTCCACGTGCAGATGCTGAGCGCCGGGCGGCGAACTCAGCCAAAGCGCGATGCGGCCGTCGCCGTGATGGTTGACGGCCATGGTGGCGAACGACTTGCCGGCCACCTTGAAATCCGGCATCCCGTGGCCGCTCTTCTCCTCGACTTCGGGAAGCGCCAAGCAGATTTCCCGCACCGCCGCCACGATGTTCTTGCCCATAGCTGCCTTCCACCCGTCCGCTTGCACGCTGATACGCCCGGCAAAGTAGCACGAGCCACGCACCAAAGAAGCGCTAAACTGCACACCATGGCAGCAGCAACAAGCGTACGCGTCGAGCGCCTCGTCGACCACCCGATCATCGCGCCGTCCGCGCACCCGAGCATCGGCGTCAATATCCAAGGGCCGTCGCTGATTCGCGTGCCCGAGTGGATTGAAAGTCCGCTCGGATGCTACTACCTGTATTTCGCCGACCACAAAGGGCGCTATATCCGCCTCGCTTATGCCGATGAGCTTCCAGGCCCTTGGCGCATTCACGAGCCGGGAAGCTTGCATTTGGCGCAGACGCCCTTTCCGAAGGAGACGCTTGCCGCGCCGCCCGAACTCGTAGAGGCGGCGCGGGCGCGCATGGCGGCGGGCCTCATCCGCCACGAGAACAGCGTCGTCCACGAGCTCACCACGCCGCATATCGCATCGCCGGATGTGCATGTCGATGCTGCCAACCGGCGCATCATCATGTATTACCACGGTCTCGAAGCCCCGGGCAGACAAGTCTCGCGAGTGGCCGTGGCCGAGGACGGCGTCCACTTCGTGGCCGGCGAGGAAATCCTCGGGCACACTTACATGCGCATCTTTATTCGCGACGGCATGACCTTCGCCCTAGCGATGCCGGGGCAGTTCTATCGCTCGCCCGACCCCTTGAGCGGATTCGAGGCCGGGCCAACGCTGTTCAATCCGAACATGCGCCATTGCGCGGTTCTCGTCCGTGGCGACACGCTGTACGTGTTTTGGACGCAAGTGGGCGACATTCCAGAGCGCATTCTGCTGTCGACCATCGACATGCGCGGCGACTGGCTCGGCTGGGCGCAGTCCGAGGCGATCGAGGTGTTGCGCCCGGAGCGTGGCTGGGAGGGCGCGGGCGCCCCGCTCGAACCGTCGATACGCGGCCTCGTCAACGGCCAAGTCAATCAGTTGCGCGACCCGGCGATCTACGTCGAGGGCGACGACATCTACCTGCTTTACGCGGTGGCGGGAGAAAGCGGCATCGGCATCGCACGGCTCGGGTTGTGACGGCGTTTTGATGGCAGCGCCGTCGTGCGGCGCTAATCGGCGGTAATGATTCGCCACAGTTCCTTGAACGTCGGCTTCTTGCCGTAGATCAACAGCGAGCCGCGGAATACTCGCCCGCTTAGCCACACCATTCCCATCCCACCGGCGACGGTGAGCAGCAGACTCGCGAACACCTGCCAAGTGGCGACGTCAGCCATGAGCATGCGCAGCGGCAGCACCACCGGCGAGGTAAGCGGAAAGAACGAGCCGAACACGATGAACGCGTTGTTCGGGGCGACCCCGGCGGTCTGCACCATGATTATCGAAAGGAGCAGCGGCAGCATGGCGATCGAGACGCTGATTTGCGCTTCCTGCGGCGTCTCGTACATCGATCCGAGCGCCCCGAACACCGCGGCGTTGACAAGAAAGCCAATTGGCAGCAGGACCAACACAACCGCCACAACATCAAAACGGATAGAGAGCGCGAGCTCGGCGGGCAGTTCCTCGACCATCGTCGAGTACTCGCCAGTGCCTACGTTGGCAAGAACCAAGGCGGCGACCACGCCCACCGCCAATAGCATCAGCGCCCATGTCGCTAACTGCGTGAGCGCCATGGCGCCAACCGCCAGTATCTTGCCCATGGCCAACTCGAACGGCCGCACCGAGGACACCAGTATCTCCGCCATGCGGCTGGTCTTGTCCTCCATCACCGACTGCATCACCAGCGAGCCGTAGATGGTCATGACCATCAACAAAATGCCGCCTAGCGCCATGCCGACGGCCATCGACGCCACCACCGAGCCGCTTCCCTCCTCGCCCTCCTCCGTGAGGCTGACCGCAACGAGGGAAAGCCTCTCCGACAGGGCGTTGCGTACTTGAGGCGTAAGCTCGTACTGCGCGATGCGCACCTCGCGGACGACTGCGAGAACAAAGCTCCTGATCGCCTGCTGCGCGGTCAACGACTGCTTCTGCTTGCTGTAAAGCCGCGCTTCGCGTGTGCCGCCGGCCTCCGCGAGCGCCCTCGGCAGCACCAAGAACGCGTCGTAGGCGCCGTTGATGACCGCCTGCTTGCCGGCGTCTTGGCCGCGCTGCCACTCATGCAGCCGGTAAGTCGGGTTGTCCGCCGCCATCAACTCGGGCAGGATGCGTCGGCTCTCGTCGAGCACGGCGATGCTGTGCTTGCGCGCCTTTTCCGACTTGGCGGCGGAAGACACCACGGTACCCGCCACGCCGGCAGCTACGGCGATTCCGAGTGGCAGCAAAAGCGTGGAGAGGATGAACGCCTTGGTGCGCACGCGGCGCAGATACTCGTTGGTGAAAACGACGCCGAGCATGTTTATGCACCGTCCGCATCAACAGCCGCCGAAGCTTGCGCGCTATGTTCGCTCGCATCGGCCACCGTGCGCAGAAATATCTCCCGCAGGGACGGATAGGCCGCGGCGTAGCGATGCAGAGCGTCCACCGACGCGCGAGCGGCGTCTAACACCTCGTCCGCCCCGGACCCGTCTTTGAGACGCAACTCCGCCTGTCCGTCAAGGTTGCGGAGCAGTTCGATAGACCCCTTGGCCGCGAGCCGGTCCAAGAAGTCGCCGTCGCCGGTGAACTCGAGCTGCACCGTGTCTCGCCCGAAGCTACGTTTCACAGCCGACAGTTCGCCAGCGAGCACGATCCGGCCGTTCGCGATGAGGCAGATCTCGTCGCAGAGCTCCTCCACCTGCTCCATGCGGTGGGAGGCGAAGATGACGATGGCGCCTGCCGCCTTGCGCTCGCGGATGATGCGCTCCATGAGCGCGGAGTTGAGCGGGTCCAAGCCGCTGAACGGCTCGTCCAGAATGACCAGCCGCGGCGAGTGCATCATGGCCAGCGCGAACTGAATCTTCTGCTGCATACCCCGGGAAAGCTCGCGCGGCCGCTTGTTTCGCCAATCGGCGGCCTCCAAGGCGTCGAGCCATTGGTTCGCGTTGCGCCGGGCATCGTTCCTAGACAGGCCCTTGAGACGCCCCATGTAAATGAGGTGGTCCATCACCCGGAGCGTGCGGTACAGGCCACGCTCCTCGGGCATGTAGCCGACCTGCGTTTGCGTCGCCCGGCTAACGATCTTGCCATCCAAGCGTACTTCGCCCGAGTCCGGCTTGGTGATGTTGTTCACCATGCGCAGGATGGACGTCTTGCCGGCGCCATTCGGCCCCAAGAGGCCGAGGATCCGGCCGGGCTTGGCGGTTAGCGACGCACGGTCGACCGCGAGCGTCGCGTCGTAGCGCTTAGTGACCTGATCGACTTCCAGCATGAAAAGGTCGCTTAGTGTCCTGTCCGGCTGACTTCCCGCACTTCAGCGTGCCAAACGGGACACCTGAGCCGCGAAAGCTCTGCGACGACGGCCTAGGTAGCTACGCCGTCGTGAAATAGCGCTCGGCGGTGGCCGCGGCGACGTAGTTTTCCTTGAGGATGGCGTAGTCCTGTATGTCCGCGTTCACCACGTCCAAGCCGTGCGCGAGTACATAGGCGTAGCTGCGCTGGAAGGCCGACAGGTTCGCCGCCATGAAGCCTTGGTCGTAGAAGCGGTCAAACGCCGTGCCGTTGCCGCCGCCCCCCCACCAGCGACCCGCCAACAGCCGGCCCGCCTTCATGCCGATCAAGCCGATGCCCGCTTCCCGGGCGGCGGAGAGCCGCGGCGCGAGATGCGCCATGTCTTGGCTGCCGGCGCGGATCTCGCGCTTGTTCCAGTCGTACCAGCCGGCCGGCGTGATGGCGATCATGGCGAGGTCGTACCAGCCGGTTTCGACCGCGGCCGCCAAGACTTCCTGCGCGTTTTCATGCGTGGACAGCCCGAGATAGCTGACTTTGCCGGCGGCCTTGGCCTTCTCGAACGCGCGACGCATTTCCTCGGCGCGGACGACGCCGGGGTTGTTGGCGGCCATTTGGTAATAGGCGTCGACGTGGTTGGTCTCGAGCTCCCGCAGGCTCTGATCCATGAACATCGTCCATGTGCGGGCGGCGCGTTTCGCCACCTCGACGGTCACTTCCTCGTCCGCCTCCACGTTCACGGGGGCTTTGGAAATGAGAAAGATGTCGTCGCGGTGCGCCTTGGCGAACCCGGCCAGATTGCGTTCCGCGTTCTTGTAGTACTGCCGGTAGCCTACGTCGAAGACATTGACGCCGGCCTCCAAGGCGATGTTGAGCAGGCGGTCGTTCGGATCGCCGGAAAGAGCGGCGCCGCAGCCGTACACCAGTCGGCTGGCGCGGTACCCCGTCCGCCCTAGGGTGCGGTAGGTCATCTCCGGCCACGGTTCGCTGCCCGCCATCTTGTCCGCCGCTTCTTGCGCCGCCGCAGTCGCGGCGCGCACGTCGCGGGTTTGCAGCAGCACTTGGCTGCCAATGCCGGCCATGGTCAGGAATTCGATGAACGAGCGACGGCTCGTCCTAGATTTGGACGGTTGCGGCATGATCGATCTCCCTTGCGACTAGCGCTTAAGTCGTGGCTCCCCTCGTTCGGTATAGACTGCCCGCAACGGGCAGCAGTTACAACGGTAGTTTCCAGCGGAAGACGGGCGGAGAAAGCCATGCCATACGCACGCAACGGCGACATCGACATCTACTACGAGACACACGGGGAAGCGGGGCCGGCGCTCGTCTTCGCCCACGGCGCGGGCGGCAACGCCGCGAGTTGGTGGCAACAGGTGCCGGTGTTCCGCGAAGGTCATCGCGTGGTCGTGTTCGATCACCGCGGCTTCGGCCGCACCGTCTGCCCGCCAGAGCAACAGCACGCGAGGCATTTCGAGGCGGATCTAGTGGCCGTTATGGATGCCGCGGAAATCGACCAAGCGGTGCTGGCTTGTCAGTCCATGGGCGGCTGGACAGGGGTGCGAGCGGCCGTCCACCGCACGGACCGGGTGCGCGCGGTGCTGCTGGCCAACACCCCCGGCGCGGTGCGCACGCCGGAGACCGTGGCGAACATGAAGCAGTTGGCCGAGCGACTCGCGGCGGCCGGCGGCTTGGTGAATCGCGCCTACAGCACCGAGTTCGCTAGGCTGAATCCGGCGAAAGCCCTGCTCTACCGGCAGATCTCCGCCTTCAATACCCAAGCACGGCCGAACATCCGCGACGACTCGGTCTACGTCACGCCAAGTGCGGTCAAAGAAAGCGGCGTGCCGTTTCAGGTACTGGCAAGCGACCTCGACCCGCTATTCCCGCCGGAGGTGCTCGCATCCGTCGCGGCGGCGATCGACGCGCCGGTGACGCATGTCGCCGGCGCGGGTCACTCCACCTATTTCGAGAAGCCGGCGGAGTTCAACGCCGCGCTCGCAACGTTCCTCAACTCGCTTTCTTGGCGCTGATTTCCCGGGCGATGTCGACGCCCACGGGGCAGTGGTCGGAGCCGGTCACATGCGGCCAAATGAAGGCGTCCCGAACAAGACGCTGCGCCGAAGGCGACGCCAAGACGTAGTCGATGCGCCAGCCGACGTTGTCCTGCCGGGCGTTCCCCCACTGCCGCCACCAAGTGTAGTGGCCCGCCTCGCCGGGGTGCGTGCGGCGGAACGTGTCGCACCACTCCGCATCGAGCCAGCGCGTCATTTCCTCCCGCTCCTCGGGTAGGAATCCGCTCGTTCTGGCGTTGGCTCGGGGGCGGGCGAGGTCGAGCTCGGTATGGGCGGTGTTGTAGTCGCCCATTACATACACCGGCCCCCTCCGCCGCAACTTCTGCAAGCGTTCGAACAGTGCCCGGTAGAAGCCGAGCTTGTACGGCACGCGGCTGTTGTCGCGATCCCTGCCGCTGCCTTTCGGAAAGTAGACGCTGGCAATGGCCAAGCGGCCGAAGTGGGCGATCAGCAAGCGCCCCTCGACATCGTATTCCGGGATGCCAAGCTCGGTCTCCACGCGATCCGCCGGCACCCGCGCGAACAGCGCCACCCCGCTGTAGCCGAGCCGTTCGGCGGGCGCGAAGTACGCATGCCAGCCGTCCGGCGCCCGTGCGGCGGCGGGCAGTTGGCTCGGCAGCGCCCGGAGTTCCTGAATGCCGACGACATCCGCTTGGCAACCGTGCAGGAAGTCGAGAAAACCCTTCCTTACGCAGGCGCGCAAGCCGTTGACATTCCAACTGACAAGGCGAGCGATGTGGCTGCTCTCGGTCAAGGGAGTTGCTCACGCGACGGCCGCTTGGCGAGGGCGAACAAGCCGGCGCCGAGCGTCGAGCCAGTGGCGAGGGCGGCGAAGCCCACTACGAAATCACCTGTCATGTCCGCCATATAACCTGCGACAACCGGTCCAACCGCCATGCCGAGCATGGCGATGAGCGACGAGAAGCCCATGATAGTGCCGAACGAGCGGGTACCGAAGTAGTCCGCCCGGAGCGCGACCATCAGCGGTCCGCGCACGCCCCAGCCGATGCCGTGCAGCACGGCAAAGGCGAGCACCATGGTTTCGTTTACCGCAAAAGCGAGCAGCATGAAGCCTGCACCGTGCGCCAACATGCAGCCCACGCACAAGAGCCGCTTGTCATAGCGGTCGCCGAGCCAGCCGCCCAGCAATTGCCCGGTCATCTGGCAGGCCGTCATCAAGGTGATGACGAAACCGGCCTCCAAGGGCGTAAACGCCAAGCCTTCCGTCAGATGCGGCAGTAGGTGCGCCATCACCGCCGATACCGTCAGCAACGCGAAGGCGTGACCACTCGAAATCAGCCAAAAGGCGGATGTGCGCATGGCCTGCGCCGACGTGAGGTCGCGCTCGTCCCGCGGTCGCCGCCGCGGCGTCGGATGCCGTTCCAAGCCGCCGTCGGGCACTTCGCCCTTGACTTCGGGACGGTGATGCACGGGTTGGACCAGCGGCAACCCGATGAGCAGCACGGCGAGCGCGGACAGAGCCGCGGTCCAGCGCCAGCCCAACGCCTCTAGCGACAGGATGACGATCGGCACGCACAAGCCGCCCATGGAAAAGCCCAGTTGCGAAACCGCCACCGCCTTGGCGCGGTGCCGGTCGAACCAGTTGACGATGGCCACGTTCAGCGTGGTGAAACCGCCAAGGCTCGAGCCGATAGCGATCAAGCCCCACGCGAGGTAAAACAGGAAGACCGAGTCCACGGCCGCGAACAGCAGCAGGCCGGCGGCGAAGATGCCTAGCCCAATCCGCAGCAGCAGGCGCGGCCCGAAACGGTCCACCAGCCAACCCTGCAAAGGCCCGAGCAAGCCACTTTCCACCCGCGTCATCGAAAAAGCGCCGGCGACCAGCGCCTTGCTCCAACCGAACTCCGCCTGTAGATGCAGGGTGTAGGCGCCGAACGAGTGCATCAAGAAGAGGCCGGACAACAGTTGGATGCCGGCGGCTGCGGCGACCATCACCCAGCCATGAAAGACCCTTCCACCGGGGCGAATGGCATGGTCGATGCGAGCGAGCAGGGCTTCCATGTGCCTTCATGCGCTTACGTTCAGGACAAAGGCACTTGGGAACGGTATCCCACGGGCCGCCGTGGCGCGTTGCGTGAAGGCGTTGGCGTCACCCACGAGCGCGAGTGGGGAGCATAGCACTGCGCGCGCGGCCGCCACATATGGAACAAGCGCTCAAGACCGGTAAGCGGACGCGGCGAGGCGAGCGGGTGGCTTTAGAGTTGGAAGAGGATGTCTGTCGAGAGCTTTCCTTCTACCTGTTTAAGAAGTCGATCAAGATCGATGCGTGGTTCGGCCTTGAACCCCAAACACGCGCCGACTCCCTCTGCACCCGTGCTTAACCTAGCGCCGTTGCCTACGGCACCGCCTTTTGCCACAGCCCAAATAGGCCATCCTCAGAGATCGAAGTGGAGCGACCAAACAGTTCTAGGACTTTCGTCAAAACAAAGACCCCGTCCTCTGTTCGGCGAGCTCCACATACTCGCGCGACAGGTCAATCCCCACGGACTTACGGCCCAAATGGCTTGCAACGAGCATGGTCGTGCCTGTGCCACAAAACGGATCCAAGACCAACCCGTCGGCGGGCGATGTGCAGGGCAATCGCTTTTGGATTCCGGCGGTTTCGATGACGGCGGCGATGCGTCAGA
>CAYGBI010000012.1:0-65146 GCA_964348085.1 uncultured Pseudomonadales bacterium | reverse complement strand
AAGGCGTCGCGCTGGAGAAGGCGCACCTCTGCCGGATGGCCGGGCGGCGGTTCGGCGCCGCGGCCGCGGAGAGCTTGGCGGTCGCGTTGGCCGACGTGTCGGACCCGGACCGCCTGGCGCGGGCCGGCGACTGCATAGTCGACAGCGGGAGCGCGGGGGAGTTCGTCGCCGGCGTCCGTGCGGCCGTCGGCGACGCCGACCCGCCCGGCGCCGCCGCTACGTAGGCGGTCGCGCTCGGGTCGGGCCGGCCGTGCCGATGCCGCCGCCGTCGCAAATGGCGTTCCCGTCTTCGACGGCGGCGAACGCGAACTCCGTCACGCCTCCGCCACCAACAATCGGATCGTCACGTCGACGACGGCACCAATCGCCCAAACGGCAACGACCCTTCGGTCGGATCCGCCGGAAGTGCCACCGGCCATGTCCATCCAGCCGGCCAAGCGACGTTCGGTCGGCACGGGTCCTTCCCGCTCGGGTTCGGGTGGACCGCAAAGGGGCTGGAGGCTCTCCGTGAACACACCGTGCCGTCGCGGACGGAGATGCCACCGTCACTCTTGGGGTCGGCAAGAACGAGGTTGCCTCCATGCGACACCGGCTTCTTGCCGTCCGATTAGTAAGACCGTTGGCCCGAACCACCTCGACGGCAAGCTGATCCGGCGTCTCGAGGACAACGCACGTCGAGTGGCTGCGCTTCCCCGAGCAGATCGACGAGTTGACGATCCACGTCGTCGCCGACGACTACGCCACGCACAAGCACGCCAAGGTCCGGGCGTGGCTGGCCGAGGTCCAGGAGCCCAATCATTAATTCAACCCATTTCTAGTGCGGGACACTAGGGCGGCTTGAGCTGAGGCGAAAGGCGGCGCCCAGAGGCAACGGCTTTCGTAGCGCTAACGACAAGCCACCGTCAGCCACGAGCGAAGGCGCAGCGGCTTCGCACAACACGCCACAAACCAATGCCAAACGAGGAACCCCAATGAGCGTCGACTTCACAACCGTGTTAAACCGCTTCACTGCCGCCGTCGAAGCCGGCGATGGCCAAGCGCTCGCGCGCCTGTTCACACCGGACGGCGTCTATCACGACGGTTTCTACGGCGCTGCCATAGGCACTGAAGCGATTCGTCGAATGCTGGAAGAGAAGTTCTGGGGCCACGCCGAAGGGTTCACTTGGCGGATGTTCGAGCCGGTATGCGACGGCACCGTCGGCTATGCCCGCTACCTATTCAGCTACGCATCGAAACTGCCAAATGTGGCCGGGAATACCGTGGTGTTCGACGGCATTGCGCAATTTACTTTCGCCGGCGAGCTGATTTCCCGCTATCGGGAGCAGTTCAATACCGGCATGGCCATGGCGCAACTCGACTTCGCGCCCGAACGTATAGTCAAGCACCTACGGAAACGCGCCGAGGAACTGCGAGCTTCGTAAGTGCGGTGGGTGATGGTTTCAGCTCCACCGTCGATGGCAATCCGTTCTGTGGCTGTGTGCTGAACGAGCGTGGTTAATTCGGCCAGTAGATGTACTCGTCGCCTTCGACGTAGGCTTCCGCTTCGGTTTTGTCGATGAGCTGCGGCGAGTCGACGATGCTTGGCCACATCGGTTCGGCCTGCGCGGCGTTGTGTTCGTCGAGCAGCGCCTGCAACTCGGTCACCCGTTCCGGCATCCGTCGTGCGACGTTTCGACGTTCGGTGGGATCGTCGCGCATGTCGAACAGCCAGCGTTGGTTCGCCTCTTCGCCGGGGGGCGTCTCGTGGCCGGGCGCCCGCTTGGAAACGACGAGTTTCCATCCGTCATGCAAGACCACTTGGTGGTGGCCTTCCCGCCAAAACAGGGTCTCGTGAGGCGGCGTAGGGGTCTGCCCGATTACGTGCGGCAGGAGGTCCACGCCATCGACGACGCGATCTGTCGGCAAGGCGACATTGCCCGCCGCCGCGGCCGTCGAGAAGATGTCGATGTGGCCAACGGGGTGGTCGAAGACCGTGCCGGGGTCGATCTTCGCCGGCCACTGCATGAAGAACGGCACGTGAATGCCACCCTCGAACAACGTCAGCTTCCAACCGCGGTAGGGCTTGTTGATATCGGGTAACCCAAGGTAGCCGGCGCCGCCATTGTCGCTGGTGAAGATCACCAGCGTGTTCTCCTCCAAGCCATGTTCGCGAAGCGCCGCCAGCACTCTGCCCACGCTTCGGTCCAAGGCGCGAATCATGCCTGCATAGACGCGCAGGGCGTGATCTTCGATGTGCGACAACGCATCGTAGTCCTCCCGCGAGGCTTGCAGGGGGTTGTGTACTCCCCAGTGGGAGAGATAGAGGAAGAACGGCCGGTTGCGATTGGCGTCGATCACCCGTAGCGCTTCGTCCGTGTAGTAGTCGGTCAGGTATCCCTTCGGTTCGAACAACTCGCCACCGTTGAAGGTTGCGGCGTAGCGCATCGACGCCCACACCATCTTGTCGATGGAACTGAATGGGAGTTCGGCATTGACCACGTCGGGCGAGTCCTTGGGCAGATACAACCCGCTCGCCATGTTCAAGCTGTCGTCGAATCCTTGATCGATCGGCCGCGAGCCAACGGCGCCGCCGAGGTGCCACTTGCCGATATGGGCGGTTTGATAGCCGCCTTCCCTGAGCACCTCGGCAATAGTGACCTCGCTCGTTGGCATGCCGAGTTCGTGCATCGGCGGCAGGGCTTCGGCGAGGTCGTGGTGGATGGTCACCGGCAGCAGGCCGGGATTGGCGTCGGCCATCCACTGGAAGATCGTCACCCCAACCCTCGGAAAGGGCGTGTACTCGAAGCCGAATCGCGTTGAATACCGGCCAGTCATAATCGCTGCCCGGGAAGGGGCGCAGACTGCGTTGGCCGCATAGCCGTTGCTGAAGGCAACGCCGTTTCGGGCGATGGAGTCAATGTTCGGCGTTTGCAGTGTGCCGTCGGCGGCACCGCCATTGGTGAAGGAGATGTCGTTGAAGCCCAAGTCGTCGGCGAGAATGACGACGATGTTGGGTGGCCGTTCGAGCGGCGGCGTTGTGGCGTTGGCCGGGCCTTCGCGCCACGCCACGGCGCGATGTGCGCCGATGGGTTCGCGGATGTCGTCGACAATCGGCAAGACCGCGATCAGCAGCTCCAGCCGATACCAGTAGCCCAAGCAAGCCAGAATCGCGAGCGTCGCGAGCGTGATTGCCAGTTTCTTCATGTGTGCCTCGGCTATTGGCGCGAGCGCCTTGCGCTTTGGGCGTTTGTCTTCGAGCCGTCAGCCAGTGTAGTGACTGAATTGGTGGGCGTCACGGAATGTACACTTGTGCCGGGCCGGCGATCAATCCGCTCACCAAGATCATCATCTGCGCTACTGGCGGTGCCGTCGCTTTAAAACGGACGGCCCGCGGCCGTCAGGCTCTTGCATGAAGTTCATTTATGGACTATATTAGCAACAATATACATATTTGGACCAACCCATGATCGCACGCAAGGCAAAGGCGACGGACCGCAAGAACCTATCTGGCCCCGCGCTGCGCACGTTCTTTCGAATTGCCGAGCTTTGGGGCCTCTCGGTCAAAGAACAGATGATCCTCCTCGGCGTGGCAGCCCGATCGACCTTCTTCAAGTGGAAGAAGGATCCGAACGTCGTTCTACCCAAAGATACGCTGGAGCGGATTTCCTACATTGTCGGCATCTACAAGGCGCTTCAGATTCTGCTGCCCGACGAAAGGGCAGCCGACGAATGGGTGAGGCGACCGAACGCAGCACCCCTGTTCGGCAGTCGGCCGGCGCTCGAACGGATGTTGTCCGGCCAAGTGGCAGATCTTTTCGTGGTTCGCCAGTACCTCGACGCAGAGCGGGGCGGCTGGATGTGACGCCGCCGGTTGTCCGCATCGAGTGGAAGCCGTGCCGGCGGATCATCCCCAGCCGATTTCCGCCGATTCAACTCTTCGAGAGGGTGACGGAGTCACAGGATCTGGAAGCGATCTTCGAGTTGGACGCGCTGACCAACCTCAGGCTTCGCAACGAGGCCGGCGATGTCCGTCTTGTGCCGCCCGAGGACCAGGTCAGCGGACCGGGTGCCAGCGTCGTCATGGCGGCGTTCACCCACCTGAATCCACATGGCAGCCGGTTCTCGGATGGCACTTACGGCGTCTTCTATGCCGCCAACGACCTCGACACGGCCATCGCTGAAACCAAGTACCACCGCCAGCAGTTCATGCGCGCCACCGCGCAGCCTCGTATGGAACTGGACATGCGGGTCTATCTCGTCGACCTCCAGGGAGATATGCATGACTTGCGCGGACAGCAGGACACGCAGCCGCTCATCTACCACGCCCACAACTACGCGGCAGGTCAGCGTTTGGGGAAAACGCTGCGTCAGGCTGGGGCCAACGGCATCACCTACGACAGCGTCCGCCGGCTTGGGGGCGAGTGCGCCGCCGTATTCCGTCCACCCCTTCTCTCGAACGCCCGGCAAGAGCGGCATCTCTGCTATGTCTGGGACGGCCAGCAAATCGCTGCGGTTCACGAAAAACGGCGTCTCGACGATAACGGACTATCTTGAGATCCCGGTGGTCGGCCTGCCGACAAGCCGCTTAACCTGCTCCCCGCCGGCCAGTCAAGGAACTTGACGGCACTTTCCGTAATTAAGAGGGAAAGAGGGTCAACCATTCCTACGATGCCCCGACACTAGCCCCACTGGACTGTAAACCGGTACCGCCAAGCCAGCCGCTTGACTTGCCGCACCCCGATCCCAGCCGTCTCGCTGCACCGTGCTGCCGCAACGTTTCCACCACCGCCCCAATCACACCCACCCGATCCGCGATCATGCCCCGAGTAGCGCGGCGGGAATCACGGCGATGCCGTCTGTGCGCCGATAGGCCTGCGAGCCTGTGTGGATCACTGCCGCATCCAGCAGATCGTCTCCAAGTTGCTCACGCAACCACAGCAGGTGTTTGACGTCGGCGTTCGCCACCACCCCGCCCAACTTCACCTCGAAGGCCACGACCCGCTGGTCGGCTCGCTCCACGATCAGGTCGACCTCCTGCCTTCCGCCGTGCGTCCGCAAATGACGGACCCGAGCCTCGCAGGCTTGAGCGAAGACCCGTATGCTCAGCGTCACCAGCGACTCGAACAGATGCCCCAACAACGTTGCTTCGCGGGGAATTCGCCGCCCGGGTTGCTTTCCGTTCAGCAAGGCGTTCTCGTCTAGGCCCAGCGCACGCGCCGCCAGCGCAGGGTCGGCCAAGTGATGCTTCGGCGGTTGACCCAACCGGTTCAGCCGGTTGCGCGTAGGCAGCCAAGCCGACACGGGATCGACGACCCACATCCGTTCCAGTATCTCGCGGTAGGGCTGTGTGGCGGTCTTCGAAGGCTTGTTACCCGTGCCTCCGGTTGCCGCGTCGCGGATAGTCTCGTAGGACGCGGGCGTGGCGGTCGCCGCCGCATAAGCCGCGATCCATCGCTCCAGCATCTCCGGGCGGCGGGCAACGTGCCCCTGCTCCCGAAAGTCGGTGTCCACGATGCGCCGCAGGTAACCATCCAGTTGCCGTCGCAGCGCCCGGCTCCCGAGCCCCCGGATACCCGGTAGGCCCGACTGCACGATCTCCCGCACATAGTCCCCGAGGGAGATTTCCGTGCTTCCCGACACTTCGGCCTGTCCGCCGCCCCGCAGCAGCTTCGAAAGACTTACCGTGGGCTTTCCGCACCCACGCTCGAACAACGACATCGGGCGCATCCGCAACGTTACGATCCGGCCCGCCCCCGAATGCGACGGCGGCGTGACAGGCCCTGCGGAACCCGTCAGCAGGTAGCTCCCAGGAGCGCATCCTCGGTCCACCGCCCGCCGCACGGCGTCCCAGACCCCCGGAACCCGCTGCCATTCGTCGATCAGTACGGGCGGCTCCCCCGACAGCATCAGGGCCGGGTCGGCTTCGGCCACCGCCCGCTGTGCCGGGTCGTCCAAGTAATGCGCGGTCCGCGCCCGCCGCTCCGCGGTGGCGGTTTTACCCACGCCGCGGGGACCTTCCAGCGCAATAGCCGGCAACTCGGACATCAGCTCGTCGAGTTCCTCATCCACCACGCGCCGTCGGTACTTCACTTCGTACTGCACCTACCCACCACCCGTTCCACTGTTACTACACTACCGTTTCGCCACTGTTTACACTACCGTTTCACCAGTCGCTACACTACCGTTTCGCCAGTCAATCGAAAGCGTCAGTAAGTAGGCGTCGGGAGAGAGCGCGGTCAGCGTATGGGGCTTTTCCGCCGCCAAAACTGGGCGACGAGGATGAGCACCGGGGATGTGTTCTGCGTCCCGCCGGCGAGCCGGTCTTACACAAGGATGTCTAGTTGTCGTTGCGACCGGCGCTTGTTGCCGGTCGTATGCGCACGCGCCCGCCGGTGACGACAATGATCGCTCCCTCGCGCATCGCATCCGCATGGCGTTCGATCAGGTTGCGCATGGCGACTGATTCTTCCGTAGCTGTCAGACCGTCCAACCGCACGACGCAGGGGTGAGGAAGCCGACGCAGAAAAACGAGTTCCCCGAAGTCCTTGTCCTCGGTGACAAGTACGCGGTTTTCCCGGTATGCGAGTTCAAGCAACTCTTGGTCCCAAGCACTTGCGTAGCCGTCGCGAGCAGAGAGGACATCGTGCCCGAGGCCAGTCAACGTCGTGTGCAGAACGCGCGATGCGACGCAGACATCCAAGAGAAACCTCACTATGCCTCTCGGACAGTGACCAGATCATATACACGCTCGCCGGCCATCGAACGATGAGCGAAGACCAGACATGCTTGGATGTCCTCCGGTTCGAGAAACGGATACTCGCTCAGTATCGTCTCGGCAGTATCGCCTGCGGCCAGCTTTCCCAAGACGTGCTCTACGGCAATCCGCATATCGCGGATGATCGGCTTGCCGCCGAAGACATCCGGGCGAACGGTGATGCGATCAAGCAGGTCGGTCTTTCGAGTCATGGTTTTCTCCTTGGATTCTCTTTCTCGGGATTCGTCAAACAGGCCGGATCAACCTCGGCGCCAACTGGGATCCGACAGTCTGTCGGCAGAGCGTTGCTACCAGTATGTTGTTTGTCAATGAGGAGCGCCGTTTCGTCGCGTCGGCACGGCCAGAAGCATGGCGTCCAACACCCGCTTCTCACGGCTGCTCGCGGACCGCCAGTAGTGCTAAACGCTTCCCGATGGACCTCGTGGCCGCGCTGGGGTATCGGACGCCCAACGAGTACTTTGTCACCTCGGAAGCTGCCTGGTTCTTCGGTGCCAGTGTGCTGCGCCGATAGAGCCGCTACAACGGACATGACAGCCTGCCACACACTTGCTACGTTGCGAAGATCACAGGTTAAAGTCGTCAACCGACGCGCGCATCAGTGAAGGTCTTCCTGAGTTACGCGCACGCCGACGCTGCCCTTGCCGAGCGCGTCCGCAAGGCGCTTGCCGACAACGGTCTGGAGGTGTCCGATCCACACCGCGACCACCTCCCCGGTGATAACTGGGCGAGCGAGGTTGCGCGAGCCTTGGAAGAATCTGAAGCCATGGTCGTCCTGCTCACGCCGGCGACCGCCACGTCGCCTGACGTCAAACGCAACATCGAGTATGCGCTTGGGTCAAAAAACTACAGCAACCGCCTGATTCCCGTCGTTGTTGGCGACCCAGAGCGCTTTCCCGCCACTGTGATGCCTTGGATCGTCCGACGCATGCCTTGGTTCGCGCTGGACGACACCGAGCCTCCGAGAATTGGGCCGATCGCGGAGGCAATCCTCAGTCACCCCTGACGGTTTCCCCACTCGCCGTTGTCTGTTGCCGACGAAGTATTCCTGTCCTACTCAAGCGCCAACAGGACTCATGTTCCGACAGCCCATCCGCCAGGCCAGCTCCGCCCGTCCGACTTCACCGACGGTCCACTGGAACGGGGTCCGGCACTGGACCATATGGGCGCTGGCTTCAAGGCCGAGGCCGCTCCGTACCAAGGCGTCATTTCTCAATTCGGAGAGAAGGGGACAGTTCTACTTTGCTTTGGCAAAATGCGCCTGTGGTCAGCGTTGACGACACTGCGTAGGTCTTCCATGAACGGTCGTTTGCTGTTGTGGCTGGCGAGCGCCCTGCTCTACGGGGCTTTTTTCTGGTGGTACACCAACACCTCTGGGCCCCTGTCGGACGATGAGATCGACACTTTCGTCGAGCAAATGCGGAGCGCCGGTCGAGACCCGGAACAGATCGCCGAATTGCGCCGCTTCATGGCGCAGGACGATGGGCGTCAGTTTCTGATGGTGAATGTCCTGCACATGGCGGACACGCCAAAGCCGGTGCCGGGCGTGCCTGCCGATGAGTCCGCCGATGCCGTATTGAGCCGGTACATGGCGCACATGTATCCGGAGCTGGCGAAGCGAGCGAGCCACCCGGTGTTCGCTGGTTCCGCCATCTTCGCCACGATGGATGTGACAGGTATCGAGGGTGCCGAGAAGTGGACGAGCGCCGCCCTCATGCGTTATCGCAGCCGCCGGGACTTGTTGGAGATCGCGATGAATCCGGTGTTCCGAGAGAAGCATGTGTTCAAGATGGCGGCGCTGGAGAAGACCATCGCCTTCCCGGTGCGACCGCAGCTTTTCTTCAGCGACGCCAGACTGCTGCTGTTCCTCGCGCTATTGGCCGCCGTTGCCCTAGTGGATGCGGTGCTTCGCCGCCGCTAGTAGCAGTCTGGCGGCGCCGCCTTTCGCCCCAGCCCAAGCCGTCCTAGCACTCCGTCGGACTTCGCGGCTGACGCCGCCAAGTCCGCCAGACTGCTAAGGCTCGCGGATATGCACCGTCTCGGTGCCACGGGGGAGTTCGAACACCATCCCGTCCGTGGTGAGCACGACGTTACTCGGTAGGTCGCGCCTGAAAATCTGCCGCATCAAGTAGTTGCGCGGCATAGGTATCAGGTGGTAGAGCGCAACCACGTTCACGTTCGCGCTTTCGGCCAACGCCGGCAGGTCGGCTGCGTGCGCGTGGTAGCTTGGGATGTCGGCCATGATCTTCGCGGGTCGCGAAGCGCCGGCCGCTTTGGCCGCGGTTTCGAGCGCCTGCACCATCGGCAAGGAAAGGGCGTCCTGCATGAGCAAGTCCGCGTTCGTGGCGGCCTCGCGCAAACCCTCCGTCACCACCGTGTCGCCACTGACGACCACGGAACGGCCGCCATAGTCGAAGCGATAGCCGAACGCCGGTTGAACGGGCGAGTGATCCACCGCAAACGCCCGGATGGTGAGTTCGCCTTGTGCCAAGATCACGCCCTCCTGCACGGGCTCCGCCACCATTGCGCCCAAATGCGGCGGCAACATCTCCGCGCCGTGATGGGCGACGCGATAGCCGGCATCGAGAGCGAACGCTTCGTTGTAACCGGCCACCAACCGCTCGACCCCCGTAGGACCGACAATCCGCAACGGGGCTCGGCGCCCGGCCACCCAAGAGTTCAGATTGAAGTCCGGGATGCCGGTGATATGGTCGGAATGGAAGTGCGTCACCAAAATGGCGCGCAAGTGCTGAAGGGGTTCGCCGGCGAATTGCATGGGGCCGACGGAACCCATGCCGGCATCGACGATGTAGAGATCCTCGCCGGCGGTGACCGCGATGCACGCCTGTGCGTGGCCCGGCGCGATCAATGGCGACGCGGAGCCGCAAACGAATACCCGCAGGCCATCGAACGAGGTCGGCGCTGGATTGCTGAACACCCCGGTGGCGACCCGGGCGAACAGCCAATCCTGCCCGGTGCGGCTACCCACGACGAACCAGACGGCGGCTACAACGACGAGCGCGAGCCCCGCTGCGACCCAAGCGATACGACGGGAGACGGTCACTTGGTCTACCTCTTCGTTTCCTATGCCACGACCTTTGGTCGTTAGACGCCCCGCTCCTGCCGATATTCGCGCCAACGCCCGAACGCTTCGGCCATCTCGCTCTTGCGCGCGTCGGTCATCAGTTCCAGTTCCGGGTGGGTGAAAATGTAGAACTCGTCCTCGCGAATGGCATGCAGCACCATGTCGCCCACGACGGCCGGGTCGAGTGCGCCGGCGAGCAGTTCCTCCATGCGGGTGGCTTGGTCCTCGGCCGGCAAGTCGCTAACCAGCACACCGGAGGCGTCGGTGCCCGGCAGTTCTTCGGGGCGGTTGCGGTCCGAGCTGAAGATATTGGTGTTGACGATGCCCGGGCAGAGCACCGAGACGCCGATGTTGTGCTGCAAGAGATCAGCTCGCATGGTTTCGGAGATGCCAACCACGGCGAACTTCGTCGCGGTATAGACCGAAAGACCGGGGATGGATATGTGCCCGGCCATCGACGCCGTGTTGACGAAATGGCCGCCTTCGCCGTGCGCCTTGATGCGCTCCGCAAACGCTTGGATGCCGTTGACCACGCCGTTCAAGTTGACGCTGGTCACCCAGTCCCAATCGTTGTACGTCATTTGGTCGATGGCGCCGCCGACGGCGACGCCTGCGTTGTTGCACACCACATGCACTTTGCCGAACCGCGCTTCGGCAGCCTCGGCCGCTTGCTCCATGCCCTCCCGGTCGGTGACGTCCAAGCGCAGCGTTAGGAACTCGGCATTGCTGGCCTCGAACTCGGCTTCAACGGCATCGAGCGCGGCTTGTTCGATGTCGGTGATCACCACCTTCATGCCGGCTTTGGCGAAGGAGCGCGCCATCGCCAAGCCCATGCCGCTAGCCCCGCCGGTAATGAACGCGGTCTTGCCGGTAACGTCTCGCATCTTCGTCGCCTCTTCTCGGATGTCGGGTTTAGTCTACTACCGCTCGACGCTTGGGGGTGTCGCGTCTTCCTTCGTTGTGCCAGCATCCAAGGCAACCGAATCGTCTAGGCTCGAATGCGATGAAGAGAATTGTGCCGCTACTGGTACTGGCGACCGGGTGCGGCGGCGGAGACTCGGATGTCCGGGTCTCCGAGGTAGCGACGACGGGAACCGTATCGATCCAAGCGGACGTCTGGGCGGACAACTGGTTCGCTTTCTACCTCGGCGATCGGCTCATCCTTGAAGATGCCACGCCCATCACCACCGAACGGTCCTTCAATGCGGAGTCGTTCCGTTTCAAGGCCGACTACCCCATGCAGTTGAACTTCGTACTCATGGACTTCCGCGAAGACGACAGCGGGCTGGAATACATCGGCAGGGGCAACCAGCAGATGGGCGACGGCGGCTTCATCGCGCAGTTCATCGACTCGACGACGGGTCGGGTACTCGCCGCTTCGAACTCGCAGTGGAAGTGCTTGGTGATTCACGAAGCGCCGACCGACCCCGCCTGCGAAGAAGAAGCGCAGCCGGTGCCGGGAAGCGGGCCGTGCGGGTTCCGCCGCGTCGAAGAGCCGGTCGGTTGGCGGGACGGGGCGTTCGACGACTCTTCGTGGCCGAACGCGTTGGAACATACACCTGCGAGGGTGCGACCCAAGGGCGGCTACGACCAAATCGATTGGCATGAGAGCGCCAAGTTGATTTGGTCGGAGGACCTTCATCGGCACAACACCTTGCTGTGCCGGGTTACCGTGTCGGGGTAGGCAGGACAGGGAAGTAACGGCTGGCCGGCAAGTCGGACTTGGCGGCGTTCCGCAAAGCCCGACTTTGCCTGATAGGGCAGCTTGGGCTTAATAAGTCGAAGGCGGTGCCGAGAGGCAACGGCTTTCGTGGCGCTTGCAGTGTCGCCGCTAGCCCGCCTCCTCTCTTTGGTCCGCGAAAAACGCCGCGACCATCGCCACCGCGTCTTCCGGGGTCTTGTCCGCCGAAAGTGCGACGGCCCAAGGCCGACCCGGATGCATGGTGTCCCACCAGCTACGGCGACTGTTCCGCCTGCCACGCCCAGGATCATGATCTCCGAACCCGTCTAAGCACCGGTTCCATACGGGCCGGTAGTGGTTGATCAGAAAACGCTCTGCCAAGCCGATCCAAACGGGTACCACCGCGAGCCGTCTGCAAGAAAAGTCCGCTAGCGCCAAGTTTCGCACTCGACGGATTGAGTTAGCGTGTTCCCTTAATCTTGCTCTGAGGGCTGGGCTTTGGACATTCACATCGTCTCCCCGACGGGAGCCCGGCGGCACCGCCTTCCCTACGTAAATTGGATGACCAGTGTCTGCAATCGCCCTATAGGCGGGAAAGTCGCCCGCATAGAACAGTGCGTATATACCCGGCCCCTCAATGTCGGAGGCCGTGTCTAGCGGTTCCAAGGTTAGGGTCTCGAAGTGCCGAATCACTCCGGCCATCAAGTTGTCGTAGGTAAACGGGTCGTAAAGGTCGGCCATTATGGTCGGCGCAGTTCAACGACGGATTCGTAGAGTCGATGGTTGCCGCCGCCGGTGCGGACACTGGAGTTGACGATGCTGTTGCCCACTCGGGTATTGCGCGGCACATGGATGGCGATAAGTTCAAGCCCGTGCGCCTCGGCGATCTTGGCAAGAAAGCGATCCGTCGGAATCGGCACGCCTTGGAGAATGCTGTTGCCGATCACCACCAGCGCCTTAGTGCCAGGCCGCAGACACCACCTGGCCGCGGTCGCGAAGCGAGCACAGTCGTTGAAATACAGGGTCGCATAGTTCGCCCACCCGCGCCCGCCGTAGATGCCCTTGTCAGGGTTTTTACTGCGTAACTCGTCGAGCGTCTCTTGGATTTCCGGGGCGGTAATGGCTGGATCGAGATCGACGTGCGGCAAGTCTCTTGCGTGCTGCCAATACGTGCCGAAGTTCAGCGGCTCCAGAAGTTTCAAATCGTGCGGCGACTGGCAGAACCCCAGCCAATAGAGATGCGGGCGGGTGTTGCGGTTGTAGTGGTAGTTGTTCAGATACGGTGGCGAGGTGATGAGCAAGTCCACGCTGCCACGTTCGATGCGTTGGTAGCTGTCGAAGAACGAGCCTTCGTAAACGCAGCCGTCCGGGCGTTCGCGGTTGACGCGAGCGTGCATATACCAAGTCACGTCGGTAGCCATTTGGCCGACCTTAGCAGCGAGCGTCTCCATCACCGGGAAGTCGTTTACGTCGGCACGCCCAACTGCGGCCTTGCGACCAAGGCTCGGCTCGTAGGAATAGTTGGAGTAGTCCACCATCGTCGCGGCGAACGCGAGCCGGAACAGATCCCCCACCAACTCGTCTTGCCGGCGTATGAACTCCAAGGAAAGCAGCACCTTGCGTTGCACCTTCGGGCTGTAGAACGGTGCCCGCGTACGGAAACCAGAAGGCGGTGCCAGCGCCGGCTCCGTACCTTCGCGGCGCGTTTGGCGGCTGAAGGCGTCGAACGCACGAATGGCACTCCGCACTTGCTCCGCCATCGCCCGGTGTGCCCGCAACTTCGTGCGTGCGACAAAGACGGCATACGGGTTTATCTCGAACCCCACCGCTTGGTGACCCGCCAAGTCGGCCTCGACGAGTGTCGTCCCGACACCGGCGAACGGATCGAGGACGACGCCCGGACCGTTGGTGAAGCGTGCCAAGGCGTCGGCCACGAAGTGTTTGGAATAGCCGGCGATCCACGGCACCCAGCGGTGTACGGGCGCGTCTCGGTTGGCCATGAAAGCAGGGTCGCGGAAGGCCGCGCTTCCTCTCGCGTCGCTGCCGGAGTCGCCTACCCGCAGCTGTGCAGCGAACATATCGGCCTGTTCGCCACCGTTTGTTGGCGGGAGTGCCAACTGTTCGTCAGATGTCACTGGCATAGGTGAACGTGCGTGCTGCAACAACCCAGTTTGCGTCGCCGTAGGCCGACAGACAGCCGAAGTGTAACCTCAACGGCTAGCCGTCGCGCCGGCGCCGCTGGTCAAGGGCTGGAAACACGCTCTTGAGCTTTGTATCTTTCGCGGCGCTTAAGGATCGCGTGCGAGCGATTAGGGCGGGCTAAGGAAACGCTAGAGGAGGCGTGTGCCAAGGTGATCGACGCGGAGGGATTAACGCGCCGGTACGGCGATACGCTGGCGGTGGACGCCGTCAGCTTCGCCATCGGCGGCGGCGAAATCGTCGGGCTGTTGGGCCATAACGGGGCCGGCAAAACGACGACGATGAAGATGCTCACCGGCTACTTGGAGCCGAGCGCCGGCCGGGCGCTGGTGGATGGCGTGGATGTCTGGGAAGCGCCGGAGACGGTGCAGAGGCAGCTTGGCTATCTGCCGGAAAACTGTCCCGTGTATCCAGAGATGACCGTGGTGGAGTATCTGGACTACGTAGCGGCGCTGCGCAGCGTGTCCGACCGACCGGCCGCGTTGCGTGCCGTGTTGGACGCAACCGATTTGGCGGAGCGGGCGTACGACGCCGTCGGCATACTTTCGCGCGGCTATCAACAGCGGGTGGGCGTGGCGCAAGCCATCATCCACGAACCGCGGCTGTTGATCTTGGACGAACCCACCAACGGTTTGGATCCCGGGCAAACCCAGCACATGCGCGATCTGATCCGCCGCTTGGCCCGGAAAGCCACGGTGATTCTCTCCACGCACATCATGCAAGAGGTGGATGCCGTGTGTGACCGGGTGATGATCTTGCGCGCCGGTGAATTGGCGCTTGACGAGCGACTGGCCGCGTTGAAGGAAAGCTCGCGGGTGACGTTGACCACCGACGCAGGGCAAGACGACGTGCGCATGGCAGTCGACGGGTTTGCCAAGGTGATGCCGAGTGCGAGTGGCTTCTCGATCGAGTTCGACAGTTCGCCGGACGAGGCGCGAACGGCGGAACTTGCGAAGCGCTTGGTCGCCGCGGGGGTCGCCATCCACGGCTTGGCGGCGGAAAAGCGCGACTTGGAGACCGTGTTCCGGGAAGTCAGCGCAGGCGGCGCGCAGGAGGACAAGCGATGAGAATCGACAACGCCCTTCGCATCGCGCGCAAGGAACTCGCGCTCTTCTTCATCTCGCCGATCGCCTACCTGTTCCTAGCGGCGTTCCTTGCCGTCACGCTGTTCGTGTTCTTCTGGGGCGAGGCGTTCTTCGCCCGCAACATCTCCGACGTACGGCCGATGTTCGAGTGGCTGCCCGTGCTGCTGATCTTCCTCGCCTCGGCGCTCACCATGCGCGCTTGGAGCGACGAGCGGCGCGCCGGCACGTTGGAGTTGGTGGTCACCGTGCCGGCGAGCAGCGCGGACTTCGTGGTCGGCAAGCTGCTCGCCTGTTGGGGATTACTCGCCATCGCGCTGGCATTGACGCTGCCGCTGCCGATTACCGTCGCCATGCTCGGCGACTTGGACTGGGGGCCGGTGTTCGCCGGCTATATCGCTGCCGCGCTGCTCGGCGGCGCATACTTGAGCATCGGTCTCGTCGCCAGCGCTAGGACGGACAACCAAATCGTGGCGCTCATTCTCGGCGTATTCGGCTGCGGCGCGTTCTACTTGATCGGCAGCCCGTTCCTGACCGAGTTGGCGAGCCACCAAGTGGCGGACTGGCTGCGCGCCATCGGCGCGGGTTCGCGCTTCGAGTCCATTACCCGAGGCGTTCTGGATCTGCGTGATCTGTATTTCTACGTCTCCGTGCTTGTGGTGTTCGTCGCCATCAACATATACGCCGTCGATGCCCAAGGCTGGGCGGCCGACGGGAATGCCCGGCGCCACATGCAGCGGCGCACGATGCTGGCCTTGGTGGCGGCCAACTTCCTCGTCGCCAACCTCTGGCTGGCGTCGGTGAACTTCCTGCGCTGGGATGTCACCGAAGGCAATCAGTATTCGATTTCCGACGCCACCAAGAGCTATGTGCGGGAGTTGCGCGAGCCGTTGCTGTTGCGCGGCTACTTCAGCGCCAAGACGCATCCGTTACTGGCGCCGCTGACGCCGCAGCTTCAGGATCTCTTGACCGAGTACGAGGTGGCCGGTGGCGGCCAAGTGCGGCTAGAACTGATCGATCCGGCGCAAAATCCGGAGCTTGAAGACGAGGCGAACACCAAGTACGGCATTCGCCCGGTGCCCTTCCAGGTCGCGGACCGGTACCAAGCGAGCTTGGTGAACTCGTACTTCGACGTGCTGGTGCAGTACGGCGACGAGTACGAAGTGCTGGGCTTTCGCGACCTCATCGAGGTGAAGGTGCGCGGCGAAGCGGACTTGGACGTGCGGCTCAAGAACCCGGAGTACGCCATTACCCGAGCCGTCAAGAAAGTGCTGTACGGCTTTCAGGGCGGCGGCAGCATCTTCGACAGCGTAAGCACGCCGGTCGAGTTCACGGGCTACATTTCCGCCGACGAACGCCTGCCGGCGACATTGGCGGAACTGCGCGCGGAACTCGACACCGTGCTTGGCGAGTTGGCGGCCGAGTCGAGCGGCACGCTTACCGCCGAGATCATCGACCCGGACGCCGGCACCGGCGAGGTCGCGCAGCAAATCGCCGACGACTACGGCTTTCGCCCCATGGCGGCGAGCCTGTTCGACCTCAACACCTTCTATTTCTATCTCACGCTGTCCGACGGCGACACCGTGTTGCAGTTGCCGCTGCCGGATTCGCTCGATGCCGATGGCCTGCGGCGAAGCATCGAAGAGGGGTTGAAGCGTTTCGCCACCGGCCTCTTGAAGACAGTGGCGTTTTCCGCGCCAGAGGCGTTGCCGCCGTACATGCAGCAGCAAATGCAGATGCGGCAACCGCCCGGCAACGAGTTCCAAAGCCTGCGCGAAGTGTTAAGCGCGGATTTCGACGTTGATAGCGCGGCCTTGAGCGATGGCGTAGTCACCGCCTCGGCGGACGTGTTGATGGTGGTTGATCCGGCCAACTTGGACGACAAAGCGGTGTTCGCCGTGGATCAGTTCCTGATGCGTGGCGGCACCGTGGTGATTGCCGCCGGCAGCTACCGCGCGACCTTGGCCCAGCAGTCGTTGTACGCGACCCGCGTGCAGTCCGGCCTGGAGGGCTGGCTCGAACACCATGGCGTGACGCTCGACGAGTCGTTCGTCATGGATCCGCAAAACGCGGCCTTTCCCGTGCCGGTGGTCCGGGAAGTGGCCGGCTTCCGCTTTCAAGACGTGCAGTTGCGCGACTACCCCTACTTCATCGACGTGCGGGAAGACGGACTGAACCAAGACTTGCCGTTCACCGCCGAGTTGTCGCAGCTCACGATGGCTTGGGCGTCCCCTGTCGATGTAGACGAAGAGGCCAACGCGGCGCGTGTCGTCACCCCGCTGATTTCCAGTTCTCCGGCGAGTTGGCGTTCCACCTCCACCGACATCATGCCCAACTTGGGCGCCGCCGGCGATGTCGTCTACACGCCCGTCGGCGAGCAGGACACCCAGCTCTTGGGCGTGATGGTGGCCGGGCGGTTCGACTCCTACTTCGACGAGTCGCCGCTTATGGAAGACGAAGCGCCTGCCGCCGACGAGCCGAATGAAATCGGGGCGGAGCACGACCACGGCGAGGACGGCGAAGAGGGCGGAGAAGGTGAAGAGAACGAAGACGAGGACACCTTGGGAACCGTTACCACGGTGATCGAAAGGTCGCCGGAATCCGCCCGCCTGATCGTCCTCGGCTCGGACGACTTCTTGGCCGACCAGACGGTGCGCATGATCGGCTCGGCGGACGGGACCATCTATACGAACTCGCTGGCGCTAATGGCCAATGTCGTCGATTGGGCGGTCGAGGACGAGTCTTTGCTCGGTATTCGCGGGCGTGGTCACTTCAACCGCACGCTGGACCCGATGCCGGAACAACAACAACGGGTGTGGGAATACGTCAACTACGGTTTGGCATTGGCCGGGCTCGGCCTCGTGTTCGGCATCAGCCGTCAGCGGCGCGCGGCGAGCAAGCAGGCGTACCAAGCGCAATTGGGAGTATCGTCATGAGTCGAAACACCTTAATCGCCGCCTTGGCAATCCAGTTGGCGCTGATCGGCGCGTTGCTCGCGGCCCGTGCCGGCGGCGTGACGGAGCCGGAGCCGTTCTTGCGCTTCGACGCCGGCGTGGTGGACACCGTCACGGTGGCGGACGACGAAGGCGAGCTCACCCTCGTCAAAGCCGAAGACAAGTGGCTGCTGCCGAACGACGTGCCGGCGGACGGCGGCAAGGTCGACGAGGTGGTAGAAAAGCTCGCCAATGCGTCCGGCGGCTGGCCAGTGGCCACTAGCGCCGCCACTGCGGAACGCTTCGAGGTAACCGAGGACAACTACCAGCGTCACTTGACGCTCAAGGCCGGCGACGAGACCGTGGCCGACATCTATCTCGGCACCTCGCCCGGCTATCGCAAGACGCACGCCCGTCATGTCGACGGCGGCGATGTCTACGCAATCACGTTCGCCAACTACCAAGCCGGGGTGAAGCCAGCCGATTGGCTGGACAAGTCGCTGCTGCGCGCCAAGCGTCCGCTCACCGCCTTGCGTCGGGAAGGCGGCTTCGAGTTGACCAAGGAAGAAGCCGACGGTTGGACATCGGCCGACGGCACGATCCTCGACCAAGGCAAGGTGGAGACGCTGGCTGGCCGCTTTACCGGCCTTACCGTGCTCGGCGTCAGCGACGCGGCCTTGCCGGCGATGCCAACCGTGACGTTCGCGTTGACGGACGAAGACGGGGCGCATACTTTCTCGCTGTATCGGTTGCCGGGGGCGGACGACGAAGATGCCTATGCCGCGACTTCGGACCGGGTGATGGGCGCTTACGAGATTTCTTCCTATACGGCCGAGCAGATGGACGTGACCTTGGCCGATCTGGTTGCCGAACCCGCGCAGGACGAGGAGGCGGATAGCGCGTCGGACGACGAATCCGCCGACGAGGACGATACGCCATGACCATAGCGCTCTACACGTGGCCAACGCCCAATGGGCGCAAGGTCTCCATCGCCTTGGAAGAACTCGGCCTCGATTATCGAGCGCACGCCGTGAACATCGGCAAGGACGAGCAGTTCGCCCCGGATTTCCTCGCCATCTCGCCGAACAACAAGATCCCCGCGATCGTCGACGGCGAACGGTCGCTGATGGAATCCGGCGCCATCTTGCTCTACCTCGCCGACAAGACCGGCAAACTCGGCGGCACCGACAAGTGGACGACCTTGGAGTGGCTGATGCTGCAAATGGGAGGCGTCGGCCCGATGCTCGGCCAAGCCAACCACTTCCTGCGTTTCAACGCCGGCAAGAGCGCCTATGCCGAAGCGCGCTACGCGGCGGAAGCGTCGCGGCTCTACGGCGTCTTGGACCGTCGCCTCGAAGATCGAGAGTACTTGGCCGACGAGTTCTCCATCGCCGACATCGCCACTTGGCCGTGGATCGCCCGCTGGCCGTGGCACCGCATCGACTGGCTGAAATTGCCAAACCTACGGCGTTGGTACCTCGCGATCGCCGACCGTCCGGCAGTGCAACGAGGTTGGAACGTGCCGTTCGAGACCGGCGAGATTCCGCTGCCGTAAGCCCACGCGAGCGGGCCCCGATCACTCGATTCGGTCGAACACCCGCACGTTCATCACATCCTGGATTGCCGCCATGTGGTGGAGCAGCGTTTCGCTCGGGGCGGTGTCCAAGTCGATTAGGTTGTAGGCCACGCCGTCACGACTTTTGTTGATCATGTCGATCACGTTGATGTTGGCGTCCGCGAGCACGGACATGAGCTGGCCCAACATGCCGGCGACATTGATGTTGGTCACCCCGACCCGGTAGCCGCCGGCAGGCTCCAACGTCACCGCCGGGAAGTTGACGGAATTGGCCACGTTGCCGTAGCGCAGGAAGGCGCTCAGTTGATCCACGGCCATCGCCGCGCAGTTCTCCTCGGCTTCCGCAGTGCTCGCGCCCAGATGAGGCGTGGTGTGGACGTTGGCGACGCCAGCCAACACGGTGCTCGGGAAGTCGGCGAAAAAGCCCCGCAACTTGCCTGCGGTCAGCGCGTCTCTCACCGCCGCCTCGTCCACCACTTCTTGACGAGCGAAGTTGAGCAGCACCGCGCCGGGCTTGAACTGCGCGAGCGCCTTCGCATCCACCATGCGGAGGTTTTCGGCTATGGCGGGGATGTGCAAGGTCACATAGTCGGAGCGGGCGAAAAGCGTCGGCAAGTTCGCCATGGGTTTCACGTCGCTGGGCAAACGCCAAGCGGCATCCACCGACAGGGCCGGGTCGTAGCCCAACACCTCCATGCCTAGATTCAAGGCGGCTCGCGCCACCCGAGAGCCAATGGCGCCGAGGCCGACGATGCCCAACGCGCGCCCGGCCACTTCATGCCCCTTGAAGCGGCGCTTCTCCTGCTCCACTAGGCGGTGCAGCTCGTGCTCGTCGGCGACGCTCGCCAGCGAGCGCACGTAGTCGAATCCCCCGAGCACGTCGCGCGACGACAGCAGCAACGCCGCCAGCACAAGTTCCTTCACCGAGTTGGCGTTGGCCCCGGGGGTATTGAAAACGACGATGCCGCGCTTGGTGCAGTCGGCCACCGGCACGTTGTTTACGCCGGCGCCGGCGCGCGCCACCGCACGCACGCCGTCCGCCAAGTCGGCAGTGGTCAGCCGGTGGCTGCGCAGCAAAACGGCATCCGGGTAGTCCACATCCGGGCCGACCTCGAAGCCGTGGTCCGGAAACCGAGCCAGCCCCTTGGCGGCGATTTGGTTGAAGGTTCTAACTCTGTACATCTCGTTGCGCTTAGTCGCGTTGCCGCGGCGCCTCCTACTCGTGTCGTTGCTTGACTACCGCGGCGCGTTCGAGTTCGCGGACGATGAGCGCGGTGCTGTCGCGGCTGGTGAACGTCTTCAGTCGGCGACGAATGTCGGGCGAAAGAGCCGCGAGCTTAGCGATGCCGGCAACCAATGTCGTTGCATTCAGTTCATGTTCGGCAATCACCAAACTCCAGCCGTTGTCGGCCGCATAGGCCGCGTTCTCGATTTGGTCGCCCCGGCTCGCGGAAGCCGGCAACGGCACCAAGAGGTGCGGCTTGCCCAACGACAACCACTCGTAGAGGGCATTCGCGCCGGCGCGCGAAACCACCAAATCGGCGGCGGCGATTATATCGCCCCATCCTTCGTTGACATACTCGCGCTGCACATAGCCGGGTTTGTCGGCCAGTTCGCTGGCCGTCTTGCCCGAGCCGCAAATGTGAACGACGACGTGCTCGAGGAGCAGTTCATCGAGCGCCTCGCGCACCACTTGGTTCAGCGTCGCCGCGCCCAAGCTGCCGCCCACCACCAACAGCACGCGCTTGTCCTCCCTAGCCGTCGCGTCGATCCCGAGCGACACTCGTCCCCGGCGGGCGTCGCCGGCCAAGAGTTCCCGTCGCAGCGGCGTGCCGGTGACCAACACTCGGTCGTCTCGGCCCACAGCGGTCGCCGGGAAGTTGACGCACAGCGAGGCGATGAACGGCTTGGCGAGTCGATTGGCCAATCCCGGCGACAAGTCCGATTCATGGGCGACGACGGGGATGCGGTTCAGCCACGCGCCAACGACGCACGGAAACGAAACGAAGCCCCCTTTCGAGAACACCACCTGCGGCCGCAGGCGCGCCAGCAGCCGCCACGCCTGCCATACGCCGGCCACGATACGAAAACAATCCGTGACGTTGCGCAGCGAGAAGTAGCGCCGAAGCTTGCCGCTCTGGACGGCGTGATAGGGGATGGCGAGCGCGGTCACCAACTCCCGCTCGGGGCCGACGACGCCGCCGACGAACGCCACTCGGCAGCCGCCTTCGCGCAGCCTCAGCATCACCGGAATCGCCGGCACCACATGACCCGCGGTGCCGCCGCCCGTCACCACCGCGCTGACTAAAGGCACAGTGCTTGTTTGACGAATGGAATGGTGAGGCGCCGTTTGGCGGCCAAGGAATACTGGTCCAAGCGTTCAACCACGCGCATCAACTCGCGCTGCTCGCGGCTGACGCGAACGAGCAGGAAACTCGCCACGTCATCGCTCAAGTGCAGGCCACGTTCGCTGGCGGCGGCAAGCAGCAACTGACGCTTGCCCGAGTCGTTCAGCGGCATGACTTCATAGCAAGCGGCGGCACGCAACCGGGACGCCAAATCGGCGAGCGCGAAATCGATGTCCGTTGGCGAGCGGCGCGCCGCCATCACCAAACGCGCGTCGCGCTCGCGCAAGCGGTTGTAGAGTCCCATGAGGGCGAGCTCGGCTTGACGGTCACCGAGCCAGCTCGACACGTCGTCAACGGCAACGGCTGCAAACCGGTCGTAGGCGTCCAGCGTCGTGCTGGATGCGTCGATCGCACCGGCGCGAATCCTATCGGCTGGAACGTAAGCCGATGCCGCCTGCTCATGGCAGAGCGCGTGCAACAGGTGCGTCTTACCGACTCCGCGTTCGCCAACCAGCCACAGGCAGTCGAAACCGCTCGGTCGCTGGCGGAGATGCGCCAGCAATTCGCTGTTGGCGCCGGCCACGAAACGGTCGAAGGTGGCTTGTTCCCGCAGTTCGAAGGGCAGCGGCATCTGTTCCGCGGTCACTTTCGATCCCATCCTTGGATCACCCGCCGCCTACGTCGCCCACGCCATCGCTCTCCGGTGAGCGGCGCGCCCGAAGCCGCAACCGCGCCCGATGTCCCCAGACGAACACATATTGACCTCCCGAGAGGATGCTGGACGCGCCGACCAAGAAGAAGCCGAAGGGATCCACGAAGGCGGCGATGCCGGCCACCGGCTCGAAGCGGGTCAAGGCGACGAGCACCAACGCCAACATAATGATCTGCAAGGCGGTGTTCACCTTACTGATAAGCGTTGGTTCCACCTCGAAGTTGCCGAGCACCTGCCGGTAGGCGAGCGCCCCGCCGACGATGACCAAGTCGCGGCCGACAACGATCACAAGCAGCCAAAGCGGCAGATGATCCTGCAAGGTCAGCAGCACATACACCACCAGCACCAACAGCTTGTCGGCGGCTGGATCGGCGATCGCGCCAAAGCGCGTCCGCCAATCGAAGCGGCGCGCGAGAATGCCGTCGATGGCGTCCGAGACGCCAGCGATGGCGATCAAGATCAACGCTTCGACGATCGCGCCGTGCCACAAGAACCAGCCGGCGGGAAAGATCAGTACGAAGCGGACGATGGTGATGAGGTTCGGTAGCTGGCGGATCGCTTGGCGACGGCTCGCGGCAAAGGCCCGCCGGTCGGCGGTACCGCTCGCGCGCTGTGGCGGCTGGTTGTTCACTTCGCGCCCGTCCAAGAAAAACCAAGCGTGCCCCCGGCGTCCGCCGGTGCCGCTCTCATCGACCCGCCCATAGGCAGCAGTTCGCGCAACTGATCGACACTCGAACGCGAATGCAAGCGCAGCAGAAACGCATCCGGGCGAACAGCGGCGACTTCCACACGCTCAATATACTCGCGGGAGTTTAAGTATCTCAGCAACGACGCATAGCCGCGCACCGTTTGCCCGCCGCTAACGGTGACCGCGATGGCGTGCAGGTCGCCGCGCACGGCGAAGCGGGCGGCGAGCGTGTCGGCGGCGCTGTCCAATGCCTCGTGCGCAGCGGCCTGGGCCGTCTCCGCTTGGTGGTCGAAGCGCTCGTCGAAAGCCACGCCGCCCGGGATCATGTTCGCGCCGGCGCCTATATAGAGGTCCACGGGCCGTGCGGTGCGCCACGTCTGTAGCTGCCAGTCGCTGCGCCAGCGGCCGTCCGACCCCTTGGATGCTCGACCGACGAGCAGCATGTCCGGTGCGTAGCGCGCCGATGCGACATGGACGGCCTCCAAGAAGCCACCGAAGATGTCTGTCGGCGAAAGATGCATATCCTGCAAATCCATGAGCGGCAGCGTGACCTGCAGACCCCGTCGGCGAGCGCGTTCGGCCAGCGCAGCGGCGAGTTCAGGGGTTGCGGTCACCGATGCGATGCTCCGCTCGCCGTGGTCTTCCAATGCCAGCCAAAGGAGAATGGTGGGTCGGTCCGCGGCCCAGATCGGTAGTTCGGCATCACGCAGCAAATCCAACACGGAGACCGGATCGAAAGACACGACGAGCACGGTTTCGGCGGCTTCCCGCGTAGCCTCGGCGTCGTCATCGACTTGGGCGAGCGGACGCTGGGCGAACTCGAAGCGCGAGTAGAACTGCGTCGGCAGCCGCAGCGCGTCGCTCACCGCCGGATGCGGCGGCAACTCGCGCAAACCGGTCAAGCGCGTCAACAGTTCCGCCAAGGCCGTACGAGCGGCGCGCTGTCGCTCGACGGCGCTCTGCGACGATACCGGCACCTCGATGTCGTACAGCCAAGGCACGACATCCGCCGCCACGTCGGCAGCGCCGGCGGCGGCGAGGATGGTCAACAGGCGGATCAAGCGCGTCACAAGCATCGGGCTTAGACGATTGGCGGCATTGGCCAAGTGTAATGAAATCGGCGAAGCTGCTTAAACTGTGAAGCTATTCGAGGGGGCGGGATGAGCCGACTGACATATCGCGACGCTGGCGTGAACATTGACGCCGGCAACGAGTTGGTGAGACGTATTGCGTCCTCGGTGGCACGCACGCGGCGACCGGAGCAGCTCTCGGACTTGGGTGGTTTCGCGGCGCTTTGCACGCTGCCCGAAGGCTATCGCGAGCCCGTCCTAGTGGCCGGTACCGACGGCGTCGGCACCAAGCTTCGCCTCGCGATCGACCACCAGCGCCACGACGATGTCGGGCAAGACTTGGTGGCGATGTGCGTCAACGACGTGCTCGTCTCGGGCGCCGAGCCGCTGTTGTTCTTGGATTACTACGCCGCCGGCGTCTTGGACGTGGATGTCGCCGAGCGGGTCATCGCCGGCATCGCGCGCGGTTGCGAACTGGCCGGTTGCGCATTGGCCGGCGGCGAAACCGCCGAACTGCCGGGGCTCCACCGCCCGGGCGACTACGAGCTAGCCGGGTTCTGCGTCGGCGTGGTGGAGCGGCAGCGCATCGTCACCGGCGATGGCATCAAAGCTGGCGACGCCCTCGTCGGCTTGGCGTCGAGCGGACCTCACGCCAACGGCTACGCGTTGATCCGCCGCATCCTAGCGACGCAAGGCGGGGGCGTGACGGGGAAATTGCTCGACGACTTGCTGGCCCCCACGCGAATCTACGTGCGTTCGGTGCGCTCGGTGCTGGACCGGGTGAAGGGCATGTGTCACGTCACCGGCGGCGGCTTCGTGGACAACCTGCCGCGCATGTTCCCGCCCCGGTTGGCGGCGCACATCGACCTCGACGCTTGGCGGCGACCGGCCACGTTCGCGTTTCTGCAGCAAGCCGGCGGAATAGCGGAGCTCGAAATGCTGCGCACGTTCAACGTCGGCGTCGGCTTCGTGCTGTGTGTGGAGGAGGCCGACGCCGCAGCGATCTGCGAGGACTTGACCGCCGCAGGGGAACGCGCATGGGTAATCGGACGGATGGCGAGAGCGGGCGAGCCCGGGCGAGGCAAGCTGGTGGTGGCGAAGGACGGTAGCACGCTCGACTAACGACGCCCTCGGCGCTCCCCGCGCTCGAGTTCCCGGCGTTACTCGACCGTGCGCGCCATTTCTCAGCCGACCCTCAACCCGACCCTCAACCGACGGCGCCGCGTTCCCGCAGCGCTTCGACCGCACTTGGCGTCAATCCGAGATCCTCGGCCAGCACTTGGTCCGTATGCTCGCCGAGCAACGGCGCGGCGCGCATCGACACGGCGCTCTTGGACATGCGCGCCGGCCAGCCGAGCAAGCGCACATCGCCGTGCTCGGCGTGACTCACCTCTTGGATGAAGCCCCGCGCCTGCAAGTGCGGGTCGGTGAACAGGTCGTGCGTTTCGTAGACTTGGCTGGCGCAAACGCCCTCTTCGGCGAGCGTCGCCATCGCCTCGCGCTTGCTCTTGGTGCGGGTCCACGTTTCGATTTCTCGGCGCACGGTCGTCGCGTCGCCCTGTAGGTCGGGCTTGCCGATGGCGCGGCATACGCCCGCCCGCATGCGTGGGTTGACGGCCATGATGAACACGTAGTCGTTGGCGCCGTTGCCCAAGCACGGATACAGCGACACGAACGGATTGTCGCCGTTGCCGGTGCGCGGCGTCGGCTCGGTGCCGAAGCGAGTGCGGGAAACCGCGGTGCGCAGGTAGTAGGTCATCGCCTCCTGCATGGAGAGTTCAATGAGCTGGCCCACCCCGTCGCGCTGCTTTTGCGCCCAAGCGGCGGCGATAGCCAGCGCCGCCTGCATACCGGTGCCGGCATCGCCCATGGTCGGGCCGGGGCGCATCGGCGGGCCGTCTGGTTCGCCGGTGATGGAGAACGCCCCGGCGGCGGCTTGCGCCACCATATCCATGCACTTGTAGTGCGCGTACGGGCCGTTGGTGCCGAAGCCTTTGATGCGCGCGTAGATGATGGTGGGGTGGATTTCGCGCATCACGTCGTAGCCGATGTCGAGCTTCTCCACCACGCCGGGGCCGTAGTTTTCGACGAACACGTCGTAGTGCGGCACCATCTTCAATAGCAAGTCGCGGCCTTCCGGGGTGTCCAAGTGCAAGGTGATGCTGCGTTTGTTGCTGTTCCAGTTGACGAAGTACTCGGCGTCGCGCACCTCTCCCCGGGCGCGTCCCCTACCCGGATCGCCTACTTCGGGGCGCTCCACTTTCACCACGTCGGCGCCGAGGAAGGCGAGGCTTTGCGTGCAGCACGTGCCCGCCTCCCACTGCGTCATGTCGAGAATGCGCATACCGTCCAACGCCGCCATCGCTGCTCTCCGTTTGTTGGAGGCGGCAGTATAGTTCGAACGCGGCGTAGCGCCCGCGGCATGAACTGAACGCGGCGTGTAAACTAAACGTATGTGTTCATACGCGGCCCTCCCGCCGCGACGAAGGGGAAGACGAGTGTTCTACGAATTGCGGCGCTACAAGATCAACGACGGCAAGATGGACGAGTGGGTGAGGTTCATGGAAGGCACCATCATCCCCTTCCAAGTGGCGAAAGGCATGGTGATCGCCGGCAGTTTCCGAGGAGAGGACGAAACCACCTACGTTTGGCTGCGTCGCTTCGCCTCGGAGGAAGAACGAGAGCGTTTGTACGCGGCTGTCTATCAGACCGACGAGTGGAAGAACGACATCGCGCCGACCGTGGCCGCGCTGATGCAACCGGATATCGAAGTCACCCGTATCGTACCGACGCCAAACTCGGTCATCAGCTAGCGTCCAACGGGCTTGTCGGCGGCGGCAGCGACGCCGAGAAGCGCTCGCGTCGGCTTCTCGGCCGAGACGTCCGGCCAGTGACCCAAGTTCGGCGGCCAACGCCCGGGTGGGCGCCATGACTCTACTTGCGAATCTCCTGCGCGCGGAGCGTCGCGCCCCGAACAGAGTCGTGCTGGTCGACGCCACTCGCACGCTCACCTATCGGCAATTGCGCCACGCCATCGAGGTGTGCTCGGCGGCGCTGCGCGACGGCCACGGCGTGGGCGCCCGGGTGGGCGTCCTGCTGCAACCGAGCGTCGAGTTGGTGATCACCTACTTCGCCTGCTTGCGCGCCGGGATGGTGTTCACGCCGCTGAGTCGCTTGCCGGCGCCGGTGATGGCCAAGGTGCTCGCGCTGCTACGCCTTGACGTCTTGGTGACGGACGAAGCGACGGACTTCGGCGTGCCGAAAATCTTGCTCCGAACCGCGCCTCCCGCAACGCCCACGGCGTCGCCGCCCGAAGTCCCACGGACCACCAGCCGAACGGCGCATATCCTGTTGACCTCCGGCACCTCCACCGGCTCGCCGAAGGCGGTGACGACAGACCAAATCGGCTCACTGCGCTCCCACGCTTGGCGCACGGCGCTGATGCCGTATCGACCGGACGATGCCGTCGGCTGCAATATCTTCGGCATTTGGGACGTCGTGCCGGCGCTCTTCAACGGTGTGCCGGCGGTGATGATTCCGGACAACGCCATGCGCGATCCTCTAGCCTTGGCAGCGGTACTCGTTCGCCACGCGATCACCCGCTTGATGGTGACGCCAACGCTGCTCGCCGCCTGCCTCAACTCCGCCGAAGCCGTGAACGCGCTCCGCAAGCTGCGCTGGCTGGTGCTCTGCGGCGAACGGGTGACCGACAATTTCGCCAAGCGGGTGCGGCGCGCGCTGCCCGAGGTTGCCGTGCTCAATCTCTACTCCACCGCCGAGTGCGCGGATGTCGCCGCCGCGCCGATCAACGACGACGGCGAGATGCCGGCGCTCGAGGTCGCGGACTTCGCCCGCGTCGCCATCGCCGATGTGGACCAGCGCGAGCGATTGCTGCCGGTCGGTCGGCCGGGCCGCATCCTCGTCTCCGGCCCAGGCTTGGCGTCCGGCTATGTCGCCGGCGCCGAAGGGCAATCCGAATCGCCGTTCTTCACACTCGCGGGCGCCCCGTGGGGCGATGCTCGCGTGTACGACACGGGTGATTTGGGCGTATTGACGGCCGACGGCCGGTTGCGCGTACTGGGCCGGTGCGGCGACGGCATCAAGATTCGCGGCGCTCGGGTGAACCCAGAGCATGTCGCGGACATGCTCACCGGGCATCCGGACGTCGCCGACGTTTCCGTACGCGAGGCGGACGGCAAGTTGGTTGCCTTCGTCGTTCCTACGCCAAACGCGGACGCGAGAACGCTCGCCGCCGACCTGCGCGAGTTCGCGGCCGCGCGCCTAGCCGCTCACGCCGTGCCGGGGCGCATCGAAACCGTCTCGGCGTTGCCGCTTGCCTCGTCGGGCAAAGCGGATCGGCGTGCGGCGCCCGCTGTCGCGCCCGGGCGACCCGCGGACCTCGAACGCGACGTGCTGGCGGCCTTTCACCGAGTGCTGAACGACCCGACCGTTACCCGCAAAGACGACTTCATCGACTGCGGCGGCGACAGCCTTTCGGCAATCGCGCTTTGCGGCATATTGCAGCAACGCACGGGTAGGCGCATTCGCGTCGCCGATTTCCTGCAGCATTCGCGCCCGGCCGCGCTTGCGGCCTTCATCGCCGCAGGCGCACGAGTCGGCGAAGTCAAGGATTGGCGACTGCCGCAACTCGCGCCGGGATTACGCATCGGCAGCGCCGCTCCCTCGCCGATGACGCCGCCGCGCACAGTGCTCGTCACCGGCGCTTCGGGCTACGTCGGTCGAGCGTTCGTCGACGCTGCCCGTGGCCGGTTCGAGGTGTTGGCGCTCGTTCGCAGTGGCAAGGTCCGTGGCGGGACCGCGATTCACGGCGACCTCACCGAGCCGCGATTCGGCCTCCCGGTTCGACAATGGGTCCAGTTGGGGCGGCGGATCGACGCGATCGTCCACATCGCCGCCAACGTCGACGCATTCGCGTCCTACGACGATTTGGCGCCGCTCAACACGCACGCCGTCAAAGGGCTGATTCGACTGGCCGCCGAACGCGCCGTGCCGTTGGTACACGTCTCCTCCAGCGCCATATTTCCGCTCGGCGACGGCGAGCGGAAGGAGGCTACCCCTGAGGTCGAAGGGCTGCTAGCGCAGCGATTGGCGGCCTCGGGCGCCGACGCATACTCGCGAACCAAACTCGCCGCGGAAGCATTGCTTCAGCAAGCGGCTGCGCGTGGCCTGCCGACGAGCGTAGTGCGCATTCCGCACCTCCTCGGCCACCCGCGCAATGATCGTCTCGCGAGCACGCTGAAGGCGTTGATCGCCGCCGGCGTCTTTCCAGACGTCGAGCGCGGTTGGCGGTGGCAATTCACTACCCGAGACGTCGTGTGTCGAGCGCTAGTGGACGCGCTACTGACGCGACAACCCGTGCGGCACGCGACGCTCGCGCCGATCACCGGCGAGGAGGTGTTCGATTGCTTGGCGGCGGCCGGCGTGGACTTGGCGCGGACAACTACGTCGGCCATCGCCACTGCCCTCGATCAAGTGTCGCCGTCGCACCGCTTCCACACCGACGCCACCGTGCTCGGGCGGCTCATCAGCGAACACGGCCCGCGAGCGGCGCTCTCCATGGACGATGCGATACTGCTTTCGGCAAAGCCCGCCGATGTCGCAGCGGCGCAATTGCTGCGGCGGCAGTTGTCGAAGCTTGACTAATCCGCCCTCCGCCGTCACAGTCGCCCGCTCGATCTACCCATCTCTACCGCACCACAGGAGGGGCTTGTGGGCGACTTGGCATTCGCCAGCGCCGGCGAACTAGCAGGACGAGTCAGAAACAAGGACATCAGCAGCGCCGAACTGCTGGCGTACTACTTCGAGCGTGTGGACCGCTTCAACTCGGACCTCAACGCCATCATCGTGCAGGTCCGCGAGGAAGCTATGGCACGGGCACGGCAAGCGGACGAGGCGCTGGCGCGAGGTGAACATTGGGGACCGCTGCACGGCGTGCCAATGACGGTGAAGGAGTCCTACGACGTGGCCGGCACCCCTACGACGTGGGGAGTGCCCGAGCTCAAGGACAACATCGCCGCAAGGGATGCGCTCTCCATCTCCCGCCTAAAAGCCGCCGGCGCCGTCATCTTCGGCAAGACCAACGTGCCGCTCATGCTCTCGGACTTCCAGAGCTACAACGCGATATACGGCACTACCAACAATCCGTGGCACTTGCGGCGCACGCCCGGCGGCTCGTCCGGCGGCTCGGCGGCGGCGCTAGCGGCGGGGCTCACCGGCTTGGAGACCGGCTCGGATATCGGCGGCTCCATTCGCAACCCGGCGCACTTCTGTGGCGTCTTCGGCCACAAACCCACTTGGAACCTATTGCCGCCGAGGGGCCACGCCATGCCGGGCGTTCTGACGCCCTCCGACATCTCCGTGATCGGTCCACTGGCACGCTCGGCGTCGGACCTTGAAACGACGGTGCGGGCGATGGCCGGACCGAACGAAATCGACAGCCGGGGTCTCGCGCTGGCGCTGCCGGAACTCCGCAAGACGGCAGGCGAACTCAAGGTCGCGGTATGGCGCGACGACGCGATGGCGCCGGTGGACGCCACGGTATCCGCGCGCGTCGATGCGGTCGCGGACGCGCTCTCCGGAATGGGCGCGACGGTGGATTTCGAGGCTCGTCCTGTGGATTCGGAGCACACCCACTTCGTGTATCAGTGCCTGCTGCAAGCCACCATGTCCGCGCGGATGCCGGAAGACCGCTATCAGACCATCGTGCGTCAAGTAGAAGACCTGCCGCCGGAAGACATGAGCCTTTCCGCCGTCATCCAACGCTCGCAGGTGGCGCGTTTCCGCGACTGGACCGCAAACAACGAAAAGCGAACGCACATTCGTTGGCGCTGGCACGACTTCTTCAACCGTTTCGACATCGTGCTGGCGCCGATCATGGCCACCTCGGCGTTCCCGCACGACCAAGGTCCCTTTGGCGAACGCACGATAGCGGTCAATGACAAGCAGCAGCCGTACTTCGATCAAGTGTTCTGGGCGGGGCTGGCGAGCGTCGCCTACCTACCATCCACCGTCATCCCCACCGGCCCCGACGCCGGCGGCCTGCCCATCGGCGTGCAGATCATCGGGCCGGAATACGGCGACTTAGTCACCATTGGCGTGGCGAAGTTGCTGGAGCAGGCTGGGTTCGGCTTCACACCGACGCCGAACTATGGTTGAGCGGTGAGTGGATCGGGCATCACGCAGCTTCGAGGGTTGGAGGAAGGTTGAATGACCAATAGGCAACGCAGCGTCTCCTATATTCTGGAGGGTACGGCAGCTACTTCCTTTCATGTTTCCGATACGGTCGACTGGTCCAGTCGCTCGGCACAGACACAACATGGCGTGGTCGTAGTTAAGGCCCATGTGAACGCCCCGGAGGCCGTCGTGGTTCCGTCAATTGGGTGGACGAGCCCGCCACCAACGGAGGATTCCTCTCAATCAGGAGTCCGAGCCGGCGGGATCGAAAGGGATCGGGGCTGTTAGGAGCATGCGGCGCTCGTCGCTACCCCGCCCAAGCTCGCCCGAACGCCAGACCCACCACGGTCTCGTTGCCCTACCGCGGGCTCAACGGCACGTTCTGCGCCATCGTAAGCGACAGCAGCGCGAACACGGCACCGATCAAGAACACTGCCGTGTGGGATTCGAGCCAGACGTAGCCGAGCACGGCGGGGATGATGACCACGGCGATGTGGTTGATGGTGAAGAAAACACCGGCCGTGGAGGCGATGTCCGCCGGGTCGGCGATTTTCTGGAGGTAGGTCTTGATGGCGGACAAAAGTGTTCTGGGCGGGGCTGGCGAGCGTCGCCTACCTACCATCCACCGTCATCCCCACCGGCCCCGACGCCAGCGGCCTACCCATCGGCGTGCAGATCATCGGGCCGGAGTACGGCGACTTGGTCACCATTGGCGTGGCGAAGTTGCTGGAACAGGCCGGGTTCGGCTTCATACCGGCGCCGAACTACAGCCAATGCAGTGCGCTAACGCCACGAAAGGCGTCGCCTCCCGGCGCCGCCTTTCGCCCCAACCCAAGCCGCCCTATCACTCCGTCGGACTGCTAGCGGCGACGTACGACCAGCGCGAATCGGCAGGCGGCAACTGACCGTGGGCCAGAATACCGCGAGACGGAGCGAACCGGGATCATTGCGATGCTAGGCGGGTCCGGCGACGGTTCGCCCGGTGTTGGCTTCCAAGAAATCGCGTTTGCGATCATTGGCGACGATGCCGCTACCGTTAAGGTGGTCCTCGCCAAGGGTGCCGATGCCAACGCACGAGATCCCGACATGGGCAGCACGCCACTGATCTTCGCCGCCCTTCTAGGCCGGGCGGAGATTGCCAAGATGCTGCTTGCCGCCGGCGCAGATGTACACGCGACCGACAACAACGGCGTCAACGCTCAAGCCGTCGCGGAACTCGATTGGCAATCCACCCAAACCGTCGCGAGGGCATTTCGGATTCCGCTGACGGACCCGGAGGCGATGAAGGAAGGCAAGGCCGAGATCGCGGAACTGCTGCGCGCTGCACGGTAACGCAAACGCTACCGTTGCTTGAGGCGCCAACGTGCGAGGCATCGATCACGCCTCGTTTCGGTGGTTCCACACGAGCTCAGCCCTTCTCTCTGACGCACGGTTATCGTCAACGGAGCGAGGTGCTACGGTGGCGGGAGTTGGCACCGCGGGGCCGAATAGTCGGCGCAGCTACCCCGCCCGGGCTCGCCCTAACGCCAGCCCCACCACGGTCTCGTTGCCCTGTCGCGGGCTTGACGGCACGTTCTGCGCCATCGTAAGCGACAGCAGCGCGAACACGGCACCGATCAAGAACACTGCCGTGTGGGATTCGAGCCAGACGTAGCCGAGCACGGCGGGGATGATGACCGCGGCGATGTGGTTGATGGTGAAGGAAACGCCGGCCGTGGAGGCGATGTCCGCCGGGTCCGCGATTTTCTGGAAGTAGGTCTTGATGGCGATCGCCAAGGCAAAGAACAGGTGGTCGAGGATGTACAAGCCGGCGGCGAAATAGGCGTTGTCGACGAACGCGTAGGCGGTGAAGACGAGAATCAGGCCGACGTACTCCAGCGTCAAAGCGTGGCGTTCGCCGATACGGCCGATCCAAGCGCCAATCCGCTCGGCGAAGAAGAAGTTGAACAGGTGGTTGACGAGGAACAACGCGGCGATATTGGCCGCCGAATAGCCGAACTTCTCCACCATCAGAAAACCGGCGAAGACGACGAAAATCTGCCGGCGCGCACCAGATAGGAAGGTCAAGCTGTAGTACAGCCAGTAGCGGGAGCGCAGCACGATCTCCTTGCGCTGCGGCGTTCGCCCCTCGAAGTGCGGGAAACGCGAGAGTGCGATGGCGATGACAAGTGCGCCGCCGCCGGCGACGAGATATATCCAGTGATAGTCGACGTTGAAGACTTCGAGCACGACGTACATCGCGCCGAATGCCACCAGCGATGTCGCCGAGCCGACGGCGATGAGTCGGCCAAGAATGCGCGGCGCTTCGTCCTTGCTCAGCCATTGCAGCGACAGGGACTGCCGGATGGTCTCGAAGTAGTGGAAGCCGATGGACATCAGCACGGCCGTGAAATACAGGCCGTATTCGTTCGGGAAGAAACCGGTAATGGCGACGCCGAGGCCGAACACCGCCACCGAGACGATGGCGAAGGTCTGCTCGCGCAGCACCAGAATCACGAATACCGCGGTAAAGGCGAGGAAGCCGGGGACTTCGCGCAGGCTTTGCAGCCAGCCCATCTCCCGCCCCGTGAACCCCGCCTCTTCAATGGCGAAGTTGTTGAGCAGCGCTTGCCACGCGGCGAAACCGAGCGGCATCGCGATGCTTGCGAGCACAAGGAATGCGATCGGCGTGCGCCAACGTTCGGGGATGAGCACCATATGTCTTACGTCCTAGGCTTGGCGCCGTTGCCTCGAAACACTGCCTTTCGCCCCAGCCCAAGCCGCCCTAGCACTCCGTCGGACTTCGCGGCTTCCGCTGCCAAGCCCGACGGACTGCTAGCCGTCGTAGAAGCCACGGGGGTGAATGCCGAGCAGCCGCCTTTCACGTTCCGATTCCACGCGCGCCAAGGCGTCGGCATCGATGTGATTGACCGCCGCGGTCGGCTTTATGCGCTGCGCGATGTCGCGACGAGCGTAGTGTACTTGCAGGAAGAACCGGCCCTCGTCTTCCTCCCGGGTCGGCAGACGCCGATGCCAAACATCGGAGACGAAGAATGCGATGTCGCCGGCGGCGGCCACCAACGGTCGGGCGCTCCGGCCGTTGCAGGTTAGCGTTTCGTCGTCCCGACGGTCCGCCGGCGGCGGCTGCCCGCTCTTGTGACTACGCGGAATAACCGCCGTCGGGCCAGACGCAAGCGAACAGTCTTCGAGGAAGATGTGTACGCCGATGGCGAACACCGGGTAGGGGATTTCCGCCGGCCACTCCACCCCCGGCGGACGCGGGATGTGCGGCCCCGCGTCGATATGCCAGCCGCCTCCCCCGTGACGATGCGTCGCGCCGGCGGGGTTGCGCCAACAGGTGTTGGCGATGATGTGGCAGTCCTCGCCCAAGAGCGGCTCGATGGTGTCGAGGATCTCGCGACGTGCGACGAGCTGTTGTGCAGTCGCGCTTTTGTTGAACATTTCGTAGCGGAAGTCGTCGTCGTGAACGCGGGCGCGGCCGTCGGTCGGCATGGTCTCGTAGACACGGGTGATTTCCGCATGGATGGACGGCAGCTCGTCTTCGGCGAGCACGCCGCGCAGCACCGCATAGCCCTCTTGCTCCAATTGCCTACTCGCCGCCGGCGCTTCGTCGCGCGGCAGCAGGTAGCCGCCGGCCCGCCTAAGCATCCGCCGTCTCCGCGAGCAGCCCGTCGGCGGGGGAGACGGCCCAAGGGTTGTTCCCGTCGCCAGCCACCGTCGTGCGCCTCATCACCCGTCGCTGTTCGAATGGCCAAGGATGGCCACGGTGCAGCACGCAACGATTGTCCCACGCGGCGATGTCGCCCGCTCGCCAGTGATGCCGGATGATGCGCGGCGGCTGGCAGGCGTCTTCCGTCAGGCGCTGGAGCAACGCTCTGCCGGATTCCGCGGCCATGCCAAGAATGTGCGACGCATGGCGACCGACGTAGAGACTCTTGCGCCCGGTGACCGGATGCGTGCGCACCAAGGGATGCGCTACCGGCGGCAGGGCGTCCAATTCCTGTTTGGAAAGCACACCGATGCCGCCGATTCGCCCTTGCGACCAAGCATAGGAATGTACGGCTTGGCGGCCGTCGAGTTGCCGCTGCGTGTCCGCGTCGAGCGCGTCCCAAGCGGCGCGCATGTCCGCCCACTCGGTGTCGCCGCCGCTATCGGGAACGACTACCGCACGCAGCAGCGAGACTTTGGCACCTACCTTCTTGAAGGAGGAATCCGTATGCCAATATCGATTGCCCTTGAGAAAGAGTCCCAAAGGGTCGTTCGGCTTCGCCACCTCGCCGTCCTTGCCGACATTGGAGAGCAGCGAGATTTCCGGCCGCGTTGCGCGTCGCGAGAGGGTGCGCTCGAGCGGACCGAACCGGCGGCTGAAAGCGATGTGTTGCGCCTCGGTGAGATTCGCGCCCGGAAAGATCAGCACGGCGTATGCGTGAAAGGCGTCCTCGATCATGCGCCACTCGCCGTCGCTCAGGTCGTTCAAGGCAACATCGGTGATCTCGGCGCCAAAGGCGCCGCCGCACGGCTCAATCTTGATGGCTCTCTCTCCCTCGACGCGTAGCGGGGCAGTGGGCGGCGCTTAGAGATTCCGCTGGAACAGCGCGAAAAGGCGTTCCCAGTGCCGTTCCGCCGAGGCCTTGTGGTACAGCCCGTCGCGCTGCGGGAAAACGAAGCCGTGGCCGGTGCCGGGATACCATTCGATGCGGAAGTCGATACCCGCTTCGGCCAAGTGCTGGCCAAGCGCATCGATCATTTCCGGCGGTGCCCAAGCGTCGTTTTCGGCGCAACCGAAGTAGATTTCGCCCTGAATGCGATCTGCGGTCAGATGCGGCGAATCCGCAGCGTCCGTGCATAGCCTGACGCCGTGCAGGGACGCCGACGCCTTGATGCGCTCGCCGAACTCGGCCGCTGCGGCGAACACGAACGGGCCGCTCATGCAGTAGCCGACCGTGCCCACCGGGCCGTCGCTCGCCGCTTCCTCCTCGCCGGCGAAGTCGAGCAGCGCTTGCGTATCGGCGCACACCTTTGCATTGGTCAGGCTACCCATCAGCTCGGCCATACGCTCCCGAGTGGCGTTCGGCATCCCTAGGTGAAACTCGCGCACCTGCCGGTAGTAGAGGTTCGGCAGCAGGACGTAGTAGCCGACCGTGGCAATGCGACGCGCCATGTCGTGCAGCTCCTCGCGCTTGCCGGGGGCGTCCATATAGAAGATGACGAGCGGAAACGGCCCGCCTTCTTCGGGATGCGTGACAAAGGTGTTCATGGCGCCGTCGGGGGTCGCGATGTCGATTTCTTTCTCAATCATTGGCCTTGCCGGCGCTTTCTAGGGTGGCGCGAGTCTCACCGGCGTTGCTTGGCGTGTCAAGGCGGCGGCCGACGGCAGCCGGTCGCAAGGTCGCATGGGTGCGCTATGATGCGTCCGGTCGACAGTTCCTCTGGAGGGGAAATGCAAGCTCGCGCGTTGGTCGCCGTCTTGGCGTTCGCAATCGGCTCCGTCGCGGCTGCCAAGCCAGCCATCACGCCCGATGTGGTGTACGGCCACAAGGCCGGCATGGCGCTGACTTACGACGTGATACAGCCGGAGAGCCCCAATGGCGCGGCAGTGCTGTTCATGGTCAGCGGCGGCTGGTTCTCGAACTGGCGACCGCCGGAAGAACGGCTGCCGTGGTTCGATCATCTGTTGAACGCGGGTTTCACCGTGTTCGCCGTGCATCACGGCAGTGCGCCGCGCTTCAAAGTACCGGAGGCGGTGGCGGACGTGCGCAAAGCCGTCGAGCATGTTCGCGCCAACGCGGAGCAATTCGGCATCGACGCCGAGCGCTTGGGCGTCCATGGCGGCAGCGCCGGCGGGCATCTGTCGCTGATGCTGGGGCTGGCGCCCGAAGGCGGCAATCGCGTGCAAGCGGTAGTCGCCTACTTCCCGCCCGTGGATTTAGCGGGAATCGCCGGGCCGAGTGAACGCTTCCCCGCCTTGGACTTCGACCCGGAACTCGCCGCCGGAATCTCGCCCATCAACTACGCGAGCGACGACGACCCGCCGGTCTTGCTGATTCACGGCGATTTGGACGAACTCGTGCCCTTAAGCAACAGCGAGCGTATGAGCGCCGCGCTTGACGAGGTGGGCGTGACCAACAAGGTGGTGGTGATCGAAGGCGCGAAGCACGGCTTTCGGGGCGAGGCGCAACAGCGCGCACGCGAGGAAACCGTGGCGTTCTTCAAGAATCACCTCGGCGATAGCACCTCGGCGAGAGTAGCGGGGAGTAGCGTGCTACCCCCGATTCGCTAGTCGGCGGCCATATCGCGCACCAGACTCGTGTACACCCGGTCCACGAAGCCGAGGGCGTTCTCCGCCGGGCCGTAGGTTTGGTCGAAACCGGCCGTCGGCTTGGCCGCGATCACGTCCGCGAGTCCCTTGCCTTCGGCAATCATTTTGGCCACCCGTTCGCGCACGGTCGTGAGCATGTCGATATACGCCTGCAAGGTGGCGATGTCGGTGACTTCGCCGTGGCCCGGAATGATGACCGCGCCCGACTGCATCTCGTCTAGGATGGCTTGGCAGAAGGCGATCATGCCGTCTATGCCCCCGCCGCTGTCGGCGTCGATGAACGGATAGCCGGTGTTGTTGAACACATCGCCGAAATGTACGGCGTTGTGGTTGCGAAAGATGACCGCCGCATCCCCGGCAGTGTGCGCCGGGCCGGCATGCACGACGTCGATTTCTTCGCCGTTGAAGTGAAAGCGCATGCGGTCATCAAAGGAGATGGCCGGTCGTGCCGCCGGTGGATAGGCTTGTTGCGCGTACTTTAGGCTCACGAGATTGATGATGTTGGGCTTCGCCATCATCGCTGCCGAGTTTTCGTGCGCCACGATCCAAGTGCCCGCCGGGCCGAGCGCCAAGTTGCCCTCGGCATGGTCGAAGTGCCAGTGCGTGTTGATGGCGAAGTCGATGCCACCGTTGCCGGCTGTGTCGCCGCGTATTTCCCGGATGGCGGCCTCTATCTTGGGAATCATCTCCGGGAACATGTCATCGACGATGAGCACGCCCTGCTCGCCCACGGAGGCGGCGATGTTGCCGCCGACGCCGAACAGCACATAGAGGCCGTCGCCGACTTTCTGCGACGTGATCTCCGTCGTGTCGAAACTCCAGCCGAACCGCTCGAGTAGCTGATCGAGATCAAGCGTCTCGACCGCCGACTCGCTCGCCTCTTGGCCGCCGCCAACGCTGGCACACCCGATAACCGCCAACGCGGACAGTAATCGTCTCATCCTGTCTCCCTCCGCTGCTCTCGACCCGCTTCAATCCGCTCGCTTAGTCCGGCAAGCCGAGAATACGCTTGGCGATGATGTTGAGCTGCACCTCGGACGTGCCGCCTTCGATGGAATTGGCGCGGGAACGCAGCCACTCGCGGGTGGCCGAGAGTTCGCGCGGGCGGAAGTCCTCGCCTTCCCAGCCGAGCATTTGGCTGCCCATGATGTCGAGCATGATTTCGTAACGCCTCTTGTTTTGTTCCGTGCCGTACAGCTTGAACATCGACGACAGGAATGTCGGTGCCCGCCCCGAGCGCATCTCCTCGCCGCTACGCCGAACGGTCAATCCGTACGCGCGGTCCGTGATGCGATGATCGAGCAGCCGTCTGCGTAAGGCGACATCGTCGATCTTGCCGTTCGCGTGGCCGGCGTAGCGCTTGGCCAGTTCGGCCAGCGGATCCCCGCCGCCACCGCTGCCGCCCATGCCGCCGATGGAGGTGCGCTCGTACTGCAGCAAGCGCTTGCCCACCGTCCAACCCTTGCCGCGTTCGCCGACCAGATTCCTCTTCGGTACGCGCACATCGTCCAAGAAAGTCTGGCAAAACGGCGACGCGCCGCTGATGAGCTTGATGGGCTTTACCGAGACCCCCGGCGTCTCCATGTCGAACAGGATGAACGAGATGCCTTCGTGTTTCGGCGCGTCGGGGTCCGTGCGCACCAAGCAGAACATCCAGTCGGCGAAGTTGGCGCCGGAGGTCCAAATTTTCGAGCCGTTGACGATGAAGTCGTCGCCGTCGTCGACAGCGCGGGTTTGCAGGCTGGCCAAGTCGGAACCGGAGCCGGGTTCGCTGTAGCCTTGGCACCACCAGATATCGCCGCGTACGATCTTCGGCAGATGCTCCTGCTTCTGTTCTTCGCTGCCGAACTCGAGGAGCGCCGGGCCGATCATCGACAGCCCCATGCCCGTGTGCGCCGGCCGTGCCCGAATGCGGCGCAGTTCCTCGCCGAGGACGCCCGCCTCTTCCTTGTTCAGACCACCGCCGCCGTACTCCCTCGGCCACATCGGCGCGGTCCAGCCCTTCTCGGCCATGCGGTCCAACCAAAGCTTCACTTCCGGGTTGGGGTAGGTGGCTCGCCGCCCGCCGCCGGTGCCTTCGTTCGCACGGGCGGGACGTCTAATGCTCGGCGGACAGTTCTCATCCAGCCAATCTCGCACTTCCTCTCGAAAACTCATCGCTTCTCCCATAGAGGCCACTCTCAACAAACTACGACAGACCACAGCAGGCCAATGGCCTGTTGTTGCGGCGGGGGTTGTGAGTGTTAAGTAAATCCGCGCTTGGCGACGAGTGCAAGGGGCGGCGGCGATGCCTATGGGTCGGGCGGTTGGTCGCCCGTCGGCGGTGGGTGTCTCGGCTCGGTGGCGGTCGGGGTGGGTGTCCCCGGCTCGGTGCCGGTGGGTGTCCCCGGTTCGATGGCCGGTGGGTGTCCCCGGCTCGGTGGGCTGCCAATCCGGTGGCTGGCCCTAAGGCGTCGTGAGGCTGTTTGACACGCGCACCAACCCTAGGCAATTTCGCTTGTCATGGAGGTCAAGAACTACACCCTACGTCCGCTCGGCGGCAACTTCGGCGTCGAAGTCGTGGACGTCGATATACCGCGTCTGACGGATGACGCCCTCAAGCGTCTCCTGCTCGACCTTTACCGGCACCGCTTCGCCGTGCTGCGCACCAACGGGGTGAAGAAGGCGGACTACGTCGCCTTCGCACGGCGAGTGGGCCAACCCATCCGGCTCAGCAAGGATGCCGACTATCCGGAGATCGCCAACCTCACCAACATCGGTGTGGATACCGAGCGATCACTGCAGGGGGCGGCGCATTGGCACACCGATCAGTCGTTCAGGCGAACGGTGTCGTCGGTGACCATGCTGTACTCCGTGCAAGCGCCAATGCAGGGCGGCGAGACCAAGTTCTGCGATATGGCGGCGGCCTACCGAGCGCTGCCGGCGGAGCGTAAGCGGGAGATCGAAGATCTAGTCGTGGCGCATCGCCACGGCACCTCGGTCGCTGCGCGGCCCGGAGACCACAAGCCAGTGCCGCCGACAGGCTGGGATCAGAGCCATACCGTGCATCACCCCTTGGTCCGGCGACACCCGATTACCGGGGAGAAGACGCTCTATGCGCCGACCGGCACCAGTCAGGGCATCCGCGGCATGGCGCAAGCGGAGGCGACCGCGTTGCTCAAAGCGCTGTGCGAACACGCGTTTCAGGATCGCTTCCTCGCCTGTCACGCCTACCGCCCGTTCGACTTGGTGATGTGGGACAACCCCACCGTGATGCACAGCGCGACACCGCTGCCGGCGGCGACGGGGCCAAGCGACACGCGCCTGCTCTATCGCATCAGCCTGCGCGGCACCCCCGGCGTCTTCGTCAATCGCCAAACACCCGCCTGAGCCTTGTGGCGCAAGCGCTTGACCGACTGCCGTCATGCGACGTTGGCGTACAATCCCACGCTGCCAAGGAACGTCCATGCCCGCCAGAATACTCGACGGCAACGCCATCGCCCGAGCCATCCGCCGCGACTTGGCCGCCAAGGTACGCGCCCGGCGCGCGCGTGGCCTGCGTGCGCCGGGGCTCGCGGTGTTGCTGGTCGGCGACGACCCTAGCTCGCTGATCTATGTGCGCCTCAAGCGCAAGGACTGCGAGCAGGTCGGACTCAAGGCGAAAGTCCGTCACTTGCCGGCCGAAACCAGCGAAGCGGAACTCCTCGCGATCATCGACGAGCTAAACGCCGATGCCGGCTTCGACGGCATCTTGGTGCAACTGCCGTTGCCGCCGCATATCGACGCGTTGCGGGTGACCGAGCACGTGCTGCCGAAGAAAGACGTCGACGGCGTGCATCCACACAACATGGGTCGCTTGGTGTTGCGCGAACCCAGCATTCGCCCCTGCACGCCGAAGGCGGTGATGTCCTTGTTGGCCGCGACCGGCGTTCCCCTGCGCGGCTTGCACGCTACGGTGGTGGGCGCCTCCAACCATGTGGGGCGGCCGATGGGGCTCGAGTTGCTGCTCGCCGGCTGCACGGTGACCACGGTGCATCGCTTCTCCAAGTCCGCCCGCGAACACGTGGCACAAGCGGATGTCGTGGTCTCCGCCACCGGCAAAGCCGGCTTGTTGGGGGCGGACTGGGTGCGACCCGGCGCCGTCGTTATCGACGTCGGCATCGTCGCGCAGCCCGACGGGTCGTTGCGCGGCGACGTGCGCTTCGAAGAGGTGGCCGAGCGCGCCGGCTGGATTACGCCGGTGCCGGGCGGCGTCGGTCCGGTCACCCGCGCGTCGCTGTTGGAGAACACCCTCGCCGCCGCCGAACTCGCCGCCGCCGGTTAGCCAGACGACTCGTGGAGTCCAGTGCATGAGCGCCCTCTTTATCTCCGACCTGCACATTGACGAGACGCGCCCGCACGTCTTGGCCGGGCTGAGACGTATGCTGGCGAGCGAGGCGGCCACCGTCGATGCGCTGTACATACTGGGAGACTTGGTGGAAGTCTGGGTCGGCGACGACGACGATGCCGCGGTGGCCGATGCCACCCGCGAGGTATTGCGCCAAGCGGCCGAGCGCTGCGCCCTCTACGTGATGCACGGCAACCGCGACTTCCTGTTCGGCGAGCGCTTTGCCGCCGACACCGGCGCCACGCTCTTGCCGGACCCCAGCGTCATCGACGTCGACGGCGAGCGTGTGCTAATCGCGCATGGCGATGCCTACTGCACCGGCGACGCCGAATACCAACGCGCCCGAGCGCTATTTCGCTCCGCCGAGTGGCAGGCCGGAGTGCTGGCCACGCCCTTGTCTTCTCGGCGCGCCCTCGCGGCGACGTTGCGCGCCAAGAGCATCGCCGCCAACGAGAACAAGGCGGACAACATCATGGATGTGACGCCGGCGGCCGTGGAAACGTCCCTCGCCGAGGCGGACGCAAGGCTCTTGGTCCACGGGCATACGCATCGGCCCGGCATCCACCGGCACGCGGCCGGCCGTCGTATCGTGCTCGGCGATTGGCGCCGTTGCGGTTGGCGACTGCGGCTTCAGCGCGGCGATGCCGCCTTGGAGTGCTTCCCGCTGACGTAGCATCCATCGGACTTGGCGGTATTAGCCGCGAAGTCCGACGGGGTGATAGGGCAGTTGGGCAGGGGCGAAAGGCGGTGCCGGCAGGCAGCGGCTGTCGTGGCGCTAGTGGCCGTCGGCGGCGTCAACCGCGAAGTCCGATCTCCGTCGTGTAGGCGGCTTGGGCTTAGGGCGAAGGCGGTGCCGGGAGGCAGCAGCTTTCGTAACGCTAATGTCCTAGGCAGCCGGGGTCTTGAAGCTCGCCTCGAAATGGGCGCACGAGCGTAGGTAGAACTCCCGGTCGATCATGCGCACCACCTCGGGCGTCTCCGTCGCGTCCGAGCGGCTCGCCAAACCCAGTTCGCGAAGCGCCAACGGACACGAGCGCATGGTGTGAAAGGCAAGCACCTCCGCCGGCAGCACATCGGCATCCGCCACCCGGGCAGCCTTGGCAACGGCGCGCAATTCGCGCTCGTCGGCCACCCCGAGGAATACGCCCACGCTCTGCGCCAATAGCGTGTGCAACCGCGTCCACACCAACTCGCGCTGACTTTCCCGATAACCATTCCAGCCGACGATTTCATGCGCGAAGCGTTTGCAGCCGCGACACACCAAGTCGCCATAGGTGGTGGAACAGACACCTACGCAGGGCGTGCGGCGCTTCATCGAAGCAACCAAGCGCGTCATGCCGCGAACCCACGCCAAACGCCGCGCACGCCGATTATCGGCACCACCTCTCCCCCATCTCTCGCAGTCCGTGGCGAAAGTCCGCGTCGCACCGACAACGGTCCGGCGCCCGCCCGACAAGGCGCGGCCGTCTACGCATGGTTGTGCAGTTCGATCACCGGCGGTTCGTCGGCTTGTTCCATGGTCAGGCTCTGCTTCGCCCGGTCGCTGCGCACTTCGGAGAGCCGGGTCAAGTAGGTTTCGTCAATGTCGCCGGTGATGTACTCGCCGTCGAATACGGAGCATTCGAAGCGCGTGAGCTTCTTGTTGCCACCCGAGGTCGCGGCCACCAAGTCCGGCAGCGTCTGATACACCAGCCAGTCCACGCCGATCTGCTTGGCGATCTGCTCTTGGGTGCGGTTGTAGGCGATGAACTCGTGCGACGCCGGCATGTCGATGCCGTATACGTTGGGATAACGCACCGGCGGCGCGGCCACGGCCATAAACACTTTGTTGGCGCCGGCCTTGCGCGCCTGGTGAACGATTTGGCCGGTGGTCGTGCCGCGCACGATGGAGTCTTCCACCAGCAGCACGTTCTTGCCTTGAAACTCCACCGGCATGGCGTTCAGCTTCTGCTGTACGGATTTCGCGCGCTGCGTTTGCCCCGGCATGATGAACGTGCGGCCGATATACCGGTTCTTCACGAAGCCCTCGCGGAAGCGAACGCCGAGGGCGTGCGCCAACGGAATCGCGCAGGCGCGGCTGGATTCGGGAATCGGAATCACCACGTCGATGTCGTGGCCCTGCTTGGCGTGGCGGCTGTCGAGGCGAACACGCCGTTTGGCATAGCGCTTGAGGACATGCGACGCGAGCTTCTCGCCCATGCGCAGACGCGCCCGATAGACCGAAACGTTGTCCAGCACCGAATCCTCGCGGGCGAGGTAGACGTACTCGAAGATGCACGGCGCATGCTCGGCGGGCCGCGCGCAGCGCCGGGTGACCGCGCGCCCATCGGCGTCGATAAAGATCGCCTCGCCCGGCGCCAAGTCGCGCTCGAAGTCGAAGCCCAGAATGTCGATGGCGTTGCTTTCCGACGCCACCATCACCTCTTGCCCGTTGGCCGTTCGCTTGCTGCCGAAAGCGAGTGGGCGAATGCCGTGCGGGTCGCGAAACGCCACCACGCCGAGGCCGTTAATCATCGCCACGGCCGCGTAGGCGCCGCGACAGCGTCGATGCACGCCCTCCACCGCGGCGAAAATGTGCTTCGCTTCGGGGTGCGGTGCGCCGATCTTCTGCAGTTCGTGGGCGAATACGTTGAGCAGTATCTCGGAATCCGAATCCGTGTTGACATGACGCAGGCCGGCGCGAAATACGCCCGCCTCCAACTCCCGCGCGTTGGTGAGGTTGCCGTTGTGCGCCAAGCTGATGCCGTAGGGGGCATTGACGTACATGGGCTGCGCCTCGGCGGCGCTCGACGTGCCGGCCGTGGGATAGCGGACGTGGCCGATGCCCATTTTGCCGCGCAACCGTCGCATGTGACGTTCCGCGAATACGTCGCGCACCAAACCGTTGCCCTTGCGCAGGTGCAGGCGCCCGGGCGCTTGCACCGTCAATTCGTCGTCCGCCGGGGTGGTCGTGCCGTGGCGTAGCAGGCTCTCCCAAGTCACCATGCCGGCGGAGTCTTGGCCGCGATGCTGGAGCGCCAGCAAGGCGTCGTAGATCTGCTGGTTGACCGGACCTTGGCTGACGATGCCGACTACGCCGCACATTAGCTTGCCCCCTCGTTCACGACGCTCGTCGGCTCGCCTTCGCCGAGCACGCCCATCAGCGCGTCGGCCGCGGCCAGCACTTCTGGCTCAAAGGTCAGCACCGCCGGCGCGAATCGGGATTCTTGCCACCAAGCCTGCTCCTCGGCGAACGGACGTATGGCGATCAGCCCGACGACCACCACCGCCAAGCCGCGCACGGCGCCGAACACCAAGCCCAAGGTCCGGTCGGAACCGGACAGTCCCGCAGACTGGACCAAGCCGCGCAGTAGACGCTGGACGACGGCGCCGACGATGAGCACTGCAACGAATACCGTTAGGAAACCGACTACGGTTGGCAGCTTCGGCCCGAGGTCCAACGCCAGGAACTCGCCCAACGGGCGACCGAACGCCAAGCCGAGAAAGAGCGCCGCGCCCCAGATCACCAACGACACCACTTCTTTGACGAAGCCTCGCATCAACCCCACCGCCGCGGAGGCGAGGAGGACGACCACCATCGCGATGTCAACGACCGCGAACTCGGCCAGCATCAGGGGCTGAACCTCGCCAATACGGCGCTGAACGCATAGCGCTCGTTGAGTTCGTCCTTCAGTCGCTCGGCGTCGTCTTGGTTGATGAGCGGGCCGACGGCGACGCGGGTAGTGATTTCGCCGCGTCGCTTGACGTTGGAAAGGAACGCCTCGTAGCCGTCCGCCAGCAGCCGGTCCCGCTGCGCGGTGGCGTTTTCATGCTGCGTGAAACTCGCCACTTGCACCGCCCACTTCAAATCGGGAAGCCCGAGCGCCAAGGCCTCCCGGCGCGTCAGCAGCGCCGGCTCGCCCAAGCGCGTGCCGGTATCGGTGGCGTAGCCATCTTCGTCGACCGCCGCCTTCAGTTCATCCCGCGCCGCCACGGCGACCGTCACATCGGGCACGGGCGAGCGGTCCCGTTCAACTTCGAAATCGGCGGGGGCGACGGCCTCTAGCTCCAGCGGCGCCACGCCCTCGCCATCGAACAGCATGGGCAGCACCACCGCGGCGACGGCGACCAGAAAAATCGTCCCCGTCAGGCGATATCGATTTCGCTCCGTCAGCACGCTCCGCTCAAGCGCGGGGCGATCCCCCGCGCACCTCCCCGCAGGCTTTCGCTCGCTGCGCCAGCAACCGACGGCGCAACCGCTCCACCAAGTCGAAGGAACCGAACGCGAGAATAACATCGTTGGCGCGGGCGAGGCGCGTCATCGCGGCGTCCAAGGAACCTGCGAACGCCGCCAAGTCGCCGGCCGCCGCGCGGCACGACTCCGCGCCGCGGCCACGTTCGCCCGTCGTCGACACGTAAGCGAACTCGGAAACCAAGGGCTTGAGGGGCGCGACGATGCCGGCGACGTCCTTGTCGGCCAAGCAGCCGACGATGCCGGCCATGCGCCGGCCCGGAAAACGCCGCCGCAATTGGTTGGCGAAGAAGCGCGCGCCGTCGGGGTTGTGCGCCACGTCAAGCACCCAAGTTCGTTCGTCGCGGCGAAGGACTTCGCAGCGTCCGGGGTTCCGCACCGTGACCGCCGCTTGGTCCAGAGCGGCTTGGTCCACCTGCCGGCCGGCGACTTGCACCGCCTGTAGTGCGGTCGCCGCGTTGGTAGGGTCGATGGCGCCACACCGATAGTGGAACCGTTGCCGGTCGCGACCGCGTTCGTACCACAGTACGCCATCGCCTTGACCGAAGTCCCGCCCGGCGAGGTAAACCGGCGCGCGCAACTCCCGAGCTCGCGCGAGTACGGAGGCGGGTGGGCTGGGTTCGCCGACCACCACCGGGCGACCGCGCCGCAAGACGCCGGCCTTTTCAGCCCCGATTATGTGCCGCGTGTTGCCTAGATACTGCTGGTGGTCCAAGCCAATGCTGGTGATGACCGCGACATCCGCATCGACTGCGTTCACCGCGTCCAACCGCCCGCCGAGTCCCACCTCCAATACCGCGAAGTCGACTTGCGCCCGGGTGATCGCAAGCAGTGCGGCAAGCGTGGCGTATTCGAAGTAGGACAGGCCGACGTCGCCCCGGGCTGCTTCGACGGCGTCAAAGGCGGCGACGATGGCCGCATCGCTCGCCGCTTCGCCATTGATGTGGATGCGTTCGTTGAAGACGTGGACATGGGGCGAGGTGGTGGTGCCCACGGAGCGCCCAGCCGCGAGCAGCAAGTGCTCGGCGAAGACGGTGGTCGACCCCTTGCCGTTGGTGCCGGCAACCACGATCGTCGTTGGCGCCGGCGGCAGCACGCCCAAGCGCTCGCCAACCACGCGCACGCCGTCCAAGCCGCGCAGCACGCCACGGGGATGTTCGACCCCGATGCGTTCGAGCCAGCCGGCAAGGTCCGTTGGCGTGTTCACAGCGCATCCAACGCCTGCCGAATCTCTCCGGCTTGGCCAGCTAGGCGGCTTGGGATGGCGGCCGGGTCACCCTCCGCCATGGTATTCACGAAGACGGTGCCCACCACGACGCCGTCGGCGTGCGGGGCGACGCGGGCCGCGGATGCGCCGTCCCGGATGCCGAAGCCGACCAACAGCGGCAAGGCGCGGATGTGCCGGCGCAACTCGACGAGCCGTGCGCCAATGGCATCGGCGTCCGCGGTCTTGGCGCCGGTGACGCCCTTGTAGCTGACGTAGTAGATGAAGCCGTCGCCGTGTTCGGCGATGTAGGCGGCGCGTTCGGCGGTGGTGGTAGGCGCCACCAAGAACACCAAGGCGATGCCATGCTCGGCCAATCGCGCCTTGAACTCGCCGGACTCTTCGGGCGGCATGTTGACGACGATTACGCCGTCCACGCCAGCGCTCGCCGCCTTGGCGCAGAACGTAGCCAAGCCCATCTTCAGAAACGTATTCAAGTAACCCATGAGCACCACCGGCGTATCGGCGTCGAGCGTGCGGAACTCGGCCGTCATGGCGAGCACGTCCGCCAACGTCATGCCGTTCGCCAACGCCCGCTCGGACGCCGCTTGGATGGCGGGCCCGTCGGCCTCGGGGTCCGAGAACGGCACGCCGAGCTCGACGAGGTCAGCGCCACCTCGTACCAGCGCCCGCATCGCCGGCACGGTGACCGCGCGCTGGGGATCGCCAGCGGTGACGAAGGCGTTGAGCACCTTTCGTCCCGCGTTCTTCCTTGCCGTCAAACGCTGGTTCAGCCGGTTCACGTTTACACCTCTATGCCGTCGATGCCGGCAACGGTGTGGATGTCCTTGTCGCCCCGCCCCGACAAGTTGACCACGATCACGTCGCTCGGTGGACGTCGGGCTGCCTCCTCAAGCGCCCAAGCCACGGCGTGGCTCGACTCCAGCGCCGGCATGATGCCCTCGGCGCGGGTAAGCAGACGGAACGCGGCCAGCGCTTCGGTGTCGGTGACGCTCGTGTATTTGGCGCGGCCGATGTCCTTCCAATGCGCGTGTTCGGGACCGACCCCGGGGTAGTCGAGGCCGGCGGAGATGGAGTGGGTAGCCACGATCTGCCCGTCGTCGTCGTCCATGATGTAGGTGCGGCTGCCGTGCAACACCCCGGGCGTGCCAGCGGCAAGCGGTGCGGCGTGGCGGCCAGTCGCCAAACCGTCGCCGGCCGCCTCCACCCCCACCATGTCCACACCGTCGTCGTCCACGAAGGGATAGAACAAGCCCATGGCGTTGGAGCCGCCGCCGACGCAAGCCACCAAGAGGTCCGGCAGACGGCCCTCGGCGGCCAAGCACTGCGCCTTCGTCTCGACGCCGATGACGGCTTGGAAGTCGCGCACCAGCATGGGGTACGGATGCGGCCCGGCGACGCTGCCGATGATGTAGTGCGTGGTATCGACGTTGGTCACCCAGTCGCGCATGGCCTCGTTCATGGCGTCCTTGAGCGTGCAGGAACCGGACTCGACGGCGACCACCTCGGCACCCAAGAGCTTCATGCGGTAGACGTTCACACTCTGACGCTCGATGTCCAGCGCGCCCATGTAGACGCGACACGCAAGCCCCAAGCGCGCCGCCACGGTAGCGGTGGCCACACCATGCTGGCCGGCGCCGGTCTCCGCGATCACCCGCGTCTTGCCCATGCGCTTCGCCAACATCGCTTGACCGACGGTGTTGTTGATCTTGTGCGCACCCGTGTGGCTCAAGTCCTCCCGTTTCAAGTAGATGCGTGCGCCGCCGGCGTGCGCCGTAAGCCGTTCGGCACAGTACAGCGGCGTGGGCCGGCCGACATAGCGTTCCAGTTCGACTTTAAGCGCAGCTTGAAATCCCTCGTCCGCGGACACGGTCTGATAGAGCCCCGTCAACTCGGCCAGCGCATGCATCAGCGTTTCGGCCACGAAACGGCCGCCGTAATCGCCGAATCGGCCCTCCGCCGTCGGCGCTCGGTAGCGTTCGCGATTGCGTTCAGGCATTGGCCACCGCCGCCAAGAAACGCGTTACTCGGCGCACGTCCTTGCGCCCCTTCGTGGCGCCCTCGACACCGCTTGCCACGTCCACCGCATAGGGGCGGGTCGTGGCGATCGCCGCTGCCACGTTGTCGGCGTGGAGACCACCGGCGAGCACGAGCGGGCGTTCGCTACGCGGCCATGTGCCCCAGTCGAACGTCCGTCCGGTGCCACCTTTCAAGTCTGGCGAGTAAGCATCGAGCAGCAAGGCGCAGGCATCCGAGTAGCGGTGCGAAAAGACGTCGAAGTCGAAGCCTTCGCACATGCCTGCCGCCTTTATATAAGGAACACCAAAGCTGCGGCAGAAGGCGGGGGACTCGTCGCCGTGAAATTGCAGGCTGTCCAACCGTACCTCCTTCAGCGTCGCCGAGACGGCTTCCGGCGCGGCATCGACAAACAACCCGACGGTCGCCACGAACGGCGGCAAAGCCGCCGCGATCTCGCCCGCGGTCGCCACGTCAACGGCACGCGGGCTCGGCGGATGGAAGTTCAAGCCGACCGCATCCGCGCCGGCGTTAGCTGCGAGAAGAGCATCCGCGGTCGTCGTTACCCCGCAGATCTTTACGCGTACGCGCGTGCGCGATTTCGCCATCTGCCGACGCCACGAGAACGAGAAAGCCGCGCATCGTACCAGTCCGTTGGACTTGGCGGCAAAAGCTGTGAAGTTCAACTGGCTCCTAGCCGCAGGCCAAGAGCGGCGGCGGTCGCGGCGGGAGCCGCCAGCCCGGGTAACCCACGCCGACAAGATACAAGCCGTGTGCGGGCGCGGTCGGCGGCGCCAACGTGCGGTCGCGACGGCGCAACAGTTCCCGCAGCGCGTCCAAGCTCGACTCGCCGAGGCCCACCGCGCGCAACGCCCCGGCGACATTGCGCACCATGTGCAGCAGGAACGCGTTGGCGATCACTTCGATTGCCACGTAGCCATGCACGCGCTTGACCGAGATGGAATCGATACGTCGGCACGGCGACTTGGACTGACAAGCCGCGGCGCGGAACGACGAGAAGTCGTGCTCGCCGACGAGGCACTGCGCGGCGTGGTGCATGCGCGGCGCGTCCAGCAAGGCGCCGCTCCCCCTTGCCGCCGGCGCGTGCGACCAAGCGAGCAAGTGGCGATGGATGATGGGTCGCACCGGCGCGTCGCTGAAAATGTATACGTAGTGTCGCCACAGCGCATCGAAACGGGCATGGAAGGGAGCATCCAGCGTCTTGGCCCAGACGACGCCGAGCGCATCCCTAGTCAAACTCGACACGCCGCGTCGCCAAGATTCCGGCGACCGGCGGGCGTCCGTAACGAAACTCACCACCTGTTGCGTGGCATGCACGCCGGCATCCGTGCGTCCGGCGGCGACGATGCGCACCGGCTCGTCGGCGACGCGGGAGATCGCGGTCTCCAAATCCTCTTGCACGCTGCGCACGTCCCGCTGACGCTGAAAACCGTGGAATGCGCTGCCGTCGTATTCGACGCCGAGCACTACCGAAGCGCCACCGGTCACGGCGCCGTCACGGCAGCAACGCTCGCACGGCGTCGATCGTGTCCGCCTGTGTCGCTTCCTTGTCCTCGCGATAGCGCTTGACGCGGGCGAATCTCAACGCCACGCCGCTCGGGTACTGCGAACTGATCTGCACGTCGTTGAAGGCGATCTCGACCACCAGCTTGGGTTCGACGTAGACCACGTGGCCGGCGCGCCCTGTCTCGAGGTCCAAGAGCGCGCGCGTCTGCCACTTGAGCAGCGCATCGGTGAGCCCTTTGAAGGTCTTGCCGAGCATGGCGAAACCACCGGTTGCCGGATCCCACGCGCCCAAGTGTAAGTTGGAGAGAAACCCCCGACGCCGCCCGCTCCCCCACTCGGCGGCGAGCACCACTAGGTCCAGCGTGTGACTGTGTTTGATCTTGAGCCAAGAGCCGCCCCGCGTACCGGCCTCGTAAACGGACGCGGGATGCTTGGCCATGACCCCTTCGTGACCGCTTCGCATCGCTTCATCTAAGAAGCCGCTCGCCTCCCGGGCGAGGGCGGTGACACAACGCGGCATACGCTCTTCCGGCGGGACGGCGAGATCGAGCTGTCGCAACCGCTCGGTGCAGGGCTGCTCCAACAGGTCGGCGCCGTCGGCATGAAGACAATCGAAGAAATAGACCGTAAGCGGCAGTTCGGCGCGCATGGCCGCCACATCCAAGCGCCTCCCGAAACGCCGCATCGTCACTTGGAAGGGCAGCGGCCGCCCGTCTTTGGCAATCGCGGTGGCTTCGCCGTCGAGCAGCAGTCTGTGCACCGGCAGCCGGCGCACCGCTTCGACTACCTCCGGCACGCTAGCGGACACATCGTTCAGCCGCCGGGAAAAGACGGCCACATCGTTGCCCTCTTTATGCACCTGAACCCGGGCACCGTCCATTTTCACGTCGAACACCACCACGGGCGCGCCTTCCCCTGCATCCGTGGCCCCGCCGTCCGTGGCGAAGCTGCCGAAGGCGTCGTCGAGGTTCTCCGCGGTCTTTGCCAACATGGATTGGATCGGCCTGCCCAACCGCAAGCGGATGCGTCGCAAGCCGCTCTCCCCTGCGGCGGCCGCCACTCCCGAAACTTCGGCGATGTCGCCACAGAGCATATGGGCGCGTCGCACCTCGCTCGGCGCCACGCTCCACGCTTTGGCGATGGCCTCCACCATCACGCCTTGGAGGGCGCCCTGACGCAGTTCGCCAACGAACAGTCGGATCAGGAAGTCGCGTTCCGCCGCGCTCGCCCGGCGAAACAGCGACCTCAGACACTCGCGCCGAACAGCCACCGCCCCCTTGCCCTTGGCGGCGACAAAGGCGCGAACCGCTTGATCGACGTCGCGAAGCTCAAGGGTTGACGAATCCGCGACGGGCACGCTCTCGCAGGCCCGCAACAGCCCCGGGCCCACCCCGATGCGGCCTTGCGGCAACGCGCCGGAGAGGTAACACACGCCCACCACGGCATCCTCGGGGCCCAAGCCCACTAGACATTCCGCCAGCGCATCTCGTTTGGCTTTGCGGCTGCGCGTGCCGGCGACCGTCGACGATGCGGCAACAACTCGGTCGAGCTTCACGATGTCGCCCCGACATTATTCTCAATCGATCAGCCGAAGGGACGGCGATAGCGACTTTTCGCTTACGCGACTCCTACAGCGCAGGCGCCGTGCTTCCCGTCGCCTAAGTTCCGACCAGCAGTCAGAGCAACTCTTCGACTCTTTCCGGCGGCCGTGCGATGACTGCCCGTTCGCCACGCACTACGACGGGCCGCTGCATCAACTTCGGGTGCTGCGCAAGCAGCCTAGCGACCGCCTCGGGCGTGGTGAAGTCCTTCGCTGCGAGGCCGAGTTCCCGGAAGTTGCCATCCTTGCGCACGAGTTCCTCGGGGGCGTCTTCGATCAGGCCGAGAACGGCGGCGAGCGCTGCTTCGTCGAGCGGGTTTTTCAGGTATTCGACGACTTCGAACTCGACATCCCGCTCCTTGAGGAGCGCAAGCGCACCCCGCGACTTGCTGCACGCTGGATTGTGATAAAGGACGATGCGAGCCATTTGGCGTTTCCTCCCAACCCGGTTCAGCCAGTATACGCCGTTGCCAACAACCCGACTGCTTACTCGCCGCTCACCACTCGCCACCGCTACTCGCTTGATCGCCTGCGCTCACGGGCGGCAAGCCTTTCGCAGTAAGTCGCCACTTGCGCATCCGTCATGACGCGGGCGAAATCGAGCATGGAACCTTCGTTCTCGGTGGTCGCTACGCGCACCAGCGCACGGACTTTCGAATAGCTAAGGGACCCCGCCTCAAAGGCCTCCTCAATCCGCGGCAAGTTCGCCAGCGAGTAAGCGACCGCCAGTTTCTCCCGGGCGACGTCCTCATCCATGCCGCACGCTTTCGCAAGCCACTCCGTGCAACTGGCGGCACCCCAAACCTGCGAGGCACTGTCCGTCTCGGCTGAGGCGCCTGCGTCCCCACCTCCCTCGACATGGCCCAGATGGCGCGTGCCGTGCTTGTAGGCGCGATGCAGGTCGAACTCCCGCAGTTGAATGAGAAAACGGCAGGTCTGCCTAGCCATGGCGCGGTGGCTTTCGATGAGGTCGTCGACCATGGATTGGTCGGTGGGGGCAGGGGAACAGACGTTGGCATTCATGTTTTTAACTCCTTTACCTAGTCTGAAGAATCGCGAAGTTCGCGGTTTCTACGGCGAAGCGGCTAGCGCCTGCGACACCGCTCGAATACTGTAATTGTGTACAGTTTTAACGGTCTGTCAACAGGCGATCCACAACAAATGGGCACAACCTTAATCCCGTGACTTGCGCAAAACACCACCCTTACGCAAACTGCGTCGATGTTCGCGCGCCTTCTCGACCTCGACCGGAACGGTGACGACACGTTCACCGCGCCACCGTCGCCGGACAAGGGCGAGCGCATGTTCGGTGGGCAGTTTTTGGCGCAGAGCTTGGCGGCGGCGCAGGCGACATTGCCCGCCGGGCGGGATGTGCATTCGCTGCACGCCTACTTCCTGCGGCCGGGCGATGTCGACTTGCCGTTGTTGTTGCGCGTCGAGGAAGTTCGCGACGGGCGGGCGTTCTCCTCTCGTCAAGTAGTCGCCGAACAGCGTGGCAAGGAGCGTTTTCGCTTGCTGGCCTCGTTCCAAGTGCCGCACGGACCGCCGGAATACGCCGCCTTCGCCATGCCGGAAGTACCGCCCCCCGAGGAAGTCGTCTATACCTACGACGAATTCACGTTGGCGCAAACGGGGAAGGAGGTCTGGTACGGCGCCGCTCGGCCGATGGACATCCGCTACATCAATCCACCAACGGCCCCACGCGGGGTCGCCGTGACGCAGACCCAACTCATGTGGATGCGCATTCGAGAAACGTTGCCCGAGTCGCCGGCCCTCCACCACGCGGGACTCGCCTACCTCTCCGACAGCACGCTCATCGATCACGTTCTCCTGCCGTTAGGCAAGCGCTGGCAAGATACCGGGGTCGACGGCACGAGTTTGGATCACGCCATGTGGTTTCACCGCCCGGCACGCGCCGACGAGTGGCTGCTGTTCGCGCAGACCGTGGAGGCGACCGGCGGCGAGAGCGGCCTCGCCAGCGGTCGGTTCTATAATCGAGAGGGCGAACTCGTCGCCACCTGCCTGCAAGAAGGACTGATGCGATGGGCTACACCGACTACAACGTAGGTCACCTGTCCGGCCAGCCGGCGGCCGAGGACATCGTCGTTCGCCAGCCGGTGCCGTTTCGAGACCCGGATTGCGCAACGCCGGGCGCGTCGCTCTCGGCCGGCGAGGTTGCGCACTTCAAGCGGCACGGATTCATCGTCAAGCGCGGGTTGATCGACGACGAGGCGGCTTTCGCCCACGTGATCGACCATCTGTGGCGCCATGTCCCACGGGGCGTCATGCGCCGCGACCAGCCCGCCACATGGCAGGATGCGCACGAGAAGTGGACGGACTCGGACGTACAACGAGTTGGACGCTTCGCGCAAGGCAGTTGGAAGATGCGCTCGCCCGGGCCACGCGGCATCGGCACGGAACCCTTCCTCGTCGAGCGGATCGCCAACCATCCGCACATGCACGCCGTCGCAAGGGCGTTCTTGGGGGCGCCGATCAAGCCGTCGAAGCGGGTGCGCGGCATCTATGCCGTGTTCCCGAAGCCGGTGGACTCGGTTGGCCGCTTGGGACCGCATGCGGACTACATGGCGGCGCAGTTGTCGGCCATGGTGCTGGTGCATCCGGTCGAGGCGCGGGGCGGCGGCTTCACCCTTTGGCCCGGTTCGCACCTGCGCTTGCACCCGCACTGGGACACGGTCCATGGCGGCAGGATCGCGCCGGCGCGCGGCGAGGGGTTTCGCTCGACTCGCGATGCGATATTGCGCGATACGACGCCGGTGGAGTTCCCGGGCGACGCCGGTGACGTGATATTCTGGCATCCGCGAACGTTGCACTCGGCCGGCGTCAACTACTCCGCCGAAGGCGACCAACCGACCGTGCGTTTGGTGGTGCCTTGCGACTACCAATGCGCGGGCTACAGTTATTTCGACGACGACGAGTATGGCCCGGGCGAGAAGTACCAGTGGTGGGTGGATACGCGCAACTTCCGAGAGGACGTACCAGCGACCGCGGGCAACATCTGGAGCGGTTGGGCCTTCCAATGAGGAGTTGATATGAAAGCCGCCGTACCTTTCGCCTCGTTTGCTCTCGCAGCCCTTGGCGTCCATGCCGACAACACGGAGCGACGTACTTTCGATGTCGCCTTGGGTGGGCGCCTGCTCGTGGACGCCGACCGGGGCGCTATTGAAGTCTCGACCGGCGCGGCCGGCGAGAAACTCGAGCTGGTTGTCGAAGGGGCCGATAAGGTCGACTTGGAATACGAACTGGAAGACAACACCACCATTGTTCGTTCGCGCACCAAGAGCGATTGCGACATGTGGAGTGCCCGCGAAAGCTGTCGCGGCATCAAGTTCAGCCTAACCATCCCCAAACAACACGATGTCGATCTCACCACCCGCGGCGGATCGATCACCCTCGGCGATTTGGCGGGGCGAGCCGAAGCCCGCACCTCCGGCGGCCGAATCGCGTTCGGCGACATCGCCGGTCCCGCGGATGCGCACACTTCGGGCGGTTCGATCCGTATGGGCGCCGTCGGCGGCGCCGCAAGCGCCAAGACCTCCGGCGGCACTATCGAAATCGGCGACGCCGACGGCTCGGTGCGAGCGACCACATCCGGCGGCTCGGTGCGTATCGGCCAAGCGGCAGGCGCGGTCGACGCCAAGACTTCCGGCGGCTCTATTCGTATCGCCGGCGCATCGAACACGGTGCAAGCGCGAACTTCCGGCGGTTCCATTCGCCTCGCTTTGCTGGCGCAGCCGACCGAGGACAGCCAACTCAGGACTTCCGGCGGCAACATCGAAGTGGCCCTTGCCGCCGGCGTTGGCGTGCGAGTGGCGGCGCGCACTTCGGGAGGCCGCGTCGTCGCCGACTTGCCGGTGGAGCAGGCGGAGGTGGAAAGGCAGAGCCTGCGCGGGGACGTCAACGGCGGCGGCCCGCTGCTGGCGTTGCGCACTTCGGGCGGTTCGATCCGGCTGACCGAGCTATAGGCCCAAGTGCCGGCGCCTATGTGCCGAGGGACGTGGCGCGGTACGACTCGCGCCACTGGCTAACCGACCGCAGGCGCCGGCGCCTATGGCGCCACGCCGCCGGCGACCTCGCGCAACACGGTTAGCGTTGCAGCCGGCCCGGTCACATGTCTAGCGTCCAAGCCGGCGGCGATGGCGCCGGCGACGTTTTCAAGGTTGTCGTCCAAAAACAGAATGTCGCCCGCGGCGACGCCGATGTCGTCCACCACTTGGCGGAAGGCTTGGACGTCCGGCTTGCGGCAACCGATTCGCCAAGAAACGTAAACTTTGGTGAAGGCTCGCAGGCTGTCGGCGAGTCGCACCTGCCACACCGCTTGGTGCTCGGCGTTGGTGTTGGAGAAGCCGTACAGCGGCACGGTCGTAGCCACGCTCGGCAGGAACCGGGTAACTTCCGTGATCGGTTCGCGCAGTAGCGCGTTCCAACCCGTGCGCCAATCCTCTTCCGACAACGTGATGCCGAGACGAGCGGCAAGGTGGCGAGCGTATTCGCCGAACTCGATGGCGCCGACCTCAAACGCCTTGTAAGCGTCGTCCACCAGCCAGCGCTCGGCGATGCGCTCGGCGTCGACGTTGGCGGATTGGGCCCAAGACGCAAAGCACGCCCGCGGGTCGACGTCGACGACAACGCCGCCTATATCCAACAGCGCCGCCTTCACTTGCGGTCCGCCAACCGGCCGGTCACTCGGGCACCCAATTCGGTCAGTCGATAGCCGGTTTGCAGGCTCTCGGTGAGGCCGAGGGCTTTCAGCTTGCGCACATTGGCTTTGAGGCGGGGCGTCTCCCATCCCAACGCCACCGCCAACTTCGCGGCCAGCGTAGCTGGGTGCGCCGCGATCAACGCTAGCACCGCGGCCGTCCAAGGCGTCCCGCTGCGCCGGTCGGTGGCGGCGAGTCGCGCCAGCGCTTCTTCCGCGGTCAATACCGGCGGGCGTCTCAGTGCCGCTTCGTCCGTCAACTGGAAATCGACGCGGGTGACCTCGGCCGTTGCCGGCAGCTTGAGAAACCTCGCCAACGCGGCGACATCCTCGAACCCGGCCCGGGCCGCATCCGCCGCACTGACTTCCGACAGCCGCACGGCACGCACGCCGGTGACTCGGATGGCGCCGTCTGGCCGCAAGCGATACACGCCGCCCACCTTGGCATGCGGTCGCCGCCAATTGCGAAAGGTGACCGAGACGTCGCCGGCGCGAATGGCCTCGCTATTGCGAGTGGTGAACTGCACGACGCAAAGGCGGGCTCACCCGCTGGCCGCGGCGTTGGCGGCATCCCACGCTTGGAACGTGCTTCCTTCTTCCGCCAATCGCTTCAGCAACGGTGCCGGCCGCCAGACGTCGCCGTATTCCTGATGTAGCGAGGCGATGTCGCGGTAGATGTTCCGCAAGCCGACCTGATCGGCGTAGTACATCGGCCCGCCCCGGTACTTGGGGAAGCCGTAGCCGTAGACGTATACCACGTCGATGTCGCTGGCACGCAGCGCGATTCCGTCCTCAAGCAATTGGGCGCCAATGTTGATCAACGGATAGAGGCAGCGTCGCAACACTTCTTCATCGCCAATCGTGCGACGCTCGATACCGAGTTCGGCCGATGTTTCGGCGATGAGCTTGGCGACTTCGGCATCGGGTTGGCCTTGGCGCGCGCCCTCGGCGTAGCGATAGAAGCCGGCCCTGGTCTTCTGCCCGAAGCGACCCAGTTCGCACAGTTTGTCTGGCACGATGGTGGTGAGCGGCTTGTCTTCCGGCTTCATTCCGGACATCCGTCGCGCCCGCCAACCAAGATCGAGACCCACCAAGTCGTTCATCGCGAACGGCCCCATATTGAAGCCGAAATCGACGATCACTTTATCCACCTGCTCCGGCAGCGCACCGTGCAGGATGATCTCGCCGGCCTGCCGGGTATAGCCGCCCAGCATTCGATTGCCGATGAAGCCCGGCGCGTTGGCGGCCAGCACGGGCTTCTTGGCGATGATCTTGCCGAGCGTCATGGCCGTCGCCAGCGTCGATTTGGCGGTTTCCGCCCCGCGCACGACCTCCAATAGCTGCATGATGTTGGCGGGACTGAAGAAGTGCATGCCGACCACGTCGCCCGGACGCTCGGTGCTGGCGGCCATTTGGTCCAAGTCCAACCCGGAGGTGTTGCTGGCGAGCACGGCTCCGGCCTTCATGGTGCGGTCGAGCTTTTGGAATATCTCTTTCTTCAGGTCGAGGTTCTCGTAGACGGCTTCGACCACCACGTCCGCGTCTCGGATGTCGTCATAGTTCAGCGTGCCGTCAATGAGCGCCAAGCGCTGCTCCCGCTCCTCTGGGGTGATGCGGCCGCTACGCGTCATGCGCGAGTAATTGTTGGCGATGACCTTTAGCCCGTTCGCCAACGCCTCTTCGCTCGTTTCGAGGATCTTCACCGGGATGCCGGCGTCTGCGAAACACATGGCGATGCCGCCGCCCATCAACCCGCCGCCAACGGTGGCGGCCGTGGCGACGGTCCCGCTCGGCGTGTGGGCGGAGACGTCGGGAATGCGCGCCGCACGCCGCTCGGCGAAGAAAACGTGAATCATGGCGGCGCGTTGCTCGTGGTCGTGGCAGCGCTGAAAGTTGGCTCGCTCGATGCGGATGCCTTCGTCGAAGTCGTCGACCTCCACCGCCGCCCGCACGCACTCGAAGGCCATGCGGCCGTTGAACTGGCCACGCATTCGGCGACGCAGATACGCCTCGCCGGCCTTGAGGGCGTCCGGATTGCCACGATCCGCTTCGACCTTGTCCCGGCGATTGCGCACCAAGGGGTACGGTCCGCCGGCCTCGGCCTTGCCCTTCGCGAAAGTGATCGCCCCCTCGACCAGGTCGCCGTCGATGATCTCGTCGAGAATGCCGAGTTCGAGCGCTTCTTCGGTGTCGAATGGATCGCCGGTGAGGATGGCGTCCATGGCGCGTTCCGCGCCGATCAACCGTGGCAACCGCTGCGTGCCGCCACCACCCGGCAACAGACCGATCTTGATCTCCGGCAACCCAACCGGCGCGCCAGGCGCCGCCACCCGATAGTGGCACATCAGTGCATGCTCCAAACCGCCGCCGAACGCCGTGCCGTTGATGGCGGCGACGATGGGTTTCTCGGCGGCCTCCATGAGCACGCCCACCGGTTGCGCCGGCTGTTCGTCGGGATTCGGCGTTTTGCCGAAGTCGCGAATGTCCGCCCCGGCGATGAAAGCGCGTCCCTTGCCGGTGACCACGACCGCCGCCACCGCATCGTCGGCCAACGCCGTCGCCATATGCCGCGACAGATGAAAACGCACGCCCGAACTCAACGGATTCACGGGCGGATTATCGATGGTGAGCACCGCCACGCCGTCGCGGACCTCGTAGTGAACCGTGCCAAGCAGTGCCATGCTGCTGATTTCCTTGATCTTGGGAGAAGTAAGGGACAGCCAGTATAGCGTGTGGGCAGGGGGTGACGGGGCGGCGAAGGCGCCGAGTGCCCGAGGGCAATCGCTTTTTGGATTCAGGCGGTTTCCGATAACGGGGGCGCTGCGTCAAACTCCGTCGGTCGATCCAAGGTTGACCGCGCAAGCACATTCGGGTTACTCAACGCATTGCCACTCGGGGAGGCCGCCACGTGTTTTCCAAACGCGCCGTGATCGTCGCGGTTGTCGTCGCTTTCGTCGCCGGGCTGGCGGCAAGCTTGGCGGTACGCCCGCCCGGGGCGGGGACTCGCACCGTGGCAGCCGCGCAGGAGGGCGGCCAGCCGGTGCGCATTCGCTGGCGGGTGCCGCTGAGCGCGCCGCGCAGCTTACCGGGCTCCGGGGAGACGCCCATCTGGCTGGCCGACGCCGTACGGGCGGCGTCGGGCGGCAGCGTGGTGCTGCAACTTTTCGACCCGGGCGAACTCGCGCCGGCGTTCGCAATAACGGACGCCGTGCGGGAGCGCAAGGTGCAGGCCGGCTTTACTTGGCTGGGCTACGATCAGGGCAAGCTGCCGGTCTCGCCGCTCTTCGGCGCCACGCCGTTCGGCTTGGATCCTTGGGCCTACATCGGCTGGTGGCACTTCGGCGGCGGCAAGGAGTTGGCGGAACGTATCTACGCGGAGCACCAGATTCGCCCGCTCTTGTGCGGTATTTCCGGGCCGGAAACCGCCGGTTGGTTTCGTGCGCCGCTGCGTTCCACGGACGATCTTCAAGGGCTGAAGATCCGCTTCGCCGGGCTTGGCGGCAAGGTGATGGACCGGGTCGGCGCTTCGGTCACCATGCTGCCCGCCGGGGAGATTTTCCAAGCCTTGGAAACCGGCGTCATCGACGCCACGGAGTTCTCCCAACCCATCACCGACCAAGCCTTGGGTTTCGCCCGTATCGCCAAATACAACCACTTTCCGGGCTGGCATCAGCCGTTCAGCGCGACGCATCTGGTGGTCAACCTAGAGGTGTGGCGGAATATCGCCGATGCGGACCGAGCGCTGCTCGATGTCGCTTGCGCGGGGTCCGTCGCGCAAAGCCTCGGCCTCACGGAGTCCTTGCAGGGGCCGGTAGTGGCCAACTTCGAGAACATCGGCGTCACCGCCAACTACCTCTCGGACGAGCTGCTTCGGCTGCTCAAACGAGAAACCGACGCCGTTCTCGACGAAGAGGCGGCCAACGACCCGGATTTCGCGACCGTGCTCGAGTCGCAGCGCGCGTTTCAAGAGACCTATCGCGAGTGGCGGCGGTTGGCGTATCTGCCGAAGGACTTCAAATGACCGGCATCGAGCTTCCCGAAACCCGGTTTTCCCGCGCGGTGGACGGCGGGTTGACGCTGATCGGCAAAGCGGCAAGCTGGCTGTGGGTAGTCCTGCTCGTGGTGGTGATCGTCAACGTCACGCTGCGCTACGTGTTCGACGAAGGCCGCATCGAGCTCGAGGAACTACAGTGGCATATCAATGCGTTGGCGTTCATGCTCGCCATCGCCTACGCCTACCGCGTAGACGCCCACATTCGTATCGACCTGCTCGCCAATCGACTGCGCCCGAGGCTGCAAGTGTGGATCGAGCTCTACGGCACGTTGCTCTTGCTGCTGCCATTCATCATCGCGGTGCTCGCGTTTAGCTGGAATTTCGTGGGCCATAGCTGGGCGGCGTCGGAGGTCTCCTCGTCGCCCGGCGGGTTGCCGTTTCGGTGGTTCTTGAAAGGCGTCTTGCCGGCGGCGTTTCTCCTCCTGCTCGCGGCCTTGGCGTCCCGCCTCAGTCGGCTGTGGGCGTATCTGACCAAGGTGGCGTCGTGAGCGGGTCGGAGGCTTTGGCGCTGACGATGATCATCACCTTCATCGCGCTGGTGTTCACCGGCTATCCCATCGCTTGGGTGCTCGGCGGCTTGGCCGTGCTGTTCACGGTGCTGGCCATCGTTTTCGAGGTGGATTTCGCTATTCCCACCAATGTCGATTGGTTCTACGCCTCCATGAGCGTCGATCGCATCTGGGACGTGATGGAAAACTGGGTGATGGTGGCGCTGCCGATGTTCATCTTCATGGGCGTGCTGTTGGACCGCTCGGGCATCGCCCGCAGTCTGCTCACCGGCTTTGCCCGACTGTTCGGCCCGGTGCGCGGCGGCCTCGCCATCGCGGTAACCATCATCGGCGTGCTGCTTGCGGCGTCCACGGGCATTATCGGCGCGTCGGTGGTGCTGCTCGGCCTGCTGGGTTTGCCGGCGATGCTCGACAACCGCTACGACAAGCGCTTGGCATCCGGGACGGTTTGCGCCGTCGGCACACTCGGCATTCTCATTCCGCCGAGCATCATGCTGGTGGTGATGGCGGACCGCATGGCGATGAGCGTCGGCGACTTGTTCTTGGGGGCGTTGTTCCCCGGCATGCTGCTCGGCGGCTTGTACATCGTATATCTGCTTGGCGTCGGTTTGCTGAAACCCGATCGTGCGCCGGCCGCCCCAGCGCAAACCATGGATTGGCGGGCGGCGTGGGAGCTCACGCTCGCCGTAGTGCCGGCGGCGCTACTCATTCTGGCGGTGCTCGGCAGCATTTTCTTCGGCCTCGCCACCCCCACCGAGGCCGCCGGCGTCGGCGCGGCCGGCGCCCTGCTGTTAGCGGCGTTCAAGCGTTCCCTAAACCGCAAGGTGATGGCGGAGGTGGTGGAAGAAACTTCGCGCACCACCGCGTTCATCTTCGCCGCCATTCTCGGCGCGGTGTGCTTCACCTTGGTGTTGCGCGGCTTGGGCGGCGACGAAATCATCAAACGCACGCTGCTGGGCCTGCCCTTCGGCCCAACCGGCATCATCATCTGCATTCTCATCGCTACCTTCCTGTTGGGGTTCTTCTTGGACTGGCTCGAACTCACCCTGATAATCTTGCCGCTGGTCGCGCCCGTGGTGGCGGCGCTGGAGTTCGACACCGTCTGGTTCACGGTGATGTTCGCGGTGTGTTTACAGACGAGTTTTCTAACGCCCCCCGTCGGCGGGGCGTTGTTCTATTTACGCGGCGTCGCGCCGCCGGGCGTGGACTTGCCGGTGATTTACCGGGGCGTGACGCCATTCATCATCATTCAGCTCATCGGCCTCGCCATCATCTTCAATTGGCAAGCGCTGGCGACATGGCTGCCGGGGCAGGCTTACGGGATTCGATGAGTCGAAGGAGCGGATACCAATGACCAGCATTCCGAACTCAGCGAAGACCGTGGCAGTGGCCAGCGACGCCCTCGCGGCGATCGACGAGTGTTACGAACGGGGTTGGACGGACGGCCTGCCCGTGGTGCCGCCGGAGGCGCCCCGGGTCGAGGCGATGCTCGCCATGGAGGGCCGTCCGCCGGAAACGACGCTGGCCACCCATCCCGCCACGGGTCTGGAGTGCAGCGTGCTGGCCGCGGCGGTGAACGCGGTGATGGCGGGCTGCCTGCCGGAGTATTTCCCGGTCATCGTCGCGGCGCTCGAAGCCGCCAACGAGCCGGCCTACAACTTCCACGCCTCCACCGCCAGCACCGGCGGTGCGGCGCCGCTGTTGATCGTCTCCGGGCCGGTGGTGCGGGACATCGGCATGAACGCCGCCGGCAACGTCTTCGGCCCGGGCAACCGCGCCAACGCCACCATCGGCCGCGCCATGCGTCTCATCATCCTGAACGTCTTCGAGATGATCCCCGGCGTTTCCGACCAATCCACCCAAGGCCATCCCGGCAAGTATTGTTCGTGCATCGCCGAACGGGCGGAACGCAGCCCGTGGCCGCCCCTGCATGTGGAACTCGGCTACGGCGAGGACATCTCCAGCGTCACCGTGTTCGCCGGCGCCGGGTTCGGCAACGTCGAAAACCACGGCGGCAATACGCCGGAGGCGATTCTCGATTGCATGGCGGATTCAATGGCCAATTTGGGCTGCATTACCAGCGGTCAGTCCGTGGCGGTGCTGTCGCCGGAACATGCGGACATCGTCGCCGGCACCGGTTGGACGAGAGCCGACGTTCAGCGCTACCTTTTTGATCGTGCGCGGCAAACGGTCTCGGACATGCGACGGGTGGGGAAGTACGTACCGCGGGAGCACGAGCGCCAAGGCACCCAAGATGTGCATCGCGGCTTCGACCCGAGCGACATTCTCATCCTCGTCGCGGGCGGCGACGCCGGCGGCCACTCGGCTTTCATTCCGTCGTGGAGCCGAAGTCGCAGTTCGCTGATGCAGTCCAAACCGGTCGGCGTGTGCATCGACTGTTAGCTAGGAGAAAGCAAGCAAATGACGATTACCTTGATCGACCCGGGCGGCCGAGGCGGGAATACGAACCGCACCGCTGCCCCGCGCCTCGCCGACCTCACCGGCCTGAGAATGGGGCTGCTCGCCAACGGCAAGGCGAACGCGGATGTTCTGCTGCGGGAAACCGCCGCGCTCTTCGCCGATGCCTACGGTTGCCGCTCGGCGCACTTCATCGACAAGCGCAATGCCAGCCGTCCGGCGCTACCGGAACATCATCGCGCGTTGGCGCAGGCGGCGGATTTCCTCATCACGGCGGTCGGCGACTGAGGGAGCTGCTCAACGTGCAGTGTGCATGACGGCATCTCCTTCGAACAATTCGGCAAACCGGCGCTGGTGATCTGCACCCGCCCGTTCGAACCCACCGGGCGCAATATCGCTCGGGCGCTCGGCTTGCCGGACTACCCATTCGCCATGGTGGAACACCCCATCGGCAGCCGCACGGTGCCGGAGCTAAAGGCGCGAGCGCGCTCAGCGTTCGAGCAGGGGGTGGTGATACTGAGTGGCGCCTAGGCGCACCTTGCCGAGGGCCTCGTGCGGTATGCACCGAGGCCGGGAGCGCTCTCGCGGCTCGATGATCCTAGTGTCCCGCACTAGGAATGGGCGGCGCGCGATCCCGCGCGGCGACGCTGGCGAAGCCGCCGGCGCGGATCACGGCGGTCAGGTCGGCGAAGAAGCGTTCCACCAGGATGAGCCACGACCCCGAGGTCGGCGTGAAGCGCATCCCGAACCGCGGGTGACGGGCGAGCCACGCCCGGACCTTGGCGTGCTCGTGCGTGGCGTAGTCGTCGGCGACGACGTGGATCGTCAACTCGTCGATCTGCTCG
>CAYGBI010000011.1:42036-65830 GCA_964348085.1 uncultured Pseudomonadales bacterium | reverse complement strand
CATCAGATCGACAGGGCATGGCTAAGCAAACGTGTTCACCCCGAAACGGCCGAAGCGCCGTGAGAGGTACAGGAGGACGCAAGGGCTCGAAACGCCTTGGACCAGCCGTGGTATTCAGCCACGTCCTCCGGCGTTCCCCACTGCATGAAATGTTGCAACGGATACACTGCTACCGACTCCCCCTCCGCAAGCAGCGGCTTGTAGGCCAAGCTGACGTAATACTCCCCGCCTGAGTTCAAGTCTTGATCAACCATCGCTTGGAAGGCGTCGCTCATGACGCGCGCTGAGGCAAAATAGTAAGTGCCGCTGGAGGCGAACTCCTGCATGTGATTGTCGGTGTAGGGTTGCTTCTCTTGGATGTCTTCGACCCAGCCGGCGGTCTCGCGCAGGTAGGCGTAGCGGGTGGATCCCAGCAAGTGGGGATGGAAGCCCTGATACGCTGGAATCGCCCCCACGCAGCCCGTCTCCCGCACGAAGCACTTGAAGTGATGCCAGTCCCAGTAACAGGAGAAGTCGCAATAGTTGACTATGACCGGACCGGCAGGATCCAGCAGATGCTCGGCTTGGCGCACCGCATGCACCGGACCAAGCGCATGCGGCGAGAGGCCGAAGATACGCCCGGTCGGGCAAAACGCGTGCAGGATTTGCTCCATGCGGTATGCAGGCGTGTCAATGTGCTCTTGGTTGCAGATGAAGACGAAATCGCCCTCGCCAGGAAACATGTCCAGCACATGTGCGATCATGGGCTTGCCGTCGATTTCGATCAGCGGCTTGGGCGTCTTGTAGCCGGCTCGGCGGAAGCGCTCTCCGAATCCAGACATGGGAATGACGATCTGCATAGCCCCTAGGAGTCTCTTGCGATATGGCATAGGCGACCGGCGTTTTCCGCCGGGTGCGGGAGCATCATGTTAAACATAACGAGTTAATGATGCCGCATAATCTTCGCAGCACTGAATCGGGCTTCCGCCATAGGCTGAAGCAGGATTCGAACGCCATTTGCAGTTCGTCCAGGTCGGCGCTCATAAGCGACCGTAGATGATCGGGGCGCTCCGTCGCGTCCTCGAAGGACCGGCGTAGCGCCTTGCCGTCACCGCCACGACGTCGCCCAGGGCGTCCGCCCAGTCCCGCGCCAGGCGCAGTAACGCCGTGCCTAGGCTCGCCGTGCCCGAGCTTCATGAAACGGCGCAGGAACGGCTCGGCGATGCGCGTCGTCGCTCATGGCGACGCAGGTGCGGCCTCCGCTCGGCATCGACAGCAGCGCGATGGCCAGCATCTCGCCCAGGTCGTGGCGCGTGGCGTAGCGCCGAGGGTCCTCGACGTCTTGAAAAACGGCTAAATATCCAGCATCCCGATTCTTCGTCCTTGGATCGACAGGCGCAGTTTGACGCACCGCCGCCGTCATCGGAACCACCGGAATCCAAAAGCGATAGCCCTGCCCGGCGTCGTGGGTGTACGACAGATCTTTGGTAAGTGCCCGCTGACATCCGCGCTTGCTTTCCTCCCGGCACCCGGGAACAGTACTTGTCGCCATCGCGGATCCAACTCCTCGGTTCGTGTTCGGCTACGACCAAGGATATACGCGGTCCGTGGTGGCTCCCTCTCCGCTTCCTTCAACGGAGGTCAGCGGGCGCTTACCAAGATCTGTCGTACACCCCGGCGTCGTCGCTTTATTGAACTCCGATCCCGTCTCTGCTAGTGTTGCTCTTTCGGGCAGCGTTGGCGCTGCCCGTTGTCGTTGCGAGAACAAGAAGCAAGCTGGGCCCGCGGCAAGGAGGTAGTGAATGGGTTCCGAGGAGATACCGGCGTCGGTGATGCCCACTTATGCCCGCATTCCGGTTTCCTTCGTGCGAGGCGAAGGCAGCTACGTTTACGACGACGCCGGCAAAGCGTATCTCGATGCGCTGGCCGGCATCGCGGTGTGCGGTCTCGGCCATGCGCACCCGAAGGTGGCGGAGGCCGTCGCCAACCAAGCGAGTACCTTGCTGCACACCTCCAATCTCTACCGTATTCCCGTCCAAGAACGCTTGGCGACGCGCCTAACGGCCATCGCCGGTATGGACAACGCGTTCTTTTGCAATTCCGGCGCCGAGGCCAACGAGGCCGCCATCAAGATCGCCCGGCTTTACGGCCACAGCCGAAAAATCGACGCGCCGGACGTGGTCGTGGTGGACTCGAGCTTCCATGGCCGCACCATGGCGACGCTCACCGCCACCGGCAACCGCAAGGTGCAGGCCGGCTTCGAACCGCTGTTGGCCGGTTTCGTGCGGGCGCCCTACGACGACGTGGAGAGCGTGCGCAAAATCGCCGCCAACAACAAGAATGTCGTCGCGGTCTTGGTCGAGCCGATTCTCGGCGAGGCCGGCATCCGCATTCCCGACGCCGGCTATATCGATGCCTTGCGGAGCATTTGCGACAGCAACGGCTGGCTGCTGATGCTCGACGAGGTGCAAACCGGGAACGGCCGCACGGGTCGGTATTTCGCCTACCAGCACGGTGATTCGATTCCGGACGTGGTGACCACCGCCAAGGGGCTCGGCAACGGCATGCCGATCGGGGTTTGCCTTGCCCGCGGGTCAGCCGCAGGGATGCTCGTGGCTGGCACCCACGGTTCCACCTTCGGCGGCAATTTCATGTCCTGCGCTGCGGCCAATGTGGTGATCGACGAGCTGGAGGCGGGCCTCATCGAACGCGCCGGTGAGTTGGGGGAGCGCTTTCTCGCCGGGTTCAAAGAGCGTCTACGTGGCAACAACCGTGTGCGCGAAATCCGCGGCAAGGGTCTGATGATTGCCATCGAATTGACGCAGCCTTGCACCGAACTGGTCGGCCAAGCCGTAGAGCAGGGGTTGCTGATCAACGTCGCTGCCGACAACAACGTACGCCTGCTGCCGCCGCTGACCATGACCGACGACGAGGCCGACACGGTGATCGACAAAGTGGTCGGACTCATCGAGGCGATCGAATAGCTGCGGTCGTGGTCAAGCCCGTCGCTTGGCCGCCCGAATCTCGCCGAAAGCGTCAAAGGAAACCGCGATGCCCGTCCGTCACTTCCTTACCCTTGCCGATTTCAGCCCGGAGGAACTTGCCGGCGTCGTGGCCCGTGCGGGAGCGCTGAAGGAGATGCGGCGCCAAGGCCAGCACTACCAGCCGTTGCGCGGCAAGACGCTGGCGATGATCTTCGAGTTGCACTCGACGCGTACTCGCGTCGCTTTCGAGGCCGGCATGCATCAGCTAGGCGGTCACGCTCTGCTGATCGCTGCCGACGACTCGCACTTGGGCCGCGGCGAGCCCGTGGCGGACACTGCTCGGGTGCTGTCTGGAATGGTGGACGCGGTGATGATCCGCACGCTTGACCACGGCCAAGTCGAGCGCTTCGCAGCCGCTTCCTCGGTGCCGGTGATCAATGGCATGACGAGTCGTTCCCATCCGTGTCAGTTGCTGGCCGACGTGCAGACGTTCAACGAGTGCCGCGGCGGCATCCAAGGCGCGACGGTCGCTTTCATTGGCGACGGGTACAACATGTGCGCCTCCTACATTCAGGCCGCTGATCTGTTCGACTTCCGTCTGCGTGTGGCGACGCCCGCCGAGCATGCGCCGGATGCGGCCCTCGTTGCGTCGTCGGCCAATGTCGAACTGGCGGAGTCGCCCGCGGAAGCGGTGGCGGATGCCAATCTCGTGGTTACCGACGTGTGGTCGTCCATGGGGCACGAAGGCCAAGAGAGCGACCGCCGGGCGGCCTTCGATGGCTATCAGGTCACGGCGGAACTGCTCGACCTCGCCGCGGACGACGTGCTGTTCATGCACTGCTTGCCGGCGCATCGCGGCGAGGAGATCAGCGTGGATTTGCTGGATGATCCACGCTCGGTGGCGTGGGTGGAGGCAGGCAACCGGCTGCACTCGCAGAAGGCGTTGTTGGAGTTCTTGCTGTGTCCGCCGGTCGGGTAGTAAGCGTTTACTTCGCCTGAAGGGTTCAAGATAAAAGGGTTCGCCGGACGGCGGTATGCCACTCGCGCAGCCAGGCTTGGCGCTTGGCGGCCGTTGCCTTGGGGGTAAACACCGTCAGTGCTTGTTCTCGCCAAGCGCGAGTGGCCGCTTCGAGATCGGCGAACAAACCGACGCCAACCGCCGCCAGTAAGGCGGCGCCGAAAGCCGTGGTTTCCACATTCGCCGGTCGCGTCACGGAAACGCCGGTGACGTCCGCCAAGAATTGGCAGAACCAGTCGTTCACGACCATCCCGCCGTCGACGGCGAGCGCCGTGGTATCGATGCCGTCGCTTGCGGCCGCGGCGAGCAAGTCGGCCGTTTGCAGGGCAACGCTCTGCAAAGTGGCGGTGACGATTTGATCGACGCCCGAGTCGAGCGTTAGCCCGGTGATCGAAGCCCTTGCTTGCGGGCGCCAGTGCGGTGCGCCTAAGCCAGTGAAGGCCGGCACCACGACCACGCCGCCCGTATCGCCGCCCGTGCGTACGGCCGCCGCTTCCGTTTCCGCTGCGCAAGCGATCAAGCCTAGCTTGTCGCGCAGCCACTGTACCGCGACTCCGGCGCCGAAGATGCTGCCTTCAAGGGCGAAAGTGGGCGTGCCGGCGATACGGTAACCCACCGTCGTTAGCAGGCCGGAGGCGGAGCGGAGGCGGTTGTCTCCAGTGTTGGTGATGAGAAAGCAACCGGTGCCGTAGGTGCTCTTGGTTTGGCCGGGAGCGAGGCAGGCTTGACCGATCAGTGCCGCTTGCTGATCGCCGGCGACGCCGCGGATGGGGATGGGCGCGCCGAAGAACTCGGCATCGGCCACGCCGAAGTCGTCCACGCAGTCCATCACCGACGGCAACATCGCCGCCGGCACGCCGAAGTAGTCGAGCAGGGGTTGGCTCCACGTTTGCCTGCCTATGTCGAACAATTGGGTGCGAGAGGCGTTGGTCGCGTCGGTGACATGGCGGCCCTTGGTCAAGCGCCAGATCAGAAAGCTGTCCACTGTGCCGAAGCGCAGTTCGCCAGCCTCGGCGCGCGCCCTGACGCCCGGCTGCTCAAGCATCCATTCGAGCTTAGTGCTGGAGAAGTAGGGGTCGACAAGCAGGCCGGTGGTGTCGAGCAATTGCGCCGCCAAGCCGTCGTCTTGGATGCGCCGGCAGCGTTCGGCGGTGCGGCGGTCCTGCCAGACGATGGCGTTGCCGACGGCGCGTCCGGTTGCGGCGTCCCAAACAACGGTGGTTTCGCGTTGGTTGGTGATACCGATGGCAGCCACCGCCTTGGCGTCCACGCCGCTGGTCGCGATGGCTTGCCTGCCCGCGGCGAGGGCGGTGGCGAACAGCGCCTCGGGATCCTGCTCGACCCAGCCGTCGCGCGGGTGAAATTGGTCCACGGGGTGTTGCGCTTGCGCCAGCGCGCGGCCTTTGGCGTCGAAAACGAAGGCTCGCGAGCTCGAAGTGCCTTGGTCGATGGCGAGGATGAACGTCACGCGAAAGCTCCGTCGAGGGCGGCATGTCACCTTAACGGCCGATGGGTGTGCGTCAAGGCGTGACTGCTCCGGATCCAGTTTCCCCAAGAAAACCACTGCTTACTAACGGGTTTTTCGACCATTACTCACAGAATTACTAACACAAGATGTTGTGGTGCCTGAATTTCGCCTAGGTGCGTAAGTCATGCGAAAAACCTGTTGACAGTCGACAACAGGCAACGCAATATGCTGTGTAAGTTCCCTGATTGACGCCTATATGTTGGGTGTTTGAACTAGCGGGCATGGAGTCGGGCGCGGACACGGAAGGTGTCTCATCCCCTTCGATAGGCCCTTTAGCAACACTAGCTGTAGTGCTGGATAAAAGAACAGCACTGGGAGAAAATACGCACTATGCAAGCCGATTCACCAGTCATCATCCACGCCTCCGACACGCCCGACGCGACGCCGGGGAGGCACCCGTTGGCGCCATCTCCCGCCGTCGTCGCTACCGCGCCGGGCACGTTGCGTGTCATCAAGCGCAACGGCGCCGTGGTTTCCTATCACGACGACAAGATTCAAATCGCGCTCACCAAGGCGTTTCTCGCCGTGGAAGGCGGCACCGCCGCCGCCTCGTCGCGTATCCGCGAACTGGTGACCAACCTGACCGGGCAGGTCACGGCTACCTTCCATCGCCGTCTGCCTTCCGGCGGCACCATTCACATCGAGGATATCCAGGATCAGGTCGAACTCGCCCTGATGCGCTCCGGCGAGCACAAGGTGGCGCGCTCCTATGTGCTCTATCGGGAGGAACGCGCGCGAGTGCGCGCCGCCGACGCCGTCGCGCCGGCGAGTCCGCAAGCCGACTTGATACATGTGGTGGCCGAAGACGGCAGTCGTCAGCCGCTCGACATGCGGCGCATTCGCACGTTGGTGTCGGAAGCCTGCCATGCGCTGGCGGATGTCGACGCCGAGCGCATCATCACCGAGGCGCTGGCGAACATGTACGACGGCATCTCGGCAAAGGACGTCAACACCGGCCTGTTGATGACCGCCAGAGCGCTCGTCGAAGAGGAACCGAACTACACCTACGCCGCGGCCTGCCTGCTGCTCGATCAATTCCGCTCCGAGGCGCTGACCTTCTTGGCTGTCGGCGGCGCTACGAAACACGGCGGCGTCGCGCAGGCGACGCAACACGAAATGGGCAAGCTGTATGGTGCGGCGTTCGTCGCGTTCATCGAGCGCGGCGTGGCGTTGGAACTCGTGGCGCCGGAACTCAAGCGTTTCGATCTCGACCGCTTGAGCGCGGCGCTCCAGCCGGAGCGCGACGAGATGTTCACCTATCTCGGCCTGCAAACGCTTTACGACCGCTACTTCATTCACGCGAACGACACCCGCTTCGAGCTGCCGCAGGTGTTCTTCATGCGCGTCGCCATGGGCCTCGCCATCCAAGAGGACGAACGGGAAGAACGCGCCATCGAGTTCTACGACTTGCTGTCGTCGTTCGACTACATGAGCTCGACGCCGACTCTGTTCAACGCCGGCACGCTCAGATCGCAGCTATCGTCCTGCTTCCTCACCACTGTGTCCGACGATCTCGACGGCATCTACAGCGCCATTCGCGACAACGCCCTACTGTCCAAGTGGGCTGGCGGCCTTGGCAACGACTGGACGCCGGTGCGAGCGCTCGGCGCCTATATAAAAGGCACCAACGGCAAGTCCCAAGGGGTGGTGCCCTTCCTGAAGGTGGTGAACGACACCGCCGTGGCGGTGAACCAAGGCGGCAAGCGCAAGGGGGCCGTGTGCTCCTACTTGGAAACTTGGCATTTGGACATCGAAGAGTTTCTGGAACTGCGCAAGAACACCGGCGACGATCGTCGCCGCACCTACGACATGAACACTGCCAACTGGGTGCCGGACTTGTTCATGAAGCGCGTCTTCGAAGACGGGGATTGGACGCTCTTGTCGCCCAACGAGGCGCCGGACCTGCACGACCTATGGGGGGCGGCTTTCGAGTCGCGCTACCTGCACTACGAACGCTTGGCGAAAGAAGGCAAGGTGCTCTCCAAGCGCATCAAAGCCCAAGACCTGTGGCGCAAGATGCTCTCCATGCTGTTTGAGACGGGCCATCCTTGGATCACCTTCAAGGACGCCTGCAACGAGCGTTCGCCACAGCAGCATGTCGGCGTGGTGCATTCGTCCAACCTTTGCACCGAGATCACGCTGAACACATCCCGGGAAGAGATCGCGGTGTGCAACTTGGGTTCGGTGAACCTGGCACAGCACATCGTCGACGGCAAGCTCGACCGCAAGAAGCTCAGGAAGACCGTGCGCACCGCAGTGCGCATGCTCGACAACGTCATCGACATCAACTACTACTCGGTGCCGCAGGCGCGCACGTCCAACATGCGCCATCGGCCGGTGGGCTTAGGGCTGATGGGTTTCCAAGATGCGCTCTTCAAGCTCCGCATCCCGTACGCTTGCGAAGCCGCGGTGGCGTTCGCCGACCGCGCCATGGAGGCGCTTTCCTACTACGCCATCGATGCCTCCTCCAAGCTCGCTCGCGAGCGGGGCAGTTACGCTAGCTTCGAGGGTTCGCTGTGGAGCCGCGGCGTCTTGCCCATCGACTCCTTGAAGCGTTTGGCCGGTCAGCGCGGGCCCCGTTACTTGGACGTGGATACGACCACCACGCTGAACTGGGACAAACTTCGCGCCAAGGTGCAAGAGCGCGGCATGCGCAATTCCAACGTCATGGCCATCGCGCCCACGGCAACCATCGCCAACATCGTCGGCGTCTCGCAATCCATCGAACCCACCTATCAGAACCTCTATGTCAAGTCGAACCTCTCCGGCGAGTTCACCGTGGTGAACCCGTACATGGTGCATGACCTGAAGCGCATGGGGCTGTGGGACAAGGTGATGGTCAACGACCTCAAGTATTACGACGGCAGCCTCGCCCGTGTCGACCGCGTGCCGCCGGAGGTGAAGGAACTCTACGCCACCGCCTTCGAGGTCGAACCGCGATGGCTGGTGGACGCCGCCTCCCGCCGGCAAAAGTGGATAGACCAAGCGCAGTCGCTGAACCTGTATATCGCCCACGCCTCCGGCAAGAAGCTGGACGTCACGTATCGGATGGCGTGGCTGCGAGGGTTGAAGACGACCTACTACCTGCGCTCGCTCGGTGCCACCGATACGGAGAAGTCCACTATCGACAAGCCGGGCGGCGTCCTGAACGCCGTTTCCGCCCACGCGGAGGCGGATGGCCCGGTGATGGCCCCGGCGCCGGCGCCCGTGGAACCGATGCTCGGCGACCCCGCCGGCGTACCGATGGCGTGCGCCATTGACGACCCGGACTGTGAAGCTTGCCAGTGAGATTTGGAACTCGGGGCCTACGCAAGCGCGAGGTTCAGGTGTTGGCTGACTGGCCCTAGACCTGAACTGTCTGAACTGTTGTCTGAACTGTTGTCTGAACTGTAAGGAGAGGCAAAGTGTTGAGTTGGGACGAGTACGAACAAGAAGACCCTATCGCCCCGGTGTTCGGCGCAGAGCGGAACAATACGCAACCGGAACCGGAGGAACGGGATCCGCAGCCGGCGTTGGGGTTGAATCCGGTTGTCGCGCCAACGGCGCCGACGCCATCCCCGGCGTTGGCCACGCCGCCCCCGGTCGTCGCTCCCAGTCAAGACGCAATGGCCCAGGCGATCACCAACTTGGATCGCGAGTCTCTGATGGAGAACGGCGAGCGCGTCACGGTCGATCAGAAACGCATGATCAACTGCCGCGCCGACCTCAACCAACTGGTGCCGTTCAAATACGACTGGGCTTGGCAGAAGTACTTGGCCGGCTGCGCCAACCACTGGATGCCGCAAGAAATCAACATGACTGCGGACATCGCGCTGTGGAAGACGACGCATGGCCTTTCCGAAGACGAACGCACCATCGTCAAGCGCAGCTTGGGGTTCTTCTCCACCGCCGATTCGCTGGTCGCGAACAACTTGGCGCTGTCCGTGTATCGCCTCATCACCAACCCGGAGTGCCGCCAATACTTGCTACGGCAAGCTTTCGAGGAAGCCATCCACACCCATGCCTACCAATACTGCATCGAGTCGTTGGGCATGGACGAGGGCGAGATCTTCAACATGTATCGGGAAGTGCCGTCCGTCGCCCACAAGGCTTCTTGGGCGCTCAAGTACACCCGAGAGCTCGCTGATCCCACATTCCAAACCGGCACGGTGGAAGCCGACAAGGCGCTGTTGAAGAACCTCATCGCCTATTACTGCGTGATGGAGGGCATTTTCTTTTACTGCGGTTTCACGCAGATACTCTCCATGGGGCGGCGCAACAAGATGACCGGCACGTCGGAGCAGTTTCAATACATCCTGCGCGACGAATCCATGCATGTGAACTTCGGCATCGACGTGATCAATCAAATCAAGCTGGAGAACGAACACTTGTGGGATGCCGACATGAAGGCCTTGGCCACCCGCATGATCCTCGAAGGCACCGAGCTCGAAACGCGCTACGCGCGCGACACCATGCCGCGCGGCGTGCTCGGCATAAACGCCAACACCATGGCCGAGTACCTGCAATTCATCGCCAATCGCCGCTTGGCGCAAATCGGCTTGGACGAGCAGTTCCCCGGCGTAAAAAACCCCTTCCCTTGGATGTCGGAAATCATGGACTTGAAAAAGGAGAAGAACTTCTTCGAGACCCGGGTGACGGAGTATCAGACGGGCGGTGCGCTGAGTTGGGATTGAGCCGCTCAAGGCTCGTCCACGTCGATGAATCGAGGCCATGTGGAGTTTGTCTTCGATACCTACGAGGTACATGAGTGGAGACATGCTTCAGCTATTCTGAAGGAGGATTTCCCAAGGGAGTGGCAAGATGTCTTGTCCGTCCTGTATGCATTCCGGCTAAGGAAGAGCTGGATAACTCAACTTGGCGGAAGGAAGTCCAACGTGTCGGCCTTCATCGATAGTTACCTCTACAAGCGGGGCTGGGTCGAGAGGGAGTTCACCACGCAAATCGTCGTTGACGGTGCTTCTAGGGTGGTGCCGACACACAAGGTGGATTGCCTACGCAATCGAGTCGCCCTTGAGGTCGAGTGGAACAACAAGGATCCGTTCTACGACAGAGACCTGAGCAACTTCAGGCTGCTGTTTGATCTCGATGCCATCAGCGTCGGCGTTATTGTCACGCGCTGTGACGAGCTTCAAGGGATATTTGACGCCCTTGGCCGAGGCCCTTCGTACGGCGCTTCGACAACCCATATGTCCAAGTTGTTGCCACGTATCGACGGTGGGGGAGGTGGCGGCTGTCCGATACTTGTGTTCGGAATCTCCAAAAGTCTGTATGTGGAGAGCGAATAAGTGACCGCGTCTGACGACCTTCTAAGGCAAGTGCGTGGGCATAGGTTTGGCACAGTGCTTGCCGACCCGCCTTGGCGCTTTCAGAATCGGACTGGCAAGGTGGCGCCAGAACATCGCCGTCTCAGCAGGTATCCCACGATGTCTTTCCAAGAAATCGGCGAACTTCCGATCGCTTCGATTAGCAAAGATACTGCTCACTTGTACCTGTGGGTGCCAAATGCGCTGTTGCCTTGGGGCCTCGAAGTCATGGAGAGTTGGGGGTTCCGCTACAAGACGAACATCGTCTGGTACAAAGTTAGAAAGGACGGTGGGCCTGACCGGCGGGGCGTTGGGTTCTATTTTCGTAACGTGACCGAAGTGATTCTGTTCGGTGTTCGTGGGAAGCACGCACGGACGCTGTCTCCTGGCAGAAGCCAAGAGAACATCCTCGTCTCGCGCAAACGAGAACACAGTCGAAAGCCAGACGAACAGTATCGCCTAATAGAGGCGTGCAGCCCTGGCCCCTTCATTGAGTTGTTCGCGCGCGGATCGCGCAAGGACTGGTTTGCGTGGGGCCAACAGGCAGATGAGTATTCGCCGGACTGGGACACTTACCCAAATCACTCCGGGGCCAACGGTGCGCCCGTGCGTCAGGAACCTCTGCTTCAATAGGGTGGTGGCCCAAGCGGCGGCACCCTTTGGTGCCGGTGGGCGTCGCTCCCTGACGACGCGCATGGCCACCCTCCCCTGCCTTTGCTAAGCTGCCGCGTCCATTTCTAGTCGGAGCCCGCGTGACCGTAGCAACCCGCCTTTTCGATCTAACCGGCAAGGTCGCCTTGCTTACCGGCGCTTCCAAAGGCATGGGCTTCGCCATGGCGGAGGGGCTCGCCGAACACGGGGCCAAAGTGGTGGTCTCCAGCCGCAAGCTCGAGCAGTGCGAGGCCGCATGCGAGCGAATCAACGCCAAGTGCGGGGATGGAGCGGCCATTCCCGTGGCGTGCAACATCGGTTACAAGGAGCAACTCGAAGCGCTGGTTGACGAGACCCGCAACCGGCTCGGCCCGATAGACGTTCTCGTTGCCAACGCTGGCATCAATCCGTTCTATGGCCCGATGTCCGAGATCCCCGATTGGGCGTTCGACAAGATCATGAGCTCGAACGTTCGCTCCAATCACTGGCTGTGTCAGATGGTGGCGCCGGATATGGTGGCGAACGGTGGCGGGTCGATGATGATCACGGCCAGCACTGGCGCTTTCACGGGCTCGCTGACGCTTGGCACATACGGCATTTCCAAGCTGGCGGATATTGCCTTGGTGCGCAACCTCGCCTTGGAGTACGGGCCCCGGGGCGTGCGCGTCAACGCGATCTGTCCGGGGCTGATCAAGACGGACTTCGCCCGCGCCCTGTGGGACAACGAGGAAGCGAAACGCAACGCGGAGACCAACACGCCGTTGCGCCGGCTTGGCGAATCCGATGATTTGAAAGGCATTGCCGTGTTCTTGGCGGCGCCGGCAAGCGCGTATGTCACCGGCCAAGCCATCGCGGTGTGTGGCGGCACGCATATGTGGCGATGACCTGAGGTGTCGCCCCGCGCTTGATGCCAATGGCGGCCGAAATCGCAACGGGCTCGGCCCGCTCGGCGCGGGGATTCATACTTCAAGCGAGCTACCGCATCCTCGGCGGCGTGCCCGTCGTGCATCTGTACGGCGTGTTGGAGCAAGGCGGCACCTTCCTCGTACGCGACCAGCGGCAGCGTCCCCACTTCTACATTCGTCGCCGAGACGCGGCGCTCGCGTCCCGCTTGGGCGCATCGCCGCAATTCGAGACTGCCAGTACCACTTTCAACGGGGAGCGCGTGTCGCGCATCGAAGTACAGGTGCCGCAGGCCACGCCGGATCTGCGCGATCATCTGCATGCCGAGGGAGTGGCGACCTTTGAGGCGGACGTGCGCTTCGCCGTTCGTTATCTAATCGACCGCGACATTCGCGGCGGCTGCACGATCACCGGCGAGTGGCGACCGGGCGAACGGATCTCCCGCGTTTACGACGATCCGTTGATCGCCCCCGCCGAAGTGGATGCGGCCCCCTCGGTCTTGTCCTTCGACATTGAAACCGATCCGACGGCCAGACGCCTATTGGCCATCGCCCTATACGGCAAGTTCGCGGGCGCCGATCTCGTGGACGAGGTCTATGTCGTGGACGCCGATGGCCGCGCCATGCCGGAGCGCGCTATCGGCTGCGCGAACGAGGCGCAGGCTCTGGACGCCTTTGTCGCCCGCGTCGAGACGCTGGATCCGGATGTATTCACGGGCTGGAACGTCATCGACTTCGATCTCAAGGTGCTGCAGCGCATCGCCAAACGTGTGCGGCGGCCACTGCGTTTGGGTCGAGACGACGGTGCCGTCAGGCTGCGCCCAGCGCAGGGCTACTTCGGCAGCGGCCAAGCGTCCATCCCGGGGCGCTTGGTGTTGGACGGCATGGATTTGGTCCGCGGGGCGTTCGTGCGCTTCGACGATTACTCGTTGGACGGCGTGGCGAGCGCTGTGCTCGGCGAACGGAAGGTGGATCTCGGCCCGGGCGTGGACCGTGCGCAGGCCATTCTCGACCAATACGCCGACGACCTGCCCAAATTCGCCGCCTACGCCCGTACCGACGCCCGGCTGGCACTGGCGATTGTCGAGAAGCTCGACCTCGTCAACTTGGCGATCGCGCGCAGCCGGCTCACCGGCATGACTCCAGACCGCGTATCCGCCAGCATCGCGTCGTTCGACTTCCTCTACCTCGCTGCCTTGCGCAAGAGACGGGTGGTTGCGCCCACCGTGCGCTCGACGGATGCGCGGGTGTCGCGTCGTCAAGCCGGCGGCCATGTCTTCGAGCCGGTCACCGGCATTCACGACAACGTTTGGGTGTTCGACTTCAAAAGCCTGTACCCCAGTGTCATTCGCACATTCAACATCGATCCGCTCGGTTTCGTCGCCGACGAAGGCGCGGCAGATGGCGTAGTGCGGGTCGCTCCGGACGCCGCGTTCCGTCGTGGCGAGGCCATTCTGCCGGCCATGCTCGACGAGTTGTTTCCGCGCCGCGAAGCCGCTAAACACGCCGGCGACAGCGTCGCCTCCCAAGCGATCAAAATCCTCATGAACTCGTTCTACGGCGTGCTGGGCACGCCGGCGTGTCGATTTCACGACACGAGCATCGCCAACGCGGTCACCGGGATGGGCCGCCACCTCTTGCGGTGGTCGAAAGCGTGGTTCGAGGAGCGAGGCTTCAATGTGCTGTATGGCGACACGGACAGCGTATTCGTGCGCTCCGGCATGACGCTTGCCGACGCGCGCCAGGCGCCGTCGGGCTTGGCCGCGGAGTTGAACGAGGCGGTCGGCCGCTACATCCACGACAAATGGCGCGTGCGAAGCCGCTTGGAAATGGAGTTCGAGAAGCTCTATGTGAAGCTGTTTCTGCCGTCGGTCCGGCACGGCGGCGCGGGTGCCCGCAAGCGTTACGCGGGGCTGATCGACGGCGACCAAGAGGTGGATTTCGTCGGCATGGAGGTGGTGCGCCGGGATTGGACGGCGCTGGCGAAAGAGGTACAGCGCGAACTCTATACGCGACTGTTCGCGGGGCAGCCGGTGGATGGCTATCTAACCGAGGTCGCCGCTGCCCTTCGCCGTGGCGACTTGGACGACAAGCTCGTCTACCGCAAAGGCTTGCGCAAAAGTCCGACCGCCTACACGGCGAATACGCCGCCACACGTGGCGGCGGCCCGCAAGTCCGGCAGCGCGGGGCGAGTGGTCGCCTATCTGATGACCGTCGCCGGCCCTGAACCGCTCGACGCCCTGCACAGCGAACCGGACCGCGAACACTATTTGGACAAGCAAGTCAGGCCGGTCGCGGAACCGGTGTTGGCGACCCTCGGTCTCGACTTCGACAAGGCCATTGGCGACGACCGGCAGTTGTCGCTGTTCTGAAGCACTACCCCGCGCCGTAGGAATTCGGGCCATGTGCGACCGAGGAGCGACGACGCTAGGCGGGATGCATGGCCGTTCGAGTGCCGTGCGACTTCACCACGGGCTGCCAGCCGAAGCCGACAAATCCGCTAGTCGTAGCGCAGTGCGCCGCTAAGAACGGGGCGCACTTTGCCGCCGACCCGTATTGCTCTGCCGATATCCAAGTAAATCCGCGAGGGTCGGGCGATCTCCATGCCTTGCTCGACAATGATCTCGCCGCCCATGCCTTGCCTGCGAAGGTAGGCGGCGAAGGCCGCATTGGCGCTGCCGGTCGCCGGGTCTTCGCGCCAGCCGTTCGCATAGAAGTACGTCCTAGCGGCATAGTCAGCATCGGCGCCGAACGTCTCTTCGCAGAACACGAACACGCCAAGGAACCCATTCCCTGCCAGCTTGGCGTACGCGGTCGGGCTCACTTTGGCGCGTCGCAGCGCGGCCGCGGTGGTCACGCCCGCCAGCACGAAGCTCGGGCCGACTTCGGCGACTTGGCAGCGATAGGTCGTGTCGATCTCGCCGTCGGCGACACTGAGCAACTCCGCCGCTGCTTCTGCGGACAATGTCTCGCCGAGTCGCACCGGCGGCGCGAGCAGCCACGCGATGCCGCCCTCCTCGAAGGTTACGCGCACGCGTCCGAGCGGCAAGTCGAGCGAATAGAAGCCGCGTTCTCGACCGAGCACCCAAGCGGTGCCGAGGGTCGGATGGCCGGCGAACGGCAGCTCTTCCATCGGCGTGAAGATACGCACCCGCGCTTCTCCTTCGCCTTCCGCCACCACGAACGTCGTTTCCGCGAAGTTCATTTCGCGAGCGATCGCCTGCATGGTGTCGGTGTCCAGCGCACCGCAGTCGCGCACGACGGCGAGTTGATTGCCGGCGAGCGGTTGCTCGGCGAAGACGTCGACGACGGTTACACGAAGTGCAGCCAATGTTCGAACTCCGGTGTGTCGCCGCGCAGCACGGCTCGGTACGCGGCTTGCAGCCGGGCTGTGGTTTCGCCGACCGCTCCCTCCCCAACCGGCTTGCCGTCGATGCGGAGTACCGGCCACACCCCCACCGACGTGCCGCTGAGAAAAACCTCCGGTGCGTAGCGCAGTTCCTCCACCGCGATGTCGCGTTCCTCGCAGGGGACGCCTGTCGCTGGCGCCAGCGAGAGGATGGAGTCTCGCGTAATGCCGAGCAGCACCTTGTTCGCCGGCGGCGTCGCTAAGCGACCGTCTGCGGTGAGCGCGAAGATGTTGGCGGTGGGCCCCTCGGTGACGAGACCATTCTCGTCGAGCAGCAGAATGTCGTCGAACCCTTCCCTTCGCGCTCGCCACTTGGCGGTCATGGCCGCGGTGTAATTGGCCGCCACCTTGGCGTGCGGGGGAATGATGTCCTCCCGCCGAGCGGACTTGTCGCGCTCGATCTTGAGTGAAAGCGTCTCCCGATAACGGTATTCGCCGCGATTCTTGGCGATGATGTCCTGCCCGCCGTCATAGGCGGCGATGAACACGGCGACATGCGCATCTTGGGGAATCAGCTCCACCTCGATGGACGGGATGAGTGCGCTGATCTTCACCGACTTGGCGCCAGGATTTCGCCGTACCGTGGCCACGCAGGCGTCTACCAGCGTTTCCACGTCGTAGTCCAACGGTAGCCCGACGATGCGGCAAGTGCGCACCAGCCGCTCGATGTGGTCGCGCAAGCGGAACATGGCAACGCCGCGCCGCGTTTGATGGACGCTCAGATAGTCGAACGCCAGCGACCCCCGCTGCAGGCTCTGCGCGAGCACATGCACGGTGGCGTCTTCCCAAGCGACGAACTCGCCGTCGCGCCAGATGGTTCGCTTGGTCATCGCAATGCTCCGCAGAGCCTTGAGTGGCCATTGTATGCCAGCCGCTTAAGCGGCAGCACTGCCACTATCGCGTAAGTCCGCGCAAGCCGGGCTTCTTGGGCTACGCCGCCAGAGACCGAAAGGCTTGTCTGTGCTAATGGATCCTGTGGTCGGACCGTCCACTGGCCGGCCTTGGGGGCCGACTGACGGTGTGGTCGCTTAAGGCAACAGACGGTCCGCGAGGCAACGGCATTTGCGTGCTACGCTGCGTCAGGCGTCGTGCGGAGACCGAGGAGACAGCGATGACCGAACATGCCAATTGCTTGTCCCCGCAGGAGAAGCGCCAACTCGTCCGCGACGGGTTCGTGATCTTGAGAAACGCCGTGTCGCGGAAGGTCACCGAGCGCGCCAAGGCGGTGATCAACACCAATCCCACACGCATCGTTTGGGGCGACCATCCCGCGATCAACGGCCTCTACACCGATTCGATCCTAGTGGATGTGGTGGACGAGGCGATGGGCCGCCACACTCGGCCGGTCAACGCCCAAGTGGCGGTGACCATGCCGAGGTTTCAGGACGCCGTCGTGCGCGGCACTTTCGATCCCGACAACCTGCCGACGCCGCAAGGCCACGTGGACGGCGGCTGGGCGGGTCTCTGCCCCCTAAAGCGGAGCGAGATCCTCGCTGGCGGCGGCGACCTCGCGACTTGGGGGGATGACGGCGATCCGAAATCCATGGGTCCGGCGGGAGGTGCGCCGCTCTGGCAGAACCGGGAGCGAACGTTGGCCATTGGCAGCTATACCGCACTTGTCGGCTTCTGCCTGAACGACCAGATGCGACCGGGCAAGGGCCAGCTCGCGGTCCATGTCGGCGGCCACGAAGCGGCGGAAGCGGTGTTCCGCAAGCAGCGCGAGTTGGGCGGACCGTTGGGCGGCGGCGGCCCGCTATGGCCGCGCCTCAAAGCAGTGGGCGATGACAACGCCTACGCGGGGGTCATGCCGGGCGCTATGACGGCGGCTTATCCCTTGCGGCCATTTGCGATGCAAGGCTGGCGGTGGCCGCACCTGACGCCGGCGTTGATGGCGGAGGGCGACGCAATCATCGCTTTGCACTCGCTGCCACACACCGCCACTCCTAATCTGAGCGACGATCCGCGCATGAACGTCTACTTCCGGATTCGGCGTTTCCGGCCGGACAATCCCTACGAAGGCGACCCCCGCATCGGCTGGGGCGTTTCGGACCATCCGGACCGTGCATTGAATGGTGACTTCCTCGACTATCCGCCGGACTACGACCCCTACGGAACTTCCATCGACAAACTCTGCGACCACTGGAGCGAGTGGGACGGTATGCGCGATGCCGTGTCGGCAGCGAGGACGTTGGTTTCGCTTGCGGAAAATTGCGACGACAGCTAAACCGCTACGCCACGAAAACCGTCGCCGTTCGGCGCCGCCTTTCGCCCCAGCCCAAGCCGCCCTATCACTCCGTCGGACTTCGCGGCTAACGCCGCCAAGTCCGACAGACTGCTAGCGCAAAGTGGCCAATGGCGCTAAGTTCCGTGCATCCATTGGTGAGTGTGGTGAGTGGGTGACCGAGATGGCCGACCTTCAAGAAGCAGTGGCACATTTGGAATCCGGCGATTGGCAAGCCGCGCACAAGATCGTCCAGAACGACGCCTCCGCCAAGGGCAGTTGGGCGCACGGCATCGTTCATATGATGGAAGGCGACATGCGAAACGCCGGCTATTGGTACCGCCGGGCCGGGCGCGATCTACCGGACGCCGGGGAATTAGCAGACGAGATCGTCGCGCTCAAGCAAGACCTTTAGCACGACCGACGAGGCACCACGAGCTCCTGACGGCGGGGGGCGGGTAGTCCCTTGCGGTGCCTTGGACGACCGCCGAGTCGCAAATAGGGTACGCACCGCGAACGCCCTCGGCATGGTGCTGTTCTTTGCGACGCGTCGACCAGTTCCTGTCGCTCGACATGAAACTTAGTGGCATGGACGTTCCTACTACATTGGCGCAGGGCGTCTTCGAGTAGACCCGGTGCCCCAAACGGCAGGCGTGAGCGACACCTTCCCGCCCTCGTAGGCCAAACCCGGCGAGCGGTCGCGGGCGAGCAGCAGCGCGCCGTCCAGGTCCACGACTCGGGCGAACCCGGCCAGCAGCAGCGCCGGTGCGATCGCCAGCGATGTGGCCACCATGCAGCCGACCATGATGTCGAGGTCGAAGGCTTGCGCTTGGCGCGCGAGGTCGAGTGCCGCGGTCAGGCCGCCGGTCTTGTCGAGCTTGATGTTCACGGCCTGATAACGCTGGGCGACCTCGGCGAGGTCGGTGCCGTCGCGAAAGCTCTCGTCGGCGGCGAGGGGTACCGGCGAGCGATAGTCTAGGAGTGCGTGGTCCGCGTCCTGCGCCAGCGGTTGCTCGATCAATTCGACGCCAGCGTTGACGGCCGCCGGCATAAACGCCTCCAACGCGCCGAAATCCCAGCCTTCGTTGGCGTCGACGATCAGGCGTGCCGCAGGTGCGTGCGTGCGCACGGCGAGTAGCCGCTCGATGTCTGCCACAGGGTCGGTGCCGAGTTTCAACTTGAGTAGCGGTCGCTCGCGTTCGGCGGTGGCGCGGGCAGCCATGGCCGCTGGCGAATCCAAGCTCAGCGTGTACGCCGTGGCAACGTTCACCGGCTGGCTCACACCGGCTAACTGCCAGGCCGGTTGTCCCGCACGCTGAGCCGCCAAGTCCCACAACGCGCAGTCGATGGCGTTGCGTGCCGGTCCGGCGGGAAGCGCCCGTCGCAAGGCCTCTCGGTCGAACGGGCCGCGAAAGCCTTCGATCTGGGCGGCGGTATCTGTCGACGAATGGCCGTAGCGCGCATACGGTACGCACTCGCCGCGTGCTTCGATGCCGTCGTCCTTGATCGTTGCAACGACCACTTCCGCGACGGTCTTGCTGCCTCTGGCGATAGTGAACGGCCGGGCGATAGGCCAGCGTTCGATCGTCGCGGCAATCTTCACGGCTTACGGTCGGAGGAGTTGATCGACGATGCTGGCGACGCCGTCGCGCACCGGATCGCAAGCCGGCAGGGCGAACTCCCGTGTGACACCTTGAACGACGCGCTTCGCGTCGGCGTCGGACAGCGCGGCAGTGTTGATCGCGATGCCGACGCAGCGGATGGCGGGATTGGTCAGCTTGCCGAGCGCGGTGGTTTCGACAATCACGTCTTCGATGCTGGCGATTGGAGCGGCGACGTTGCGCATGGTGGTTCGCGTTGGCTCGTGGCAGACGACGAAGGCGTCCGGCTGCGTGCCGTGCAGCAACGCGAGGCTCACACCGGCGAAGGAAGGATGAAACAACGAGCCTTGGCCTTCCACCACGTCCCAGTGCTCCGGGTCGTTGTCCGGAGAAAGTGCCTCGGCGGCACCGGCGGCGAAGTCCGCTACCACGGCGTCGATGGCGATGCCCGCGCCGTTGATCAGGATTCCCGTCTGGCCGGTGGCGCGGAAGTCGGCGGTTATGCCGCGCACCCCAAGTTCACGTTCGATGGCGAGTGCGGCGTATTTTTTACCCACAGAACAATCGGTGCCGACGGTCAACAGGCGTTTGCCGCTGCGCTTGCGGCCGTTGGCGGTGTGGAAGGTTTCGGTGGGGTGGCGCACGTCGAGCAGTTGCCTACCGAACCGGTGCGGCGCGGACGCCGGGAAGGCTGGCGAGCGACGTGTGCAGCCCGCTGGCGACGTCGAGGCCGGCTGCAAGGGCCTCGGTGATGGGTTCGCACCACACCGCCGGCAGGATGCCGCCGGGGTTGACCGCGCCGACGACCAGGGTTTTGGCACCGCGCTGCACGGCCTCGGTGATGGTGAGGTCGGCGACGCCGAGATCGGCGCGACAGCCGGGCAACCGGAGCTGTCCGGCCACGGCGTCTGGACGCCAGTCGACGATGCCTTGCCCGGTTTTCGCGGCCAAGGCGTCCTTGGCATCGCCGAGGAACAGCAGATAGGGCGTTTCGACGCGCACGAAGCTCACTCCTTGGGGATGGCAACGGATCGCAGCGCTATGACCGCAACGCTCTTTCGCGACTCGCCGTGACGATCATCTGGCGACATCCGTGCCGGAAGCGTAGTCTATGTCTGTTCCACCACACTTAGGGCATGTCCAGGAGGTCGTTCATGTCAATCGACAACTCCGCCCACAGCGCCAAAGGATCGCCCAATCGGCGCGATTTCTTGCGCATGAGCGCAGCCGTATCCGCCACCTTGCCCTTTGCTGGGGCAGTGGCCAACGAGATCAACCAGCCCGGCGAGGTCAGGCGCTACGCGACGCTCGGGCGCACTGGCTTGGAAATATCGGACATCTCCTTTGGCAGCAGCAGCTTGCGGCCGGGGCAGGAGAAGCTCGTCAGCCTCGCGTTGGAGCGTGGCATCAACTACTTCGACACTGCCGAGGGCTACACCGGTGGCAATTCGGAGACCGTGCTTGGCAACGCGTTGACGGGCAAGCGGGACCAAGTGGTGATCACCTCGAAGGTGATGACCAAGGCGGATAGCAGCGCCGAGTGGCTGATGGAGTCGTTGGAGGGGTCGCTGAGGCGCCTACGCATGGACCATGTGGACATTTTCATGAACCACGCGGTGAACAGCGTGGCGGTGATGAGGAACCCGGAGTGGCACGCCTTTATCGACAAGGCCAAGAGCCAAGGCAAGATTCGCTTCGCCGGCATGTCCGGCCACGCCGGTCGGCTTATCGAGTGCTTGGACTACGTGTTCGACGAAGACATGGTGGATGTGGTCCTGGTGGCCCACAACTTCGGCCAAGACCCGAAATTCTACGAGAGCGTCACCCGCTCGATGGACTTCGTCGCCACCCAGCAGGACTTGCCGCGCGTGCTTGCCAAGGGCAAGGCGAAGAACGTCGGCATCACCGTGATGAAGACGCTCAAGGGCGCCCGCTTGAACGATATGCGCCCGTTCGAGAACGGCGGCGCGACGTTCGCCCAAGCGGCGCTGCGCTGGGTGCTTGCCAATCCGCATGTCGATGCGGCCGTCATCACCATGAACAGCGTCGACAAGATCAACGAATATCTAGGTGCCTCCGGCTGGCGGGAACTCGCGGCCGGCGACATGGCGCTGCTTGAGCGTTACGCCATGCTGAATGGCGAGAGTTACTGTCGTCACGTCTGCAACGACTGCGACGACGCGTGCCCATATGGCGTGCCCATCGCCGATGTCCTGCGTACTCGCATGTACGCGGTGGACTATCAAGACGTGGCCTTGGCGCGGGAGGAATACGCGCTGCTAGAAACCAACGCCTTGGCTTGCCTATCGTGTGACGGCCAGCCCTGCGCCAATGCCTGCACGCACGGCATCCCCATCGACCGGTTTTGCGCCCCGACGCACCGTTTGCTGGCTTGAGTCCGCTGGCTTGAGCCGGTCTTGGCCACTGCGCTGTATTACGAGTGCTTCGCCGGCATCTCCGGCGACATGCACTTGGGCGCGTTGGTCGATGTGGGTGTCCCGGCGCAATATCTGAAGAGCGAACTGGGCAAGCTCGAACTGGCGGACGAGTTCGAGTTGCAGCTCGAGACCGGCGCCAAAATGGGCATCGCCGGTACCTGCGCGACGGTTCGGCTTGCCGAGGGCATTGACCGCCCCGCCCGTCATCTCAACGCCATCAAGAGCATTATCGACCGCGCCGGCTTCGCGCCTGAGGTGCGCGAAACCGCGCATGCGATGTTCGAGACACTCGCCGCGGCGGAGGCAAAGATCCATGGCACCAGCATCGAAACGGTGCATTTCCACGAAGTGGGGGCAACGGACGCCATCGTGGACATCACCGGCGCGGCCATCGGCCTCGCCTACTTGAACGCGGATGCCGCCTATTGCTCGCCGATCGAATTGGGCAGTGGCATGGTGCGCTGCGAGCACGGCTTGTTGCCGGTGCCGGCCCCGGCCACGGCGGAGATGCTCAAAGGTGCGCCTTGCGCTTACGGCGGCGTCGACGGCGAAGCCACCACGCCCACTGGCGCCGCCATCCTCAAGTGCGCGGTCAGCGACTTTGCGTCGCCGTCCAAGTTCACGCCCAAGCGCATCGGCTACGGCGTCGGCCACAAGGACTTCGCCCGGCCGAACGTGCTGCGGCTGAGCTTGGGCGAAACCCAAACGCCGCTGCTCACCGAAACCAACATCGAGGTGGAGTGCAACATCGACGACATGCCGGCGGAGGCGTTCGCGCCGCTGACCGAGGCGCTATTCGCCGAAGGCGCGAAGGACGTCTTTCTCACGCCGATCGTGATGAAGAAAGCACGTCCGGCCACCAAGGTCACCGTGCTCGCGGACGAAGCCTGCCTCGACGACGTGCTAACCCGGTTGTTCACCGCCTCCACCACCATCGGCGTCCGCCTGCGTGAAGTTACGAAACGGATGCTGCCCCGGCAGGAGCGCACCGTCGCCACTGCGTTCGGCGATGTGCGCGTGAAGGTGGTCACGCTGCCGAGCGGCGCTACGCGGTGGAAGTCCGAACACGACGACATCGCCGCCATAGCCGCGCGCACCGGCGGCGACTACCTGACCACCAAGGCGGCGGTGGACCGGGACGTCGAGCGGGTCTTGTCGGCCATGGGTCGTGGCTAGCGCCTTTCGCCCCAGCCCAAACCGCCCCCAGCACCCGTCGGACTTCGCGGCTAACGTCGCCAAGTCCGACAGGGTGCTGGCCGATAGCTGCTTCGACGCGACGCATGGTAGCTAACTCACTTGGTATGCTCTCGACAGCCAAGGAGGTGAGATGTGAAGCGCTATGTTGTCGTATCGCCGCCCAGTGACGGTATTGACCCGGATCTGATTGCGGCCAAATTTCCTGATCGCTACGAGGTGCTGCCCGGGAGCGTGTGGGTGGTTGCGGGGCGACAGGGCACCTGCGTAGAAGTTTGCGAAGAGCTGGGAATCGGCAGTGGTGGAAGCAGTGGCGTCGTGACCAGGATGGACGACTATTACGGGTTTTACGACCGGGCCCTCTGGGAGAAGGCGAACGAGTGGGGCGAGCGACAGTGAGTCGAGGCAACGTGCGTCCGTTGTCGTCTCCTAGCGGGGGAGAACCGCCCGGGCGCGACGACATCTGGGAGCGTTTGGCCCGGATAGAAGCCGAAATGGCGCACACGGCCAAGCGGGAAGACATTGCCGATGTGAGAACGCTGATCGAGCGCAAGGAAGCGACGATG
>CAYGBI010000011.1:38081-41936 GCA_964348085.1 uncultured Pseudomonadales bacterium | reverse complement strand
GCGGGAAGACATTGCCGATGTGAGAACGCTGATCGAGCGCAAGGAAGCGACGATGATGCGTTTCTTGGCTGGGATACTGACCACTGCCGTGATCGCCACTGCGGTGGCTCTATTTCGCACGTTCATGTGATATGCCAATCCTTTCGATAGCGCTGTTGCCGCTTGCGTCCCTCGATTGTGTCGGCTGTTGAGGACATCCTTGATCGCTTCGCCGCCGGCGATCTAGACCGTGCCGCGGCGACGGCGGCCATCCAAAGCGCCTACTTCCAAGACCTTGGCCACAGCACCATCGACCACGACCGGATCCGGCGCACCGGCGCCGCTGAGGTGGTGTACGGCGAGCACAAGACTCCGGAGCAGGTGGCAGCTACCTTCAAAGCCGTCGCCGAACGCGGACACGACGCCTTGGCGACACGGGTAAGCGCAGCGGCCGCCGAGGCGACGCTCGCCCGGGTGCCGGGTGCAGTCCACTACGCCGAGGCCCGTCTCCTGACGTTCAAGCAAGGATCGCGGAAAACCGCTGCCACCAGCGTCGCCGTGGTCACCGCCGGCACGTCGGACCGCGCGGTGGCGGAGGAGGCCGCGCTCACGGCCGAGTTCTACGACAGCCCGGTACTCCGCATCAGCGATGTCGGGGTCGCCGGCGTGCATCGTTTGCTGGCGAGGGTCGACGCCATTCGCACCGCCCGCGTCGTAGTGGTGGTGGCGGGCATGGAAGGCGCATTGCCGAGCGTGGTCGGCGGCTTGATTGACAAGCCGGTCATTGCGGTGCCGACCAGCGTTGGCTATGGTGCGGCTTTCGGCGGCATCGCGGCGCTCTTGGGCATGCTCAATAGTTGCGCATCGGGCGTCGCCGTGGTCAATATAGACAACGGCTTCGGCGCGGGCTTTCTCGCCAACATGATCAACCGGCTATGAACGAGACGCAGACGGCCAAGCTCCAAACGCTCAAGGCCAACATCTCCGGACTGCGGCGCGCCATCGTCGCCTTCTCCGGCGGCGTGGACAGTTCCTTGGTCGCCCGCGTCGCCGCCGAAGTCTTGGGCGAGGGCGCCTTGGCCGTCACCTCCGGGTCGAAAAGTCTGAAGCGGAGCGATTTGGCGCTCGCCGGCGAGTTGGCGGAGAACTGGGGAATGCGCCATCGAGTGATCGTCACCGATGAATTGACCAAGCCGGAATACCTCGCCAATCCCGTCGACCGTTGCTTTCACTGCAAGACATCGTTGTACGAAGATCTGTCGAGAATCGCCGCCGAAGAGGACTTCACCTATGTCCTGAACGGCACCAACACCGACGATCTGGGCGACCACCGCCCTGGTTTGGTGGCGGCCCGGGACTACGATGTGGTCTCGCCCTTGCTAGACGCCGGCTTCGACAAGGCGGATGTCCGCGCCGTGGCGGCCCATCTCGGTTTGGAAAACGCCGATAAGCCGCAGTCCGCGTGCCTATCGAGCCGCTTTCCCTACGGCACGCACATCACCGAGGCGCGGCTTGGGCAAGTGGAGGCCGCAGAGGAGGCGCTCGCCGACCTCGGCTTCAGCCAGTTCCGCGTTCGCCATCACGAGGATGTCGCCCGCATCGAATTGCTGGCCGAGGAACTGCCCTTGGCGCTTGAACTGCGCGACCAAATCACGGCGAGGGTGCGGGCGACGGGCTATCGCTATGTCGCGGTGGATTTGGGCGGTTTTCGCTCCGGCTCGCTGAACGAGGGGCTGATCGACGTTGTGCAGGTTTATCCCAAGTGATCGCGAGGCCCTTTCTTGTGCGGCCTTAATTTGTAGAGTAGGCATATGCCAGTGAGGAGGGTTGCCATGAACGCAACCACTGTTAGCTCCTTCGTTGTCGTCGGGCTGCTTTGGGGTGGTCAGGCAATGGCGGATACACACCCCGGGAAGGCGCAGGAGACCCCGGACAACGCCGAAACGGAAGCGATGGCCTCGTCAGTCGAGGCGGAAGACGACACGGGAGAAACGGAAGAATATGTGGAGACCCTTACCGTCGTCGGCGAGCGGCCGCTCACGATAGACGAGCGGCGGCGCATCTACGAGGAACTCAAAACCGCGCGCCGCCTATATTCCCAGCGAGAGTTCGACAAAGCGTTTCCCTACCTGATCCATACGGCGGAAAAGGGATTTAAGGACTCGCAAGCCAAGGTCGGGCATATCCTCCTGCAAGGTCTCGGCGATGTGGAGCGGGACACGGTGCAAGCCGTCGGTTGGCTGGGCGTGGCGTCCTCCGGCCGCACCGCGCCGACCATCAGAAACTACTTCAACGATGTCTGGAAGCGCATTCCCGAGCACTACGTGCCTTACTTCGAGGAGGTCGTGGAGGAATACAAAACAAAGTACGGCAGAGACGCCACCGGGGTCGTGTGCGACATGCACCGCCCAGTGGTCAGCTATTTGCCGCGCTTGGCCTGCTTCTTCGAGGAGGATTTGCCCGACTTGGCGCGTCGTGGCCTAGAGGACTACAAGGGTCAACAACATGCGACCTTTCGGGAGCAGGAGAAGTTGCGCCGCCTGCAGAAGGAGTTCGAAGTAATGCGGGACCTTCGGCGGTAGGGCCATCGTCGGTTGGCCCCGTGGTCGCGCGGCCCCTCCACCCCCACAGTCCGAGCCGTTCCCGCACGCCTGCGTCGTCTGTCGCGCAGCCAAGACACGACAATTTGGGCATCGCTCGCCTGCCACCTCCGCTATACACCCAGTTGGGGTAAAACGGGCAAGACTTGGTGGCTTGACAACTCTCCGGCAAACCTCGTACTGTCCGCCACCAAAGGGTGAGTGGCAGAAGGCGACAGGGCCCTTGTCACCGTGTTCGATGCGGTGGGGTGAGACGTTAAGCGTGTCGATCCATGCCGCGAGTTGTAGGGCCAACCTTGAAGGGGGGTACATAAGTGAGAGATGAGCTGAAGCAAGCCATGCTGTGGGCGACCGCGTTCGCCTTTGCCTTGGGTTCCTTAGGCGCCAAGGCGGAAGAAGACGAAGAAGACGAAGAGGACGACGATATCGAAGAAGTGCGGGTTACCGGATCCTATATCCGGCGCACCAACTTCGATCTGCCGTCGCCTCGGGATGTGGTCGACGCGGTGGACATTTCGCTCTCCGCGACATCGGACCTCGGCGAGATAGTCTTCGACCAGACTTTCCAGATCGGCGTCAACGCCAACTCGGCGCCGATCGAGTTCAACAGCGCTGACGACCAGGAATTTCAGCAGGGGTCGGAAACGTGGGCGAACCTGCGTGGTTTGGGAACGCGAGCGACGTTGACCATGATGGACGGCCACCGCGTGCCGGCCAACGTTAACGGCTACGGCTCTCGCACCCGACGTGCCGGCGCCGACCTGAACAACCTCTATCCCAACATCGCGGTCGGCAGGCTAGAGACCATTCTCGACGGTGCGTCGGCCTTGTATGGCGCCTCGGCGGTCTCCGGCGTGATCAATCTGGTGCCGAGGAAGGACTTCGACGGTTTGCTCGCCAGCTACGAGTATCGGCAGCCGCTCGAAAACGGCACGCCGGAAGCGACGCTGGGCTTGTTAGCGGGCGCCCAAGGAGAGCGCACGAGCGTGATCTTCGCGCTTCAGATCCGCGATCAGGAGCGTATGAAGGGCACTGATCGGCCGGAATACATCATCAGTTCAGCGAACTGGACGGGGCAGTTGGTCCACCCCTACCAAGAACGCCCTTGGAGCCACCCGGGTGATTGGTATGCGCCGATTCGCAGCACCAGCGGCGAATTGCAGTCGCCGATTGGCGACCACGTTTGGCCTGACGGCGAGGTGGCCGATCCTTGGGGTGCTCGTGGCTGGGGGGGGGGCGCCGGGGGGGGCGCCGATCGCTACTGGCCTTCCCGGGC
>CAYGBI010000011.1:0-38071 GCA_964348085.1 uncultured Pseudomonadales bacterium | reverse complement strand
CCCCCCCCCGCCCCCCCCCCCCCGCGCGCCCCCCCCCCCGCGCCCCGCGCCGGCGGGCCGGGCGCCGGCTGGATCGCCGATCGCTACTCGCCTTCACGGGAAGCGGTGGCGAATGGCAGGATGCCGGATCGGTTCGTCCCTGGTGACGCGGGCGGTGGTTGGTTCTCACCGGTCCGGGCGTCGTTCAACGGGACGGACCGCGCCCGGGAGCTAGCTGGCGTCGTGCGTACTTTCGTACCGGCCCATTGGGGCGACGGCATGCCGCCCTTGGAGGATCAGCAAGGCACGGTCGCCACCGCGCGACGGCCGGATCCCGGTTGCGGCTATCTCTTCGGTGGCGGCAACGACCACACGCCGTTCGTCCCGCCCATCGGCTTGGACGATCCGAGACGTGACGAGCAGCCGGACGGTTGGACGGAAGAGCGGTGGCAACTCCACTACTCGGATCCAACGCTGACCACGATCTTCGGCGACTCCGTGAACAACTTGGGCTACAGCGACAACAACAAGCCCGGGAGCTACCTGAACGGCTTCCAAGTGGGCGAACTCTCGGGCTTCTCGGCTTGGCTCGGCGAGGAGATCAAGTGGGCCGGCCCGGGTCCCGACTGCCGACAAGCGATCGGGGACACGTTCGACATTCGCGAGAAGCGAGACCAAGAGCAGGGCATGGCCTACTTCGAGCACGAGTTCAACGACTACGTGCAAATACACGGCGAGATGGTCGTGTCGCGCTTGGACTACGACACTCGGCAGTACGCGCCGAGATTCGACGACTGGCCGTTCACTGGGGCGCATCCGTACGCGGATGTGCAGCCGATCGCCGTTGGCTCCAACCCCGGCAACCCCTATCGCGCCTTCGCCGACGGTACCAATTCATTCTCGATGCTCTACCCGGACAGCGCACATGGCGATCCCAATATGTTCTGTAGGGAAGTGATGGACGAGAACGGCGACGTAACGTCGTGCCACGGGGATTCGTTCCTCAACTATCTCGATGCGAACGCCAACGGGCGGTATGACTACCTCGAAGAACCGGGGGAGCTATTGGTGTACGCGCAGGATGAGAACGGAGACGGCATTCCCGACCGCGCCGGCTTGGACGGCGTACATGACGTGTCGTACAACCGCGATCCGAAGTATCGCGTCCTACTGCTCTCCGACACCGAGGATGCGGACGGCGACGGTGTTCCGGACCGCTTCGACCCGGATACCGTGGGCAACGGCGGGATTCGGTTGTTCGAGGATGTCCGCCTTAGAGGCATGAACTTGTGGCCGAAGAACCCCCACAACAACAACCTGCCTTGGCTAAACGAAGACATGACGTGGCGCGACCGCACCCGCATCGAGAACTTCCGCTTCCGCTTGGGAACGGAGGTCGATATTCCCGATACGGAGTGGATCATCAACGCGGATTGGATTTGGACGCTCGTTCGCCGCACGGACGACCGCCCCGAGGGTATCTGGCCAATGATGAATGCGGCGTTGCGTTGTCAAGGCGGGCAATACGGTGATACCTGCTGGAACCCGTTCAGCACGCATTGGCTCGCGACCACCGAAGAAGGCGAGCTGCAACACGGGTATCGGAACGAAAGCGACACGCAGCAGAGCCCATGGGATCCGACCGATGGCGCGTACGCGAGCGACGCCATCAATACCGAGCAAGAGTTCGCCAACGCCGGTATCGTGCTCGTACAGAACGAACGATCCTTGGGCATGCAGATCATCGACTTGGTGGTGTCCAATGGGTCGCTCTTCACCCTATGGAACGACACGCCATTCGGCATCGCCGCGGGGATTCACCACCGGACGGAAACCGAGGAACTGAACCCCGACGCGTTCGCGCTAACGGGCATCTCCCTTGGTGGCGACGAACTGATCGGCCTGAACGCCGGTGAGTCGGTGCAACTGCAAAACACGGAAGAAACCACCTCCGCGGTCTTCGTCGAAGCGCAAGTCACGCCGCTCTCACATCCCAAGTGGGGACAAATGGAGGTGCAAGCCGCGGCTCGGTACGCCGAGTTCGAGACGAAGGGGAACTTGTACGCCCACGGCGCGACCGCGAAGTACGACACGGTGATTCCGAAGTTGGCCCTGCGTTACCAGCCGATAAGTTGGTTGGCGTTGCGTGGCAGCCTGACGGAAGGCTTCGTGTTGCCGAGTTCTTCGTCTTTGTTCCAGCCCGGCAATGCCCGGAGCCGTGCCTCGCTCTCGGACTACATCTGCAACAACCTGCCGGAGCTCGAAGCCTGTCGCGGCACGCTAAGCAACACCAGTGGCACGGTGGACGGGGTCGAGGTCGCATTCGCTGGCAACCCAGTGTTGGGGCCTGAAACGTCCGACCTTTGGAACGCGGGGCTGTCGTTGCAGTTCTTTGACGGCGATCTAACGTTCGACATGGATTACACCACGGTTGATTTCAACGGGCGCTCGGAGCGCATCGGCGCGGGCACCAACTTGGGTTCTGCGGGTGGTGGTTTCGGTGCCTTCGTCCGCAGCCGTTGCGGTGCGGATACGTTGCTGAACTACAACGATCCGATGGGTGATCTGGTATTGAACGTGACGGATTTCGTCGAGCAAACGCCGGCGAGCGAACTGGCGTGTCGCCGGGACGCGGCGATCGAATGGACGCGGACGGAGACTGGCATCGGCGGTTCGGCGATCACGCGGGGCGGCTTCGATGGCTTGGAGCTTGAGAAGGTAGGAGAGTCTTGGGTCGACCAGGGGCGGCAGTCCACCACCACGATGATCTACGCGGGCAGGTATCGTTTCGATGCCGTGGACCTGCCGATGATCGGTGGCGAGTACGGTAGCTTCGAGTTGTTCCTGAGCGCCACGCAGATGCTTGAGCTGTCGATTTGCCGGTATGGCGATACCGACGGCGAGAGTGCGCTGAATCCGGATGGAACGCGCAATTCGGAGGACCGGGATCACGTGTATGCGGAGATCTGCGTGGATGGCGCCGGCTTCCGCAACAACGGCATCCACTACGTTGGCCAGATCAGCGACTTGGTAGAAGTACTTCCCGCCACGCCGAAGTGGCGCGCCAATGTTGGCTTGCGTTGGTTCTATGACCAACACACCCTTCAGCTCACCGGCCGGTGGCATGACGAAGTCAAGGACACCTTGGCTTCGTGGGATCCAGTCAGGAATCAAGGCCACGACGTGAGTGGGGTTTGGATCAACTTCCGTCAAGACCATGACGACCTGACCAACGACGATGTGTGCGTGGATCAAGACCGCAACCCGCACTGCCGCATCGACTCCCGGCACTACTGGGACGTGAGCTACACATACAACCGTCCCGATGTATTCGGCTTCGGCTTCCTGCAAGCCAATGTCGCGATGCGGAACATCTTCAACACGAGGCCCGATGCGATGCCCTCCGGCGTAGGCTATGACGTCTATCTCGACAACATCATGGGTCGACAGGCGTTCCTCCGCTTGACGGTTGGGTTCTAAGCGGTAGTGTCAGGAAGAGAACGGGTACTGCTAGGTTCGAGGAGCGCTCTTCTCGGATCTGGCGGGTTCCCCGCCTTCCGCGCCCGGTACCGGCTATGTCGGTACCGGGCTTTGTTTTGCGGGCTTGCCGCGATCCTGCTCACGCATACCGTGCGCGGCGAGGAATCGCCAGACGAATGTCGCAATCTGCCGGAGTCGCAACAGCCGCTCTGCCTGATGGTTCAAGCGTGCGCGCTCATAGAGGACGAGGAACGGCGCCAAGGTTGCTTTCGCGTCGCGGCGGAAAGCCTCCAGGACGCGGAGGACTTGGCGACTCCCCCGACGGTCGCCGAAGAGACACCATCCAAAGCGCTGCCGGCGGAGCCGCAGGCCGTTGACGAGTCGGTGAGGGAAGCGCCGACGCCACCGACGCCTGCACCCGCCGAAGAACAGTATGACTCGCCGGATACGGCGACAGACGAGGCGACTTCATCCACGCAGGAAGTCGTGGAGCGACCATCGACTCTGAAAACGATCGGGCGGCTGTTCACGCGTTCCCGGGCGCAAGACCCGAGTGATGCGATCCCTAAGCGGTTTGTCGCCAAAGTCACCGTGCGTCGCGACTTGGTTCGCGACCGGCAACTCGTCGTGCTCGACGATAAGCTGTTGTTCGAGGGCGACAATGCCGCGTCGAGTCGTATCAAAGTGGGCGATGAGGTGGATGTCGTCAAGATATCGAGCTTGCGGGGGCGCCGCTATCAGATTACCGGCCCGAGCCGGCGTGCGTTTTCGGCACTGCGTATCCGCTGCGAACGAGCGGATTTGAGCCCCGACAATCGCCGCAAGTGCGAAGGCACCTTGGCGAATCCGTAGGATCCCGCGAAATAGAACGCTAGAGTCGGTATGCCGAAGCAGCGCGGCCGAAGCGGGCGGGTGGCCGTGGCGACGTTCTTTGTAGCCGTATCGTCATTGCTCATCGCCGCGTGCGATCGTGCGCTCGACCCACCACCGAGCGTGCCCCTCGATTCGGCGAACGAGGGGCTGATCGAGCTGATCGAAGAACTCCGCGAGTCCGTCCGTACGCTGCCGGCCTCGGCGGAGATGCGCGGGCGGCTCGGCATGGCGTACGAGGTCAACGACTTCTACACCGAAGCGGCACAGACCTACGCGCAGACGCAGCAGCTCGATCCCACGGACTTCAGGTGGCCGTACTTCCGCGCCGTGCTAGTCGCGGAGTCCGGCGACTACGAAGGGGCGCTGGCGGTCCTCGACGAGGCGTTGGCGCTGGATGCGGACTACCCGCCGGCGTGGCTCTACCGGGGGGCGTGGCTCAATTCGCTCGGCCGGTACGCCGAGGCACGGATGGCGTACGCGCGGGTGCGGGAAATCGGAGCCGCGGATCTCGCGGAGTTTGTCGAGCACGCCGACTTGGGAGTGGCGAGGGCCTTGGTTGGCGAGAGACGCTACCAAGACGCGCTCGAGGTCGTTGAGCCGCTTGCAGCGAAAGTGCGAGAGCCTCAGGTTTATCGAACGCTAGGGCGGGTGTATCAGGCCCTTGGGCAGGCGGACGATGCGCGGATCGCGACGGCGCGCGGCAAAGACGCCAAGCCGATGACTTGGAGCGATCCCCTGCAGCGACAAAAGTGGCAATACGAAGCCTCCTTCGGCCGCAAGTTGATGCATGGCGAGCGTCTCCTACAGGCCGGACGCTTCGAGGAGGCTGTGAAGGTGCTTGAACCCATCCGTGCCAGCGACTTGGCCGAAGACGCGGTCTTCATCAACCTGAGCTTGGCCTATGGTCGAAGCGGGGAGACCGAGAGGGCGCTGGCCGTGGCGCGAGAAGGGTTCGCGGCATCGCCGGACAATTACCGGTTCCACAACGTCTTCGCGGGCATCTATCAGCACATCGGCGACGACGAACAAGCGCTCGACCATCTGCGACAATCGATCGACAAGCATCCCGCGCAAGTCTGGCCCCACGAACGGCTGGCCCGCATCCTCATGCAGCAGGAGCGCTACGAAGAAGCCTTGGTGGCGGTGGACCAGGCGCTGACATACGGTGCCGAGAATCCAGAGCGGCTCTACCATCTCGCCGGTATGCTGGAGGGCGTTCGCGAGCATTGGCCCGAAGCGGTGGCGAGGTTCCAAGAGGCAACTGCGTTGGATGCCTCGTTCACCCTCGCCTACATCTATCTGGGCCGGTGCCTAGCGGAAATGGGGCGCTTCGAGGAAGCCCGCGACGCCTTGGCGTGGGCCAAGCGCCTCGACGACGCTTTCGCCACCGACCTTGCGTCGGCGGAGCGACGGCTTGCCGACTTGGAGCGTGGCGTCGGACCTTAACCGCCCGTAATGAAAGTCCGTGGCATTCGAACGCGGCCGTGCATCCCGCTCGGCATCGCCCTCGGTCGAATATTGCCCGTTACGCTCCCTCGTCGCGCCTTGCCGGGTGCCCGACCGTTCTCGGTGCGACGCAGACTGCCACCGCGGGGGGCTAGCGGCCGCATGGGTTCTTGGCACTTGAAGTCGGGCGTGTTCGCTGAAGAAGTCGCGCCCGCCGCAGGTGGCTTCGTACTTGCGTCGCCCGATGGTCAGCTTCGACTGATGCCCGGGTAGAGGTTCTCGTCGAGGTAGCGACAGAGCATCATCTTACCGTGCGTGCCCGCCCGCTGAACCATCTCGCAGACAACCCTCGTCCTACGGCCATCGAAGTTGCGCGTGTACTGTTCCACAATCTTGTCCAACGTCTCGTTGTGTTCCGCAGGGATGTTTTCGCGCACGCTTTGGTACAGTTGCCGAATCCGGGGGTCGCTCTCACCTGAAGCAGCCACGCCGAGCCAACCTACGCCCTGTACCAGATCGGGCTTAACCCCGCCCAACCCCTTCACGTAGATTTCGCCAAGTCGAACTTGGGCCTGCTTGAATCCGCGCTGTGCCGCGAACTCCAAGTAGGGAATGGCTTCTTGGTACTTCTCCGCTCGGAAGAGCTGTCTGCCTTGGGTTTGCGCCCGATACGTGTTTTCGATTTCGTCCTGCGGGACGATGTCGTCGGCCCCTAGGGCCGTGCCGGCAATGAGCAACGCTAAACCACCGGCGATGCCCGCGATGACCGCTTTGTGGATGCCTTGTGCCGAACTCATCGGGTATTCTCCCTCCAATATCGCTGTCGAGATAGACTGTTTGACAGTAGCACAAAACCCAAGAAGCGAGCGTCAGGGTTGCTGGGCCATGGCTTGGGTTTGCATCGTCGCCATGGGTTGCGCGCCGGAACAGGGTGGAACTGCCACGCCTTGGTTTGCCGAAGAGGCAGGTGCGCGCGGCTTAGACTTCGCACATGTCTCCGGTTTCCGCGGCCGCCCGCTGCTGCCGGAGATCACCGGTAGCGGTGGGGCTCTCGTCGACATCGACGGCGACGGCGACCTCGATGCCTATCTCGTTCAGGCCGGCAGCCTGTACGAATCTCCATCATCGCAAGGCGAGCTGGGTAACCGCCTCTTTCTCAACCAAGGCGGCGCGTTTGTCGAGGCGCCGAACGGCCACGGCGCGAACGATACGGGCTATGGCATGGGAGTCGCCGCTGGCGACTACGACAACGACGGCGATGTAGACCTCTACGTCACTAACGTCGGCTCGAACGCGCTGTATCGGAATGACGGCACCGGCCACTTCGTCAACGTGGCGGCGACCGCCGGCGTCGACGATGCGGCTTGGAGCACATCCGCCGCCTTCCTCGACTTGGACGACGACGGCGACTTGGATTTGTTCCACACCAACTACATCCACTGGTCGGTTGAAGCGGAAATGAACTGCTATTCGGGCAGTGTGCTCACCTATTGTCCGCCGGAGAACTACAACGCGCCGGCGCGGGACCGGCTATATCGCAACAACGGCGACGGCACGTTTACCGACGTCAGCGCGGCCTCGGGCATCCGACGGGCCTTTGGCAACGGCTTCGGCGTCGTGGGCGCCGACTTCAACCAAGACGGGCTAACGGACTTGTTCATCGCCAACGACCAGATGGTTGATCAACTTTGGCTGAACAGGGGCGGCCTGAAGTTCGACGAGGTCGCCGCGCTATGGGGTTGCGCCGTGGACGAGCACGGTATGGCGAAAGCGGGAATGGGGGTTGCCGCCGCGGATGTGGATCAAGACGGCGACACGGACGTCCTGGTGACCAACATCACCGGGCAGACGGATTCGTTCTTTCGCAACGAGGGCATGTTCTTTACCGATGCGACCGGTGAGATTGGCCTCGCCCTTACCGGCCGCTACACCCGTTGGGGCGTGGTGCTCGCTGACTTCGACAACGACGGTTTGCTGGACCTTTACGAAGCGAACGGGATGGTTGGCACGGAGGCCCTTACCAAGGGGCTTGATTTCGACGAGCCGAACGTGCTCTTTCGCGGATCGGCGGTCGGCCGCTTCGAGGAGGTGGCGCCGCAGGGCGGCGTCGTTCCTCCCCTCGAACACACCAGCCGGGGCGTGGCGATCGGCGATGTGGACGACGACGGCGGACTCGACCTCTTAGTGGCCAATCGTGACGGCCCGGCCTACCTGCTCATCAACCAAGTCGCTTCGCGGGGCAACTGGCTGCGCTTTCGAGTGGTGCTTGGCAATCCGCATCGCGACGCCTACGGGGCGACCGTCTCGGCGCTAGTCGGCGGCAAGCGGGTATATCGGGACGTTCAGCCCGCCGGCAGCTATCTGTCGTCGAGCGATCCTCGCGTTCACTTTGGCCTCGGCGTCGAAACTCAGGCTCGCGACGTCGTGGTGCGTTGGGCCGGTTCGAACGGCGGCACGGAAGAGTCCTTCGGCGACTTCGAGGCGAACCAGATTATCGAGCTGCGACGGGGCGGCGGCGAACCGACGGGCGCCGAACGGAAAGTGGGTGTCCCATCTGCACCCCCCTGAAAGTGGGTGTCCCAATTTGCAGCCAAATTGTCGAGTTACGGCGGGGCGGCGGCGAACCGATGGGCGCCGGCTAGGAGCGGACGTCGCGCGTTCAATGCCGGAGCACCTTTCCCGCACCGGCGTGCAACCGGTGGTAACGATCCACCGCCAGCGGCCCAAACACCTCTTCTTCGCCCGTTGCCCAAGTGACCCGCACATGCGCCGAGGCCGTGTGCGCACCTAGACCAAACACGACGCGCGGATCGTGCGCAGAGGCGTAGCTGCCATCGGTGGCGATGCGCAGGCCGGGGCACGACGTGCCCAGTCTTACGCGACTGCCGAGGACGAGGCGCGGGGCCGGGGCGTCTAGTTCCACGCCGAGCCAGTGCGCCGCCCGGACCGAGTCGTTGCGGTAGAGCCGCGCCGGCCCGCGATTGTTGGTGACGACGAGATCCAAGTCGCCGTCGTTGTCCAAGTCGCCCGAGGCGGTGCCGCGGCTGACCTCCTCGACGGCGAAGTCGGCGATGCCCGTGCGTTCTCGATACCGTCCGCGCCCGTCGTTCAGCCAAAGCTGGTTCGGCTGTCGCAGGGGCAGGCCGAGGGGTCCGGGCGACTGGCCTTGAATCGCCGTCACCGCGCCGTTGGCGCTGAAGAGGTCTAAGTCGCCGTCGTTTTCCGCGTCGAACCAAGCGGTGCCGAAACCGGTGTAGGGAATGCTGGCGGCGGCGACGCCGGCGGTGCTGGAGCGGTCGGTGAACCAGCCGTTGCCGTCGTTGGCGTAAAGGGTGTTCGTTTGCGCAGCCAAATGAGTCATGAAGAGGTCCACGTCGCAGTCTCGGTCGAAGTCCGCCGCGGCAACGCCCATGCTGGCTTCTACCACGCCATCGCCGTTGACCGCGACGCCGGCGAACAGCGCGTTGTCCGTGAACTTGCCGTTGCCTTGGTTGAGCCACAGCAGGTTGTCGGACATGTCGTTGGCGACGTAGAAGTCGATGTCGCCGTCGCCGTTGAAGTCCTCCGCCACCACGCCCAGCGCGGCGCCCCGCGCCTTGTCGATGCCGGCGACGTCACTTATGTCTTGAAACTCGCCTCTGCCCAAGTTGCGGTAAAGACGGTCTTGGGCGGGTTGGTAGACTTCCGGCGAGCAGTAGCTTGGCCGCGACTCGGCGTCGGTACACGGCTTGTGATCCGCCAAGTCGAACGCCACGTAGTTGGCGACGTAGAGGTCGAGTCGGCCGTCGCCGTCAATGTCCGCGAAGGTCGCGCTCACCGACCAGTCGTCGCCGGTGATGCCGGCGTTGGCGGTGATGTCGCGGAAGCGTCCTTCGCCCAAGTTCTCGAACAGTTGATTGGCGCCGTAGTTGGCGATGAACACGTCGACGTCGCCGTCATTGTCGATGTCGCCGGTCGCAATGCCCATGCCGTAGCCGTCCGCGCAGACCCCCGACTCGCCGGTGATGTCACGGAAGCGCAGAGTGCCGTTGCCGACGTTGCGATACAGGCGGTCGCAGGGCAGCGCACCGCCGCGGTCGGCGAGCGGGCCGCCTTGCACCACCCAGATGTCTTGCCAGCCGTCGTCGTCGAAGTCGAATATCCCCACCCCGGCGCCCATGATCTCCACCAGCCAGACCTCGCCGGTCATGCCGTTGTCGTGCGTGAAGTCGAGGCCGGCGTCGGCGGCGACATCCGTGAAACGCACTTCGCCGGCGCTCGCCACGATGGCGAAGGCGAGCGCCGAGACCAGCGCGGGTACGGGAGCCGTGGCGGGCATTCGAGTACATGGAAACGTCGCAAAACGAAGGGCAAGTGTAGTCTTTGCGGCGACGGCCTGAGCTACAATGCGTCGTCGAGCGGGAGCCAAAGAATGACCCGTCCCTCGACGCACCTGCCAGCACTCGCGTTGGTTTGCCTCGCCATAGTCTCGGGGACGGTTTCGCTTGCCAACGACGAGCAAGCGGTGGCGGACCTGTCGGCGCGGATGCAGGTGGGCGAGTTCGCCGAAGTCGCTGCCGAGGCGGAGCGCTTGGTCGCCGAGATCGAAGGCGAGGTGGGTCGTTATCACTCGACGCTCGGGGATCCGTTGACGGTGCTTGGCGACGCCCGCTTGCGGCAAGGCGATTCGGAGGGGGCCTTGCAGGCGTACGACCGCGCCAAGCACATCGTGCGTTTGAACGACGGCGTCCAAGGCCTCGCTCAGTTGCCGCTTTTGTATCGAGAAGCGGAAGCGTTCGTAGCGCTTGGCGACCGAGCCTCCGCCAACGAGCGGCACGAGTTCGCCTACAGCCTCAAGGCGCGCGTCTACGGCAAGGACGATCCCCGTCTCGTCCCGGGGATCAAGCAGCTCATCGACTGGTATCTAACCAACTACAAGTTCCGTGCGGCGCAGGTGCTCTACGAGCAACTCATGGACATCGTCGAGGAACACTACCCTCCCGGCGACCGACGTAAGATCGAGGTGCTGCGCGGCTACGCCGACACTTATCGGCAACGGCGGTTCGGCGTTCGCGAGCCGGGTCGCGGCGGCTTTTCGGCGTGGCCGCCCGGCTATTCCAAGGATCCGCCTTGGTACCGGAGGTCCTCGTATCGTCGGGGCAAGCAGGCGTTGCGCGATGTGCTCGACTTGACGCGGGAGACGACCGGCATTTCCGACATCGAGGTGGCGGCCGCCATGGTGGAACTTGCGGATTGGAACTTGCTGCATTACGAGCACGGCATCGCCATGAGCTACTACCGGCGGGCTTGGGCGTTGCTTGAGGCCGACGATGCGGCGCGGGCGGATGTTTTTGAGAAGCCAACCGCCCTCTACTTGCGTTTGCCGCAGGATCCGGCGCAAGTGTCGGAATATCAGGGAACGCCGCAGGACGGAGTGGTGCAACTCGCGTTGACGGTCACGCATCGGGGTGACGTGGTCGGACGCAAGACGTTGCGCGCCGAGCCGCACAACTTGATGGAGTTCAGGCTGCGCAAAGCGGCGAAGCTGGCGCGCTACAGGCCGGCATTCCAAGACGGCAATCCGGTGGCGAGGCGAGACCTTAGACTGGAGTTCAGGTACAAGTACTATGCCGGGGATGTGAACTTGGCACGGTGAGGCGGCGGGCGCGGTTACAATTGCGCCAAGCGGCGCCATGTCGTCGCACTCATTTATCGGCATTCTGTGCATAAGCAGGCAAAGGGGAAATCAATGACCGACTACGACAACTTGGTCATAGACCGAGTGGGTACCGATGAGCGCGTGGGTCGCATCGCGCTCAATCGTCCGGAGAAGATGAACGCGCTATCGCAAGAACTTCTCTATGAACTCAACGACGCGCTGCACGACATGGAAGCGGACGATTCCATCCGCGCCGTCATCGTGCGCGGCTCGGGACGGACGTTCAGCGCAGGTTACGACTTGACGCCTAGTGGTGGACGCGGCGCCGACGCCGTGGTGCGACGGCACAAGGCGGTGGACGAGAAGGGCCGTCGCCTGCTCATGGGCATCCGCACGGGTATGCAGCAGATCACCGACATCCACCTTTACTTTTGGAACATGGCGAAGATCACCATCGCCCAAGTTCACGGCTACGCCATCGCCGGCGGCTGCGAGCTGGCCATGATGGCGGACTTGGTGGTGGCCGCGGACGATGCGCAACTCGGCCACCCCGGCTTGCGCGGCTTGGGGACGTCGCGCACCGGGGTGATCTGGCCGCTGGTGATGGGCATGCGCAAGGCCAAAGAGCTGTACTACACCGGCGAGAACGTTACCGGTGCCGAGGCCGAGGAGATCGGCATGATCAACTACTCGTGGCCGAAGGACGAACTCGAAGAGCGCACCATCGCGTTCGCGGATCGCATCAGCGTCATGTCCGCCGATCACTTGGCGATCTTGAAGCTCAACATGAACCGCTTCTACGAGAACATGGGCATCTACTCTTCCGTGCGCAGCAGTACGGACTTGGATGCCGCGGGGCAGTTCACCGGCTTTTCCTACGAGTGGCAAGACAAGAATCGCGAACTCGGCATGCGCGACGCCGTGCGCTGGCGCGACGGGCTGTTCCGCGACAACGACTGGTACAAACGGCCGACGCCGAAGGACGACGGCGAATAGGCGAGTAGGCGAATAGCGAACAGGCGAATAGCGAACAGGAGAATAGAGAGTGGCGCTACAGCTCCCGTCGTCCGGCGTTTGGCAGCAGCTTGGTCTAACTGATCGCCCTTGGTGGATGAGCGCCCTGTGGGGCTTCTGCCTCTACATGACGTTCATCTACTTGCCGTACGATCTCTTCTTCAAACCGGTCGCGGAAGATGAAGAGGTTTGGTTCGGCTTCGTGTTGCGGGGTTGGGCCGCGAAGCTCACTGAACCGCTGCACTGGCTGATTTACGCCGCCGGCGCGTACGGGTTTTGGAAAATGAAGCGCTGGATGTGGCCGTGGGCGGCCGTGTACATGGCGCAAGTCACCATCGCCATGCTGGTGTGGAACTTGGTCGACCCCCGGGGTGGCGGGTGGCTCCCCGGGTTGCTCTCGGCAGCCGTGGTCGCCGTACCGACGGTTGCCCTTTGGCGCGCCAAGAGCCGCTTTCAGGGGTCGGCCTCCACCCAAGCGTAAGCGGGTGGCGCTTCGACACCATCCACATCCATCGCACATCGCAAATTAGGCTACAGAAGGATCAATTAAGAATGTTTGGATCACAGTTCTACAATCAGCAAACCTCTTGGGAGGAAATCAAGAGCGTGCTCGCGGTCATGGAAGCGGGCAGTTGGACCAGCGTCTACACCTACGACCACTTCGTGCCGCCGTGGACACGCACCGCGGAAGTCGCCGACAGCGACCTGCTGCCCACCTTGGAGGGTTGGGCGCTCTTGGCCGGCATGGCGGCCGTCACCACCAAGCTCAAACTCGGCGTGCTCGTTGCCGGCAACACCTATCGGAATCCCGCGCTGATGGCGAAGATGGCGGCCACCGTGGACGAGATTTCCGGCGGTCGCTGCATCCTCGGCATCGGCGCCGGCTGGAATGTGCGCGAACACGAGGCCTACGGCTGGCCGTTCCCGTCCATGAAGGAGCGGCAAGACCGCTTGGAGGAGGCCTGCGAACTGATCCACAAGCTCTTTACGGCGGAGAAGTTCATCGATTACAACGGCAAGTACTACCAGCTCAAGCAAGCGCCGTTCGCGCCGAAGGGCGTCAACGGCAAGATTCCGGTGATGGTCGGCGGCACCGGCCCGAAGCGCACCCTACGCACCCTCGCCAAGTACGGCGACATCATGAACGCTATCTGCGGCCCGGACGACTTGAGGCGACTGTGGCGGGTGGTCGAGAAGCACTGCGAGGACGTGGGGCGAGACCCGTCCGAGATCCAACGCTCGGTACATGTGCCCATGCGTATCGTGCGCGACGAGAAGGCGGCCGAACGTGCTCGCCGCGGCAACGACTGGGCCATGATCGGTCCGCCGCAATACGTCATCGATCGCACCGCGGACTTCATCAACGCCGGCGTCGACGAGTTCTGCTTGCAGTCGATTCGCCAGAAGCCGGAGGTGTATCAGGAGTTGCAGGAAGAGGTGCTTAGCGCCTTCGACTAGGGGGAAGGCCGCCGGTCTTGGCGGACGGACGCTACGAGGGCACGATCTTCGCCGGCGAGATGAGCACGTTGAATTGCTCGCACCAGATGACCACGGACTGGTAGTCGCTGGGTGAGACCCCCGCCGGGATGGCGTAATTCTGGCTGCCGGTGAACGCCTTTAGTCGGCCGAGATCCACGAACATCGTCGCTTCCACTTCGGTGTCCGGGGTGACGTCGGCCTCGGGCACGAGATAAACGTGGAACTTCGGCCCCGGTCCGACCTCGAAGTCCGGCTCCAAGCGCAGCAAGTCAGGGTAGATGGTCGCCGTGCCGCGGCCGTAATGGATCGGGTCGGCCGGATTGGCGTGGATGAACGTGGCGCGCGCGATCACATCCGTCTCGGCCTTGCCGGTGATCGGCTCGTTGACCTCCGGTGGCGGGAACAGAAACGGAAAGACGAGGATGCCGGTGGCGAAACCGCCACCTGCGCCCATGATCACGCCGAGCAGCATGCCGATAAAGTAGGCCTTAAGGTTCAAAGCGGTTGCTCCTTGCCCTTGGCGTTACAGCACTGTCACGCCGACGCCCGAATCACCTCCACCTGATCCTTCGGCACATAAAAGTAGGATCCGGGCCGGAAGTCGTACCCCAAGTCGCCGAGCAGGCGCCGCTGCCTAGGCGTGCAGCGCTGGGCGACGGCGGGAATCTCGTCGTAATCGTAACAGCGCATCCAGAGCTGGCAGTAGTTGTACAGCAGCACCTTGCGCGGATTGCCGGATTCGTTGCGCGACGGGCCGTGCCACAGGGCGTGCGGGAACAGGTAAACGTCGCCGGCTTTGCCGGTGAGTTGCGCGGCGCCGGGGGAATAGGGCGTCATCGCGCTTAGCGCGAGCGAGCCCAAGTTGTTGGGGGAAGGAGGCGGCCGGCCCTTGAACGGAATTTGCCGCAGGTGGCTGCCGGGGAATACCGTCAGGTTGCCGGAGTTTTCCTCCGGCACGTCGGTGAGCAAGAACATCGCCTTCATTGCCAACGGCGGGCTGGATTCACTCACCCGAGTCAAACGTAGCGACTCGCCGCCGTCGGTGTGCGTATAGCCGGGAAACTTCGGGTCCGCCGGGCGCACGATGGCTTGCGTCATGCTGAGCAGGATGTACGGCCCCATGATGTCGACGATGTAGTCGAACACGGGCGAGGCATCGATCAAGTCGATGAACGCTTGGTGGTAGGTCAGCAGTTCGCGGCGATCCATGAACCCGCCCGGGTCGAGATCCCGGGCGTGATCCAGCCACGCGTAGTGGCCGATGGGCAGGTCTTTGCCTTGGCGCGGGTCGGGTTCCCAGCCGGGAAGGCCGCGAATGCGATCCATCTCGGCGGAAAAGAAGGCCACTTGGTCTTGGTCGAGCACGCCTTCCAAGTGCAGATAGCCGTCGGTATGCCACTGACGGCGTTGTTCGTCGCTAAGCGTTCGCATGTGCTTGCCCCCTCGCCTCCTGCTAAATGCCGTAAAGCGCCTTTACGTTGTCGTGGGTGATCTTGTTGCGGTCGGCGTCCGGTACGCCCTCGAAGATCTCGTCGAGCACCTGCGACGAGCAGGGCCAAGTGGAGTCCACGTGCGGGTAGTCCGAACCCCACATGAGGTTGTCCAAGCCGATAATCTCCCGGGTCAGCACGGCCGGGCGGTCGTCCTCGATGGTCGCGTAGAACTGCCGTCGCCACACTTCGTGCGGCCGCTCGCCGGTGAAGTCCTTGTTTCTGAACCGGTGTTCCCGCAGCAGGCCTTGGTCCACGCGATCCAGCCAGTGGGCGATCCATCCGGCGTTGAACTCGCCGACCACGAACTTGAGCCTCGGGTGCCGGGCGGCGACGCCGCGACACATCAAATCCACCAACGTGCGTTGGATGGTCGACGGGCTCGCGGCGTAATTCGCAGTTTCGTCTTGCGGCAAGAGGCTCTTCTGACGGTACTGCGCCGGCATGTAGGCGTTGGTGCCGACATGCATGGCAAGCGGGAAGTTCGCCTCTTCCGCAAGCGCCCACACCGGCTCGTAGCACTCGTCCTTGTAGGGTCGCTCCGGCGGCGCGGCGCACGGAATGCAGCCGCCCTTGAAGCCTCTCTTGATGACTCGGTCCAGCTCCTCGACCGCGGCTTCGGGGTCTTGGATGGGCAGAGCGGCCAAGCCGAACAGCCGCCCGTTGGAGGCGTTGGCGTAGTCGTGCAGCCAGTCGTTGTAGTTCTTTTGGCAGGCGACGAGCAGTTCGGTGTTCTCGAAGCTGAACAGGCCGAAGAAGCCGGGATAGAGGAACTCCGCGGCTATGCCGTCTTCGTCTTGGTCTTCGTGGCGATAGCCGCCGTCGCGAATGCCGGCGCGTAGACCGTCGTAGCCCTTGGCGAGGATACGCTTGGCTTCGTCGTCGCGCATGTCGTCCACTTCCGGCTTGTGGCCGGGGCGGCGTTGCAGTTGCAAGCCGTCGCGTTTGCGCATGCCGGCGAACCCCATGCGCCGGCGAACGCCGCGCGGCCCCTTGGCCGGGATGATGATGGCGTCGTCCACCGTGTTGGCGCCGACGACTCTCGGCGCGTCGTCGCCGAAGCGCTCGGCCAAGCCGATGAACACATCCTCGGCTTCGACAACGTGCGAATCGGCGGAAATCGGTCTCAATGCACTCACTTCCTCTCCCCAACCATCAAAAGTATGTCAACCCATATGCGCCAACTTTCGCGCAATAATCGGCGGATGTCCAATAGGAACGTGGTGGCGTCAAAGATATGAAAGGGGATGCAACGGCCGATTGCCTGCTCGACGACGAGGGGATGACGCGCTACTTGCGCGATGGTTTCGTGGTGCTCGAAGCGGCGGACTTGGACGCGGGGTTTCATCGAGCGATGTTCGCGGCCGCGGCCCAAACCCACGACGAAGCGCACGCCATCGGTGGCGACAGCAATCATCTGCAAGTCGTCGGCGACAACCTGCGCGCCCGCATTCCGTTGGTGGACGAACTCTTGGCGTCGCGTACGGTTCGCGGTGCGCTGGCGAGCGTCTTGGGCGAGGACTATCTTCTGCATCCGCACCACTTCGTCCACGAGTCGACCACATACGACCAGAGCTTCCACCAAGACGGCAACCTGCCGTGGAACGACCGTGCGCACTATCGCACCCATCGGCCGAATTGGGCGATGTTGTTCTACTACCCGCAGCCGGTCACCTTGGAAAGCGGCCCCACCGAAGTGTTGCCGGGCACGCAGTACTGGACGACCGATTTCGAGAAGCCGGATGGCACTTGGCATCGGGGCGATGCGGTGGACAAGCGCCTGCGCCCGGAGGAACTCCGGACGGACGATCTTGCCGCACGTGACCGGCGCACTCGGCAGGTGGTGGACTCGTTGGGCATCGACGGGCTGGAGCGGAAGCAAATCGAGTTGCCGGCCGGCGGTATCGTGCTGGCGCACTACGACCTGATGCATCGCGGCTCCCGGGCGCACGCGGCGTTCGAGGGACGGCGCTTCATGTACAAGTTCTACTTTCTGCGTACCCGCGACCCGGACGTCTCCAGCGTTCCTTCGTGGCGCAATCGTTCCCCGGAACCCCTGCTCGAAGGGCCGCCGCGGCCGACCGACGGCATCGTGGCGAGCATTTGGCATTGGCTGCGGGGCGACGCGGACTGGCGAGCGAACGTCGCCGCCGACCGTCAGCTCGAGCGCATTGTCGAGGCGTACGCCGAGGACGAGCGCGTGCGCTTGGCCTACGAGCTCGGCTGGTTGGCGCGTGAGGATGCGGATGTGCTCGAGGGTCTCGGTCGCCTGCTGGCGAGCGAGAACGAAGCCGTGCGCAGGACCACGGCCTATGCCGTCGGCGTCGCTGGCGGCGTGGCCGAGGGTGTCGTGCGGACAGCGATGACGAGCGCCGATGTGCGGGTGCGGCGCGTGGCCGCGTACGCGGCGGGCGAAGCGCGGCTCGCGAGTTCGGCGGTGATCGAGACGTTGTTCGAGCGGCTAGAGAGCGACGATGACGATTTGGTTCGCTCCAACGCGGCTTATGCTTTGGGCAATATCGCTCGGCGGCCGAACGCGACCGTCAGCGCGGAGCGATTGCTCGCTCGACTGGCCCCGGCGGTGGAGCCGGACAACACCGCCAATGGCGGCATGGCGCGCTCCACGGTGCGCGTGAACGTGCTCTACGCGCTCGCCAACATGACCCTCGGCGACGCGGACCTCTCGACCTTGGCGACGCGGGGCTTGGCCGATCACGACCGCTACGTCCACGGCCTCGCCGTCGCGCTCCTGCAACGCCACGCCGAGGCGCGTGGCGAAACTTGGCAGCGCATGCTCGTCGACGAACTCGCCCGCGCCCGTTTCAGTCCTCGTCCGCCGCGCCCTAGTGCCGACAAGCGCCCTTGGGGACCGCAATTCACGGGTGCCGCGGCGCGGCGCTGAGGTGCTCACGAGCTTGCGCAACCCGCGAGTGAAGGAGGTTGTCAAGCTCCGCGACCGTCGCCACCGGGATCGTCAACGACGTTTCGTCGTCGAAGGTCGGCGCGAGTTGCAGTGCGCTGCGGACGCGGGTTTTCCGCTGCTGACGCTTTTTCACTGCGAGGCGTTTTTCGCCGACCGCGGCGAAGCGGCGTTGATCCGTCGTTTCGCGGACGCGGGCGCCGGTTGTGAGCCGACCAGCAGCGCGGTATTCGAGAAGATGTCCTACCGGCACACCCCGGACGGACTGCTCGGCATAGCGGCTACGCCATCCCTTGAACTGCACGAGCTGCGTGGCCCGCAGGCGGAAGAATCGCTCTGGCTGGTCGCCGCTGGCATAGAGAAACCGGGCAACCTCGGGGCGATGTTGCGCAGCGCCGATGCCACCGGCGCCAACGGCTTGCTGCTCGCCGGCCCGGTTACCGATGCGTTCAACCCCAACGTGGTGCGCGCCAGCGTCGGTGCGTTGTTTACCGTGCCGCTTGCCACGGCGTCGATGGCGGCGGTCGGCGAATGGCTCGACGAGCACGGTATCCGCGTATTTGCCGCAAGCCCAGACGCCGCGTTGGACTACGCGGCGGCCGACTTGCGCGGTCATGTCGCCATTGTTGTCGGGAGTGAAAGCACCGGCCTCGACGCGGAGTGGCGGGTACGCTTTAACGCCGTGCGCATTCCCATGCTGGGCTTGGGCGACTCCATCAACGCTGCGATGGCGGCGACGGTGCTGCTGTTCGAGGCGCGCCGGCAGCGGGCGTGAACGGGCGTCCCTAAGCTTGCCGGCGGGGTTTAGCCCACTCTCGCCTTCAGCAGTTCGACCGCTTCCGTGGCGCCGCCGAACTCCGCCCAGCCGAGTGGCGTGCCGCCGTGGGCGCCGTCCACGATGTGCAGATCGGCGCCGCGATCCAACAGCACGGTCAGGCAACCGACGCAGTTGTTTTGTGCGGCCAAATGCATCGCCACCGCGTCCACGCCGTGTCCCTCGCCGCCCCAATCGTGGCGCAGATCCGGATCCGCGCCGTGGTCCAAGAGCCAAGTGGCGGCTTCGACTTTATCGCTGTAGCAAGCCCACAGCAGGGGTGTGCCGCGGAACGCATTGGCGTTGACGTCGGCACCGTGTTCGACCAGCGTCGCCATCGACTCGCACCGATTGTTGCGCGCCGCCCAAGACAGCGCTTCGTCGAGTATCTCTTGGCGGCCGAGCGTGCGCTGCCACGCCGGGAAGAACTCCGGCGCATAGAAGCCGAGGCCGCGCTTCGCTTCGGGCGTTGGCTCGTCGCCGACCAAGAATCGCTGCAAATCCCGACCGAGCGCGGCCGCCGTGCGCAGGTTGTCGGGATGCGCCGGGGTCAGCGCCTCGCCCATGTACGTCTTGGCGTAGAACAGCGCGTAGGACAGGGGAGTGCCGCCGGCCTTGCCGTAGGCTTCGGCTTCGACGGACGCCCCGGCGCGGATGAGCCGCCGCGCCAAGTCCGAGTGCCCGGCCATGCCGGCAGTGTGCAGGGGCGTCCAACCGTCGGGGTCGCCGGTGGTGGCGTTTGCGCCCCGGAGCAAGATCAGATCGACCGCTTGGTGTTGTTCCTTAGTGCCTGATTGGAAGGGAATCGCAATGTTGCCGGTGGCGGCCCGGCAAGCGAGGTCCAACAGCGTGCGGCCTTCGCTGTCGGTAGCCGCGAGTGCCGCCGGCGACGCGTCGAGGATTTCCCCGAGCTTGCCGAGGTCGCCGTCGCGGGCGGCGGTGGCGGCTTCTTCGAGCAACTCATAGGTCATAGGACCGGCGTCTTGTGGCTGAGTTTGGCAGTGTGGAGCAAGGCGGTTGCGGCCTTCAAGTGCGGGGTCTCGTAGGTTGGCCAGCGATGCCTTGACCGGCCACATACGGCGCGAGCCTTTGCGTTGCTCACCGGCGCTCGGTGGTCTAAAGCCCCACCTCGATCCCGAGCCAGCCGGCCCGGGGGGCTGCTGGCGTGACGAAGCGTGCGTCCTCGAAGTCGTCGCCGAGCACTTCGTCCGCCTCGCCGAAGGCGCCGAAGGTGGCGTAGCGTTTGTCTAGCACATTGTCGACAGTAGCGAATAACGTGAAACGCGGGCTGAACCGATACTCCGCACCGAGGTTGATCACCGTATAACCGCCGATGCTCGGTGCTAGGTTCGCCTCGTCGCCGCGCAGGTGGTGACGGGAGGCGTGCAGGAGGTCCCCGTGCAGCCGCAAGCGATCTCGTGGCGTTGCCGACACGCCAGCTTTCAGTAGTCGTTCGGGAACCAGCGGCAGTCTGGCACCCGGCAGGACATGGATTTCGCCGGCGGTGGCGCTAGGGTGGTTGGCGCTCGGCACCGAGAACGGTTCCGCGAAAGTGGCGCTCAAATGCGTGTAATTGACGAACCAGCGCAGGCGTTGACTCGCGCCGCTCAAGGCGAACTCGACGCCTCGGCGCTCGGTCCTCCCTACGTTGTCGAAGTAACCCTCGTTGGTGCGCGCACCGGCGCTGACGAACAGAATGTCGTCGTCGTTGCCGGTGGCGAACCAACCGGCGCGCCAATCGACCAGGCCGAGTTTGCCCCGTGCGCCAGCTTCGGTCGTGCGGGCGACGACTTGCCGCAACGGGGGGTCGGCGAGGAAGGCGTTCGGCAATCGACACGGCGCGTCCTCATCCGCGCAAGTGAGCTCCACCGGCGAAGGCACACGGTTGGACTGGCTGTAACTTGCGTACACGGTCGGGCCGAGACGGGTTCGGTAGCTGACGCCGAGTGCGGGATTTACCTTCCCGAAACGGTGATCGCCGTCGAGGGCGGTGCCGAGTTGGTCGCGCAGCCGAACGCGAGTGCGGTTGTAGCGCCCGGAAACGCGAACGCGAAGACGCTGACGCAGCTCCCATATATTCGCCACGTACAGCGAGGAAGTTTCGTTCTCCGCGAGGAGTTCCGTGAACGCATCGCCGACGAATACGCCGCCGGGAATCGTCAAGCGCGTTTGGTCCAATGCGCCGAGTTCCGTGCTGGCGGCGAAGTCGATGTCCGCCGAGTCGACCGCGACGCCGGCGAGCAGACGATTCTGCCAGTGGTCGGCGACGACCAGCCGTTGCGCAGCCAAACTTAAGCCAACGCCGCGTTGGGCGGTTCGCGTTCTGTTGATGGTGGCGCCGATCACGCGTTCGTCGGCGGGGATTGGCTTGCCGTTGCCGTTCAGCGTCGGCACTTCTTCGTCCTCGTCCTCGTCGTCGCCGTGGCAGAGAAAACCGGCGTCGGCTTCGCAGCTCTCGAAATCGGAGTCGTCGCCGTTGTAGCTGTCGATGTCGCTGTCGCGCAGGTAGATGTTGCCGTCGATGGTGAACTGGTCCGAAAAGTCGTGCCGTACGACTAGGTTGAACAGCCCGAGTGCGTTCTCGGTTCGGTCGGGGCGGGTGAAGATCGCCGTGCGCTCGATGGCGAGCAATTCCACGGGCGCGGCGCCGTTGCCGATTAGCGCCGTGGCCGCTGCGGTGGCGCTCAAGTCGACGCTTGTGCGTTCGTTCCGCCAGCCAAACTTGGCGAACGCGCGGTTCGCCCGCGTGGGGGAATAGTCGCGCCAGCCGTCTTCCCGCAGCGTCGAGGCCGTTGCGAAGTAGCTCAAGGTGTCGTTGCGAGCACCGCCGGCTTCGGCGCTCAGTTGCCAACGGCCAAACGAACCGGCCGAGAGTTTCGCCTTTGCGCCGGGATGAGAGAGACCGTCTTTGGTGCGCAAAGACAGGGCGCCGCCGAGCGCGTTCAGGCCGAACAAGGGGTTGGCGCCGGGCACCAAAAACACCGTGTCGATGGCGGCTTCGGGAATCAGCGCCCAATTCACCACATCGCCAAATGGCTCGTTGATGCGCACGGCGTCTTGGTAGACGGCGAGGCCTTGCGGCAGGCCCAAGAGCGGCGAACCGACGAATCCGCGATACTGCACGTCGCTTTGCAGAGGATTGCCCTGCGCTTCGTTCACGAACACACCGCTTAGCTTGCGCTTCATGAAGTCGGCGAGGTCGAGTGCGCGTGCGTCGGCGATGTCCTCGCCGGTCGCCTGTTGCATGTTGAGCGTCGGCTCGTCCGCCGCTGGGCTCGAAGGGGCGACAACTTCGACTAGTTCGATGTGGTTCTCGGGTTCCGCGGCGACTGCCTCGGTGGTGCTCGCCGTTGCCAACAGCGCGAGCCACCGCAGCCACTGTGTCGCTGGGCGTTCCCTAGTCACGGGCGTGGTGCTACCGTATTGGCCGCCTGTGTTCACTTAAAAGGTCCTTGGGAAAGCAACTATGAAAATCGGCGTTTCCATGTTCGCCACCGCTTACGCCATACGCATCGACGATTTAGCCCGCGAGGTGGAGGCACGGGGATTCGACTCCTTGTTCGTGCCCGAGCATACCCATATTCCGACCAGCCGCCGCAGCCCTTGGCCTGGCGGCGCGGAACTGCCCAAGGAGTACTGGCATACGCTGGACCCCTTCGTGGCGTTGACCGCGGCGGCCGCGGCCACGAAGACGCTGCGCATCGGCACCGGCATTTGCCTGTTGACGGAACACGACCCGCTGGTAGCCGCCAAGGCCGCGGCGAGCGTCGACGTGCTTTCCGGCGGGCGGTTGGAATTGGGCATCGGCGCCGGTTGGAACGCCGAGGAGATGGAAAACCACGGTACCGCGTTCGCTACCCGCTTTCGGGTCATGAGCGAGCGGGCGAGGGCCATCAAGACACTGTGGACGGAAGACGAACCCTCGTTTCATGGCGAGTTCGTACACTTCGACCCCGTATGGTGTTTCCCCAAACCGGTGCAGAAACCGAACCCGCCGATCTTGATCGGTGGCGAGTCCATACACACGTTGAGGCGCGTGGCGCAGTTCGGCGACGGTTGGTTGCCGCGCGCCCGGGGCGGTTTCGACGCGGAACAGGGTGTGGCGCGGTTGCGTGCCGCCGCCGAGTCGGCGGAGCGCGATGTGGCGGAGTTGTCGATCAGCGTATTCGGCGCGCCGGCGGATGCGGCGACCCTCGACCGCTACCGGCAAGCGGGCATCGACCGGGCGATCTTCGGGTTGCCTTCCGCGAGCGCCGACATGGTGCTGCCGCTGTTGGATCGGCGTGCCGAACTGCTGTAGCCAAGACGTAGAAAAGCAAACTAAACGTAAGGATCACGATGGTCTGGCAACCTGAAATCGAAGAACTCGAGCGGCGGCGCGCGTTCGCCGAGCAAATGGGCGGCGAAACCGGTATCGCCGCACAGCGGCAGCGGGGCAAGCTCACCGTTCGGGAACGCATCGACTTGCTGACGGATACCGGCTCGTTCGAGGAAATCGGCCAACTCGCCGGTGCTGCGACTTACGACGGCAACAAACTCGTCCATGTGCGGCCGTCGAATATGGTCATCGGTCTTGGCAGCATCAATGGCCGCAAAGCGGTGCTTACCGCCGGCGACTTCACGGTGCGGGGCGGCGCCTCGGACGCGTCGATCGGCAACAAAGGCGGCCACTCGCAAAAGATGGCGCTCGATTGGCGCCTGCCTTATGTGCGTTTGCTCGACGCAACCGGCGGCAGCGTCAAGACTTTCGAGCAGATCGGGCGCACCTACATCCCCACCAACCCGGTGACGCCGGGTGTCGAGGACTTGCTGTGCCGAGTTCCGGTGGTGGCGGCGGTGCTCGGCTCGGTAGCCGGGTTGCCGGCGGTGGATTCGTGCCTCGCGCACTTCAACGTCATGGTCAAGGGCATCAGCCAAGTGTTCCCCGGCGGCCCGCCGGTGGTGAAGGCGGCGCTCGGCATCGACATCAGCAAAGAGGATCTCGGCGACGAGCGCAGCCAAGTCTACGAAAGCGGCGTTATCGACAATCTCGCCGAAACCGAGGCCGATGCCTTCGAGATGGTCAAGCGGTTCTTGAGCTATCTGCCAAACAACGTTTGGGAAATGCCGCCACGGGTGGATACCGGCGATGCTCCGGAGCGCCGGGACGAGTACCTGCTGTCCGCGGTTCCGCGGGAAAAGCGCCGCCTGTACGACGCCCGCAAGATTCTCAACGCGGTGCTTGATCGGGACTCCTTCTTCGAGATCACCCCGCTCTACGGCCGCTCGCGCATCGTCGGTCTCGGGCGCATGGATGGCTATCCGGTTGGCGTGATGATCAACAACCCGAAGCGCTTGGGCGGCTCCATGGATGTGGCCGCCGGCGTCAAGGTCATTCGCTTCCTGCAGCTCTGCGACACCTTCCACCTGCCGATGATCTACTTCGCCGACGAACCGGGCTTCATGGTCGGTCCCGAGCAGCAACGCCAAGGCATCGTGCGCGCCGGCGCGAAGATGCTGTGCACCACGTTGCGCACGCGAATGCCGTGGATCTCGGTGATCATCCGTCAACTCTACGGTGTCGCCGGGCAATGCCATGACCGGCCAAGTGGAATGTTCAAGCGGGTCGCTTGGCCTTCCGGGCATTGGGGCTCGATGCATATCGCCGGCGGCGTATCGGCTGCGTACCGGCGGATCATCGCCGAGTCGGACGACCCGGAGGCGAAGCAAGCGGAGATCGAGGCGCGCTTGGAGGCGCTGTCGTCACCGTTCCGCACGGCGGAAGCGTTCAACATCGAGGACATCATCGACCCGCGAGAGACACGGCCGATGGTGTGCGACTTCGTGCGCATGGCGCAGCCGATGCTGCGCTCGCAGCTTGGGCCGAGTCCGACGCCGTATATGCCTTGAGCCGCGGTGAACGCGGCTCACGACACGCCACCTTTCTCCCGTGACAGGCGCGATGCCCGTTGCCCGATCATTGGCGACGAGTTTGCGAAACGTCGCCGGCGACTTCCTGCTCGTGATGCGACTTTTCGCACCGTACCCGGTGCGCTCGCGACGGTTCAGCGACGACCCGCCCGGGATGGCGATTACGCTTGGACTGCTGTTCGCCGTAACCGTGCTCGCGGACTACGCGGTGGAGTTGAGTCACCGTCACGATGCCCTGACCTTCAGCCCTAGGAGCCTCTACTCGCTCGTTACCGGCTGGTTCGCTACTGCCGCGTTGTTGTTTCTGGTCGCGGTGGCGAACGCTCGTCTGCACAAGCTCTGCGGGTTGCTCACGGGCACGATGGGAGTGGCGATCATTGCCGCCGTCGGCGAACCGCTGCTCGCGCTTGCCGATGATCGAGCTGTTCGCGTCTTCTCGCTGGTTTCGGTCGCGGTGGTGGTGCGCGTCGTATTCCGGCAACTCGAGGTCGGCGTGCCGCGCCGCTTGGTCGCCGGCATCGCTGCCGGTGCCGTCTTTTGGGCATCCGCCGAAGTGTTGCCGGCGAACCGGCTGTTTCGCGCTGCGCCCGACTCGCGGCCGCGCCTCAATGTAGAGCGCATCTACGTCGATCAAGTGCGGCTAGTGCAGGAGAGCTTGGCGGCGGTGCGGCCTTCCACGCCGGATGTGGTGGAGACCTATCTGGTCGGCTTCGCGCCCTACGCCGCGCAAAACGTATTCGAGAACGAAGTTCGCCATGTGGAAATGCTGTTCCGGCAGCGGTTTGGTACCGAGGGCCGCAGTGTGCTGCTGATCAATAGCCGGGCCACGGTCGCGGACTTGCCGCTGGCCAACGGCAACAACCTAGCTGCGGTGCTGCGTGGCCTCGCCGAGAAAATGGGCAGCGAGGACGTGCTGTTTCTGCACATGACCTCCCACGGATCGGCGGAGCACGAGTTCGCCGTGTACTTCGAGAACCTCGGGCTCAACGACTTGAGTGCCGCGGAACTCGGCGACATCGTGCGCGGTGCGAACCTACCTTGGCATGTGATCGTGGTATCCGCTTGCTATTCGGGCGGCTACATCGATGCGCTGAAGTCGCCGCGCGCGCTGATCGTTACCGCATCCGCCGCCGACAAGTTGTCGTTCGGCTGCGAGCATGGCCGGGAATACACCTATTTCGGCGAAGCGCTGTACCGTGACAGTTTGGCCGTTGTCGCCGGTAGCAACGGCCAGTCGCTCCTCGATATTGACTTGCGCGCCACTTGGCAGCGTGCGTTTGAGATCGTGCGCGAGCGCGAGGAGCAAGAGGGGTTGACCGCATCCGAGCCGCAACTATGGATTGGCGAGGAAATGGCCCGCAAGTTGTCTTGGCCTTCGGGCTAGGGCGAAAGGCGGTGCCGAGAGGCAACGGCTCTCGTGGCGGTAGGTCGCGCCTAGTCGTAACGGAGCGCCTCGATAGGGTCCATGTCCGCCGCCTTGGCCGCCGGCAAAATGCCGAATACGATGCCGATGAGGGCGGAGAAGGTGACCGCCAAGGCCACGGCCCAGAACGGCACCACGACGCTTGGCACGCTGGTGATGAAAACTGTGACGAGGGCTGCGAGGCCGTATCCGGCGAGCAGGCCGACGACACCGCCGAGCAGCGACAAGGCAAGCGCTTCGGCGAGGAACTGTAGGAGTATTTGCCGGCGAGTCGCGCCTAGCGCCTTGCGGATGCCGATTTCGCGGGTGCGTTCGGTGACCGACACCAGCATGATGTTCATGATGCCGATGCCGCCAACGACAAGTGAGATGCCGACGACGCAGCCGACCACGGCGGTCAGAGTAGTGCCGATTTGTCCGAATGCCTCGCTGAGTTCGTCCGAGGCTCGAATCATAAAGTCGTCCGGCTCCCCCGGCGCCAAGCCATGCGCGTGACGCAACAACTGCGAAATGCGAGCACGCACCGCCTCTCGATCGGCGTTCTGGGCGACGCTGAGTTGGATGGAGATGTCGGCGTCCGCCTGTTGGCCGTTCATGCTGCGCATCGTGCTGTACGGAATGATGACGAAGTCGTCTTGGCTCAGGCCGAACAGATCCCCGCGACGCTCCATGACGCCCACCACTTTCAGCCACTCGCCGGCGACGCCGATATATTCGCCGACCGGATTCGCCGGCAAGCCGAGCGTTTGCCGGGTCTTGTCGCCTAGCACGCAAACTCTGCGACGGCGCCGGTCGTCCTCGACGGAAAGAAACCGACCGGTTTCGGCGTAGGAGTTGACTACCGTCTGGTAGCTGTGGGTGGTACCCCGTAGCTGGGCGAAAGCGACTTGTGGTCCGAAGCGGACCTCGGTCACGGGGGCTCCTTGCAGCGTGAGTTGCGGAGTGATCGAGGCGATGCCTTCGACGCGCTCGGCGATCAAGTCGACATCCTCAGGCGGTAGCCGGGCGATCTTGCCTTTAAGCGCGTCCTCGAAGGGGGTGAACGCGGCGATGGAAAGGCTATTGGTGCCGAGGTTTTCGAACTGCTGCAAAACCGACGCCTGCGCACCCTGCATGAGGGCAATGACGGCGATTACCGACGTGACGCCGATGGCGATGCCCAGTATGGTGAGGAAACTGCGAAGGGCGTGGGCGGCGATGGCTTCTATGGCCGAGCGCAGGATCTCTTGCGGCATGGCGAACGCTCCGGCGAACGAACTCCGAGGCCCGCCGGCGGTTGTGGTGCGTGGTTCGGCGGTCTGCGCTTGTTGGTGCGTCGTCATGGCGGGTGGTCGCTCCTTGTTCACGTGTGCGGGAGCCTAAACCGCCTCGCCTGTATCGCGGTAACGACATCGCCTCGCCGCTGCGTAGGAGATTGCCTATTCCGGCTGTGCGAGACGGCTGCGAAACTGGTACTTTCGTCGCATGGGTTCAGAGGGAGAGCGAACGATGCGCAATACGCGAGCAGCCCGCGGCGGAAATCCGGGTCGCAACGAGGGCGTTCAAGCGCTTGTCCGGCGAGGCGCGACGAGGGGGCATATCGGGCGATATTCGACGCAGGCGCAACGAAGATGGGCCGTTCGACTGGCGCGTGACTTTCAACGCGGGTTGCTAGGCACAATCGTCATGGGGTTGGCGGTGCTCTCCCACGGGGCGGATTGGTACCCGTCCGAGCACGGCGCCGATGATACGCTCGGCGCCGTCAATCACCTTTCGCCGGAGAAGGTGGTGCAAGCCGCTAAGCTGGTGAAAACCGGCAAGACCTACCCGCTTGGCGTGGTCACCGGTTGGGACACGCCGGCCTATCCGCCCCGACATTACGCGATCAGCATCATTCAGCCGGGCTTCCACAACGGCCCGACGATGGGCGACAACCGCGCCACGGGCAACGACGATCTGCTATATACATGGGTGGGCATCGGCAGCCAGCTCGACGGCCTCGGTCATATGGGCATCGACCACGTCTACTACAACGGGTTGACGCCGGAGGATTTCGTCACGCCGACCGGTTTGACCTCGCTCGCCATCCATCAGATTCCGCCCATCGTCAGCCGCGGGGTGTTGCTCGATATGACGCGGCACTTCGACAAGAACCCGCTGCCGCCGGGCACGGTGTTCAATGAAGCGGAGATCGTGGCGCAGGCCAAGGCGCAGGGCGTGACGATCGGCAAAGGCGATGTGGTGCTGTTCCATACCGGCTGGCTAAGCGTCTCGGAAGAGGACGGCGAGCGCTTTATGAGCGGCGAACCGGGGCTTGGCATGGGCGGCGCGAAGTATTTGGCGGGCTTGGATGTGGTCGCCGTCGGCGCGGACACGTGGGGCCTTGAAGTGGTGCCCGGCGAAGACCCCGCCTTGGTGTTCCCGGTGCATCCGGAGCTGCTGGCCAAGAATGGCATCTACATCTTGGAAAACATGAACGTCGGCGCGTTGGCTGCGGATGAGGGCTGGGAGTTCCTCTTCGTGCTCGGCCAGCCCCGGTTCGAAGGCGCGGTGCAAGCGATCATCAATCCGGTGGCGATTCGTTGACGATGCGCCGGTAGGCAGACGGCGCTGCCGTTTCCGGCGCCGCGCCCGCCGGGTATTGGCGGCTCGCGACCAACGCGAGCGTTCCAACTCGCCGCAGACCGAGCCGACGTCGCGTCCAGAGCCCCTTGAGGCCCGTTGGGCGGTCAGAACGTCGCGATGGCGTTGATTGGCGAACCCGTGCCCTTCGGCACGCGCATTGGCGCCGCGGTCAAGAGGAACGTCCAACGCTTGCGTTCGCCCGCTGCCGCCGCTACGGCCGTCAGATCCAAGGTGTCGAGAATCGGCATGCCGAGGGTGGTGAGCACCAGCAAATGTACGGGCGCGCCGACGCCTTCGACGCCGGAGGGATATACGTCCAAGCCCGCGTCCGTGCCTACCACCGCCACGTCTCGCGCCTTGAGCCATGGCACGGTAGTGGCGTGTAACCCGGCGTAGCCGCCCACATTCGGCCCGTGCTCGGCGCGTCGCGACCAGCGGCCGGTGTGAATCAGTAGCGCGTCGCCGGAACCCACTTTGACGCCGGCTTGCTTCTCCCACGCTTCCAAATCCGCGACGACTACGGCTTCGCCGGGTTCCAACCACGGTCTGCCCTTCAGTTTGGGAATATCCATCAATACGGCGCGAGTGAAAATGCCGTCGCCGATGTTGTCCACCGAGACCTTGCCGCAGCCTTCAGCCGTGGTTTCGGCCATTGCGAAGCCGTTGTAGTACTTGCCTTCCCGAGCCAAATGACACAGCGCGTCGATGTGCGAATGCGCGAAACCGTGGAACATAATGTTCCAAGTGTCGGTGGCCCAGCCGCCGGCTTGCTCCGGCGTAGCTTGCATGGCGTGGCCGAGCGGCGATGGGTTGTCGGCCGTCTTCTCCGTCAGCATCGGATGTGCCATGGAAATGGACACGCCTTCGGTGACCAAACGTGCGGCGGCGACGCGCTTGGCCGGCGTTATAAGGTTGAGCGTGCCTTTTTGATCGTCCTCGCCCCAACGTCCCCAGTTAGAAAGCTCGGTTGCCCATGTGGCGATCGTTGCCGCGTCGACGGCATCGTGTTCGTCGGCTTGCGACGTGCCCGTCGTCAAGCCGCACAGCAGCACTGCGAGAGTCGCGTGAGTCGCGTGAAGAGTGCGCCCAGTAGGTTGCATATCGCCCCCGTCGGTTTAGGTTGGCTACCGTGGGCTACTCTCGCAGATCGGGCCCTCTGTCGCTACGGTCGATTCTCGGGGACGGCACGATTGGCATCACTGCCACACTTTTTCCCACCGACCGCTCGTCACGGAACGGTACATCGCCAGTGCCGTTCGCAGTTCGCCAAGGGAGAAGGCAGGGCCCGCGGCTAGCGACTTGCCTTCGAGCACGGCCAAGCTGAAGTCATGCAGCTCGGCGCCGAAGCTATCCACCTTTCCGGGGAACGTGCGCATCACCACTTGGCCTTGGGGGTGGGCGGCGTTGACGAGTAGCAGTCGTCCCTCGACGCCGTGTTCGATGACGATTTCGCCATCGCTGCCGGTGATGCGGAAGTCCTCCGTGGCTGCGACCGGGCTGCCGTGGAGTAGGGCATCGAAAGTGGCCGTAACCCCGCTTTGGAAGCGGAACAGCGCATGGGCCCAAGATTCGCCTTCCATGTCGGCAATGTGACGGCCGGTGACTGCGACGACCTCGTCGATTTCGCCGAGCATCATGCGCAAGGGACGAATCCAGTGCGCACCGCCGTCGATGGCAATGCCGCCGCCGGCGCGGGCGAGTTCGAAGCGCCACGGTTTCGGACCAGCGGGGTCGATGTTCAGTTGATCGTAGAAACACGCGCGGGCGGTGATCACATTGCCTATGTCGCCGGCGTCGATGAGTTCGCGCGCCTTGATAACGTCTGGCCAGTATTGCGCCTGCTCGGCGACCATGAACACCGTACCGGCACGCTCGGCTGCGGCGAGGATGCGCTCGCAACTCGGCAAATCTCGCGCCATGGGCTTCTCCAGCACGACATGCTTGCCGGCTTGGAAGGCTTGCACCGCGGCGGCCTCGTGCAGGTCGTGGGGTAGCATCAGGTCCACGGCGTCGAAGTCGCCTTCGGCGAGCGCGGCGTCGAGTGAGGCGAACGCGGGCGCACCGGTGCGTTCCGCCATCGCTTGCGCACTCGGCAAATGTGAATCGACCACCGCGGTCACTTCGATGTGCGGTGCGTGGTAGCGAATGCCCCGCCAATGGGCGCGGGCGATGTTGCCGCAACCCACCAAGGCCATCGTCACGTGCTGGGTCATCTTCGGTTACCGTTGGCGGACGAGCATTCTTGGCGATTCCGCGCTTAAGGCCTCTGCCTACCGCGCCGTCAAGCGTTGTACTGCCGCTTCGTTCAGCTCGATGCCGAAGCCCGGCTTGTCGCTGAGTTCCATCACGCCATCCTTCGGCAGCACCCCTTCGCCATAGAGTTCCGCCACTTCGTCGAGGGGGCCGGAGAACTCGATGGAGAACTCGTGCGGGCGGGTGGCGTTCTGCACCGTGGCGTAGACGTGCAGCGAGGCCATCGAGTTGATGCCGGCCTGGGGACTGTGCGGCATCACCGGCTTGTCCAGCGTCGTCGCCAAGTCGAAGATGCGCTTCACTTCGCTCGGCCCACCGGCGTTCAGGATGTCCGGTTGCAGGATGTCCGGGTCGCCGAGCAATACCAAGTGCTGGAACCACCAGCGGAAAGCGTCTTGTTCGCCGGCCGAGACGGCCACGTCGAGCGCATCGCTGATCTGCTTCAAGCCCGGCAGGTCGTAGTGGGGAATGGGTTCCTCGAAGTGATCGATGCCGAGCGCCCCGAACCGCCGGCCTTGTTGGATCGCCGTGGAAACGGAGTAGCCGTTGTTGGCGTCGAACCCCAAGTATTCGCCGCCGGATAGGAACTCGCGCGTCAGCTTGAACAACTGATAGTCCTTCTCCGGGTCGATGTCCTGCCGCCAGCCGCGCCAGTCCATGCGAATCTTGAAGGCGCGAAAGCCGCGCTGCCAGCCGTCCTTCACGAGGGCGAGCATGTCCTCGGGTTGCATCCGCCAGCCGGAGCCGGTGCTCCAATACAAGGGGATGGTGGTGCGGCGGGCGCCGCCCATCAGCGTGTGGACGGGCAAGCCGGTGTCTTTGCCGAGCAGATCCCACAGGGCGGTATCCACCACGCCGACGACCCAGCCGGGCAGCTTGTAGAAGCGCTCGTCCCGGCCCAAGGCGAAGGTCTCCCAATGGCGGTCGATCAAGCGAGGGTCTTCGCCCACCAACGTTGGCTTGATGGCGCTTGCGAGATAGGCGTTGAAGACGGCGTTGTTACGCCCGGGTATCTCCGCCCAGCCTTCGACGCCGGCGTCGGTCTGTATGCGCAGCAGGCTCTTGCCGATGGTGAGCGGTGTGTGGGTGATGTCGGTGACTTTCATGGTGCCTACTATAGCAGTGGCGGTCGATTGCATCCGGTGGGGTGGTCTTCGGTGTCGTGAGCGGCTATTGAATCGCGCACAGACTTGGGTCGTTGAGTAGCCTTTGACGCCGACGGGTGACAGCGCTGTTGGTCAGCGTGGAGTAGACCCTGCCTCGCGGACCGTCGATAAGCTGCCTGTTCTTGAAGTCGCTGTGAAGTTTCTCGTCGTTGCTGAACAATAGCCGTGCTCCTGTGACTTGCGCGAGGGCGATGACGTGCTCGTCGTTCGAAACACAACTTTGCGCTTCGCGAAGTCGCGTGGTCGCTGGGGCAACTTGCTCTCGCCCCGCCGTGAAGACCCTACCGTACTGCATTGCGGTGGCCCGCCACTTGCGAAAACTCTTGTTTTTGTCGAGCTCGTCCACCAATTCACCACCCACCACTAGCCGAATTTTGCCTTGGTCTACGGACTTCCGGAACGCCTCACCTGCGGGAGTCTGGTTGTTGCCGAAAGCCTCCGCAACGACGTTGCTATCAATAATCGCGCACATTCAATAGCCCAAGGATCTCTCAGTCTCTTCCATGAAGAAGCGGCCGTAGCTGGCTGGTTCATCCAACACGTTGCCGGCTTGGTCAATGCGCAACGAGTGGATGTGTACTTCGAGCTCGTTCCGCTCGAAGTACAAGATGGACACGTCCTCCGGAGACAGAGATCCCCGGCGGTCTCGAACGTCCATACGAACGCGATTGATCAAGTGGTCGCTGTGGGTCTCCACGATCAACTGGCGATTCCCTGCGACTTGGCAGAAGAGCGTTCCCAATGCGGCTTGCGCACTTGGGTGTAGATGGACTTCCGGCTGTTGAAGAAGGAAAAGGGAGGGTGCGTCCTTGCGCAGTAACTCCGTCAAGAGCGGCAGCACTTGGCTGACGCCATAGCCTACGTCAAGGAGATTGCGCCACGGCCCTTTTGTGCGCTTACCTCGTTTTCTCACCTGTACTTGAAACGGCTCGCTCTCTCGGCTGCCAAGCGACTTGATGGACAGTTCGTCGAAAAGGCCTGCGGCCGCGCCGAAGTCTTCAAGCCGACACTTCAGCGCATTCCAATCGCTGCGGTTCTGGTCTCGGAAAAGGTGAGCCAGATACATCGGTACATAGTCACCTTCGGGGTCGCGTGATGGCCGGGCAGGGTCGTATGTCCGGCGTGGTTTGGAACGAACTGGTGCGCCGGCGAATGGTCGGGGTTGGTCCTTGGTAACGCTGAACCGGATTAGTTGCCGAATGGCGGCGACTTGCTCACCGCTTGACTGGTTCCTCTTTTGAGCTTCCTCATGCAACGCCACTTCAGCCCAAAATAACGGGACGAGGTCCGTGTCGTCGGCTCCATCCCATCCGGCTTGGTATTCATGCGTCCACTTACGGTGACCAGATGTGACGATGAACTTTGTGGAACCGTTCAACTGCGCCGCTTGAAGCGAGGATTGGCTGTTCCATACTTTGCGTACTATTGGTATGGGAGCGGTACGGCTTTCAGCGAACTTGACATTGAAACCGACGCCGTTGCCGCCTTCGACTTCACCAATACGGAACCCCGCCTCAAAACTCTCTGCTCGGCTGCCACGCCCACCGCGATGATGAGCGATTTCGTTGAAGCTTCCGAGGTCATAGGGCTCCTCCTTGAAGTCGGGGACGGTTTCCCGGTAGGCGATATCCCACAAGGCTCGTATCATGGCCATGAAGGAGGTCTTTCCCGTGCTGTTCTCGCCTACCACCAACGTGAGCGGTGCCAGTCGCGTGGCCTGCTTGTCGTGGAAACACCGATAGTCTCGAAGCGTTATCTCATCCATTTCTGTCGTTCAATCGGTTCTGCAGTGAGGTTGCGCGGACGAAGGAGCGCTCAAGGATGCGCCGCCAGCACGGCGTCCCAAACGACTTCTGACGCGGCGACGCCCAAGGCGGTTAATGACCACTGTTCTAGATTCACCTCGCCGGTCGAGACGGTCCACAACACGTCGCCGTCATCGCGTGTGTGGAACGGCTGGATGGCCCGCGCCATGGAGCTGTGTACTTGGCGGCCGAGTTGCGCCAAGTCGTGGCCGCGCACCGTTTGATTGGTGACAACGACGGTGAGCGTAGTGTTGCCTTTCGCGGGGTCGAGCCGTTCGCCTTCCGCGTTGGCGACGCGTTGTTCCAAGTCCTGCATGAACGTGGTTCTCTCGCCCGTCTCGGGATGCATGTGGCCCAAGGTCACTTTGCCGCTTCGGTCGAAGATCGCCCCGACCGCGTTGACCACCGTGCAAGCGAATATTTTCACACCGCCGATCTCGCGGAAGGCGGCGCCTTGGCCCGCCGCTTCGCCGCGATCGAACGCGAAACCGTTGCCGACGGTGACGGCGATGCCGGCGCCTCGGGCACCCAACGGGAAGCGCCCGGACTTGGTGTTCGCCAGCGCGGCGCGGCCCAAGCGCGTGTCTGGATAGACGCGGTTGGCGCGGGTACCGAAGTCGTAGACGATGCCGCCGCTCACCAGTGGGATGGTGTCCCAACGCGCCGCTCCGGCGGGCAGCAGGGCGGCGGCGACGCCGCTTGCCGCCTCGAGGCCGAGCAGAGAGCCGCCGGCGAGCACGATAGCGTGGACGAAGCCGTAGTCGCCGACGAAACCGGGCGAGCCGCCGCGAATGTCGGCTGCCACGGCGGCGCCCTTTGGGAAGCGCAGCACGGTGGCGCCGGTGGGCCCGGCGGGATACTCGGCGATGCCGACCTCGAACGCCGGGAAGTCGTACGCCAGTATCCGGTCGCCCCAATCCGTGCTGATCGTCAGGTTGTCATCGTTGGTCGACATGGCCGGGTTCGCCAGCATCGGTTGGGTTGCGACGCCGCAAGCCAAGGGGATAGAGAGGAGAGAGAGGAAACAGCGACGACACACGCGAACTCCTTGCTCGGACGCCCAGTGAGGCAGACAGTCAGTATACTGCCGTCATGGATATTCAAGATTGGCCCTCTGCAAAGACCCTCTCGCCGCTGTACCGGGAGCTCAAGTCGCTCGACCTGTTGGAACATGTCGCCGAGTTGGAGGCTTTCGGCTTCACTGTGCTGCCGCCGGAAAAGGTGGGGCCGCCGGAGCAGCACGAGGCGGTGCGGGAAGCGCTGTTGCGCGTCGCCTGCGAGCGCAAGTCCTGTGGCGAGGCGGACTTGCCGGAAGTGTTCTTGGACGGCCAAGAGCTGATGCGCTTCATGCTTTGGGACGATCCGCTGTTCGAGAAGATCGTGCTGAGTCCCGCCGCCTTGGGACTCATTCAATACCTGCTTGGCACCAACTGCATCCTGAGCTTGTGCGACGGCTGGCTGAAGGGAACCGGCGAGGCGCGCACGGGCATCCACTGCGACTGGGCGCAGTTCGAGATGCCCACGTTTCCGCCGGAGCCGTACACCGCCAACTTCAACTATTTGCTTTCGGATTACAGTAAAGACGACGGGGCATTGGCGTTCGTCCCGGGCAGCCATCGCTGGCGGCGGTGGCCGTCGCCCGAAGAAGCCGAGTACTGGAACGACCGCGGCCACGCAGTGGAAGCGCCGTTCGGCTCGATGATCGTCTGGGGCGACCACACGTGGCACGGCTCGTATCCGCGCCGGAGCAGTGGCCTGCGGCTGATGATGCTCGGCACGTACTGTCGTTCCCATATGCAAACCCAGGAGCCGTTTCGGCAGACCGTCAGCCAAGAGGCGTTGGATCGAAACCCGGTGCGCTTTGGACAATTAATGGACGTCTACGGGGCGTTTCCGTTCGGCAAGTCGCCGCCCCGGCCGGAGCGACCGGCGAAGCGCGACCAGAACGCTTCGCCCGGCGGCTATCTGAGCTTGTTCGATACCGAGCCGTCGGCAGGCAACGTGAAGCTGCGGGCGCAAACGGACTACGGCTTCTACGACGCCGAGTTCGCCGAGGCGATCAGCAAGAAGTCCAAAGGCACGAAGATTCAGTTTCCGGATATGTACCGCGCGTCGCCGGCGAAACCGACGGCCTAATACTTGAGGAGAACGACATGGCGAAGAGGTTGCAGGGCAGGGTGGCCGTCATCACGGGCGGCAACAGCGGCATTGGCGAGGACACGGGTCACCTGTTCGCGGAGGAGGGCGCCAAGGTCGTGCTCATGGCGCGCCGGGTGGAAGAGGGCGAAGCGGTGGCTGCGGCGATTCGCGATACCGGCGGCGACGCGACCTTCATCGCCTGCGACGTAGGCGACGACGATTCGGTGCAGGCGGCGGTCGCACAAGCGGCCGAGGTCTACGGCGGTATCGACGTGCTGTTCAACAACGCCGGCGGCGGTGGCGGCAGCCGGTTTCCCGACGAACCGAACGCCGAGTGGCATCGGGTCATCAACACCAATCTCACCGGCACGTTTTATGTCAGCCGGGCGGTGTGGCCCCACCTCGTCGCACGCGGTGGCGGTGCCGTTGTGAACATGTCTTCGCTCGCTGCGCAACGCGGCTTCAGTTCTAGGATGCAGGACGAGTTCGGCACTACGTCGGCGTCCTATTATGCGGCCAAGGCCGGCGTCGATGCGCTAACGCGGTACATGGCCGGCACCGGCGGCCGCCACAACATCCGCGTCAACTGCGTGCGGCCGGGTCAGATTCTCACGCCGGGTGCGACCGGGGGTACGGTGAAGGATGCGGACGGCGGCCACCATGTGTTCGAGAGGATGTTCGAGTTCGCGCAGATCGTTCAGGGGCCGGGCTACCCGCGGGATGTCGCCAATCTAGTGTTGTTCCTGTCCTGCGACGAGTCACGCTTCGTCAACGGTGAAATCATCAACGTCGACGGCGGCGTGGCGGCGAAGATTTGACGACATTCCTCCGCATTGCGGCGGTCGCGCTGATCACCATGGCAGCCGTTGCGGACTCGCCCAGGGACCAAGATACCCAGCGTGCGGTGGACGCCATGCTGGCGGAGGGATTGTTGGAAACAACGCCCGGCGGCCTGCGCACGGTCAACTATCTGCTCTCGCGAGCGTTCAATCGTGGTGTTGACGATCTCGACCCCTACGTCTATTGCATGAAGCTCGCCATTCAGCAGGCGTTGCGCTCGGCGGAGCGGCATCCGGATCAAGCTGCCGCGTATAAGGCGGCAGCGATCCCACTTACCTACAACTTGGCGATGAACACATGGCCGGGTTGGGGTCCGGGAGAGGTCGGCGATGTCAACGACGCTCACCGGCGATTGGGATTGGCGGCGGCGAGGCGGAACGTTGAATTGGCCGCTGAGCTGGGCCTCGGGCCGGAACGTCGGCGCAACGGCTATTGGGCGCTTGGCGCGCAGTTGCTGGCGGCGGGGGATTACGCCGAAGCCACGGCCGCCTTCGCGGCGAGCCGCGACCTTGCCCGAGCCGCGGAACTCGAAAGCGCGGTACTGATGGCGCAAGGCTGGATTCACGCGGCCAATATTCTGGCCGGCCACGATGAACAAGCGGCGCTTGCCGCCGTGGTGGCGGCCTTGCGCGGGCTCGAAGACGACGATGGCGCGTTCTATGCGGAGCAATACGCCGTAGCGCTGCGCGTCTTCGGAAGAGGCTGAAGAAAAGGCCCGGAGGGTCCGGGCCTTAGCGAATAAGTGCCTGACAACGACCTACTCTCACATGGGGAGACCCCACACTACCATCGGCGCTG
>CAYGBI010000010.1:0-69304 GCA_964348085.1 uncultured Pseudomonadales bacterium | reverse complement strand
AGGCTGCGCTGGCCCACGAAGAAGCGCTTGTTTTTGCCAATGGTCCACGCCAATACCGCCTCTTGCGGATGCGTCAGCGCGTCCGTGTCGTGGCCGACGATCAAGTGCCCTTTTTCCAAGCGCAACAGGCGCTGCGCCTCCACCCCAAAGGGACGCGCCCCGGCCGCGGCCAGTGCCCGCCACACGTGCTCCCCCTCCCAAGCCGGCACGTGGATCTCGTATCCCAGTTCGCCGACAAAACCCACTCGCATCACTCTTGCCCGCACCCCCGCCACCGCGCCCTACTTTCCCCTCACCGTGGGGGGGGGGGGCTCTCCATTCCGGATGATCCTGGCCAAATCAACTGCCGCATGTCGGTATCGGACATGCAGGATTTGCAGGCCGACACCGACCGAGAAAAGGCCATGGCCTACTTCGAGCACGATTTCAACGACTACGTGAGCGTGCGCGGCGAGTTCGTGGCATCGCGCCTCGACTACTTCACCCGCGACGTCACCGGCGGCCTCGACGAGCTGTTCGAGGAAGGCGGGGTACATCCGCTGCTGCCGTATGTGGTGGGGTCGAACCCCGGCAACCCGTATCGGGCGTACGCCGACGGCTCTTGGGTGGTCAACGGCCAACTCGTGGACCGGCCTTCGAACGTGCCCAACGTCCTCGCCTATCTGGACTACATGGACGTGAACGGCAACGGCCGCTACGACTACCTCGACGAGCCGGGCGAGGCGTTCGTATTCGCACAAGACTGGAACGGCGACGGCATTCCAGACCGTTCGCCCAACGGTGCGGATTTCAACGGCGACGGCATTCCCGACGCCAATGTCGCCTATCAACTCGACCCGGCCGCGCGGGTGATTCTGCTCACCATGATGGACTCCGACGGCGACGGGTTGCCGGACCGCTTCGACCCCGACGCCGGCGGTCTGCACCTGTACGAGGACGTCCGCATGACCACCTCGAGCGGCGGGCAACTGAACGTCAATCCCAAACAGCCGCGCAACAACAACATCGAGTGGCTGGACGATGACGGTATTCTCACCTATCGGCGCCGCGCCCAACGCGACAACCTACGGTTGCGCTTGGGTACGACCATCAACGTTCCGAACACCACTTGGGACATTGACGCCGACTGGATTTGGGCGACGGGCAAGCGTGTCCGGCAGTACCCGGAGCCGATCTGGGACGCCACCGTCAAGGCGTTGCGTTGCCAAGGCGGGCCGGAGGGCGACTCCTGCTGGAACCCCTTCAGCACGGCGTGGCTGATGACGGACGAATACGGTCAGTTCCTCGGCGATCCGACGAACAAGTTCCCGGATGAGAACGATCCGGGTTGGCGCCCACCGGATGCCAAAGAAGTCAACACCGAGGTGGAGAACCGACAAGCCGGCCTGATTCTGCAGTACAACCGGCAGGATCTGAGCATGAGCATCATCGACCTGATCGCGTCGAACGCTTCGCTGTTCAACCTCTGGTACAACGACTCGCCGGTCGGCTTGGCCATCGGCTCGCACTGGCGGCTAGAGGGCGAGGAGTGGAACCCGAACGCATCGAACCAAACCGCGTTTGGGGGAGGGAACAACGGCTTGCGCAAGAGCGAGCAAGAAACTCGCGCGGTGTTCGTGGAGGTCGCGCTGCCGTTGATTCAAAGCCCGACCTTCGGCGAGATGGAGGTACAGCTCGCCGCCCGCTACGCGGAGATCGAAAGCCGGGGCATCATCGGTCAGCAAGGTTCTGCCAAGTTCGACACCACCATCCCCAAGGTCGCCATCCGCTACCAGCCGCTCGATTGGCTGGCGCTACGCGGCAGCTACACCAAGGGCTTCGTAACGCCGGGCTTGTACGCGCTATTCGGCGAGCCGCAAACCACCACGCAACGAGGCACCGTCTCCGACTACCTGTGCAACACGCTGCCTGAACTCGACGACTGCGGCGGCCAGACGCGCGGTCAGGCCGGGTTTACAGGCGCGATACCCAACGTCATCGTGGGCGCTTCGCCGAGCAGCGTACTGGGAGCCGAAGTTTCCGACCTCTACAATCTCGGCTTCAACTTGAAGTTCTTGGACGGCGACCTGACGGTGGCCATCGACTGGACGACGGTGGACTTCAACGGCCGCGCGGAACGGCTAGGCGAGTCTGGACATGTGGGCATCAACGCCGTCGGCTTCGAGGACTTCCTGCTCGAGAGTTGCCCGGGTACCACCCCGGACTGGGACAATCCCACGCGGTGGGTGCCGGAGGAGTTCCCGGACGAGTTCGCAAACACGAGCCTGTCGCTGTCCGCATACCGCGAGCTGGTCGGCCCCGACGAGATCGCCTGTCGGCGTCAGGCAGCCCTCAACTGGGTGGCCACCGTCGCCAACGACGGTCAGGGCGAGAGGTCGCTCGGCAGTGCCCGCCTGCAGCGTGGCGGCGGCGTCGACGGTCTGCGACTCACTTTGGTGGAGGATCCGTGGCTGGCGCAAGGCGAGCAGACCACCGAAACCGTGATCTATCAGACGCGCTATCAGTTCGACGCGCAAGACATTCCATTCGTCGGCGGCGACTACGGGGTCTTCGAGGCGCGCCTGAACGCAACGAACATCCTCGAGATGAGCATGGAGCGCTACACGTTGGACAGCGGCCACCCCTTGGGCGGCATTCGCGTCGACGGCGTCGGCAACCGCAACCAAACCGCGTTCGCGGGCGCCGGCGGGCTGAGTGGCGACGAGGGCTTGTTCGCGCCGCTGGCTCCGACCCCGGAGTGGCGAGTTGCCGCTGGCTTGCGCTGGTTCTACGACCGCCATGCAGTCAGTTTGGATGTCAACTGGCACGACTCCATCACGTCCGTTCACGCCGGATGGGATGAACTGAGGGAGGCGGGATTGTTGAACGACAACGACGCGGCAATCCTAGAGAGCGAGCGTTGCCAAAACGACATGATCAATCCCTACTGCGGCATCGACTCCAGGCACTACTGGAACATGACCTACTCCTACACCCACTACGACTGGATGGGCTTCGAGTCCGTGAACATCACCTTCGCGGTGCGAAATATCTTCGACACCTACCCGGATGCGTTCAACGACTCCGCCGGTCATGACGGGTATCTGGACAACATCATGGGCCGCATCGGGTTCATGAACGTCAACTTCAACCTGTAGGGGATTGGCGCACCATCCGCCGCTAACGTTGAACCCGCACGTCGAGTGATCTTCGGCGTGCGGCGTTCAACCCCCGCAAAGCGTTGGCTGTTTTGGTTGGTCGTTTGCCTTGGCGCACAAACCGGGACTGCGGCCGAAGTTGGACAAGACACCGAGGACGCCGACCGCTCTGCCGACAACGACGACATGGAGGTCGTCGTCGTCACGGCACCCCTAGTCGAGGAACCCCCGACTCTCTTGGACATGGGCGACACCTACGACGCCCAAGCCGACGGAATCTGGCTCTTCAACCGCGGCAAGTACGCCGAGGCGCTGCCTCTTCTTCTCGTCGCGGCGCGTCGCGGGTTCAAAGACGCCCAGTCCCGAGTGGGCTACATCTATCTACAAGGCTTGGGCGGTATTCCCCGCAGCGACGTAAAGGGCATCGGTTGGCTCTCCGTGGCAGCGTCCGGCAACGCTCGTCGGGCAGCGAGGCAGTACTTCCGGGCGCTGTGGGACTCGATTCCAGCCGAGCATCTAGCCAGGATGGAAGCCGTCGTCGAGGAATACCAAGAGCTTTACGGGGGCGAAGCGCACGGCGTCACCTGCCGCTACCGTCGTGGCGGACGCGGCTATCTCAAGGAGATGAAGTGCTTGTTCCAAGACGAGTTCACGTTCCGCTCCGATCATCCAATCGGCGACCCGCCAGAGGTGCCCATTGTCGGCGGCGGCTCTGGTCCTTGAGACACCACACCGACCACACCGGCTCAGGATGACTTGCGGGTATGCGTCAACACGAACCCGGCGATGCGTTCGAACGCACCGCGACGTTCGGCGTACGTGAGCATGTTGTTGGATCGGCTGGTTTCCACTTCGTACACCACGTGCGGCACTTTGCCTGCCTTGACCGCCCGGATCATATCTCGCGCTTGATCGGGCAGACTGGTGGAGTACTGCTTGGCTTCCACCACCAAGAGCGGTTTGCTGATGCGCGAAGCGATATAGCGCGGCGAGATTTCGCGGAACGCTTCGTCCTCGTCGTCGGGCCGACCCACCTGCGCCGTGAAGCGCTCGCGTGCCCCGCCGATCGGTAGCGCCTTGCGGATTCCGGCGACATCGTAGACGCCGTTGACGGTTACCAAGCAACGGTACAGCGAGGGCTTTCGGATGGCGGACATCACTGCCGCATAGGCACCGAACCGACGACCGACGATGCATACGCGATTCGCGTCCGCATCGCCCCTCGCCACGACATAGCGCAGTCCGGCGGCGATGTCCTGTGGCACAACGCTTGCCACTTGGCCGCGACCAGCGGCTTGAAAATCGCGCCCGAAGCCAACGGTGCCCCGGGCGTTCACTTCCAGCACACCGAATCCCAAGCTGGCGAAGAACTGCGAGATGCCGTCAAAGCCCCAAGTGGCGGGCATCGGGAAGAGTTCATCGCTTGGCAGCACGATAAAGGCGATGGCTTCGCCGGGCGCGTGGCCCGCCGGCAAGGTCATGTAGCCAGTCAAGCGGGAGCCACCGTCGCCTGGGAACTCGATGGGATGGCGGGTGCCTAGTTTGTCCTTCGGCACGCCCCGGGTGCGGGGAAACAAGCCGCTGAGCCTCGCGCTACCGAGCGTAGCGACGTAATACATACCGGGCTCCGTGTCGCCGTCGACTGCGATGATCGCCAGCGGCGCGTTGCGCGCGAAGCTGACTATGCGCACGTTCATGTTCTCGAACGCGGTGACACCCACACGATGCAGCATCGCCGCGGGATGTTCCGGGTTCGGGTAGTGGAACTGCGGAAAGTGATCGTCGTGGCGAACGGCATAGAGGGAGCGTTCCGCGTCCAAGAAAGCCGTTGTCACGTCGGTGCGGGCGGGGCGGAAGACCGGCTCGATCGAGCCGTCGTTCAGGTCGAGAACGCTGAGGCCGATCCTGTCGCCCTTGGCGTTTTCCAGTATGTAGACCGTCCCATCGCGAGGACCGTCGGTGACGAGATCGATGTCGTAGTCGTCAATGTGGCCGGCGAGAGCCTCTTTGAAGTCCGCCTTGGGATCGTTGCGATACAACAGCCGCACGGCGTCCTTGAACGTCACCGCCGACGACTCCACCACCGGGTGTCCCCAAGTCGCGAACACATTTCCTTGGCGGTCGCTATAGGCGTCAAAGATGTCGCCGGGCACGTCTGCGAGCCGGTTGTAGCGGTCGCGTCGCGTGTCGTAGCGGCTGATCCACGACACGCGGCGGTCCGGGTACATAACTCGGACGTCGTTGCCGTCGTCCTCGAAGGCGTCGACCACGAACACATCCGCGAACGATTCGATGCGCAACTTGCCGATTAGGCCGCGTCCGGCGAGCATCCGTCGAGGATGTTTCTGGAACAGTCGATCACCTTTCTTGGTGACGATGTCGTAGCGAATCCAGCCGCCTTGGTTGCGACCGTCGGTCCAGAACTCGTCACCGTAGGCGATCTGGATCAGCAACGAGCGGTCGTCCGCCCAGTGGTAGTTGGCGACACCGAGCCCCGCCTCCATGATGTAGACCGCCACCGACTCGCTGTTCTCAATCTGGAATACTTCGAGGTAAGGGCGCCCCTCCGAGACCCGGCGAACGGCGACATGCTTGCCGTCCGGCGACAACGCGGGAGCGTCGAAAGCCGGTGAGATGAACGGACTGATGTCGAGGGTCTCTGGGGGAGGGGTATCGGCGGCCGGTTGAGCATTCGCCTGCTCTGGCCAAGACGCGACTAGGAAGACTAGGAAAAAGACAAGAACAGTCACGGTGAATTCACGCATGTCGCACCCTCCATACCACACTCCCCAATACACAGCGTTGCGCCGTCGTCTGCGTTACATAATTGGGATATCCCCCACCATGCAAGGGAACTTACGCCGCTGAGCGTTTTGTCGTCAATGGCCCGCACGGCCGTGATGCCGCCGTACTCGCGGCGGTAGGAAACGACTTCGTAGCGCGGTCGTTACGGTTCGAGCGAAAGCGAGCGTCTCTCGACTTCCAGCGCCGCCGCACGCAGGCGCGAAGCGGACTGCTCGACGCGAGGCGGCGGCATCAGCTCTGGCCACATGTCGGCTAAACCACGAATATCCGCGACGATCCGCTCGAACACGGCGCGGTGCCGGCTCTGCGCATTCGCCGCCTCGCGTTGCGCGAGCGCAAGGGCCACTTGGGTGAAGCCGTAAGCGTCCTGGTATTCGTGGGCGTTGGCGAGGTCGCCGTCGACAATGCCAATGGCGTACTCCCGCGCCGCTTCGTCTAGCAACGCGACAATGACGTCCGCGGCAAGGCTGGGCGTCGTCGCCACCGCCTGCTCGGCCCCGGCCATCGCCGCCATAAGGGCGGCATAGGCGGCCGAGACTTCGCTCTCGTCGCCGTTCGCTACCGCGGCCGCGTGCGCGGCGAGTTCGGCCTCGAAACCGTCGACGCCGCGAGCGGCGAACGCGGGGCGCAACGCGGCGTAAAGCTCGTCGGAGGGGTGCTTGGCGTGAGACTGCGCCGCACTGCGTTCGTGCATGGCGAACAGGGCGTGGCCGACGAGCAGGTGACCGCGCATCAAGCCAAGACTGAGCAAGTATTCGGCGTCGGACTCCGCCGCAGCTATCGTCGGCGCCGTCGGCTGCTGCTGCGCACATCCCGAGGCGACGCCGAAGACCGCCGCCAACGCGACGACAAACCGTCCCTTGTGCATTGCCCGCACGGGAGTCAACGCCAACCGGCGCGGTCGAAAACCTTCACCGCCAGCGCCTGATTGGCGCCGAGCACGGCGGCGTTCAGCACATCCTCCTTGAACGTCCCGAGTTGAGCGATGGGGCCGCTGGCCGCGCCGACCACCGGATACTCGTTGTTGCCTTCGGCGAATAGCCGCTGGGCGAAGTCGCTGGTGAGGTACTCCAAGAACTTCACGGCGTTGTCGCGATTAGGCGCGTGACGCACGACGCCGGCACCGCTTATGTTGACGTGCGCGCCGCGGTCCTCCTGATTGGGGAACAAGACGCCCACTGCCGCCGCCACGGCGCGATCATCGGCGTCCTCCGAGCCGAGCAAGCGCCCGATGTAGTAGCTGTTGGCGATGCTGACCCCGCATTCGCCCGCTGCCACCGCGCGCAACTGCGCGGTGTCGTTGCCCTGCGGTGGGCGTCGGAAGTTGGCGACCACTCCCTCCGCCCACGCTTGCGCTTCGGCTTCCCCGTGGTGCTCGATCAGTGCGCCGAGCAAGGATAGATTGTAGATATTGCCCGATGAACGCATGCACACGGTGCCGCGCAGGCGTTCATCCGCCAAGTCCTCGTAGCGCGTCAACCCCTCGGGCAACCCGTCCGCCTTGCGGTAAACGACGACGCGGGCGCGCTTCGAGAGGCCGAACCAGTGGCCGGCCGGCTCCCGCAGATGCGCGGGCACGCGTGCGGTCAAGGTGGCGGATTCAACGGGCTGGAAGACGCCCTGTTCGTGCGCCCGCCAGAGGCGTCCCGCGTCCACCGTGATGAGCAAGTCCGCCGGGCTGAACTCGCCTTCGTTGCGGATGCGCTCGATCAAGCCGTCGCTGCCGCCTTCGATGAGGTTGACGTCGATGCCCGTGGTCTCGGTAAAGCGTTCGTAAAGCGCCAAATCGGTGTCGTAGTGGCGGGCGGAGTAAACGTTTACCGCCTCCTCGGCAACCGCTCCGACGGCGGTTGTCAGCAGGAGGGAAAGTGCGAGTTGGCGCATAGTGCCGCTCCATATGCAAATGGAAGTTATTTGCGATGGTAACCCCGTTTGTACACGAAAGTGTCATCAACTCGAAACGTTGCCTGCACCGTGTCGCCAACGGCTAACCCAGCCAAGTTCGCGACGCTGGCGCGCAACACCTCTCCCTCGGCTTCTCCCCCCGCTTCGACAAGCACGAGGTAGCGTTCGCCCAAGAAGCGAATGTCTGTAACCCGCCCACCTTGGGCGGCCTTGGCGAGACGCACCGCGGCGGGGCGCACGACGACGTCCACTTTACCGTCGGTGGCGGCGTCGGGATGATCCGCCAAGACGCCGAAAGCGGTCGTCACGTCGCCGCCCTCCGCCCTGCCCCGCAAGTGCTGCGCTTGACCGAACAACTCCGCAACCGCGACCTCCCCCGGGGCTCGCCAGATTTCGCCCGGCTCGCCGACTTGGACGATGCGTCCGGCCACCAAGATGGCGATGCGGTCCGCGAGTTCCAGCGCTTCGTCCGGGTCGTGGGTCACCACGACGGCGATGCTGCCGGCGTCCCGCAACGCCCGCCGGGCGTCCTCCCGCAACGCCCGGCGCAAGGTCGAATCCACGTTGGCGAACGGTTCGTCGAGCAGCATGACCTTGGGCGCCGGCGCCAGCGCCCGCGCCAAGGCGACGCGCTGCTGCTGACCGCCGGAAAGCGTGTCCGGGTAGCGGCCGGCGAGCGGCAGCAACGCGACTGCCCGCAGACAGCGGTCCGCCACGGCACGGCGTTCGTTCGCCGGCAGGTGACGCAGGCCGAACGTCACGTTCTCGCGCACCGTTTTGTGTGGAAACAAAACGTGGTCTTGGAATACCAGGCCCACCGGACGCCGCTCCGGCGGTGGTTCTCGACCCGGTGCCGCCAACAAGTCGCCGGCTAAGTGGATGCTGCCGGATTGCAGGCGCTCCAACCCCGCGGCGAGGCGCAACAACGTGCTCTTGCCGCTGCCGGAAGGGCCGAGCAGACAAGTGACTTCGCCCGCTTTGACGGTGAGATCGACACCGCGCAGCACCTCATCGGCGCCCGGGCCGGTACCGTAGCGATGGCTGACGCCGCGAAATTCGAGACTCAAGCCGTCCCCCTACGCCCCGCTCTCGCCATCCGTGCGAGTATAGTGGCCGGGGCGTCCACAAAGCCGAGCGCATGTCCCTTCCCCGCCCCGAATATGCCGAATATGTGACATATGCCGCAGCGTCGCGCTCGTGAGTCGCGTTTGGCACTTGGGCTCTTGGCTGATCGCCGGCCTCGTTGGCGCACCGATCCTCGTGGTGTTGGCCGCGCTGCTCATGCCGCAGAGCGCCTCTTGGCCGCACATCCAAGACACGGTGCTCGCCGACTACCTAGTCAACACCGGGCTGCTGATGGTCTTGGTCGCCGCATTGACGGCGACTATCGGCGTCGCTTTGGCGTGGACGGTCGCCACTAGGGATTTTCCGGGCCGCCGGTTCCTGTCTTGGGCGCTGGTGTTGCCGTTGGCGGCACCCGCCTATGTGGTCGCCTACGTCTACACCGATCTCTTGGAGTATTCGGGGCCTGTGCAAACCGGGTTGCGAGCGCTCACGGGCGCCCAAACCGACCTGTTGCCGCCGATACGGTCACTCGGTGGCGCGGCGGTCGTCCTCGGCCTCGTGCTCTATCCCTATGTGTATTTGCTCGCCCGCACGGCGTTCGCCAGCCAATCCGCGCCGCTGTTCGAGGCGGCGCGCGTGCTGGGCGCCGGCGGTAAGCGCGCCTTCTTTAGCGTCGCGCTGCCGGCGGCGCGACCGGCGCTCGCCGGCGGAATCGCCTTGGCCACCATGGAAACGGTGGCGGACTACGGCGTCGTCGAGTACTTCGGAGTGGCCACTTTCACCACCGGCATCTTCCGTACATGGTTCGCGCTCGGCGACCGCGCCGCCGCGCTCGAGCTGGCCGCCTGGCTCTTCCTGCTGGTCGCCGTGCTGGTGCTGGCGGAACACTACGCCCGGCGCGGCCGCACCAGCAATCCGGTTTCGCGGGACGCCGCGGCGCCGCTGATTCCGTTGCGCGGTGGCCGCGCGTGGCTCGCTACCCTCGGTTGCTGCCTACCCCTCGTACTCGGCTTCGCCGTGCCTGTGTTGGTGCTGGGGCATTACGCCATCGTGGCCGGCGACCCGCTCTTGGGGCGCGGCTTCGGCGAGTTCGTGCGGGCGAGCTTCGCCGTCGCCGGCATCACCGCCGTCCTCGCCACGGCACTGGCGCTCTGGCTGGCGTACAGCGAACGCTTGAGCCGTCGAGCGGCGATCATCTCGCGCGCCTCCGCATTGACGGGAGCCGCCGCGACCGGCGTCGCCGTGCGCGTGGCCACTTTGGGTTACGCGCTGCCGGGCGCGGTGCTGGCGGTCGGCGTGCTCGTGCCGCTGACCATCGTCGACAAGGCCCTTGCACGGTTCTTGGCAGCGCAACTTGGCTGGCACACGGGCCTACTGCTAACCGGCACCGCCGCGGCGTTGGTATTCGCTTACTTGGCGCGTTTTCTCACTGTTGCCTACAACACCTGTCACGGCGGGCTCGAGCGCATCCATCCGCGGCTCGACGACGCCGCCCGCAGCTTGGGCGCGCGCCCTAGGCGGGTACTCGCGGAAGTCCATCTGCCGCTGCTGCGCGGCGCGGCGGCAAGCGCCGCGCTGCTGGTCTTCATCGACGTCATGAAAGAGTTGCCGGCGACGCTGCTCCTGCGCCCCTTCAACTTCGAAACGCTTGCCACCCGAGTCTATCGCCTCGCCTCGGACGAACGCTTGGCGGAAGCGTCCACGGCTGCGCTCGCCATCGTACTCGTCGGAGTGCTGCCGGCGTTGCTGCTCGGTTATTCGTTGGCGCGTCGCCGCGGCGCGTGATCCGTTACCATCGACACGAATCGCAGGGCACGTCGGACAAGGCATTGCACCTATCGCTCAATTTCGACAACCGCTACGCCGACCAACTGCCGGCGGACCCCGAGCCGGAGAACTTCCGTCGGCAAGTCTCCGCCGCCTGTTATTCGCGGGTGCTGCCGACGCCGGTGCCGGCACCGAAGCTTATCGGCTGGTCCCGGGAGGCGGCCGAACTGCTGGATCTGCCGCCGCAAGTCGACGAGGCCGGTGCGTTCGCGGAGGTATTCGCCGGCAACCGGCTGCTGGACGGCATGCAGCCCATCGCCACCTGCTACGGCGGTCACCAATTCGGCAACTGGGCAGGCCAGCTTGGCGACGGCCGCGCCATCAACTTGGGCGAGGTGGTGAACCGGCGCGGTCAGCGCTGGACGCTGCAACTCAAGGGCGCCGGCGCAACGCCCTATTCGCGCACCGCCGACGGATTGGCCGTATTGCGCTCGTCGCTGCGCGAGTTTCTTTGCAGCGAGGCCATGCACCACCTCGGCGTGCCGACCACGCGGGCGCTGTCGCTCGCCCTCACTGGCGAGCAGGTGGTGCGCGACATTCTCTACGACGGCCACCCGGCGCCGGAGCCGGGCGCGGTGGTGTGTCGCATAGCGCCGTCGTTCACCCGCTTCGGTCACTTCGAGCTGCTCGCCGCACGTCGAGAAATCACTCTGCTGAAGCGCTTCCTCGACTTCACCATCGCCACCGACTTCCCGCATCTCGGCGAAGAGCAGGGGGCGGCGCGCTATCTCGCTTGGTTCCGCGAAGTAGCGGCGCGGACCGCGACCATGGTCGTGCATTGGATGCGCGTCGGCTTCGTGCATGGCGTGATGAACACGGACAACATGTCCATCTTGGGCCTCACCATCGACTACGGCCCCTACGGTTGGCTAGAGGACTACGACCCGAACTGGACGCCGAACACCACGGATGCGGCCATGCGACGCTATTGCTTCGGGCGGCAACCGGCCATCGCGCAATGGAACCTGCTGCAACTCGCCAAAGCCATCCATCCGTTGGTCGGCGAGGCCGAGCCGCTGAACGAAGCGCTCGCCGACTTCGCCACACGTTACACCGGGCAGTTCAAGAAGGCGACGGCGGCCAAGCTCGGCTTGCCGAGTTACGCGCCGGAACACGACGACGACCTCTTTGCGGAGTTGTTCGCGTTGCTGCGCGAGACGGAAATCGATATGACGCTGTTCTTCCGCGACTTGGCCAGCGTCGACTTGCAGAACGTCGCCATTGAACCGCTGCTCGACGCCTACTACGCAAGTAGCGCCGTTACCCCCGCGTTGCGCGAACGCACCGAGGCTTGGCTTGGCGCCTACGCCGGGCGGGTGCGCATGGCCAGCATTGACGAGCAGGCGCGCCGAGCGCGGATGAACGCCGTCAATCCGCGTTTCGTGCCACGCAACTACTTGGCGCAGCTGGCCATCGACAAGGCGGAGGCGGGCGACTATTCCGCGTTGCGCGAACTCATGGACGTGCTGCGCCGGCCCTACGACGAACAGCCCGGCAAGGAGGCGTTCGCCGCCAAGCGCCCCGAGTGGGCGCGACATCGCGCCGGCTGTTCCATGCTGTCGTGCAGTTCGTGACCCCGCACGCACGAGGCACGTTGACAGCCGTGCTCTTGGCGCTCCTCGCCGGGCCCGGAGCACCAGCGGAGGAACGGCGGACGGCGGCGGCGCCGAACGAGTACCTAGCGGAACGAGAGACCATGATTGCGGAGATCCAAGCCGATGCGCGGCGCACCGCGTCCTACACCGGTATCGAGCGCATCGGCGACGCCGTAATCAGCGCCTTGCGCGCCACGCCTAGGGAGCGCTTCGTGCCGCAACACAACCGGTCGCTCGCCTACGCCAACCACCCGCTTCCCATCGGCCACGGGCAGACCATCTCGCAGCCGTTCATCGTCGCCATCATGACCCAAGTGCTCGAAGTGCAGCCGCACCACCGGGTGTTGGAGATCGGCACCGGCTCCGGCTACCAAGCCGCCGTACTGGCGCACTTGGCGGCCGAGGTGTTCACGATCGAGATCGTCCCGGAGTTGGCGGCAACCGCCCGCGAGCGTTTGGCCGCCCAAGGCTACGAGACCGTGCGGGTGCTCACCGGCGACGGCTGGCGCGGTTGGCCGGAGCACGCGCCCTTCGACGCGATCATCGTCACCGCGGTCGGCGAGCGCATCCCGCCGGCGCTGATCGAGCAGCTCGCCGATGACGGACGCCTCGTCATGCCGATCGGCGAGCAGGATGGCTATCAGGAGTTGGCCGTCTACGCCAAAGCGAGCGACGCCATCCGACACTTGTTCCCGGTGCGCTTCGTGCCGTTGACCGGCGGGCCGTAGCCGCGCGGGGCGATCAGCGTACGTATTCCGCGAGCGCCGGCCAATCGCGCCAGATGTCGCGCATGGATTCGACGCGGTGCGTGGCGAGGGACGTCACCGAAAGGCGAAAGAAGCACATGTAGCGAATGTCGCCCGAGTGATTGGGCGAAGCGGCATGCGCCAACTGATAGTGGGCGAGCACGATGTCGCCGGCGCGCCCGGTCACGGCCATCGGTTCCGGCAAACCGATGCCGAGCGGCTCGACGGCACCGCCCTCGAGCGAATTGACTTCGTGCTCCCGGAAGTAACGTTCCATGCGCCGATGCGTGCCCGGCCAGACGGTGAAGTTGCCGCTGAACGGCCGCGCCACGTCGCTCAGCATGATGCCCAGCAGCAGCGTGAAGTTGCGCACCACGCCGTCGTTCGGGACGCCGTTGGTCGCCGTGTGGTAGCCATCCAAGTGCGCGCCAGGCAAACGCCGAGGCATGCCCTCCGGCAGCGGAAAACGCAAGGCGATCTGGCAACTTCGAGGCTCTGCGACGCGGTCATCGCCAACTAGCGAGCGCACATGCGCCCAAACCAGCGGGTGGGTGGCCAGTCCCAACAGCCGGGGGTCGTCGCGCAGTTCGGCACAAAAGGATTGCGCGTTCAGGCGCGTTAAGTCGTCGCGGTCGACGCCGGCGCCCAACGAGTGATTAATCGCCCGGCGGGCGCGCGCCACCAGTCCGGGCGGCACGACGGCGGCTACGCGCAAGTAGCCGCGCTCGATAAACTCGCGCTTGCGCGACCTGCCGAGCGGATCCGTCAATGGCGCTCCCGTTCCCACGAACCAACGAGACCATAGCGCAAACGCTTGGCATTGCGTAAGCTCGCCGTCACATCACGACTGGCGGACGAGCGCAGGTGGAGGAATACCGATGAGACCCTTGGCGACCCCTTTGGCCCTCGCGGCGTTCCTGTCGGTTTCCGGCTGCGGTCCGGCGGAGCCGGCGGCCCCGGGCGGCGAAGCGGCGACGCCGGCGGTCGAGGTCGACGGCGTCACCGACAGCGAGGTCGTGTTCGGCACCCACGCCGATCTCACCGGGCCGGTCGCCATCTGGGGCGTCGGCATCGTCAACGGGGCGCGCATGCGCTTCGAGGAGATCAATGCCGCAGGCGGCGTGCATGGACGGCAGATCCGCTTCATCGTCGAGGACTCCAACTATCAGATTCCCCGCGCCATCGCCGCGGCGAACAAGCTCATCAATCGCGACAATATCTTCGCCATGCTGATGGCGGTGGGCACGCAGACCAACATCGCGGTGTTGGAACAACCGTTCAGCACGGACGTACCCAACCTGTTTCCCGCCAGCGGCGCCCGCGCCATGGTGACACCGTTCAACAAGCTCATGTTCAGCCAGATGGGCCTCTACTACGAGGAGATACGCGCCGGCGTCAAATACTTCGTGGAAGAAATGGGCAAGACCACGCCGTGCATCATCTATCACGACACCGAGTACGGCCAAGAAATCCTCGACGCCGTATACGATCAGACGGCCGAGATGGGGCTTACGGTGGCCGCCGAGTCCGCGCACAAGCCCACCGACGTGGAGTTCACCGCCGCGGTGCTGCGCCTGAAGAACGCAGGCTGCGACTTGGTGATGGTGGGGCTCGTGCATCGCGACACGATTCTCGTGCTCGAGACGGCGCGCAAGATCGGCTGGGAGGGCGTCGCTTGGGTAGGTAACGAAGCCGCATACGGTCAGGTGATCGCCGATCAAAAGAGCGGTTCCGGCGAGGGCTACTACGCCTTCGTGCCGATCGCCTTGGTCTACGAGGACGACGACTTGTCGCCAGAGGTGCGCGCTTGGTACGAGAGCTACCAAGAACGCTACGGCGAACCGCCGGGCCTGCCATCGATGGTGGGCTACCGCGGCGCGGATTTGACCGTGCGCGCGTTGGAGGTCGCCGGACGCGACCTCACGCGGGAAGGAATGATCGCCGCGCTGGAATCCCTCACCGAGTACACGGACATGTTCGGCAATCGCTTGACCTTCGGCCCCGACGATCACAAAGGGGTAGACAGCTCCACCTTGTCGCAAGTGCGCAACGGGCGCTGGGTCACCTTGGACACGGCCATCACGTACTAACCGGCGAGCGACGATTTCCGCCAAGCAAGACATACCTTCTCAGATCAACAACAAGATGAGCGAAACCGATCCGGTGCGTGCGCTTGCGCGCGCCTACCGCGAACTGATTGTCGGCGTTGGCGACGAGCCGTCCCGCGAAGGCTTGCGCGACACGCCCGAGCGCGCTGCCAAGGCATTGGCGTTTCTCACCCGGGGGTACCGGCAAAGCGTCTCCGAGGTAGTCAACGAAGCCCTGTTCGAGTCCGACTTGGACGAAATCGTCCTTGTCAAGGACATTGAGCTGTACTCGATGTGCGAACACCACCTGCTACCCTTTATCGGCAAATGCCATGTCGGCTATCTGCCGAACGGTCGGGTGCTCGGCTTGTCGAAAGTGGCCCGTATCGTGGACATGTTCGCCCGCCGGCTGCAAATACAAGAGACGCTGACGCAGCAGATCGCCACCACCATTATGGAGGTCACTGACGCCTCCGGGGTCGGCGTGATCGTCGAGGCGCAACATCTGTGCATGGCGATGCGTGGCGTGGAGAAGCAGCACTCCAGCATGAAGACCTCCGTGATGCTCGGCAGCTTTCGCGACAACCCGCCCACCCGGTCGGAGTTCTTGCAGTTGGTGGCGAGCCCCTAGGGCGCAGGAGCGGAGCCGCCGTGACCACCTACCGCATCGCGGTGATCCCCGGCGACGGCATCGGCAAAGAGACCGTGCCGCAAGGCATCCGCGCCCTCGACGTCGTCGGCCGCCGTTTCGGCATCGACTTCGTCTGGGATCATTTCGACTGGGGCTGCGAGCGGTACGTCGACACCGGCAGCATGATGCCCGACGACGGCTTGGACGCCATTCGGCGCCACGATGCCATCTTTCTCGGCGCGGTGGGATTCCCCGGGGTGCCGGACCATGTGTCGCTGTGGGGCTTGCTCATCCCCATTCGTCGCCGCTTTGAGCAGTACGTCAATCTGCGCCCGGTACGCCTGCTCGATGGAGTCGAATCGCCGTTGCGGGGACGCACGGCGCAAGACATCGACTTTCTCGTGGTGCGGGAGAACAGCGAAGGCGAGTACTCGGACGTCGGCGGGCGCATTTTCGCCGGCACGGACGACGAAGCCGTGGTGCAGGAGAGCATCTTCACCCGTCGCGGCACGGATCGGATAATCCGCTACGCCTTCGAACTGGCCCGAGACCGGGCGAGAAAGCACGTCACCTCGGCCACGAAATCGAACGGCATCAAGCACACCATGCCGTTTTGGGACGAACGCTTCGAGGCGGTGGCGGCCGAGTACCCGGACGTGGATACCGCGAAGTTCCACGTGGACATCCTCGCCGCGCAGTTCGTGCTGCACCCGGACTGGTTCGACGTAGTCGTCGGCAGCAATCTGTTCGGCGACATTCTTTCCGACTTGGGACCGGCGGTGGCCGGCACCATCGGCATCGCGCCATCCGCGAACATCAATCCGGAGCGCGAGTTTCCCTCGATGTTCGAGCCGGTACACGGCTCCGCGCCGGACATCGCCGGCAAAGGCATCTGCAACCCCATCGGTCAGATCTGGTCGGGCGCCATGATGCTCGAGCACTTGGGGCATCCGGAGGCCGCGCGCGCCGTCGAAGCCGCTATCGAGACGGCGCTCGCCAACCCCGCCACGTTGACCCCGGACATGGGCGGCGAAGCCGACACCGAAACGCTAGGCAACGCCATCGCCGAGGCCATAACGGCCTCAAGTGGCGCTTGACTCGCCAACGGGCTTGTGGCCACTATGCGACACGAAGAGCGAAGCCGAACCTGAGCGCCAACCTGCCAACCGCCTACGTCGCCACATCGCTGGGGTGCATTGCCGTGGCTCTCGGCGCGGCGAGCTTCGGCGCGGAAAGCGATTGGCCCGAGGAGTGGTTCGAGCCGCCGGCGACCGCAAGCGAGCTCGGCGTCACGAGCTTTTCGCAAAGCCCCTACTTGGACAGTCACGACTTGCCTAGCGTGACGGAGCGCCTACCGGAAGACCCGGTGGTGCTCACCCCCTACCGTAGCATTGGCAAATACGGCGGCACGGCGCGCATCACCCTGTGGGACACGTGGCAGTTCTTCAACTGGGAGCACGCGCTCACGTTGTCCGCGGACATGCGCAACATCCTGCCCAATCTGGCGGAATCCTGGGAGGTGAGCGAAGACGGCCGCGTGACCACGGTGCGGCTGCGCGCCGGGTTGAAATGGTCCGACGGCGCACCGGTCACCGCCGACGACTGGATGTTCCGGCTCAACCACGTGTGGTTGGATCCGGAAATGTCGCCGGTCACCTACCGGCTGGTGCAGGGGTGCGAGTTCGTCAAAATCGACGAACTGACCTTCCAGTACGTGTTCCCCGACCCGAACCCCATGTTCCCCAACTTCTTCGCGCAGTACGGCAGCCACTTCGTGGACCCGATGCACTTCTTCAAGCAGTACCACCCCGCCTACCGGGACAAGGACGAACTCGACGCCTTGGTGGAGGAGGAGGGCTTCGTCACTTGGATGGCGATGTACAACGCCCTGCGCGGCTGGGGCGACGAAGACGCCGTGCGGGTGCCCACGCTACGCGCCTACAAGGTCATCGAGCGCACGCCCTTCAAACTGCGCCTGGAGCGCAACCCCTACTACTTCAAAGTCGACCCCGAGGGTCGGCAGTTGCCCTATATCGACAAAGTGGACGCCATCATCCTGCTGGAAAACTCCAAGATGATCGCCTTCCAAGCCGCCACCGGCCAGCTCGATTTCGCCGCGTTCGCACTGAAGACGGAGGACATTCCGCTGTTGAAGCTCGGCGAGGTCAAGGGGGTCAACCAAGTTCACGTCTGGACGCGGTTGCACGTCAGCGACGTGTCCATTCAGCCGAACTACAACTACGACGACCCTAAGTACCGGGAACTCTTGTGGGGCAAAGGAGACCGGCGTTTCATCCGCGCCCTCTCCCACGCCATCAATCGGCCGCAGATGAACGAAGTGATCTACTTCGGGCGGGGCGTGCCGAGCCAGGTGACGGCACACCCCACGAGCCGCTGGTACGAGAAGCGCTTCGCCGACGCCCATACGCGCTACGACCCCGACTACGCGCGCCAATTGCTGGACGAACTCGGCCTCGATGACATCGACGGGGACGGCTTGCGCGAGTACCCGGACGGCTCGAAGCTCACCATCACTTTCGAATATCTGGATTTCGAAACGCCGAAGACCATCACCATGGAACTGGTGCGCGATTACTGGCGCGAGGTGGGCATCGACATGCGCCTGAAGTCCGTCGAACGTCGGCTGCAATCCGAACGCGCCCAAGCGAACAAGATGCAAATGACGCTGTGGCACGCCGACAAGGTGACGGACATTCTCTTCCCACTGGTGCCGGATTGGTTCTATCCCCACCGTTCGGGTTGGGACATCGCCATGTGGAATCACTGGGCACGCTACTACCAAACCAACGGCGAGCTCGGCGAAGAACCGCCACCGACTATCAAAAACCTCCAATATTGGGGCGATGAACTGCGCACCGCCGTTACCGAGGAACACCGCACGAAAGCGGCCAAGACGCTGCTCGAAGCGGCGGCGGAGAATCTCTGGACCATCGGCACCGTGGGCCAAGCGCCGCACCCCGTAGTGGTCTCCACCCGCCTCAAGAACGTAACGCCGACCGGCATATGGGGATGGGACAACCGCTGGACACTCGCCTATCACCCGTCCACTTGGTACCTCGACGACACGCCTGAAGCAGCGTCCGGACGGGAAGAGCAGGCGCAATGAGGTCGTACTTGGCGTCGCGCCTCTTGGGCATGATCCCCACGCTCGCCATTATCTCGGTCATCGTCTTCACTGTCGTGCAACTGCCGGAAGGCGACGTCGTCTCCTCGATGCTCGATCGCCTGCAGGCGCAAGGGGTGGACGTGACGGAAGAGCAGGTGCAGAACCTGCGCGCCCAGTTCAACCTCGACAAGCCCATGGTGCTGCAATATTTCTATTGGGCGGTCAATTTCCTTTCCGGCGACATGGGGTATTCCTACCTGTTCTCTCGGCCGGTCAACGAGCTGGTGTGGGAGCGACTCGGCTATACACTCTCGATCACCATCTCTGCGTTGTTCTTCACTTGGCTAGTGGCGTTGCCGATCGGCATCTACTCGGCGGTGCGCCAATACCGCATCGGCGACTACATCATGACCACCATCGCCCTCGTCGGTTTGGCAACGCCGCCATTCTTGTTGGCGCTCATCTTCATGCACATCGGCTTCGAGTGGTTCGGCATCAGCACCGGTGGCCTTTTTTCGCCGGAGTTCGAGGACGCGCCGTGGAGCGTCGCCCGGGTGGGCGACATGCTGGCGCACATCTGGCTGCCGATGGTTATCGTCGGCGCCGGCGGCGCCGCTTTCACCATGCGCATCCTGCGCGCCAACCTACTCGACGAGCTGAACAAGCCCTATGTGGTGACGGCTCGCGCCAAGGGCGTGAAGCCGATCAAGCTGTTGCTGAAATACCCCGTACGCATCGCCATCAATCCCTTCATCAGCAACATCGGCCTGATGCTGCCGGCATTGATCTCCGGCGAGGCGCTGGTGGGCATGGTGATGGGATTGCCGACGATCGGCCCGCTCTTGCTGCAGGCACTGCTCAACCAAGACATGTTCCTCGCCGGCAGTTTGCTGATGTGGCTAGCCCTCTTGGTAGTGTTCGGCATTCTGCTTTCCGACCTGTTGCTGGCTTGGGTGGACCCGAGGATTCGTTTTGAGTGAAGTCGCCGCCGACGGTACGGCGACGCCCGTGTCGCCCCGACCGGGTACGTCGCCGGCGCCGGATGGGCTGGCAGTCCGGGCGGAAGAGACCACCATATCGCCGAAGCGGCTGATCTGGCTGCGCTTTCGGCGTCATCGGTTGGCCTATGCCAGTGGCGTCTTTCTGCTCGTGCTGTATGTGCTGGTGATTTTCTGCGAGTTCTTCGCGCCGTACGGCACCACGACGCGCAATCAGGACGCCATCAACGCCCCGCCCATGGCGATGCACTTCTTCGACGCCGACGGCAATTTCCACCTGCGCCCGTTCGTCTACGCCTACCACATGGAGGTGAATCCGGACACGTGGATGCGCGAATACAGCGAAGACACCAGCCGCATGTTTCCCATCCGCTTCTTCGCGCCGGGCGAACCGTACAAACTGTGGAATCTGCTGGCCACCGACCGCCACCTGTTCACAACCGACGCAGGCGGCTACATACACCTGTTCGGCACCGACCCGCTAGGGCGCGACATGCTGTCGCGCGTGCTATACGGCGGCCGAATCTCGCTGTCCATCGGCTTCGTCGGCGTCGTGCTCACCATCGTCTTCGGCATCACGCTCGGCGGCCTCGCCGGCTATCTGGGCGGGTTGGCGGACCGTAGCGTCAACAAGGTCATCGAGGTGTTGCAGTGCTTGCCGGCACTGCCGCTGTGGATGGCGCTGTCGGCCGCCCTGCCGGTGCATTGGTCGCCGCTCTTGGTCTATTTCGGCGTCACCATCATCCTCTCGCTGTTCGGTTGGACGGCGCTGGCGCGGCAAGTGCGGGGACGTTTCCTGGCGTTGCGAGAGGAAGACTTCGTGATGGCGGCGAGGCTCATCGGCGCCAGCACGCCGAGGGTCATCCGTCGCCACATGCTGCCGAACTTCGCAAGCCACATCATCGCCACCGCAACGCTCGCCGTACCGGCCATGATTCTCGGCGAAACGGCGCTCTCCTTCCTCGGCATCGGCCTGCGCCCGCCGGTCGTTAGTTGGGGCGTGCTGCTGTTTCAGGCGCAAAACCCCTTGGTGATCGAGATGACGCCGTGGCAGCTCTTGCCCGGCGTCGCGGTGGTGCTCGCGGTCATGGCCTTCAACCTGCTCGGCGACGGCTTGCGGGATGCCGCGGACCCCTACAGCACTGGCGGCGCTCGATGACCGACGCCGTGGACAATGTGCTGGAGGTCCGCGATTTGGCGGTGGATTTCAAAACCGATATCGGCCTCACCCACGCCTTGGTGAACGTCGGTTTCGACGTGCCGCGCGGCAAGGTGACCGCCATCGTGGGCGAGTCCGGGTCCGGCAAGTCGGTCACCGCCAACTGCATCATGCGGCTGGTGCAGCCGCCGGGCAAGATCGTCGGCGGGCGCATCGACTTCATGCCGACCGACATGCCGGCGTTCGAGATCGTCTCGCTTGGCAAGAAAGACCCTCGGCTGCAGGAACTGCGAGGCGGCCACATCAGCATGGTTTTCCAAGAACCCATGACCGCCCTCTCCCCGGTGTACACGGTGGGCAACCAAGTCTCGGAAGCCATCCTCTGTCACCGCAAGGTGACGCGCAGGCAGGCCATGAGCGAAGCGGCGGAAATGCTCGAGCGAGTGGGCATCGGCGACATCGACCGGCGCATCAAGATGTATCCCTTCGAGTTTTCCGGCGGCATGCGGCAGCGCGTGGTCATCGCCATGGCGCTCGTCTGCCATCCGGAAGTGCTGATCTGCGACGAGCCGACAACGGCCCTCGACGTGACCATCCAAGCCGAGATCCTCACGCTCATCAAGGATCTTCAACACGATCTTGGCAACTCGGTGCTGTTCATCACCCACGACTTGGGCGTGGTCGCGCAGATTGCCGACCAAGTGGTGGTGATGTATCAAGGCCGGGTGCTGGAGATCGGCACGGTGCGGCAGGTATTGAAGAACCCCGCGCACCCGTACACGAAGGGTCTCTTGGCGGCCATTCCCGGTTTGGCCCCCAAGGGCGAGCCGCTCGCCACCATCGCCAGCGTAGTCGGCGACACGGATATCACCACGCCCCATCCGCTGCGACGTTTGCCGGACGGCAGGCAAGTGAGTCTGCCGCTGGGCAGGACGGCCACAGCCGTGCCATGAACCCATCGTTGCCGGACGACAAGCTGCTCACTGTCGAAGGCCTATCCAAGGCATTCGACGGCGTGCCGGCGGTGGAAGACGTCTCCTTCGAAGTGCGACGCTCGGAGACCTTGGGCGTGGTCGGCGAATCCGGGTCCGGCAAGACGACGTTGGTGCGCTGCATCCTGCGCGCCATCGACCCGGACCAAGGCGTCGTCCGCTTCAACAGTTCGGGAGGCTGGGTGGAGCTGCAAAACCTGACGGCCAAAGAGCTCATCCCGCTGCGCCGCGAAATGCAGATGATCTTCCAAGACCCCTTCGCGTCGCTCAACCCGCGCATGACCGTGCGGCAGATCCTCGAGGAGCCGTTGGTGATCCATGGCGTCGGCAACCGGAGCGAACGCCTCGAAACCGTCGTCGACATGCTGCACCATGTGCAACTCGATCAAGACTCGCTCACCCGTTATCCACACGCCTTTTCCGGCGGCCAACGGCAACGCATCGGCATCGCAAGAGCGCTGATTCTGCGCCCCAATCTAGTCGTTTGCGACGAATCCGTGTCCGCGCTCGACGTTTCCGTGCAAGCGCAAATCATCAACTTGCTGGAAGATTTGCAGCGCGAGCTCGGCCTCACGTATCTGTTCGTCGCGCACGACTTGAGCGTCGTCGAACATATCTGCGACACCATCCTCGTCATGCACCAAGGCCGTGTGGTGGAAGCCGGCACCGTGGACGACATCTTCGCCAACCCGCAGGAGAACTACACTCGTCTCTTGCTCTCGGCCATTCCGTCGCCCGACCCGGACATCGCGCTTAAGCCGCTAGATCGTCGCGAGCTCGGCCTTTGATAGATGCTCGAAGGGAAGCTCTCGCGCCGAGGCTTGATCTACGCGCCACTGGCGCTGCCGACTGCTCTGGCAGTGCTTTTCACGGTCATGTTCCACGACCCTACCTATCGCTTCCCGATGCTCGTGCTGTTGCTGCCGCTGTTCCTGCGCAAGGCGGCGGCCGTCCTCGGGGTGGGCAAATCCATCGTCGGGGAGTCGAAGGTTGGCTTAGTGTTCAGTTTCCTCGGCTTCACCGGCTTCGTGCTGGGCTGGCTGCTGGTATTCGCCCTTGTCGTCTTCACCGTCGCGGTTGGCATTTTCTCGCTGCCGGGAGAAGAGGTGCTCGAAGCGTCCGCCCTACTCGCCGGCCTCGGCTTTGTCGTCGTCGCTTGGTTCTGGTGGCCGTGGTACGCGCGCGACGTCCTCGCCAACTGGCCGGATACCGGCGTGCGCGTTTGGACATCCTCAAGCAACCGCTGGGAGCGACTCTTTCTTGCTTGGCGAATGCGGGAGATGGCGGCGTCGCAGCGGCTGCGCACCAAGGGGTTCGGCGGCGTGGCGCTCACCGTCGTCGTCGTGTTCTCCGCCGCCGCCATCGGTGTCGTAGGTGGTGTTTGGGCACGGGCCGTGGAGGTAGCGATGGTGGCGGCGTTGCCGGTGTTGCATCTGGCCATCGTCAGCGATACGAATGCGCTCTGCGTTCGCTGGGAAGAGCGGAAGCCGCGAACGGATTAGCGGCGGGGCGGAGGATATGCTGATTGCCGCGGCGATCAGGCAGTGACAGCACAAGCGGGCAACACCATGCACATGAACTTCGCCACTCTGAACGCCCTCGCTTGCGCCGCGTTGATCGCGGTCGGCAGCGCGGCAGCGGATCCACCGACCCTTGCCGAACACGCCCGCAGCTTCCTTGCGGCGTTGACCGAAGACGAGCGCGACGAGGCCTCATGGCCGTTCGCCGATTCGGAACGCTTGGACATCCGCTATGCGCCGACCAATCTCGACGGCTTGCGCCATGGCGACCTCGACGGCGTTCGCTACGAGACGGGCGACGCATTGCTCGCAGCCACCCTGTCCGGCCAAGGGTTTGGGAAGTTGCGAGCGATTCGGCTGCTCGAACGGGATGTCCGGGAGAGGGAGTCCGTCCTGCTGCGCCCGCTGGGACTACGCGACCCCGGACGGTACTACTGGGCATTCTTCGGCGAACCGTCCAGCGATAGGGCTTGGAGCTTCCGCTACGAAGGCCATCATCTGTCGTTGCACGTCACGTCGGTGCCGGGACATGCGCCTGCCTCTCTGCCGCTCTTTCTGGGCGCCGAACCGCGCCTCGTGCCTGCCGGACTGCCATCGGCCGGCGTCGCCGCCCTAGGCGTCGAAGAGCAACTCGCGCGGGATCTCTACAGCAGCCTCGATGAGGCACAACGCACCGCCGCAACGCTGCCGTTCAAGGCCGACCGAGGCCACATGATCGGGCAGGTGCGCACGCTGGCCGACCCGGCGCCAGTGGGCTTGGCGCGCGCATCGATGAACACCGAACAGCAGGCAGTGCTCGACTCGCTGCTGGACCACTTTGCCGGATTCTGGAACGCCCGCATCGCGGCCGCACGACGCACGGAGATCGATGCGGCGCGTCCGGGACTACACTTCGCCTTCGTCGCCACGGAGGATCCGCCGTTTTCCTTCTACACACGCATCTCCGGCCCCGGGCTCCTGCTGGAGATCGACAACACCGAAGGCGGCGACCATGTGCATGCGGTCTGGCATCGGCCGGGCGCCGACTTCGGTGCGGACTTGCTGGCGGCGCATCTTCGCCGGGAACACGGGGTTGTGGTCGCCGCACGCTGATTTCGAGCGCTCGGGGGGTACAGAGGGCGCGACAAGGGGCGTATCACGCCCTATTCGACCGAGAAGCGACGATATCGCACACGATGAGTGGCGAATTTCTTACGCGGTTTGCAGCCGCTGGCCGTAGTTTTCGCATGACGACTCCCGCCACAATGTCCGAACTCAACCGGACAGGAGCGGATCATGAACTGGTCGCGCTGGATGCTGCCGTCGGCGACGCCCCGCCCTTCGAACCAAGTGTCGGTTTGGAGTGTCGCGGCTGGCGACGCGCGCATGTTCTTCGGGCTCGCCGGTGCGCTGTGGCTTGCCGCCCTGGTCCAAATCGTCTACAAGACCGTCAAGGCATGGCCGTCGGCCGCGCCGTGGCCGGACGCCGCCTTGGCGGTGCTTGCGGACTTGGGCACGGTGGGCTTGGGAGCAGCGATCGTTTCGATGCTGCTCGCTCGCGCCGTCAACATGATAGGAGGAATACTGTTGTCGCTGTATCAAGCAATGGTCAACCGCTTCGTGCTCCCGGTGATCGAGGAGCACAAAGCTCAAGGCCGAAAGGAAGGCATCGAGAAAGGTATCGAGAAAGGTCGAGACGAGGCCATGGCCGAGTGGGCAGCGTGGAACCAGCGCCGCCTCGTCGCCGAGCGGGCCGGCCAAGCGTTCGTCGAGCCGCCGCCGAGCAACTAGCCGGCGCCGAATGACCGATTAGCCCGCGTCACAAGTCGGGGCGTCCGTCGGATCGTCCGCGACACCCCGCTCCGGAACCATGTGTCGGTTTGGGGTGCCGCGGTGCGCAATGCGTGCATGTTCTTCGGACTCGCCGGCGCGCTATGGCTTGCCGCCCTGGCCCAAATCGTCTGAGAGACTGCCAAGGCATGGCCGTCGCCGCGCCTTGGCCGGACGCCGCCTTGGCGGTGTTGCGGACTTGGGCACGGTGGGCGTGGGAGTAGCGATCGATCGTTTCGATGCTGCTGGCGCGCGTCATCAACATGATAGGAGGAATACTGTTGTCGCTGTATCAAGCAATGGTCAACCGCTTCGTGATCCCGGTGATCGAGGAGCACAAAGCCCGAGGCCGAGAGGAAGGCCGCGCGGAAGGCCGATACGAGGCCATGGCCGAGTGGGCGGCGTGGAACCAGCGCCGCCTCGCTGCCGAGCGCGCCGGCGAAGTGTTCACTGAGCCACCGCCAAGCAACTAGCCGGCGCCGACAGATTAAGCAGCCCGCGGCACTGCGCGTCGGGGTTCATCCTGTCGTCCGCCGGGCTCAACCCGCGACCGGGTGAGCCCGACCTCATCAAGCCACGCCCATTCAGGGCGCTGGCAAAGACGACGGCGACCCCTGCCTAACAACGGCCCTTCGCTCACCCGGTTAGACCCGGTTAGAACGCCATCCGCAACGACATGCCGGCATGGAAGCCCGGCTGTGTGAAACGTCGGGCCGCGTCGCTGCCGATGGCCACGGTATCGGCCCAGCGAATGTACGTCCGGTCGGTGATATTGAATAGGCCTACATTGAGGCGCACGCGCTCGCCAAGGTCGGCATGCGCCAAGAGGTCGATGATGCCGTATCCGCCTGTCGCGAGGCGGCCGCTGATCGGGTCGATGTCCGACTCGTCCTTGCCTCGGGCCAACGTGGCGACGAGTTCCGCACCCCAGCGATTATCCGCGGCCTCGTAGCCGAGGCCCAAGACCGCCGTTAAAGGCTCGATCTCGTTTACCGGTTGGTCGTTTTGTCGGTCCTCGCCCTTGGCGTAGGCGATTGCGGCGCGGGCGGTCAGCCCAGCCTCGGTCACCAAGTTGCCGCGAGCCTCCCAACCTTGGATCATCACATCCTCCCTGTTGACGGCCTGAAAAGTAAGCAAACCGTCCGCGGGATCGATGCCGAGACTGGTCGGTAGCTGCGCCGCGGCGCCGCTCATCAAGAGTTCCGCGGCGACGGAAAGCGACTCGATAAAATCTTCGTAGTCGTTGCGGAACACGGCGAACTGCGCACTGCCAATCTCGCTACGCAGGCGCATGCCGATTTCCAGTCCTTCGCTGCGTTCGGATCTCAGATTCGGGTTGGCGATGGTCTTGTAACCGCCTTGGAAACTGGTGAAGCCGACGTTGACGGCGGAGTAAGGGGGCGCACGAAACCCCTCGCTGTAGCGAGCGTAGACCGAGTATCGGTCCGACCAGCCATACCACGCGCCGAGTTTGGTCGTTAGCGCCGAATCCTCGTAGTCCTGCGGCGGTAGCGAGCCGGGATTGCCGCTCAGGTAGATCGAGTCGGCACGGGCATCGGCGTCGAAACGATCGAAGCGAATGCTCGGGGTGAACACGAGCCGACCGTCGAGCAACTCCACCTCATCTTGGACGAACATGGCGAATTGCACCACTTCGCTGAGCGGAAAATCGCGGGTCGGCAGGGGCAGAAACTCGAACAACGGAGCGCCGGATGCGTCGAACGTTCCGCCGTCGCGGATCGAGGCGCTGTCGGTGACCGTGTAATCGATGCCGTAGGTAAACAAATGGCGAGCGCCGCCAGCGTCGATGGCCTTGCCCAACTGCACCATGACGCCATCGATTTCTTGGTCGTAGGAGGACTTCCGTTCTCGCCTCTGCTTGGCGCGAGCGGGCGTCGTGCGGTCCTCGAAGGTGACCTGCTCCGTTTCGGAACTTTGACGATAGAGGGTGACTTGGGCGGTGTCGGCGACGCCGAGCCCACCCGCGTAGCGGTAGTCCATCGACCAACGGTGCCGCCGGCGGGCGTCGTCGGCGTCCCGACGATCGACGGTCGTGCCGAAGACGCGGCTGCCGTAGTCCGACAGGATGCGCGTCTCGGTGTCGTTGGTGTAGTGGTCGAGGCCCAACGTGAACGCATGGGTCTCGGACGGAGAAGCGACCAACTTGGCGGTGAAGTTGTCGAGCCCGAAGGTCTGCGGATCCGGTCGCTCGCGCCCGGCGCCGGTACCGTCCGTTGCCCCCATATTGGTCGTTTCGTCGCCGCTGCGGCGAGTGTAGAGCAACATTCCGGAGATCGTTTCCGAGCCGCCCGCCAAGCCGAACGTACCCGCGACGCTGTCGTCGGCACCGGAGTAGCCGCCCTTGAAAGTGGCCGCGAATGGTCGGTCCTCACCCACCAATTCGCGCGGCTGCTTGGTGGTCAATGCCACCACGCCGCCCAAGGCGTCGCTGCCGTAGAGCGAGGAAATAGGCCCGCGGGCGATTTCCAAGCGGCTCAGGCTGTCGACGTCGACGAAGTCGCGCCGGGCACTCAGGAAGGGGCCGAAGGAGAACGCCTCCGCAACGCGCACACCGTCGATCAGCGTCAACACGCGGTTGCCGCCGATGCCGCGGATATTGAAGCCGTCCAAGCCGAAGCGGTCGCCCGTGCCCGACACGGTCACGCCCGGCTCGAAGCGCACCAAGTCCGCGATGTCGCGAGCCAATTCCCGCTCGATGTCTTCCGCCGTCTTGACCGAAACCGTAGCCGCCACTTCGTCGAGCGACCGCTCGGTGCGGGTGGCGACGACGGTAATCGTGTCGTCTACCGACCCCTCGACGTCGCTGACATCTTCGGCGCTCATCGGCGCTGCCGCCGAAACAAGCATTGCGATCAAAAGACGCCCGACAACCCTCATGCCTCTCCTCTCATAACGCAAAGAACAATCGTCAGTTCGCGCGGATAACGGCGACGCCGACGGTGGTGGGGGAACTCGCCAATCGGCGATGCGCGAAGTATACCGCTACCCGCCCCTCGGCACGCGCGGCTCTTGATCGCTTGGGCTCGTAGCGGCCGCGCCCGGCGCACGTTCGGGTTGCGCGAAGGGCGGCCTGAGGTCCGCCATCGGCCATCGGGCACGAGTGTCGATCGCCAAGGAGTCGCGCTCCCCCGCCAAGAGGCGCAACGCCCCGGCATAGGCGATCATCGCGCCGTTGTCCGTACATAGCGCCGGCGGCGCGTAAACCACGTGCGGCAGCGCCGCAGCCAAGCGACTACGCAACCGTCGATTGGCGGCGACGCCACCGGCAGCTACGAATGCCTCGAGGCCGGCATCGCGCGCCGCCCGCCGGCACTTGATGGTCAACGTGTCCACCACCGCTTCCTCGAAGGCGCGGGCGATGTCGGCGATGTCTTGCGCCGTCAGCGGCGCATGTTCGGCAATCGTGTTGCGGGTGTAGGTCTTCAAGCCGGAGAAGCTCAAGTCGAGGCCGGGCCGATCCGTCATCGGGCGGGGAAAGCGAAACCGCCCGGGGTCGCCACGCTCCGCAACCGTCGCAATGGCCGGCCCCCCCGGATAGCCGAGGCCCAGCATCTTCGCCGTCTTGTCGAACGCTTCGCCAGCGGCGTCGTCCAAGCTCTCGCCAAGCAGCCGATAGCGGCCAATGCCGTCGACGCGGAAGATTTGAGTGTGGCCGCCGGAAACCAGCAACGCGGCAAATGGCAGCGGCGGGCTCGCCTCGCCAAGCAGCGGCGCTAGCAGGTGCGCTTCCATGTGATGGACGCCGATGGCGGGAATGTCGAGGCCGAACGCCAGCGAGCGAGCGACGCCCGCGCCCACCATCAGCGCACCGATAAGCCCCGGCCCGGCCGTGTACGCCACGCCGTGCAAATCCTCGGGCGAGCAACCGGCTTTGTCGAACAGTTCCCGCAGCAAGGGAAGAAGCTTCTGGATGTGATCCCGGGATGCCAGTTCCGGCACCACGCCGCCGTACTTGGCGTGCAGCTCCACCTGGCTGTAGAGCGACTGCGCGACCACTCCGGCGGTCGAATCGTAGAGCGCGACACCGGTTTCGTCGCAGGACGTCTCCACGCCGAGCACGAGCATGTTAGCGTCGGTACGCTGAGCGAGCGCTGCGATGCGAGAAATTACCCGGACAGAACACTAGCGACGCACCCTGCCCGCCTCCCGCAACGCTTGACGTCCCGCCCGGCGCTCCTCGCCCTTGCGCCGCAGGACCGCCAAGTCCTCCTCTCGCACCGCCATGTAGTCGTCTCGCCAGCTCTCGCTGTCGCTCCAGCGTTGCGGCAGCCGCAACGTGGTTCTCGACGCCTCGGCGCTCTCGAACAGGTCGATGGCGGCGAACACGACGTCTCGCTGCATGTCGGCGTCGTAAGGTTTGCCACAGGGGTTGCCGAGGGGGAAGTCCAAGTATGCGAACCTCGCCACGCCACAATGCTCCACCACATCGAGCGCGGAACCCAAGATCACCGTCGGTAAGCCGTGCGTTTCGAGGTAGTGGGCGGTCAGACTCACGGTCTGATGGCAGACCGGTCACAACGGTACGAGTAAGGCGATGTCCGCGCCGTCCTCCCGGCAGCGCTTCAGTATTTCCGGCGCATCGGTTCGCATCGTGCGCCGCTGGCTGTATTCCGTGGGCAAGCAGTGGAAGCGCTCGGCGACACCGCCAAGGCGCCCCTTGGCGACCAGTTCGCGGAGCGGTTCGATGGGGAAGTAGGAACCGCGATCTTCGAGGTGCGTGACGCCTTTGTGCCAAGCGAGGTCGTTGGCGAACAGCCGCGGCGGTGGCTCGACCGCGCTTGCTGAGGCGACGTAGCGCGGATCCGATGCCTCTCGGTCATAGAGTGCGGCGGTGGTTACGAGCGCTAGCCGGCACTCGGCCAAGGGCTTCGGCAAAGGCGCGAACGGCGCGTCGTCGAAGCACGCCCACGTATAGGCCTTGTCGAATCCCTGCGCCTCGTAGTAGCGGCGCGTGCGCGCCATGTAGGCGACGGGCGTGGCAGTCATCGAATCATCATACACGCTTCTCTTTGGGTACAATGCGGCGCTTGCGTTGGCCAATGGGGATAAACCGAGGACACATCTATGGCGACTTTGAAAGCCGGTAACCGATTGAAGAGCGCCGTCTGTTCGACGGAGATCATGGTAATCGCCGCGCCCGACGGCGACGTTTCGATCTGCTGCGGCGGCTCGCCGATGGGCGACGGCGATGTCAACGGCGGCGCGGTGAATCCGCAACATGCCGCCGGCACGGCGATCGGCAAGCGCTACGTCAACGCGGACGGCTCGCTCGAAGTGCTGTGCGTGAAAGCCGGCGACGGTTCACTGGCGCTAGGCGATGAGCCACTGAACGTCAAAGACGCGAAGAAGCTGCCGAAAACCGACTAACCGGCCTGCCCGCCGGGCTTCTCTTGACCCCAGCACTCCACCAGCCGCGGGATAGACAGCCGTGAACACCATGATGTTGCTGGAGATGGCGGTCGGCGGCTTCGGCCACCGCGTCGCCTTCACCGATCCGGCAAGCCACACCTCGATCACCTACCAAGAGCTCTACGACGCAGCCGGCGCCGCCGCCCACGACATTCGCGCATCCGGCGCCGGGCGCGTCGCCATGCTCGACGTCAGCAACCTATCCGTGCCGGTGGCGCTGTTCGCCAGCGGCTGGGCCGGCGTCCCGTACGTGCCGATCAACTACCGCCTCACCGGCGACGAAATCGACGCGCTGCTGACACGGGTGAGGCCCGCCTATCTGATCACCGACGAGGACCGTTTGGCGAAGTTCCGTGATCGCGACGGCGTGGACGCGAGGGCTCGCGCCAGCTTCCTCGAGGTCGCCCGCGCCGGGGGCGCCCAGCACGAACAGCGCTCCATGGATCCGGAAGACGTGGGCGTATTGCTGTTCACCAGCGGCACGACCGGCATTCCCAAGGCCGCCGTGCTGCGCCACAGACATTTGGTCTCCTACATCGTCAGTTCGGTCGAGTTCATGTCGGCGGCGGAGGACGAAGCAGCGCTGGTATGCGTGCCGCCCTACCACATCGCCGGCATCGCCTCGACACTGAGTTCCGTCTACGCCGGCCGCCGCGTGGTGCAACTAGCGAACTTCAGCGCCGACGCTTGGATCGAAACCGCCCGCGCCGAGCGCATCACCACCGCCTTCGTCGTGCCGACCATGCTGTCGCGCATCGTCGACGCCCTTGAAGGCGAAGACACCGCCGGCATGTCCTATTTGCAGTCGCTCTCCTACGGCGGCGGCAAAATGCCGCTTAGCGTCATCGAAAAAGCCATGGCGCTGTTTCCCGACACCGACTTCACCAATGCCTACGGCCTCACGGAGACGTCGTCCACCATCACCGTGCTCGGCCCGGACGAGCATCGCGCCGCGGCGGCCGCCGAAGACGAAGCGGCACGCAGGCGGCTGGTTTCCGTGGGCGTCGCCTTGCCGGGCATTGAAATCGAAATCCGCGACGAAGAGGGCAACTTGTTGCCAAGCGGCGAACGCGGCGAAGTCTATGTGCGCGGCGAGCAGGTTTCGGGCGAGTACGAAGACCGCGCCAGCACGGTGGACACCGCCGGTTGGTTTCCGACCCGCGACGCCGGTTTTCTGGACGACGACGGCTACCTGTTCCTCGACGGGCGCGCGGACGACGTGATCGTGCGCGGCGGCGAGAACATGTCGCCCGGCGAAATCGAAGACGTGTTGCTGCAGCACGACGCCGTGGCGGACGCCGCCATCGTCGGCCTACCCAGCGAAGAATGGGGAGAGGCGGTGGTCGGCGCGGTTGTCGCGAAGGGCGAAGCGCAGGCCAACGAGCAGCTAGTCGCCGAGCTGCAAGCGTGGGTGAAAGACCACATGCGGTCTTCGAGAGTGCCGGAGCGCATCGAGTTCTGGCACGAGTTGCCGTACAACGAAACCGGCAAGCTCTTGCGTCGGGTGGTAAAGGCCAAGCTCGAAGCGCCTGAAGAGAACGTACACGCCGCCTATCCGCTCCTCTACGCGCAGGACATGGAGCGATCGCTTGCCTTCTATCGCGATTTGGGCTTCACGCTAACCCACCGATGGGCACCGGAGGGCAAGCTTTCGTGGTGCTCCTTGACCATGGAAGGCGCGCAAATCATGTTGCAGCTCGCGGAAGACGACGACCTCACCCACCTCAAGCGCGGACATAGCGACATGGCGCTGTTTTTCCTGTGCGAAGACGTGGATGCGCTGTACGAGCGCATGCAGGACCGAGACGTGGGTGCCAAACCCCCGACGGAGGCGTTCTACGGCATGCGCCAACTTACGCTGAAAGACCCGGACGGACGGCGCATCTGCTTCGAGCACCCCCTCCCGCGCTGACGTCAGGCGGCGATCGAATCCACCAAGCCCCACGCGAAGGCGGTTTCCACATCGATGCGCGCGCCGGTCAGCGCCATATACGCTAACCGGCGGCGGCCGATGCGCAACGGAATGCTCACCGTGCCGCCGGCGCCGGGGATTAGTCCCATGCCCACTTCGGGCAACTGAAAGAAGGCGTCTTGCCGAGCCACGACGCGACCTGCGAACGCCGGTAGCTCAATGCCGGCGCCGATGCAGGCCCCGTGCAGGCGCGCTTCCACTTTATCCCTCAAGCGATGAATGAGTACGCCGGCGCCGCGCGTCATTCTGGAGACATGGGCGACGCCGGCGTCCGTCGCCTCGCCGAACTCGTCAAGGTCGCCGCCGGCGCTGAAACAGGCGCCGGCGCCGCTAAGCGCCACTCGGCGAATCGAAGGGTCCGCCACCGCCACCGCCAACGCTTCGCACAACGCGTCGCGCAATGCCGCCGAATAAGCGTTGCGCTTGTGCGGCCGCTGCAAGGTGATCGCCAGCTCGTCGCCGTCGCGCTCCGCCTGCACGGGTGGCGAGTCCGGTTCCGGCTTTGGCGGCCGCTTGGTCCGCTGTTTGAGCCAAGATCGAAACCCTGCGCCATGCTGCAGGCTCGAGTACGCGAGCGACTCCGCGAACAAGCCGTCCGCGACGTCCACTTGCTCATTGTGGCGCAGCAGACCCACCAAGACGGCGGCAGCGACCGGCTGCTTGGCGATGGCCGCCGACACCACCTCCGCCTCTGCTCGGGAGGGCACCGCGACGTCGACGACCGCCGGCACGTCCTCGCGTTCGGTAACGGCAATGACCGGGCAGTTGGGTTGGAGCATTGACGGCGCCGAATCTTCGTCGAGTTCGACAATCACGCAAGCGGCGCCGGACAACGGCGAGTACTCCTCCGCCCCGGACGGGGCGCCGAGACGCGCTGCGAGTTCAGACAGTGGCAGGGATGATGCGGGCATCGAACGCCAAAATGCGCGAGAGTGAGAGTCGGGACAGTATACGGCACCGCCTTTCGCCCCAGCCCAAGCCGCCCCAGCACTCGCTCGGACTTCGCTGCTCGCGTTAAGCTCCGCCTCGCTATGTGGATCGTCAACGCGGAAGTCGAAGGCAAGACGGGGCTAGCAGTGCGCGTCAGAGACGGCAGGACTACAGAGATCGCTCTCGGGCCTGTGCCAGCGACGAACGAAGCAACGCTCGACGCCAAAGGCGGTGCGCTGTTGCCGGGCCTGCACGACCACCACATTCATCTGCCCGCGCTCGCCCGCGCACGTTGTTCCGTCTCTTGCGGCCCGCCGCACGTTGCGAACTCGGGGCAACTGCGCCAAGTGCTGCGCGACGCGCCCGGCGCTGGCTGGGTTCGCGGCGTCGGCTATCACGAATCCGTCGCCGGCGTGTTGGATCGGCAGTCGCTCGACGCGCTGTGCGCGAATCGTCCCGTGCGCATCCAGCACCGGTCGGGCAAGATGTGGTTCCTGAACTCCGAAGCCACGCGCCGGCTGCGCCTCGACAGCCCCGACGGCCGGCTTTTCCGCCAAGACGAGCAGTTGCGCGAACGCTTGGCCGAGGAGTTCGATCTCGGTTCAGCGTTGGCGGACACGTCCCGGCTGCTGGCGAGCTACGGCGTAACCAGCGTCACCGAGACCACGCCGTCGAACAACCGCGCCAGCGCGGCTTGGTACCGCGGTCTCGGCCTCCCGCTGCATGTCAATCTCATGGGCGACGAGACGCTCGACGACGGCTGCTTGAAGATCATGCTCGACGACGCCGAGCTGCCCACCTTCGACGCCATGCGGCGCCGCATCGCACAGGCCCACCGTCGACTTCGGCCAGTGGCCATCCACTGCGTCACTCGAACCGAGCTCGTATTCTCCTTGGCCGCCCTGCGCGAGACCGGCACCATACGCGGCGACCGCATCGAACATGCCGCCGTGGTGGACCCTGCAAGCTTGGCCCTGTTGCACGACACGCCCGCCGAGGCAGGCGACCTCAGCGTCGTCACGCAGCCGAACTTCATCGCCGAACGAGGCGACCAATACTTGAGCGACGTGCCAGCCGCCGAGCACGACCACCTATACCGCTGTCGCGTCTATCTCGACGCCGGCATCCCGCTAGGCGGAGGTACCGATGCGCCATTCGGCGATGCGGACCCTTGGGCCGCCATGCACGCGGCGGTACACCGGCGCACCGCGTCGGGCGTGGTGATTGGTCGTGCGGAGAAGCTGACCCCCGAACAAGCCTTGGCGCTCTTCACCACGCCACTCCATGCGCCGGGCGGCTCGCCGCGCCGAGTGCGCGTCGGAGAGAAAGCCGACTTGTGCTTATTGGACCAACCCTGGGCGGCCGCCCGCTCGGACTTGTCGCGACACCGCGTGGCGGCGACATTCCTTGGCGGGGAGCCCACGTTCCGTCGCACGGGGTAGGCGCCTGTGCATAGCGGCTCGCGGTGAAAGTCACGCTGCAACCGACCGGGCGTGCATCCCGCCCGGCATCGTCGCTCCTTGGTCGAGTGTCGCCCGACACGCTCCTCGTCGCGCCTCGCCCGGCGAGCGGCTGACCATTCTCGGCGCGACGCGGACTCCCACCACCGGCTACTAGCCACAAAGCCGTTACCCGCGGCAACCGCCTGTCGAATTTCGCCTGCCATCGCCCTATGCTTACCGTCAGCGTGCCGCACGGACCGTCGGCACGGCATCCAAACGGGGAGAGACCATGATTCCGCCAAACACCTTCCGCGAGAAGCTCGACCGCGGCGAACCCACCATCGGTACGCATTTTCTGTTCGCCGACGCCGATGTGCCGGAGATCATCGGCGACACGGGCATGTTCGACTACGCCGAATACGTTGCCGAATACTCGGCCTTCGACATGCGCCTGCTCTATCACCTCGCGCGCGCCGCGCAATGCGGCGGCGGCCTGCCGCTGATGATAAAGCTGGACCAAGAGGCGCAGAGCTTTTGGGCACAAGTCGCCTTGGGCGCCGGCTTCAAGTCGGTCCTGTTCACCGACGTTCGCACCCCGGAAGACGTGGACGACTGCCACCGCGCCATCGCCCCGGATACACCCGACAACGACGGCCTCATGGGCGTCAAATTGCGTCGCCCGGCGCTTGGCAGCTACAGCATGGACGGCTACTTGGAGGACTTGGCGTCGACGGTCTTCGCCATCATGATCGAAAAGAACGTCACCGTCGAACGGATCGACGAAGTGCTCGAACGGGCGCAGCAGCGTGGCGTCGACTTAACGCAGTGGGGACCGGCGGATTTCAGCTTTTCGCGTGGTCAACTCAAGCTGATGGGGTCGCCGGATATTCGCGCATTCGAGGAAAAGGTGATCGCCAAGTCGTTGGAATACGGCATTCGCCCGCGCATCGAAATCGGCGCAGTCGAGCAGGCCAAGCGCTACATCGACTTGGGCGTGCGCGACTTTTGCATCGGCTGGGATCGCATGATCGTGCGCGCTGCTTGGATGAATCTCGGCGAAGGCATGAAGAAGCTCATGGAGACCGTGTAGGTCTCACCGCTTGTCGGACTGGGTCGCGGAAAGCGACCCAGTCCGACTGATCCGCGAGAGCGGCTGGGCCTGCTAGGCGTTAAGACGCCACCAACAGCGGCCTACCCAATCCCTGCCGGTGCGCATTGTGATAATGCAACAGCGCGGGTTCGTTGCGGCCGAATAGCACGTCGCTCTGGACGCCCGCATCGGCGCACCGCTGGGTGTATTCCGCCATGGCGTAGTCCTCCTCCTGAACGACGTTGTTGAAGCCCGTGAAACGCTCCTCGTAGCGGTGGCCCGTGAACTGTTGCCTCGCCCTCTCCGTAAGGTAGAAGCTGTGCGCGGTACGCGAACGAGCCGGATCATCCCCGTCGGGGAAGATGCGAATCACGTCCACGGCACCGGGGTCGACCAGCAAAATGGTGTTGGGGTAGATGAAGTACACCGACAGCGTCATGTCGCGAAACGCCCACTCGTCCACATCCAAGTCGGCTGCCTTAGCCTCCTCGAAGGGTCCGACGAGCGCGAATACCATCCGGTAATTGCGCCCGAAGGTGTCGTGGGTCTGCAGGTTGCCGCGGATGTCGCTGGCCAGCGTATTGCGGTGCAGCACATCGAAGTGGTAGTTCTCGCCGAACGTGTCGATGGCGAGCTTCCAATTGACGCGCGGGCGCAACACTTGCGAAGCCCCGTAGCGATGCTCGGGCAACCGCCAATGCGACATATCGTCGGCAAGATCGCCCAAGGCGCCGTCCACGTCAATGTCGCCACCGGGCGTCGTCGTCACCCACAACATCCCGTGGCGCTCCGTCGCCGGCAATTCGATCAGGCCAAGCTCGCGCTTGTCGACCTCGCCGAAGCGTTGCTCCCGGTTGACCGCGATCAGGTCGCCCCGGCTGCCGTACGTCCAAGCGTGGAACGGACAACTGAAGCGCATCCGCTTGCCGCGTCCGTCGGGGACGACTTGAGCGCCCCGGTGCCGGCAAGTGTTGGCGAAGGCGTGAAATACGCCGTCCTCGTCCCGAGTCATGAGGATCGGCAGACCGGTCTCGCTGTCCGCCCAGTAGCTGCCGTTGGTCGGCAAGTCCCCGGATAAGCCCATCAACAGCGGCGTCTCGCGAAAAAAGACGCGCCGTTCCTGGGCAAACAGGTCCGGACAGGTGAAGTCCTTAAGCGGGCTGCGAACGATACCGTTGCCGTGTATCTGCCCGCCACCGTTCTCGAAGCCATCCTTCAGGATACCGAGCAGCCGCAATCCTTCTTCATGACGCATGGGTCGTCGTTACTCCTTACTCGTTCACTTGGTTCAGGGGTTTAGGTGGGCACGGCATCGCCGAAACCATGGCCGAGAGGGAACGTGCCGCACGAAGCGCAGTATACCCCACGGACGCTTGAGAACGGGGCACCCGTAGCGCGTTCGGCGCAACGTCACCACTTTCCCGTTTCGTTGCGAGCGATCATCTCGAAGTCGATCTTCGCGCCCAAACCCGGTTCGTCGAAGGCATGCACCCAGCCGTCGGCGTCGACTTCGATGTCCTCGATCAGACCATGCTTTTGCGCGCCATCCGGCAACAGCACCTCGAAGTACTCGCAGTTCGGAATCGCCATCAGCAGGTGCAGGTTGGCGACGTTGTTGAGCGAGTTGCCGCCGTGGTGAACTTCATAGTTCATGTGGAACGCCTCAGCGAGGTGGGCGGTCTTCAGGCAGGAGGTGATGCCGCCCTTCACCGCCACGTCCCCGCGCAGGAAGTCCGTCGCTCGCGCCAGCACCCAAGGCGCGTAGGACGTGGGCCCCGCCGCGGGGTACTCGGTCGCCATGATCGGAATAGAGAGGTTTTGCTTCAACTTGACGTAGTTGTAGATGTCGTCTTCCACCAACGGATCCTCGTACCAGTAGAAACCGAGCGCTTGCGCAGCTTGGCCTACTCGCAAGGCTTGGGAGTAGTTGTAGGACCATGTGGAGTCGAGCATCAAGCGGAAGTCGTCGCCGACGGCTTTGCGCACCGCCGCGCAGACCTCGATGTCGAGTTCCGGCACCGCCGGCGGGTGGATCTTGTACGCAGTCCAGCCGGCTTCCTTGTGCTGCACGGCCTCCTCGGCATAGGCCTCGGGCGAAGGCAGCACCGCGGAGCTGGCGTAGGCGGGCACGCTTTGACGATAGGAACCGATCAAGCGATGCACGGGAACGCCGGCGGCTTTGCCGGCCAAGTCCCACAACGCCACGTCCACGGCGCCGATGACGCGCAGCATCGTCCCTCGGGTACGGCGCATCATGGTCTGCCAAATGCGCTCTCGGGCCAGCGCATCCTCGCCAATCAGCATGGGCTTGAAGCGGCGAATCAACGCTTCGGCGTCGGCTTCGGCGGAGCCGAGCGCGGAACCCAAGAACGAGTGCCCCGCCACCCCTTGGTCGGTAGCGATGCGCACCAATCCCATCTGCGTACTGCGCCTTTCGGTGCTGGTGGCGATGGTCTTGGTGTAGCGAGTCGGGGGAATGTCCGCCCACCGCCAAAGGGTGACGGTGACTTCGGTGATGCGCATGTCGGCTCCTTGTGTCGTTGATCCGTGTCTTGAAACCATGCCGCTACAATGCCAAGTCCGCCAAGCTTAGCGCGGCGGCTTGTCCACGATAACGCCCGCGGTGCGCAACGCGTCGATGCGTTCGCCGTCGTAACCGAGCCAATCGCGCAACACGGCCTCGTTGTCCGCGCCCAAGCGCGGACAGGGGGTCCAGTCGGCGCTGCCGATGCCGGACATCTTCACCGGATTGCCGGGCATCGGCGTTGGCCCGGGCTCCAGCGGCACGAAGAAACCACGCGCCCGAACCTGGGCATCCGCGGTCATGTCGGGGGTGACGTTGACCGGGCCCGCCGGCACGCCGGCCGCTTGCAGCAGCCGAGCCGCCTCGGTCTTGGGTCGCGACACGGTCCAAGCAGCGATGGCGCGATCAATGTCGTCGTGCGCCGCGAATCGCTCCGCCAGATCGGTGGCCTTGGGCAGTCCCTCGATGACACGGCAAAGCGCTCGCCAGTCGGCCTCATCGCGACAGGCGACCGCAAGCCACGCATCGTCGCCGGCGCAGGCGTAGACCCCGTGCGGCGCCATCCCGGGATGGCGATTGCCGATGCGGCGGGGCTCGCCGCCGAGCTGGGTTTCGATCAACCACGGGCCGCAGAACGCAACGCCCCCTTCGTGCAGCGACAGCTCGACAAAAGCACCCTTGCCGGTGCGCTCGCGCAAACGCAGCGCATCGAGCACCGCCGCCACGGCGTTGACCGCGGTAATGGGGTCCATCAACGCCATCGCCGTGGAGCGGGGTTCGTCGGGGCCGTAGCCCATCACGCTGGTCAAACCGGACATCGGCTCCACGGACGGGCCGAACGCCACCCGATCCCGATACGGCCCGCTCTTGCCGTGTCCCGGCATCGCCACGTAGATGATCCTAGGGTTGGCCGCGGCGAGTTGCGCATAATCGAGGCCCAACGCCGGCATGGCCCCGGCACTGAAGTTCTCGATCACCACATCGGCCACCGCCACTAGCTTGAGGAAGGTGTCTCGACCGGCCTCGGTTTTAAGGTCGAGCGCGACGCTTCGCTTGTTGCGCTGCAACTTGGCGAAGATGGCGTTGGCGTTCCAAGGTTCCGCCGGCGGCTTGCCCCCGAGCCAGCCACCCAAAGGCAAGCTCGCCCGATACTCTCGCGGGCCCCGGCCCATGGGCGCCTCGATTTTAACCACGACCGCGCCCATGTCCGCCAGTACGCGCGTGCCCAAGGGCCCCGCCCAGACGTGGGTGAGATCGAGGATGCGCACGTCGCGCAACGGGCCATCCGCCATCGCCGCCGCCTTACGTCTCGGCGGCGCGCAATTGCGGCACGGGGCGAGTCTCGCCGTGAATGCGCCAAGCCGGTCGCGGCGAACGCACCTCTCGGTCGCCAGCAGCCAAGCGTTGCCAGACGGCGCGTTCCCGGAGATGCGGGTCGGCGAGCACATCGTCGAACGACCGCACGACGCCGAGCGGTATCCGGCACGCCTCGGCGCTCGCCTCGATGGCCGCTTTCGTTCGTCGTGCCAAGCGCCCGGCGATCAACTCGTGCAACGCCTCGCGGTTCGCCATGCGCGACTCGTTGCTGCCGAAGCGCTCGTCGAGCAGTAGTTCCGGCATGTCGAGAAACACGGTGAACGCATCCCAAAACCCGGGCACGATGTTGACATATACCCAGCCGTCCCGGCAGCGGAACAGGTTGGTGGGCACGACGGACCAGAAGTCGTTGCCGTGGCGGGAACGCACCGCACCGAGGCAATGCCACATAACGGTGGTGAACTGGCTGAGCGCCATCACCACCTCCAACATGCCGATGTCGATGGCGTTCCTCTCATCGGCCAAGCGGCATGCGTTGGCGGCGGCGAAGGCGAAGCCGCCGGCTTGGAACTCCACATAATGTCCTGGCAGGGACAGGGGCGCGCGACCGGGGTCGCCCATCACGTTGGTGTAGCCGCCCATCGCCAAGAGGACATGCGCGGTCGCCCGCCAATTGCGCTTCGGGCCGGTGCGACCGAACGGCGTGATGGCCACCTTCACCGGCGCCCGCCAAGCATCGAACCCGAGTTGCAAAAGCGCGTCGCTGCCGGAAGCTTCGGCGATCACCACATCCGCGCTGCCCGCCAGTTCGGCGACCAGCCCCTCGTCGTTGGTGCGCAGCCGGCGCTTGCCCGGGTGGAGATACAGATCCATGGCCGCATCGCTCACCCACGCGGGGCCGGGCGGGTCGGTCTCGACGCGCACCACCTCGTGCCCCGACTGCGCAAACAACCGGCCGCAGTAGCCGGCCGCGTAGCCGCCGATTTCAAGAACGCGATCCACTGGTCGCGATGATACGCGAGCGTGTCGCCACGGGTCGCCTACGGTACACTCCGTAGCGGAAAGGGGGAGTCAGAGTGTCAGAAACCGCGTCCTATACGGAGCGTGATCTTGCCCTCGCAGCCGGCAAGATCAAGCTTCTGCAACACGGCAGCGGAGTGCCAGTGGTGACCTTGCACCATAGCTGGGGAAGCCCGGGTTGGTTGCCACTGCACGATAGGCTTGCCGACGACCACCACGTGATCGTGCCGGACATGCCCGGCTGGGGTGGTTCGGAGCGCCCGGTGTGGGCGCGCGAACCGCGCGACATCGCCATCCTCATCGGTCACATGCTCGACGCGTTGGCTCTGGAACGGGCGACCCTCGTCGGCTTGGGCTTCGGCGGCTTTGTTGCGGCCGAGCTCGCCACCATGAACCCGTCGCGGCTGAAGGCGCTAGTGCTGGTCGGCAGCGCCGGGCTGCAACCGAGCGAGGGCGAGATTCTCGATCAGATGATGCTCTCGCATCGCAAGTACATCGAGGAGAGCTTCCGCGACGAGCAGTCCTACCGGGATACCTTGGGCGAGGAGCCGCCGGACGACGTGCGCGAGCTGTGGGACCTCTCCCGCGAGATGACGGCGCGCGTCACTTGGAAGCCCTATATGTTCAACCGCCGTCTCGAACCCCTGCTCGGCGACATGCACGTGCCTACGCTTCTCGTATGGGGCGAGCATGACAAAGTGGTGCCCATCGCCTGCGCCCGGCAGTTCGAAGCGGCGATTCCCAACGCGGCGGTCCGCTTGGTCGAGAACGCCGGCCATGTCGTCGAGCTCGAGCAGCCGGATGTACTCGCGGCGTTAATCAGAGACCTATCGAACGGGAGCTGACCATGTTCATCGGACACTTCACCGAGCGGCCGTACCAAGACCCGAACTCCGGCTACTTCGGCGCCACCGGACGCAGCATCATGGATCTCGGCATGTCCAACGCCAGCTACGACCCCAAGCTCGGCGCGGACCTCTACAACCGCTATCTGGACGAGCGCGTGTTCGCCGAGGAGATGGGCTTCGACGGCTTGATGCTGAACGAGCACCATTCCACGCCGTTCTGCATGGGCGGCGTGATGAACTTGGAAGCCGCCATCCTCGCCCGCATCACGCGAAAAGCGAAGATCGTGCTGCTCGGCAACATCCTACCCATCTGGGACGACCCCTTGTTCCTCGCCGAGGAACTCGCGGAAATCGACATGATCTCGCGCGGTCGGCTGGTGACCGGCTGGGTGCGCGGCACGGGTCGCGAAAGCGTGGCTCACAACGCCGTGCCGCCCTACAACTGGGAACGCTTCCAAGAAGCGCACGACTTCATCGTGGAAGCGTGGACCAAACCGGGGCCATTCCGTTGGGAGGGCGAGCACTATCACTATCGCTACGTGAACCCGTGGTCTCGGCCCTACCAAGACCCCCATCCGCCCATCTGGATACCCGGCGTGATGAGCCGCAACACGGTCGCTTGGGCCGCCCGCCACCGCTATCCCTACCTAATGCTGGCCACCGAACTGCCGCCGACGGTGGAGTCCTTCGCCTACTACGACGAAGTGGCGAAGGAAGAGGGCTTCGACGCCGGCACGGAACATCGCGGCTACCTGTTCAAAGTACACGTCGACGAGACGGAAGAACTCGCCGAAGAAGCCGGGCGAAAATACGTGCAGGGACCGAGCAACCCGTTTCTCGAAGGCAACCAAGGAATCGTTCGTCCTTTCATTCAGAACCTGCCGGGCCTGACGCAGCGCAACAACTTGCTGCCCACGATGAAGAGCTTCGCCGCCGCGGCATCCCGCGGCCGGGCTGGCCAACACATCAAAGAACAGAAGAAAGAAGCGCCGCCGGAACCACCGAAGGACATCTATCTCGACCAGACGGAGAAGCTCTCCATCATCTCCGGCACGCCGGACACGGTGATTCCAAAGGTGCGCCATGTGCTGGAGACCATTCGCCCGGGGACGATTTTCTTCTGGGACGGCGACGGCGCCATGAGCCACGAAGACCAGATGCGCAGCCTCCGGCTAATGGGTTCGGACGTCATTCCGGCGGTGCGGGAAATGGCCGACGAGTTGGAACTCAAGGGGCCGTTCGAGGTGGACCCGAGCAAAGATAAAGACGACGGCGACGGCGCGTCGCCCGAGTGACGGCATTAACCAGCCTTAGGCGCTTGCGCCGTTAGGATCCGCGCAAGCGGGAATATGCTATCGCCGTCCCTCGGCCGGTCGATTGAGGTAAGTATCGGGTCGTATTGACGAATCGGGCTTACCACGTTGCGACAACGGCATGGCCCGACAATCACCGGAACTGCCGCACAAGCGGCCAAGGCACATACGACGCGGCCAAGTCCTCGATACCGGCCCGGTCCGGATCCCAACCGGGCCAGACATGATCGGCTATGTCGAGGAACCACTCGTCCCCCACCGCATCCCAAGTGTGATCCTTGCCGTGCCGAATTAGCGCGAATCCGGCACCGTGCGTTTGATAGATCTCGCCGCCACGCCCTTGGACTTCCTCGGACAGACGCAGATCCACCGAGTGAGGGACGCACGGAAACCCACCGACCCGATCAAAGACCTCCCGCGACATCAGCATGGTGCCGCCTGCGCCCATCTCTCCGTACTTCTCGGTGCATTCCCCATTCATCTGCACGGTCACGTCCGACGCCGCCAAGTACACGAACTCCAGCGTCTTTGCCACCAGTTGCGCCTGCGAGCATTCGTGCGCCAGCACCAAGTCCCATAGATGCTCGCCGCCGTACGCGTCGTCGTCGTCCATTTTCGTCAGCAGCGTTCCGCTCGCCGCCGCTGCGGCGGCATTCAGCGCCGCGCCGAGCGGCTGTTCAGAGTCGACACGCACCACGGTTGCGGGCAGCGGCAGGTCCGCAAGGCGCCGGTCGACGCCGGTGAAGCCGTCGCCGTGGAGGCCCAACACCAACTCCACCCGAGGGTAGGTCTGTCGCGCCACTCCCGCAAGCGCATGCGCGAGCAGCTCTGGGCGCTTGGTCACCAGCAGCACCGACACCGAGGGCAGTGACGGCGGCTCGATCCCCGCCTGCACACAGAGCTGTCGGGTCCGGCTGCGCAAGGAGTGCTCTCGCAGCGCCGCGCGCCGCAGCCGAATGCTGAGCGCTTCGCGCGCCGCCAAGTCGGAGTCCGGCGCCGCGCCTGTCATCAGGCCGTACAGATCGACGCCCAGCAGCGCCTCCATGTCCGGCGCTTCATCTGCAAGATGCACAACCACCCTCCGCGCCGCCAGACGGACCAAGGTGGCCGCGCGCGTGGTCAGGTCGGGATGGAAGGCTTGGACGTCCTCTAGGTGATGCAGGGAGCGAATGCAGTCCTCATCGGCAGGGTTAACGACGCGGTCGGCACGGACGCCGGCCGGTAGCCGTTCCCGCGGCCCGAGCGCCCCAACCGACCTGCCGACATCGCGCCGCCAGCCGACCGGGTTGTGCCACAGCGGATCGAGGGCGGGAACCGACAGCTTTTGCGGCGCCTCGTCAAGCGCGACCACCGGGGCCGCTATCCCCGCCGCCTCGGTGGCGGTGTCGACGACCACCAGGTCGGCACCCCGGTAGACCGTCGTCTGCGTCACCCGCCCCGACGCCTCGAACACGGCCCGTGACCGGGCGCCCAGCGCGACAATCTCCGCACCCAGCGGGTATTCGGCCGGAATCGCCGGCACCGGGCGCGGTGGTGCGGCGCGTGAACGCCTGAAGGCGCGGCGCACAAGCTTGCGCCTGAGCTGCCTGAGCAGCCACCAAGCCGCGCCAAGGCCGTAGGCGGACGTTAGCCTCACTAAGACAGCGCCGCGCGACAACTCGGCCCGCAGACGCTCCCACCTCGGACGCAACCTCCGACCCAAGGCTCCGGCCGGCTCACGCGACGCCCAAATCCCGCCAGCCACCGGCGGTTGCAGCTTCCCGGGCGGGATCGTCACCACCTTGCCGAAGGCGGCGGCTTCCCACGGCGTTCGCGACGCCCGATGCAGCGCCCACGCCCGTATGATCGACACGCGGGCGCCGTCGGGAAACACTGATTTGGCGACCACCCCGGTACCAAGCTCGGTGCGCAGCTTGCTCACCACATCCTCATGCAGCGGCTTCCCGGCCGGCAGCGTGACGTGGAACGGAGACGCGGGAAACTCCCTCAGCGCCGAGCGCGACGGCGCCACTCGCACTCTCGGGTCCGGGCCCAACTGGCGCGCGAGCCACGCCCGACCCGCATGGTGCCGAGGCAAGTCCAACCGCACCACCAGATCGTGCATCGGGCCGGACAGCACACGCTCAACGGTCTCCAGCAGACGTCCCGCCGGTAGATTTCCCCCTTCGACCGTCACCACGTACTGCGGCACCGTAAAGATCCGTCCCGTCGTGCCGCTGCGGCGAAACTCGGGGTGGGCGATCAGGTGGGCCAGCTTCGCCAGCTGGAACTTCTGACTCCGATCCTTCTCCGCCCGGCCCTCCTCCCGAGCACTTTGGTCCCAAACACTTGCTTCCCGCACCGGCACCAACAACCCGCCCCGCGTGTAGGCCCGGTAGCCGAACTCCGTGTCCTCCCCGCCCCACTGCGCAAACGACTCGTCCATCCCCCCAATCAACTCGTAGAGCTCACGGCCGACACCAAAGTTCCCGCCCGTTATGACTTGGAACAGGTCATCCGCCAGCGGCGACGTCAAATCGTCGGTTCTGTGCAGATAGGATTCCCGCCAGTCGACCTCGGTCAGATCCAGTTTCCGTCCCTTCAACAGATCCTTCAGCGTCCCGGGTCGGCACCGTATCGTATCGCGATCCAAGGCGTCCCCTGTCACATAGGCCCGGTTACCACACGTCACCGCGTCCGGCACCACGTGGTGCCAGCGCGCGTGCATCCCGAGCCAGTTCGACTCCGGCAGCAAGTCGGCGTCGAGAAACAACAGGATGTCGTGCATGGCCGCACGCACGCCCGTGTTGCGCGCCCGCGCCAGCCGGAAGCCAAGATCCTCCTGCCGCACCACCTTTACGTCCAGCGGCGTCGACCGCGGCCGCTCGAACGGCTCCGGCGAGCCGTCGTCGACCACCACTACCTCGAAGAGGTCCCGCGGATAGGTCTGCCGCTCCAGCGCCGCCAGTGTCCGCGCCAGCTCCTCGGACTGTGCGTAGTACGGCACAATCACGCTCACCGGCAGTTCCGGGGTGAACGCCTCGAGTGCCGGCACCGCCACCCCCCGCCAGTCGTTGTAGCGGACGAGTTGCGGCGGAGGCGTACGGGACGTACCGACCATCACAAACTGCTGGACAGAAAGGCGGCTGCCTCTTCAACCATCCGACACGCTATGTTCGTTCGAGCGCATGAGCGCGGTGGCGGGGACGGCGAGCGACGCGGACGTCCTCGGACCCAGGCTGCGCTCGCCGCGCCGGTCGGGGCGCTCATGGTGGCGACCACACGGCTAGTCGGCCCCGAAAGCCGGCCCGTTGGCGGTCCGACCACCGCCCGCGGCACTCGGAGTGCCGCGGGCGGAACCATCAGAACAGACAAGTCCCTCGGACTTAGCGGCGTCAGCCGCTAAGTCCGAGGGAGTGATAGGGCGGCCTAGGCTGGAGTGAAAGGCGGTGCCGATAGGCGACGGCTTTCGTGGCGCTAACCCGAACACTGTCCACCTCCCAACACACAGAACCGGGAGCAGTGCGGATGATTCAGGGCGACAGCGCCCAAGCTGCCGGCGAGCGTGCGCCCGAGCGCGAATTGCTCGTCGTAGGGCAACAGCGTGCAAGTCACCACCTCCGGCGCCGTTGCGCCTTTGCGCTTCACCACCATGCGTGACGAAGCGCACATCATGTCCTCCGGCTTCACGCCGAGCAGACCCCAACATTCGGTGGTTATCTCCGGTGTGTCGGCGGTTTCGTCCATTTCCGGAAACAGCACCAACTGCTGCGGCGAATACGCATCCACGTTAACGCCCTCGGCATCGAACAACGCTTGAAAGCCAGTTCGCAACCGCGCTTCGTCGTCGTTCCACAAGCGCCGTCCCGCCACTCGGACGCTGAAGCCGTTGGCTGAGAGCCAGCGCAGGCCGGCGATGGTCGGCGCCCAAGAGCGCCGCCCGCGCTCCTCTTCATGCCTCGCCGCCAAGTGATGGTCCACGGACACCCGCAGCGTTAGGCGTTGCCCGTAGCGGCCATGCAACGCCAAGAGACCATCAACGCACTTCATCATCGGGCGCATGGCGTTGGTGAGCACCAACGCCCGATGGCCCGCCGCCAAGCTGTCGCCCAGCATGGCCAAGAAATCCGGGTTCATGAACGGCTCGCCGCCGGTGAAGCCAATCTCCTCGGTGTCGAGGCCGAGCGCCGCCACTTCGCGGAGATACGTCCCCGCTTCCTCTCGGCTCAGGTACGCCAACCGGTCGTTGCGCGGGCTGGATTCGATATAGCAATGTTCGCAAGCGAGGTTGCACAACGTACCGGTATTGAGCCAAAGCGTCCGCAAGCGACGCAACGACACGCTCGCGCGCCGTTTGCCGTCCGCCGTGCGCAAAGGATCGGCAAACTTGCGACGGCGCAAACCGTCCCCCGCCGACGGTGGCACGGTCGCGCTGGCGATCAAGTCAGTCATCTTCGCCTGCTCGCGCCTAACTGCCGGAAGTCACGCGGCATTCGAACGGCCAAGCATCCAGTCCGGCATCGCCGCTCCTCGGTCGAATATCGCCCGCCATGCTCCCTCGTCGCGCCTTGCCCGGTGGGCGCCTCACCGTTCTCGGCGCAACGCGGACTTTCACCACGGCGGCTAGCGCCGCATGGCGTGAAACTTGCCGACCCATTCGAGCAACCCCTCCGGTGCGTGCTTCTTGCGCCAAGCGCTCGCCGCGAACTTGGCCGATTCGGCGAGCGTCGGGTAGATGTGGATGGTGTTCATCACTTTTTTGAGACCGAGGCCCCATTTCATGGCAAGGATGAACTCGGCCATGAGATCGCCGGCGTGGTGGCCGACGATGGTGACGCCCAAGATGCGATCCTTGCCGGGCGGCGTCAGCACTTTGACGAAGCCCTTGCCTTCTTCGTCCGCTAGGGCGCGGTCGAGTTCCGCCAAATCGAAACGGGTGACTTCCACGGCCACGCCTTGGCGCTCGGCGTCCTGCTCGTTCAAGCCGACCCGCGCGATCTCCGGGTCCGTGAAGGTGGTCCAAGGAATCACGGAATAATCCACCTTGAACCGCTTGAGCGGACTGAACAGGGGGTTCACCGACGCATACCACGCCTGATGCGAGGCGGTATGGGTGAATTGGTAGGGCCCCGTCACGTCGCCGCATGCGTAGATGGTCGGCACACTGGTGCGCAGGTATTCGTCCACTTCCACCGCGCCCCTCGCCCCGAGGTCGACGCCCACCTCCTCGAGCCCCAAGCCGGCCGTGTTCGGCGATCGCCCGACCGCGACCAAGATGGCATCGAAGGGAATCGTCACTTGCTCGTCCCCCCGAGCGCAGATCAAGCGTTGCTCGCCATCGCCGTTCTCCACGCGCAAGGCGACATGCTCGGTCAGCACACGCACCCCTTCGGCGCGGAACCGCGCCTGCATGAGCGCGATCACGTCGGCGTCCTCTCGCATCAGAAGATGCGGATTGCGTTCCACCTGCGTCACTTCGGAACCGAACCGGCGAAACGCCTGCGCGAGTTCGCAGCCGATCGGCCCACCGCCGAGAACAACCAGCCGCCGGGGCAACGTCCGCAGTTCCCAGATGGTATCCGACGTGTAGTAGCCCGCCTCGGCCAAGCCGGGAATGGGCGGCACGAACGGCACGCCGCCGGTGGCGACGACGATGTTGCGGGTGGCGATCACCTGCTCGCCCACCCGCACTTCGTAGGGCGAAATGATCGTCGCGTCGCCCATCACGCAGTCCACGCCGAGGCCCGTGTAGCGCTCCACGGAGTCGTTCGGTTCGATCCGCTTGATAATGCGTTGTACGCGCTCCATGACGTCGGCGAAATCGAACTCTACCGAAGCCCGTTTGAAGCCGAACTCCTCGGCTCTCGCCATATAGCTCAGCATCTTCGCCGAGCGCAGCAAGGACTTGCTCGGCACGCAGCCGGTATTCAAGCAATCGCCGCCCATCTTGTGCCGCTCGATGAGCGTTACCTTGGCCTTCACCGTCGCTGCGATCAGCGCGGCGACCAAGCCGCCGGAGCCGGCGCCGATGACCACCAAGTTGGTGTCGAAGCGTCTTGGTTTCTTAAAGCGTCGCAACACCTTTCGGGATTTGTAGTAGTCGAGGGCTTTTTTGGCGATGAGCGGGAACAGGCCGACCAGCACCAAAGCACCGACCAGCTCCGGCGACAGGAGGCCGCTGATCGACTCGATCTGGCCAAGTTCGGCGCCGAGGTAGACGTAAGCGGCGGTGCCCGCCAACATGCCGACTTGGCTTACCCAATAGAACGTCCAAACGCCAATCGACGTCACCGACATGGCCAAGTTGACGGCGAAGAACGGAAACAACGGCACCATCCGCAGGGCGAACAGGTAGAACGCCCCGTCCTTCTCGACACCCCGATTAATGGCGGCGAGCTGGCGTTGAAAGCGCACCCGCACCGCATCCCCAAAGAGATAACGGGCCACTAGGAACGCAAGCGTAGCGCCCAAGGAACTGGCGAAGGACACCAAGATCAAGCCCGTCCCAAAGCCGAACAGCGCACCGGCGACAAGCGTCAGCAGGGCCGCCCCAGGCAACGACAAAGCGGTAACCAAGACGTACACGGCGAAGAAGACAGCGAACACCAGCCAAGGATTCTGTTCTTGGAAGGCCGAGATGTTCTCCCGTTGCGCCGCCAAGTACTCAACGGTGAGGAAACGCTGCAGTTCGAAGAAAAAGAACAGCCCGATGAGCGCTACGAGAGCGACCAAGAGGACGATTCGGCTCGGTTTCACGCACGCTCCTTGGCGCTGCACCACGAATGCGCAACATACCATGCACCAAGTCGATTCGTGGGTTACGCTCGACTGCGCATGGCAGCCAGCGTCGACATCGTCGTCATCGGCGGCGGCCCGGCCGGCAGCACCGTCGCCACGCTGCTTTCCCGCGCCGGCGTCACGGTGCGCCTATTCGAGCGCGAGCGTTTCCCCCGCGCCCATGTCGGCGAATCGCTGTTGCCGGCGACATTGGCCATTCTCGACGAGATCGGCGTGCTCGGCGCCGTCGAAGCGGAGGGCTTCACCAAAAAGTGGGGCGCCACCATGTGCTGGGGACGCGACGCCGAGCCGTGGAGTTGGTACTTCCGCGAGACCAACCGGCGTTTTCCACACGCCTATCAAGTTTGGCGACCGCGTTTCGACCAGATTCTCCTAGAACACAGCCGCAGTTGCGGCACGGACGTCCGGGAAGGGGTCGCGGTGCGGGAGGTGATCTTCGAGGGCGCGCGGGCAACCGGCGTGACCTTGGCCGACGGCAGCCGCATACACGCCCGAATGGTGGTGGACGCGAGCGGCCAATCGTCGCTCGTCGCCGGCAAGCTCGGGCTGAAGACGTGGGATCGCTTCTTTCGCAACTTGGCCGTCTACGGCTACTTCCCGGACGCCGCCCATCTCGACCCTCCGGACCAAGGCAATATCCTCATCGAGTCCACAGCCCACGGCTGGTTGTGGAAGATCCCGCTCGCAGCGCGCGAGGGTGTCGGGGCGTTGTCGAGCATCGGCGCCGTGGTCGACCGCAGTATCGGCGCGCAGGCCATCCGCAGCCAGGGCCGGCTCGCGTTCCTGCTCAAGCAAATCGCCGCCGCACCGCGCATCGCCGGCTTGGTGGGTGATCGTCGGCCGGTTGCCGAACCAGCCGCGGTACGGGACTGGTCGTATTGCGCGACGGCCCTGACCGGACCCGGCCATGTGTTGATCGGCGACGCCGCCTGCTTCGTCGATCCGCTGTTTTCGACCGGCGTGCATCTCGCCATCACCGCCGCCCACTTGGGCGCGGCGTACATCGTCACCGCCTTGACCGACCCGGCGATCGCCACCGACGCCGCCGACGCGTTCGAGCGGCTATACCGCACCCAGTACGAACACTTCCACGAACTTGCCCGTTTGTTCTACGCCGGCAACCGCAGCGTGGATTCCTACTTTTGGGAAGCCCGACGCATCACTAGGAGCTCGGGCTATCGGCCCCGGGAGGCGTTCGTGCGCGCGGTATCGGGGCAGGCGGCCGCCGGTTACGAGCGCGCCGTGCTGAGCCGCGGCGAACTTCCGGAGGACTTCGCCACGGCCGTCAATGCCGCGGCGCCTTTGACCGTGGCCGAGGATGTCGGCGAGTTGCGGCCCACGCTGGCGCCGGGGCTCGCCCTCGTGCGCACCGCCGTGCTCGGCGACGGGCGCTTCGAGTCCGGCTATGCCGTGCGCGGCGAACAGCGCGCCGATCTCCCCGTCAGCCCGCTCGTGGCGCACCTCGTGCGGCGCGTCGAACGAAGCCGCGGCGCGGACACGGTGCGGTCGATCACGCAAGGCATCGTCGCCGAGCACGGATTTTCGGATCGCTTGCTGCCGCCGCTGCTGAACGCGGCGAGGCTGCTGCTTAGCGATCGCGTCTTCTCGGCCGAAAATGCCTAGAATGCAGTCATCCTCCAGACTTGGTTCGCCCTTGACGGAACGCGCCGCCAGAGTCTTGCACGACATCGGTGCTATCGATGAGACGGCGTGGAATCGCTGCGCCAACCCCGCAAGCGTCGAATACAACCCGTTTCTCGACCACCGTTTCCTCAACGCCTTGGAGAAGAGCGGCAGCGTTTGCGCCAAGACCGGCTGGCAACCGTTCCATGTGGCGCTCTCGGAACGAGATGGCGGCGTCGACGACGCCATCGGCGTGGTGCCGATGTACCTGAAGTCGCACTCCCGTGGCGAGTTCGTGTTCGATGGCGGTTGGGCGGAGGCGTTCTATCGCGCCGGCGGACACTACTATCCGAAGCTGCAAGTCAGCGTGCCGTTCACCCCCGCCACCGGTCGCCGCCTGTTGGCGACCACCGGACCGGACCGGGAGGAGGTGGAGAACCAACTGCTCGACGTCGCCATGCAGGTTGCCCAGCAGGTCGAGGTTAGTTCGCTGCACTTCACCTTCATGCCCGAGGACCAGTGGCGTCGCGCCGCCAACATCGGCTGCCTACAACGCATGGACACACAGTTCCATTGGCAGAACGACGGCTACGGGAGCTTTGACGACTTCAGCGCCCAGCTCGCGTCGAAGAAACGCAAGAACATCCGCCGCGAGCGGCGCGACGCCGTGGCCGAGGGCATCGAGATCGAGTGGTTGACCGGCGACATCAGGGAAGCGCACTGGGACGCCTTCTACCGCTTCTACGTCGACACCGGCAATCGCAAGTGGGGCACGCCCTACCTGACCCGCGAGTTTTTCAGCCTCGTCGGCGAGAGCATGGGCGAGCAGGTGCTGCTCATCCTCTGCAAGCGCGCCGGGCGCTATATCGCCGGGGCGATCAACTTCATCGGCGGCTCGACCCTCTACGGGCGCAACTGGGGCTGCATCGAAGACCACCGTTTCCTGCACTTCGAGACCTGCTACTACCAAGCCATCGACTTCGCCATCCACCACGGGCTCGCGCGGGTGGAGGCGGGCGCCCAAGGCGCCCACAAAATCGCGCGCGGTTATCTGCCCCGCCGCACCTACTCGGCGCATTGGATCCGCGACCCTCGGCTGCGCACCGCCGTGGAGCAGTATCTGCACAGCGAGCGCCGTTACGTCGAAGAGGACATCGCCTACGTCGAACAGCGGCACTCGCCGTTCCGCAGCGACGTGGACTTGACGAGTTACATGAACCGGGCCAAGAGCCGCTGACCTCCGCCTGCGGATCGCTTGCGTCGCGGCGACATGCCGGTTGCGCAGGCGGACGCCGAGTTGTGCGATGATCCCGTCATGCACAATCACAGCGTCAGCACCGTCCATGCCATCCTCTCCCGCGAGGCCGCCGTCGGCGCCGACGTTCGCGTGCGTGGCTGGGTGAAGTCGCGGCGATCTTCCAAGGGCGGGTTCTCCTTCATCGCCATCAACGACGGCTCCTGTCTACCGGACTTGCAGGTGGTCGCCGATCAAGCCTTGCCCAACTACGCCGAAGTAGTCGAACTCAGCGTGGGTTGCGCCGTGGACATCGGCGGCACGGTTTCGGAGTCGCCAGGCAAGGGCCAAGACTTGGAAGTGCAGGCCAGCGCGGTACGGGTCGTCGGACCCGTGGCAGCGCCCGAGACCTACCCCATCGCCAAGAAGCGCCACAGCTTCGAGTACTTGCGCACCGTCGCCCATCTGCGCCCGCGCACCAACACCTTCGGGGCGATCACCCGGGTGCGCAACGGCATCGCGCAAGCGGTGCATCGCTACTTCGACGACAACGGCTTCGTGTGGGTGAACACGCCCATCATCACGGCCAGCGACTGCGAGGGCGCCGGCGAGTTGTTCCGCGTCACCACATCGCCACCGCACGACCCGGAGAACACGGCTCGAGACGGCGAGGAGTTCTTCGGCCGGGAGACGTTCCTCACCGTCTCCGGCCAGCTCAATGTCGAGTCGTACTGCTTGGCGGCAAGCAAGGTGTACACCTTCGGGCCGACGTTTCGCGCCGAACACTCCAATACCAGCCGGCACCTCGCCGAGTTCTGGATGATCGAGCCGGAAATCGCCTTCGCGGACCTGAACGACCTCGCTGATTTGGCGGAGGACTTCCTGCAGAGCATCCTCCGCCGAGTTCTCGCTCGTCACCCCCAAGACATGGCGTTCTTTCGAGACCGCATCGACGTCAACGCCATCGACCGCCTGCGGCACGTGGTCGACACCCCGTTCACGCGCATCGACTACGACGAGGCGGTGAACATCCTCGAAGCTTCGGGAGAGCGATTCGAGTTTCCGGTGGCGTGGGGTCGCGACCTGCAATCCGAACACGAGCGCTACCTCACCGAACACCATTTCGGCGGGCCAGTGGTGGTGATGAACTACCCGAAAGACATCAAGGCGTTCTACATGCGTCTGAACGACGACGGCCGCACCGTCGCTGCTATGGACGTGCTGGTGCCCGGGGTCGGCGAGATCATCGGCGGCGGTCAGCGGGAAGAGCGCACGGCGCCGCTCGAGGACCGAATGAGCGATGCGGCGAAGGACGAGCTGTGGTGGTATCGGGACCTGCGCCGTTACGGCAGCGCGCCGCATGCCGGCTTCGGCCTCGGCTTGGAGCGTCTGCTGTTGTACGTCACCGGCATGGACAACATCCGCGACGCCATCCCGTTTCCCCGCGTGCCCAACAACGCCAACTTCTAGCATGTCGGCCATCCCCGTCAGCGGCCGCAAATACCAAACGGCGCAGGGCGTGTCGGCCATCAAGGACGGCATCAAGGCGACCCAGCTCGACACCGGCCAACGGCTCCCGAAACCCCCTTGGCTGCGCGTGCGCCTCGGCGGCGACCAGCGCTATCGGGTCGTGCAACGCACCGTACGCGACCACGCGCTGGCGACGGTATGCGAGGAGTCGCACTGCCCGAATATCGGCGAGTGCTGGAGCGCGGGCACCGCCACGATCATGCTGATGGGCAGCGTTTGTACGCGAGCGTGCCGCTTTTGCGCCGTGGACACCGGCAATCCGGGGGGTTATTTGGACGCCGAAGAGCCCGCCAACGCCGCCGCGTCGGTGCGGCTGATGGCACTCAAGTACGTGGTGCTGACGTCCGTCGATCGAGACGATTTGGCCGACGGCGGCGCGGCGCATTACGCCGCCTGCATCCGCGCCATCAAGGCCGCTTGCCCCGATACCACGGTGGAGGCGTTGACCCCCGATTTCCGAGGCGACGAGTCCGCGGTGGCGCAAGTTGTGTACGCCGGCGTTGATGTCTTCGCGCAGAACTTGGAGACGGTGCGCCGCCTCACCCATCCGGTGCGCGACCCCCGCGCCGGCTACGGCCAAACGCTGGCCGTGCTCGCCTACGCCAAGTCGTTGGGCGCAACGACCAAGAGCAGCTTAATGCTCGGCTTGGGCGAGACGGCCGGCGAGATTCGCCAAGCGATGCGGGATTTGCGCACCAGCGGCGTTGATCTCCTCACTCTAGGGCAGTATTTGCAGCCGACCCGGCACCATCTGCCAGTCATGCGGTGGGTCCACCCAAGCGAGTTCGACACCTACCGTCGCTGGGGCCTCGCCGCCGGCTTTCGCGAAGTGGCCGCCGGGCCGCTGGTGCGTTCGAGCTATCGGGCGGACGAGTTGGCGAAGGCAGCGACATGATCGTCGACGACGGGCGGGACGCGACCGCCATTCATGTATTGCGCAAGGAAGACCTGCCACGGTGGCGCGAAGCGCAAGACGAACGCACGCGCGCGTGGCTCGACGCCGCCGGATTCACCGCCGAGGCCAATACCTTCGTCCCGCTGCCGAACCCCGACGGCAAGCCCGGCGCCGTCCTCGCCGGCCTCGGCGACACGCCCGGTCTCGGCAGCGTAGGCGCCCTGCCCGTCAAGTTGCCGGAAGGTGACTATCGACTGGCTGCCCGCGACAAGCGCCTCGCACTCGGCTGGGGACTCGGCGAATATCGATTCGACGCCTACCGATCGCCGCGACGCGCACCCGCCCGACTCCTCGTTCCTCGCCAAGACCAAGACGTCCTAGACGAAGTGGCGGCCGTCGCGCTATGTCGAGACCTCATCAATACGCCGGCGTCGGACATGCTGCCCCACCACTTGGAGGCCGCCGCCCGCCAGCTCGCCGAGCGACACGGCGGCGCCATCGAAGTGACCACCGGCGACGCGCTGCTGCGGCGGAGTCTCGCCGCCATTCACACCGTGGGTCGTGCCAGCGCTTCCCCACCACGCTTGATCGACTTGCGCTGGGGCGACGCCGAGCATCCCAAAGTGACGCTTGTGGGCAAAGGGGTTTGCTTCGACAGCGGCGGCTTGAACTTGAAGGGCGCGGCCAACATGCGCTTGATGAAGAAAGACATGGGCGGCGCGGCGCAGGTGCTCGGCTTGGCGCAACTGGTGATGGCGCGCGATCTGCCCGTCGCTTTGCGCGTGCTGGTTCCCGCGGTCGAAAACGCGGTCTCGGCCAACGCCTACCGGCCCGGCGACATCATTCGCACCTACGCCGGCCTAACGGTGGAAATCGACAACACCGACGCCGAGGGTCGCCTAGTGCTGGCCGATGCGTTGGCGCTGGCGGCAGAGGGAAAGCCGGCGCTCCTAGTCGATTTCGCCACCTTGACCGGCGCCGCGCGCACCGCGCTCGGCACCGACCTGCCGGCCATGTTCGTCAATGACGACGATGTGGCGGCGCGCATCGCTCGTGCCGGCGAGGACAGCGAGGATCCCGTGTGGCGCATGCCGTTGTTCGCTCCGTATCGGCGGCTGCTCCGCAGCCATGTCGCCGACATGGTCAACGCGCCCTCCTCGCCCTACGCCGGCGCCATCGCGGCAGCGCTGTTCCTCGAACGCTTCGTCGCGCAGCTACCGTGGGCGCACTTCGACTTGATGGCTTGGAACCTCGCTACTCGCCCCGGCCATCCGGTGGGCGGCGAAGCCATGGGCCTGCGAGCGGTGTTCCACTACCTGCGAGCTCGCTTCGCCGCCGAAGACGCCTGACGGCTGACCGACGGCGACTACGGCGCGGTGCGTCCGCAGCCGGCGTCGGTCGTCCCAACCCTAGCAATCGGTCGGTTGGATAGTCACAGCGGATACGCCGTGGTGCGCTTGATCTCGGACATGACGATGGACGAGTGAACTTCGCCCACGCCGGGGAGCTGGGAGAGGTGGTCGAAGAAGAAACGCTCGTAGGCTTGCACGTCCTCGGTGACGATGCGCAGCAGGAAGTCCATCTCGCCGGTGAGCGTGTAGCACTCCTGCACTTCGGGGTAGGTGCCGATCGCTTCGGCGAACGCCGGCAGGGAGCGCCGCCCGTGGGCCGTGAGTTTGACGGTGGCGAACACGAGCACGTCCAAGCCGAGGCGGCGGCGATCTAGGAGCGCGACCTTGCCGGCGATGTAGCCCTCCTGCTCCAAGCGGTTGAGTCGCCGCCAACACGGCGACTGCGAGAGGCCCACCCGCTCGCCGATGTCGGCGGCGGAGAGCGAAGCGTCGTGTTGCACGATATCGAGGATCTTGCGGTCGAAGCCATCCAACGGCATTAATCTTTCTTCTATCCACCGAATCGAGACTCATATTATTCGGTCAAACTCGATTTAGCGTCAATAAAGCAACCATTTGTCTTACGGACAGGCATATCGTGCCCCACGTAACGCTTTGACGATGTTGGAGGCAAGAGATGCACGTAGCGGATTTCCACCGCATTGTCGTCCGCAACGATTCCACCACGGGGCTGCGGGCGGTGTTCGCCATCCATGACCTGACCTTGGGTCCCGCGCTGGGCGGCGTGCGCCGTTGGGCGTACGGCAGCGACGAGGAGGCGATGCAAGATGCCGTGCGGTTGGCGCGTGGCATGACGCGCAAGAACGCGCTCGCCGGCATTCCCTTCGGCGGCGGCAAGAGCGTGATTCTGGCGCCGGCCCGCCAACGGGGCACGGGTGGTCCGCCGGCGTCGCCGATCACGGCGCCGCAACTGGCGACATTCGGCCGATGGATCGAGGAGCTCGGCGGCGAATACGTCGTTGCCGAAGATGTGGGGATGCGTGTCGCGGACCTCGAACTCGTGGCGAACGAGACCGACTATGTTACCGGCATCGGTCGCGAACACCGTGGCGGCAACCCGGGCCCGAAGACGGCATGGGGCGTATTCATCGGCGTTCGCGTGGTCGCCGAGCGCCTCGGTCTGCCGAGTTTGCGCGGCGTCGACGTCGCCGTGCAGGGGCTCGGCAACGTCGGCATGGCGTTGTGCCAGTTGCTGCACGACGCCGGTGCCCGACTCAAGGTGGCGGACATCGACGATGTCAGAGTGGAACGCGCGCGGCGTAGCTTCGGTGCGACGGCCCTGCCGGTGGCGGACGTCTTGGCGGCGAATGTGGACATCGTCGCACCGTGCGCGCTCGGCGGCGTCATCACCCCTCGACTGGCCCGCACCATGCCGGCGCGCGCCATCGCCGGCTCCGCCAACAATCAACTCGCTTGCCGAGAAGTCGCGGCCACACTGCGTCAGCGCGGCATCCTCTACGCGCCGGACTACGTCATCAACGCCGGCGGCGTCATCAGCGCCGGTTTGGAGTACCTGCGCCAAGACGGTTTCGAGGCGAAGGTGCAGGAGATCGGGCCGCGGCTGGCGAGCATCTTCGATAGATCGGCCGCCACCGGCTTGCCGGAATCGACGATCGCAGAGGCGATGGCGCAGGAAGTAATAAAGTCGCCGGTAATGGCGAACCTGACGCGCAGGGCAGCCGCCTAAGTCTACGGGGATGTGGCCGGCACGAAATCCCGCCAATGGCCCTCGGAGACGATGGCGATGCCGGTTCCCCTATTGTCGCGGTACTCGACGGCCTTCTCGATCTTCCGTCCGAAGGATTCGTGCATCCAACTGTCGGTGACGTAGGCTCCTACGACCAAGTAGTCGAGTTTCAAGGTCACGCTTTTGGCGACCTCGCCGCCGAGGGTGCGGACGATGTTCTGGCAATCCCTTCGGGTGCCGGTGGCGCACGTTCCGGTGAAGCAGAAGACACGGCCTTCGATGGTGATGTTCGGTGGCGGTTCGTCACACGGCAGAGCGCTCGAACGCAGCAGTTCCCCGGTCGCCTCAGGTGCGTCGCCGGTGAACTCCCTCAGGGTCGCCAACAGTTCCGAAGCCTCGTCGGCGTCGAGCACGTCGTCTTCGAGCATGGCGCTGACTCGGTGCATGAGTATCTCGATCACGGGATTGTCCAAGACCGCATAGTTCGCGACCAGCCAGTCCCGCAGGAACTCGGCTTCCTGCTGGTTCACGACGCCGTCCACCACGATGCCCTTCGCCAACCCGATGAGCGTGTCGACCTGCCGGGTGGCTATCCTGTCGCGGCCCATGTTGACGAGGTGGAACGAGCCGAAGGGTGTGGTCGGGTCGTCGGCAAACGGCATGACTGCTCTCTCGTTTTTTTGGTGTGGATTAGCGCCCCGAAAGCTGTTGCCTACGGCACCGCCTTTCGCCCCAGCCACCCTAGCATACCCTCAACCCCAACTTAGGCAGTTAGCGAAGGCGGAAAGCGACCGAAAACTCACTTAGTTTGGCCCCCGAACCGTCCAAACGACTCGACCACCGCACTTGCCCCTGCCGCCGGAAACCGCGTCGTGATGACAGTCCGGCGCACCATACGGTAGGCTCTTAAGCCGTCGCATCGTTGGTAGATGCGGCGAACCAACTGTCGCGCTTCCCGGACAGCCGCTAGCGCCAACAACCACACAAGAGAGCAACCGAATGCCCAACGGAACCGCAGTGCTAGTGCGCACCACCGGCAAACACGGCGCAGCTACAGATACGCGCGTTGAAGTTCCCGCCTACGACCGTGAGCGCCTCGAGGACATCGGCTTCATGACCGCGATGACGTTGACGCTGCTCGGCAATTACCAGCAAACCGGACACTTTGGCGGGCCGCTCGCGTACACGCCCTACAACGTCGCCTTGCACTTGGCGGGGCCGGAGAACGGCGGCTTGCAGTACGACTATCGGCGACCCAAGCACCCGTTCGGCGACAAGCTGCTGCTAGCCGGCGGGCACAATATTCCCACGCTTTACGCGCTGTGGATGATTATGGGCGAGGCGATGGCGCGTCGCCACGCGGCCACCGGCGACCCGCGTTTCCACGTCGACCCGAATATCGCCATGCTCGCCATCGACTGCTTGGGCTTTCGTCGCGGCGCCGGCGCGTTGAAGACGCTGCTCGCCGACGCCGGCCTGGCCGACGACCCGCTGTTCGCCCAAGCGAAGCTGCGCGGCATCCGCTCGTTGGCGGGTCACTCGGAAACCACGGACCTCATCAACGACGTCAACGGCGGACCGTCGGGCATCGGCATCGCCACCGCCGCCGGCAAGGCGGCATTCTGGGACTTCATGGGCGCCGGCGCGTCGCCCAAGGTGGTGGCGTTGGAAGGGGAGTTCGCCATGACGTCCGGCCACTCCCAAGAGTTCAAGACGCAAGCGGTGGCGCAGCGGGTCGGCAAGCGCTTGCGCGTCCTGCTTTCCTACAACAACGCCGGCATCGACGACTCGCTGATCGGTGGCGTGGTGGCGCAGTCCATCGACGGCTACCGCATCGCCGACCAGTGGTCCGCGTACGGCTGGAACGTCGTGGCCGTCGACGACGGCAACGACTACGACCAAGTGCTGGCGGCGCTGAAGACGATGGAGGATTGGGATCCGGCCGACCGCCGCCCCATGATCGTGATCGGCAACACCACCAAGGGTTGGTGGCCGGCCGCCGTGGACGGCACCATCCCGGGCTTCGGCGACCAAGTGGTGGGCTATCCCAGCCACCCTTACGACATGAAGATGAACGCGCCGTACTTCGTCGCCTTGGCGGCGACCTTCGAGCAACGCTACGGCGTCGAGTTCGAGGGCATCCGCGACGGGGCGGTGACGGACCAAGCCGCCCGCCTGCGGCAATTCAAGAACAACATCGATATCGCGCTGTCCGTGTTGGCGCAGGATGGTTTGGGCGATTGGTTGAGCGACCGCCTCGTGGCGATTGGCGACCAAGTGCGCGACGAGCAGAGCCTGCGCTTGGACACCAGCCACGATCCGTTCCAAGACGAACGGCTGCGGGTGAAGAACCTGCCGCTTGAGCCACAGACCGTTCGCGGGCGCATGGATGGCCAAGACACGGAGGTCGGCGTCGAGTTGTTCAAGAAGCCGGGCGAGGCAGCCGGCACCAGACGCGCGATCTCGGAAGTGGTGAAGTGGATGAACCACGTCACGGACAACCGTTTTCTCACCTTGTCGGCGGACCTGTCCAACTCCATCAACGTCGAGAAGGGCTCGCTGACCGGCCACTACGACCCAGTCGCCAACCAAGCCGGCACGCGCCTGAAGGCGGCGATTCAGGAGGCCGGCAACGCTTCCACGGCCGTCGGTCTCGTCGGCCAGAGCGCATCCTTGGATCCGAACATGCACAGCGGCGTGTGGGCCATATCCGGCAGTTACGGGGCATTCACGCCGTTCATGTACCTGCCGGCGCGCGTGTGGAGCCAGCAGAATCAGGACAGCCCGTTTCGCCTCGGCGTGCTGAACATCCTAGCCGGCCACTCCGGGCCGGAAACCGCGGCCGACGCGCGCACGCACTTCGGCATCTTCGCGCCGCAAGTGTGGAAGCTGTTCCCGCGCGGGCAGGTGATCATGCTGAACTTCTGGGACTACAACGATGTTGCGCCCGGCTATTTCGCAGCGGCGGAAATCGCCGCCCGCGACCCGCTGGTGGGCGTGATCGTGCTGGAAGTGGCGCGCCCGGACTTCCCCGTTGCGGATCGGCGCACTTTCGCGGATACGGATCCTCTGGCGGCCGCCAAGGGCTTCTATGTGCTTCGGGACTTCGTGCCGGACCGACCGCGCCACGGCTATGTGGTCGCACAGGGCTCGAGTTCGACCGTGAATCTGGTCAACGCGCTGCCGGATTTGGAGAAGGACGGCGTCAACGTGAAGGTGGTCGCCGCCATCAGCGAGGAACTCTTCGACCGGCAACCGCAAGCCTATCGGGACGCCGTTCTGCCGGCCGCCGCGAGACACGATTTGATGGTCGTCAGCACCGGCACTCGGCGCATGTGGCCAGTGCGCGACGTGGGCCCCCTGACCGACGAATACTCGCTGATCTCGGACTGGCACGACCGCTGGCTAACCGGCGGCTTGGAACCGGACGTGATCGCCGAAGCGCACTTGGACGAGCGGTCCATCGCCGACGGGGTGGCTAGATTCGCAGCGGAGCGGGAGTCGCGCTTGGCGAGGCAGCGCCGGGCGCTGGCGGAACTGTGAGGATCGCGGGACAGGACATGGCACGGGTCGGCGTAAGCGATCGGCCCGCCGGAGAGGCAGCAGAGAACGACGAGGACCGAGCATGCTGAAGCACTTTCTAGTTCCCGAGGCGGACCAAGTCCTCGTCACCGAGGCCACCGCCCGGGCGGGCACCCAAGCACTGTTCGAGCGAATGGGCATGCCGGCCGATGATGCGGCGCTCTGCGCCGACGTGTTGATCACCGCGGATTTGCGCGGCTGCGAGAGCCACGGCATTTCCAACATGGTGCGCCGTTATCTCGAGATGTACGCCGCCGGGCGCATGAACCCGCGCCCGGATGTGAAGACAGTGCGCGAGTCCGCGGTGAGCGCGACGCTCGACGCCGACCGCGGCATCGGCCTGCAGGTAGGGCCGAAGGCCATGACCATCGCCATGGACAAAGCCGACGAGTTCGGCATGGGAGCGGTTGGCGTCAAGAACTGCGGGCATGTCGGCATGCTCGCCTACTACCCGATGATGGCGATCGAGCGAGACATGATCGGCGTCTGCATGGTATCGGCGGGAGGTGGGCTCATGGTGCCGACGTTCGGTGCCGAGCCGGTGTTCGGCACCCATCCCATCGCCTGGGCGGCCCCGGCCGCTAACATGCCCCCGTTCGTGTTCGACGTCGCCACCACGCAGGTCGCGGCGAACAAACTGGGGTTGGCGCAACGCATCGGCTCGAAGCTCGAACCGGGCTGGATCTCGGACCTCGACGGCAAGCCGATCTTAACGCCGGTGGACACGCCGGATTTCGGCAAGTTCCACATGCTGCCGTTCGGCGGTACGCGGGAGAACGGCAGCCACAAGGGCTACGGCCTCGCGGCGGTGGCGGACATCATGTCCGGCATACTTTCAGGCAACGGCCCCGGCTTCATGGCCGGCGGCGAGAGCACCTCGCAGTTCGTCATGGCGTTCAAGATCGACGCCTTCGTCGACTTGGCCCGCTTCAAGAGCGACATGGACGCGCTGCTCGAGAAACTCAGCAGCATGAAGCCGGCACCCGGGCACGAGCGCGTGTATTACGCGGGCCTAATCGAGCACGAAGAGACCGAACGTCGCCGGGCGCAGGGCATTCCCTACCATCGAGAAGTCGTGGACTGGTTCAACGGCGCGAGCGCCGAGCTCGGCCTGAACCTGCACTGGCCGTGATCGGCGGAGCGTGATAGGCGGATAGCAGTCAGCGTCCTTCGAATTTCGGCTCGCGCTTCTCGACGAAAGCGCGGAAGGCTTCGCGCGAATCATGGCTACCGCCGGTCCGGGTGTGCCGTTCCGTTTCCACCTCGATGTAATCGCGTAGCGGCATGTTCTCGGCGTTGATGAAGTTCTTCTTCATCTCGCCGATGGCCAGCGGCGCGGACTTCGAGAGGCGCAAGGCGATCGCCTGTACCTCGTCTCGGAAACTCTCCTCCGGAAATGTCCGCAGCACCAAGCCGATGCGCTCGGCCTCGTCGGCAGCGAACTTCTGCGACATGAAAAACAGCTCCCGCGCCTTGGTGGCGCCGACGATACGCGGCAGCAGCCACGGGCCGGCCATGTCGCCGGAGATGGCAACGCCTAAGAACGCCGAGTTGAACACCGCCCGCTCGCTGGCGTAGCGCAGGTCGCAGGCGCACGCCCAGCCGAAGCCGGCACCGGCGCAAGCGCCGTTGACGGCGGCGATGGTCACCTTCGGCATCTCGTGCAGGAGGGTGGTGATGTGGAAGTACTCCCGGCGGTTCGGCTCCTGCTTGGCGCCGCTGGTGGACGCTTTGAGATCCACGCCCGGGCAAAAGCCGCGTCCGGCGCCGGTGAACAGCAATACGCGCACGCGCTCGTCGAGGGCGGCGGCGTTCAGGCACTCGTACAACTCGCGCATCATGGTGTTGGTGATGCCGTTCAGGCGTTCCGGCCGGTTCAGGGTGACGGTGGCGAGGTTGTCGTCGACGTCGTAGAGGATGGTTTCGTAGTCGGACATGGCTGCTCAACGGTTGGTGGATGGGGTCGGCGAGATGTCGAGTCTGTCCGATTGGCGCTTGAGCGGCAAGTGCGCGTAACGGCTCAACGCACTTGGCACCGAGAGCTCAGGCGCACCGCGGCGTATCCGCGACCTCAAAGAGCTGGCCATCGAATTCGACCTGTCTACTCACCAAGAGATCAAGCGCGCCGCCGGCGTGTCCGCGACCGTGCGTGTAAGATGCGCGGCTAGTCGGTGAGTCCCGAGAGCGCTATGAGCAATCCGCAGCCGATCTTGTTCGGCCACCCGACCGGCCTTTACACGCTGTTCTTCGCCGAGATGTGGGAGCGCTTCTCCTTCTACGGCATGCGCGCGCTCTTGCTCTTCTACATGCTCAAGGGGTTCCTCGGCTATGGCGACCGGGACGCCTACGCCGTCTACGGCGCCTACACGGCACTCGTCTACCTGACGCCGTTCTTCGGCGGCTTGTTGGCGGACCGGCTACTCGGCGCCCGGCGGGCGGTGATCTTGGGCGGGCTGCTGATGGCGGCCGGGCACCTGATGATGACCGTCGAAAACAACACCGCGTTCTTTACCGCGCTGGCGCTGTTGATCTGCGGCAATGGCTTCTTTAAGCCCAACATCTCGACGATGGTGGGTTCTCTGTATCCGGCCGGCGCGCCGAAGCGGGATGCGGGTTTCACGCTCTTCTACATGGGCATCAACCTCGGCGCGGCGATGTCGCCGCTGCTGTGCGGCTACATCGGCGAGACCTACGGTTGGCACTACGGATTCGGGCTTGCCACCATCGGGATGCTCACCGGCTTGGCGGTGTTCGTCGCCCCCAGAAGGGTGACCCAAGTGCTGATCTTGGCCGGTGCCCTCGCCGCAGCGTTGGGTTTGTTCGTATTTCGACCCGAGAGCGCGGTGCAAACCGCCGTCAACGTGTTCGTCGGCGTTGCGCTGCTCGCCGCCGGCGGCATCGCTTGGGTGGCCCTAGGGCGGGGCGGCCTGCCCGCCGGCGTCGGCGCACCGCCGGATGCCAAGCGCCTGCGCGAGCGCTTCGGCGGCGTGCTCGCCAAGGAGTGGGCAGTGTACTTGGGCACCCTTCTCGCAGTGCCGGTGGTGGTGCTGTTCGTTTCCGGCTTCGCGCCGTTCGGTGGCGAAGCCCGCGCCCTCGTCCCCGAAGCCCTCGTCGGCGAATTGCAGGCCGGCGGCGCCCTCGCGCAAATCGCCGCGGTGTTCGTTACCGAGATGAGTCGCCCTGCTGGCCTCGTTCTGCTGCTCTCCGGGGTCGTCGCCCTGACCTACCTCGTCTACGAGACCGTAAGGCTCGACAAGGTACCCCGAGAGCGCATGTTCGTGGTGCTCGTGCTCACCTTCTTTTCGCTGATGTTCTGGGCGTTCTTCGAGCAAGCCGGCAGCTCGGTGAACAACTTCACCGACCGGAACGTGGATCGCGTGAACGAAGAGCGAGTCATCACCGCCGCCGAAGTCGGGCGGACGATTCGCATCCAACCGACGCAAGAACAGTTGGGCTATCGCAACGGCACGGCGCTCTTCACCTTGGCTACGTTGAACGAGCTGCGCGAGGAAAACCAAGCCAATCCGAGTTTCGAGATCGATTGGCTGGTCACCGAAGGCAACGTCGGCATGGGCGTCGGCGGACGCTCGGCGGAGACTCCGGCCAGCGTCTTCCAGTCCCTCAATCCAATCTACATCTTGATCTTCGGGCTCGTGTTCACCGCCCTGTGGGGCTTCTTGGGTACCCGCGGACGGGAACCGCCCACGCCCTACAAGTTCGCCTTGGGCCTGCTTCAGCTTGGTCTCGGCTTCGGCGCGTTCTGGTATGGCGCCCAAGTCGCCGACGAGCGCGGCATGGTCGCCCTGCAATGGCTCGCGATCGGCTACCTGCTGCACACCACGGGCGAGCTCTGCCTGTCGCCGGTCGGCTTGTCCATGGTCACCAAGCTGTCGCCGTTGCGGCTGGTCAGCACGGTGATGGGCGCTTGGTTCCTCGCCACGGCATTCTCGCAATTCCTCGCCGCCATCATCGCCCAGTTCACCGGCGTCTCCGGCGGTGGAAGTGGCCAAACGATGCCTGCCCCTATCGAGACGCTGTTCGTCTATGGCGATGTGTTCGGCAATATCGCCGCCATGGCGGTCGTCGCCGCGGCCGTCTGCTTCGCCATATCCCCCCTCTTGACGCGGTGGATGCACGCCGAGGTGGATCGGTAGCCACGCAAGTCGGACTTGGCGACGCTTGTCGCGAAGTCTGACGGGTGATGGGGCGGGCTTGGGGTGGGACGAAAGGCAGCACCGTAGGCGACGGCTTTCGTGGCGCCAGCGGCACGGCGGACTTGGCGGCGTTGCCGCGAAGCCCGGCTTACGTGTCTCACGTGTAAGGGCGGCTTGGGCTTACGGCGAAAGGCGGCGCCGAGAGGCAATGCCTTTCGTGCGCTACTGCCGCCCCGGCGCAGGCCCTAGAAGCCTTTGAAGTCGGTTTCGCGTCGGTCTACGAAGGCGCGCATTCCTTCGACGGAATCCCGCGACAGGCCCACCACCGGAATCGCCGACTCGGACCACTGCATGGCGCTGTCGAAATCCAAGTGCGCCGTGCGCAGCGCCAACATCTTGCCGAGTTTCTGCGCGATCGGCGGCCCGGCTTCCACCTGCAACGCCAACTCCATGGTCTTCGCTTCCAGTTCGTCCGGCTCGACCAAGTAGTTGGTAAGACCAGACTCGTGCGCCTCTTCCGCGCTCATGAAGCGACCGGTCATCATGAGTTCCATGGCCTTGCGCCAGCCCAAGATCTTCGGCAGCGACCAAAAACCGCCCAAGTCCGCATACACCCCGCGCTTGACATACGCCACTTGGTAGCGCGCCGCCGTAGACCCAACGGCCAAGTCGCAATGGCTGGCAAGATCGAAACCGGCACCCACGCAGGGGCCGTTGATCATTGCGATCACCGGCACCTCCAAGCGCCTGAAGGCGATATAGGTCTCCGTCTCGTGGCGGAAGTTCAGTCGATAGCCTTCCGGGTCCGGGCCATCGGTCGGCGGCGGTTCCCGATCCGGGTTGGCGGCGCCGCCCATATCCATGCCGGCGCAGAAGCCGCGCCCGGCGCCGGTGATCACCACGCAGCGCACCGAGCGGTCGAAGCGCGCGTCCACGAAGATGTCCCGCAGTTGTCGCAGCAGCGGGAACGTCAACGCATTGAGCTTGTTGGGGCGGTTGAGCGTCAACCACAAGATGCCTTCCTTGTCGCCACGGCGCTCCACCAAAACCAAGTCTTCGTCGGCCATGTGCTTCCTCTGTGTTCGCTGGTCGCGTTGCAGTCTACACGCACCGGCTGCTACGATCCGCTCATGGTTGCCGCAAAATCCGCCGCGCACGAGTTTTGCGCTGATCTCTGCTTAGCCTCGGGCGAACCGATGCTCGGCACCGCCGCCCAAGTGGACATTTGGCTGCTGTTGGAATACCGGCCCGTATGGAAGCCCAAGGCGATAGTCGACAACAAGCTGACGCCGGCGATGCGGGCATGGATTGAACGTTCGGTCGACGCATACGCCGCCTTGGGGCTGAAAGCGCGCCCGCAGTTCGTTCGCCAACCGGAAGCCGCCCACGACTCGACCACACTGTTCATCGCTCGCGAGGGCCGCCTGTTGCGCTTCGAGGGCGAGGGCTACGCCGAAATCCAGCACTTGGATGTGGACACGGCCCCCTTGAGCGAGGTCCGAGAGCCGCACTATTTCGTCTGCACCAACGGCCAGCGAGATATGTGCTGCGCCCGTTACGGCTTGCCGACCTACGCGCGGATGCGCGAAACCGTGGGCGAAAGGGCGTGGCAAACGACCCACGTGGGTGGCCACCGGTTCGCGCCCAACGTTCTCGCCCTCCCCCAAGGCGCACTCTACGGCCGCGTGTTCGCGGACGATGTGGCGGCGCTGGTCGCGACGGTGGAAGCCGGCGAGCTATGTCCAAGTTACTTGCGCGGCCGCTCAGCGTATCCCGCGCAAGCGCAAGTGGCGGAAACCCGCCTTCCCTGCAGCGGCGCATTGCGAGCCGTGGACGGCGACACCGTCATCTTCGCCACCACCCAAGGCGAGCGCACGGTCACTGTACAACGCGCCGAAACCCCCTACGAAGTGATCGCGAGCTGCGGCAGGACGGATACGGAAACCGTATTTCCCTACGCCTAGCATCCCATTGGACCTAGCGGCTAACGCCGCGAAGCCCAAGGGGATGCTAGTGTCCCGCACCAGAAATGGTTTGAATTAATGATTGGGCTCCTGGACCTCCGCGAGCCGCGTCCGTGCGCGCTTGATCTTCGCCAAGACGTCTTCGCCCTTGGCGGTCCAACGGCAGGGCCGCAGAGCGCTTTGGCCCTCTCAAGGCCCGTCCCGTCGGCGGGATGTAGCAGTGATCCTCGGGTTCGCCCCGCGCCGCCCTCTCGGCCGCCGGAAGATCGGCGAACGCTACGCCGATGGTCGGGATCGGCGGCGGCAGCGCTCCGACCCGGTTTGCCCCGGGGCGCCGCAGGCCACGCGAGTCGGCGCCGAGAACGGCGGGTCCGATGGCGAGCACTCGTTTTCGGTGCTGCGGAGCCCGTAGTCGGCGGCGTCGATCTTCCGAAGGCGAACCCGACAGCCCGTCTCGATCAAAGGCGACGCAACTCAAAGCCGCCTTTGGCCACCCTCCCGGTCAAGACCCCTCGACGTTCTCGAACACGAACGTCGCGGGACGGCGCCGGACCACCAAGCGGGCGAACCGACCAAATGGGCGGGACCATCGCCGCCCATGCGCCGCTCGCCGTGCGGGCGACGCGCAAGCTCGCGCACCCGGGGCTGGAAATGCCGCTCGACCACGCCCGGCGCGTGGGCGCCATGCTCATCGAGTCCGCATGGTCGTCCGAGGACGCGGCCGAGGGTGCGCGGGCGCTTGCGGAGAAGCGGCCGCCCGAGTGGCGCCTGCGGCAGCGCCACGGAAAGTCGCCGCCGGCGAAAGCGGGTTTCGGCGTAGGTCAACGGCGTAAATCCGGCATCGGCATCCAAACGGCAACTCTCATGACGTCGCTTGTGCCGCCGGCCGAGTTCATGTCGCTTGGGGCCGGCCTCGTCGCTTTGCGCGTGGCGTCCGAGCGATGGTGCTCCTCTCCCACACGAACGGTCGAACGGTTTGGACTCGTCACCATGGTCAGATCGGGTAGCTCGTTCGGCTCTTGGGTCGATAACGCTTGGAGGGGATCGCGAAGAATCGTGCCATCGTACGTCCGGCCGACGTTTTCGCGCGGGTTCGGGCTTATCGCTCACGAAACGACGGGTTCCTTTCGCACGGCAAGAGCGGCCTTTGGCCCGCA
>CAYGBI010000009.1:0-70806 GCA_964348085.1 uncultured Pseudomonadales bacterium | reverse complement strand
GCGACTGGATCGCCGACAGCGTCGACGCCGAGGACTTCCTCGCCCGCGTGGCGCGGGGCGCCGGCGGGTAGGGATCCCGCCGAGCCGGCGAAGCGCTGGGGTGCCGCGCCCGGCACGACGGAATCAGCGCACGCCCATAAGACTCGTGCCGAACGCCCGGGCGACCGTGGTCGGGGCAGGGGCGGACGGCAGAGATCCACCCGAATCCGTGTAAGCCGTTGGCCGTAGCGCACCGCTCGTCGTCTGTCCCAAGATGGCTGTTCCGTCGCACGCCGTCGGGACATGATCCACGACACCTTCTACAAGCGCCTGCTCGGCCACAAGCGCGTCGTCAAAGACGTCGTCGCGGCCGCGCTCGGCCCGCTACGGGGCACGGCGTGGCTCGAATCGCTGGACTTCGAGACTCTCGCGCGCGAGCCGACCGAAGGCGTCACCGACGAGCTCAGGCAGCGCGTGCAGGATATGGCGTGGTCCGTCGACCAAGTTGGCGTCGGCAGCCGCCGCCGGCTGCACCTGCTGATCGAACACCAATCGACGGTGGACCGCGCCATGGCGCTGCGGTTCCTCGAGTACGGCTACTTGCTGTACCAGCGGTTGTACGGTGACGACCGTCGCGGCTCCCGGCGCGTGGGGGCCGACACCGTGGAGTGCGTGGTGGTGTACAACGGCGAGCGCGAGTGGACCGCGGCGACGAGTCTGGCGGGCGCCGGAGGCGACGCCCGCGCGCTCGACGCGAGCTACGTCGTCGTTGACATGGCGCGCTTGGCGGCCGACGATTCGTTTCGTGGCCGGGCGCTGTGGTGGGCGGCGCGGCTGGAGAGCGTCGAGCCCGCACGGCTGCCGGCGCTGGTGAGCGAACTCGGTGCGTGGCTGGCGGCCGAAGGCGAGTCGGAGTTGACGAGATGCTTGGATTTGCGGGTGGCGCAGTTGGCGGGCGAATGGCGCCTGTCGCTGCCGCCGCTCGCGCGCTACGAGGAGGTAGGCGTCATGTTTAAGGAACGGGTCGAACGGTGGAAAGAAGAGCTCCTGCGACAGGGCGTGGAGCAAGGCTTGGCCCAAGCGGCCGTCCGAGAAACTGAAATTCTGCGGCGAGGCGTGGAGCAAGGAGTGGAAGAAGGTCGAGCGCAGGGCTTGACCCAAGCGACCATACGCGAAAAAGCGCTCCTGAGGCGCCTAGCCTTGCGCCGGTTCGGGACGACGGCGGCGGACCGGCTAACGGCGGCGCTGGACGATACTCGCGACGACGACGCGCTCGTCTTGGCCGGCGACTGGATCGTGGACAGCGTAGATGCCGAGGATTTCCTCTCCCGGGTGGCGCGGGGGGCTGGCGTGTAGAGGCTCGCCCAACCCCGAACTGTGGTTCGGGCCGTTCGCCAGCGAAGCGATTCGAGATGATGTACCGTAGGCCGAGTTTTATCGGCCCTACGTTCAAACGGCCGATGTCAAGGTCTTACAAGGAGTCGACCTATGCCTCATTTCACTTACGACGGAACCGTCGTACTTTCGTCAACGGTCAAGAACTTGGACACGTCCGTCGCTTGGTTCAAGGAGATGCTCGGCTTCGAGGAGACCTTCAAGGTTCCGGGTTGGGCGGAAGTGACAACACCGGCCAAGGGCGTCGCCATCGGCTTGGCGGAGAGCGAGGAATCGGACGGACCGGGCGGCACGACGCCAGTGTTCGGCGTCACCGACATCGCCGCGGCACGCGCCGAACTCGAAGGCAAGGGGGTACGGTTCGAGGGCGACACCTTCGAACTACCCGGCATGGTCAAGCTGGCGATATTCTTCGACCCGGACGGCAACACTTACATGTTGGCGCAGTCGTTGATGGCATAGCCGCCGAACCGCTGCGGCGCACTACGGCAGCGGTCGGTAGCCGCCGGCAACACCTTTGGCAAAGACGCTCACGGCGTCGTGGGCGTGCAGGCTTTCGTGGTGCTCGACGCGCACATGGAAGTCGACGAGATCCTCCCTCGCGTCGAGCATGGCTTTCAGCCGCCGCCCGGCGTCTTCGCAGAACATCAGGTTGGCGGCGTTCAGCCGCGCGAACTCCTGCTCGTCCTCCCGCTTCACCGCCGTCTGCACGGGCGTCGCGAGCACTTGCTCCACGGCGTCCACCAAGGCGGTGACGGGGAAGGTTTGCTGGCCGTCGGCGAGCCGTACACGCAGTCGCGCGATGCTGCGCTGCGCATGAGGCGTGCCGGCGATGGCGTCCTCGGTACCGAGCCACGCTTTGACTTCGGCCGCCGACGCTTGGCCGCCATCGCCGAAGTCGCGCTCGAACCGTTGTTGAATGAGTTGCCGAGCGAGTGCGGCCGAGGCAGGGCAGGTACTCGAATACCAAACACCCAAGGTGAGTTCCAAGCGCATTTCGCCGTCCACCACCGCGCCGCGAACGCTCACCGGGTAACTGTTCCAGCCCGAGTGTTCCGTCACCAGCGACTGGCGGCGCAGGAAGTAATCGAAATCGAACTCGACGAAGGCTTGCCGCGACAGATCGCGGTGCGAGGCAACCAACGACGTGAGCAACAGCTTCAAACCAGCGCAACTCAACGGGCGCGTCGTCGCGTGCTCATCCAGGATGATGTAAAGGCGCGACATGTGGATGCCCTTTGCCTGCGCGTCCGTCAAGTCGACATAGACCTGCACCCGCGCATCGACCGCTCGAACCGTGTCGCCATCGCGAATCTCGATTGGCTGGCGTATATTGCCCATGCCTACCCAGTCGAGCGTGCCATCGACATGCTGCACGGCACGGCTCGCGACATCGGGCATGTCGCCGGAAGACGCCAAGTGCGGAACTCTCAAAGTCGCCTCTCCTCCTTAAGGATCGGTTGTCGATGCGCTAGCGCAAAGTGATCATGCCATCGACGCCAGCTCTTGATCGGTAAGTTGCCTCGCCTCGTCGGCGAGCATCACCGGGATGCCGTCGCGCACCGGGTACGCGAGGCCGCTTTGGGCGCACCATAACTCGCTCGTCTCCCGATGATAGGCGAGCGGCGCCTTGCTCACCGGACAGACGAGGATTTGCAGCAGCTTGCCGTCGATCAAAACAACTCCTCCAAGAGGATGGTTTCGTCGCGGTCGGGGCCAGTGGAAATGACGGCGACCGGCGCGTCCACGACTTCCTCGATGCGCCTGATGTAATTGAGGGCGTTGGCCGGCAACTCGTCGAGCGAGCGGGCACCGGCGGTGGACTCGCGCCAGCCGGGAAGGTCCTCGTAGACCGGGCGGATTTCGGAGTAGAACTCGCTGTCGAAGCGCGCTCGCACGGGGGCGCCGCTCGCCCCCTGGTAGCCGACACAGATGCGGATGGTGGCCAAGCCGTCGAGCACGTCGAGCTTGGATAGGCACAGGCCAGACAAGCTATTGACCTGCACGGCGTGGTGGATGGCCACCGCGTCGAACCAGCCACAGCGGCGAGCGCGGCCCGTCGTGGCGCCGTACTCTTGGCCGCGTTCGGCCAAACGCTCGCCGACATTGTCAAAGAGCTCCGTGGGAAACGGGCCGGACCCGACCCGCGTGGCGTATGCCTTGGTAGTGCCCAAGATATAGTCCAAGTAGCGTGGGCCGAAGCCGCTGCCAAACGCCGCCCCGCCGGCCGTGGTGTTGGAAGACGTCACGAACGGATAGGTGCCCAAATCCACGTCGAGCAGCGAGCCCTGCGCACCCTCGAATAGGATGTTCGCGCCGGCGTTGCGGAGCTCATGCAGGAGCGGGCCGATGTCCGTGACCATCGGCAGCAGTTCCTCCGCCACTTGGCGAATTTGATCGACGGTCTGCTGGAAGTCCTGTGGCGCCACCCCGTAGTAGTTCTCGAGCAGAAAGTTGTGATAGTCCATCACCTCGGCCAGCTTGGCGACGAATTGCTGCCAATAGAGCAAGTCCCCCAAGCGCACGCCGCGACGGGCGGCTTTGTCCTCGTAGGCCGGGCCGATGCCGCGCCCGGTGGTGCCGATCTTCTGCTCGCCGAGGGATTTCTCGCGCGCCCTGTCCACCGCCACATGGTAGGGCAGGATCAGCGGACAGGCCGGCGAAATGCACAGCCGGTCGCGCACCGGCACGCCCTTGGCCTCTAGTTCGCGGATCTCTTGGAGCAAGGGTTCCGGCGCCAGCACCACGCCATTGCCGATCAGACAGCGCACGCCCGGACGCAGGATGCCCGACGGGATAAGGTGCAGGACGGTCTTCTCGCCATCGATGACCAACGTATGACCGGCGTTGTGCCCGCCTTGGAAACGCACCACGGCGGCGACGCGTTCGGTCAAGAGATCGACGATCTTGCCCTTCCCCTCGTCGCCCCACTGCGTGCCGATCACCACCACGCTTCGGCCGCTCACGACTTGCTCCAACCATCCACACCGGTTCCCTAAGAGCCGCCGAGCGCAGCTCTTCGCATGCGTCTCAAGGCGACGTTTGCTAGCGTTCTCCGGACTTCAGGTACTTGAAGAAGTCGCTATTCGGGTCGATCACCAACTGATCGTCTTTGCTGCTAAACACCTTGGGGTAGGCCGTGACGCGCCGGTAGAAGGCATAGAACTCCGGATCCTTGTTGAACGCCCCGGCGTACGTCTTGGCGGCTTGGGCATCGCCGGCACCCTTAATCTCCTCCGCTCGGCGGTAGGCCTCGGCGGCGATGACGATCACCTGCCGGTCGGCGTCGGCTTGGATGCCGATCGCCTTCTCCTCGCCGGAGGCGCGGTACTGACGAGCCTCGATTTCCCGCGCTGAGTTCATACGCTGAAACACCGATGCTTCCACATCGGACGGCAAGTCGACGCGTTTCAAGCGCACGTCGATAACCTCCACGCCGATCTCTTCGGACATCACCTCGTTCAAGCTGGTGGTGAGTTCCGCCATGAGCAAGTCGCGCTCGCCGGAAATCACCTCGTGCATGTCGCGTTTGCTAATCTGGTTGCGCAAGCCCTCGTTGACCCGCTCCTGCAGTAGGTTGCGGGCACGGTTCTCATCGCCACCGGTTGCGGTGTAGTAAAGCTCCACATTGCCGATGCGCCACTTGGCGAACGAATCCACCATCACCGGTTTCTGCTCCAACGTAAAGTACTGCGCCACCGGAGCATCGACGGTAAGCACCTTGCCGTTGAAGCGCTTCACTTCGTCCGCAATGGGGATCTTCGGATGCAGGCCGGGTTCGATGTCGGCGTCGGTGACTGCGCCGAAGCGCAGGAGAACAGCGCGTTGGGTCTCGTGGACGATGTATAGCGCGTTCCACGCCAGCAATACGACAACCAGCACGCCGACGACCCACAAAAAACTCTTTAGATTCACTTGTGCCTCCTTAATCGCGCGAGCACGTGGCGAAAGTCACGCTGAACGGCCATGCGCCCCGCCGGCACCGTCGCTCCTCGGTCGAATAGTACCCGATGTGTCCCTTCGTCTCGCCTTGCCGGACGGCGCCCGACCTTTCTCGGCGCGTCGCAGACTTCCACCATGGGCTGCTAACGGCTCGGGCGACTGTTGCCGAGTTCGCGGGCGGCAGCGCTGGCGATGGTACGAACATCCCCCTCGCCCATGCCGGCCGTGTCGTCGGGCCGCGGTTTATCCAAGTTCAGCACCATGATGTTGTCGCTGCCCACATCCACCATGGTCTTGGAGCTCTGGCTGAGCACCGACTCAACCGCATTTATATACAAGCGGTCACGGGTGACTTGGGGCGCGAGTTGATACTCCACCAAGAGTTGCTCAAACCGCTCCGCCTCGCCCCTAGCTTGGGCGATCACTTGGTCGCGATACGCTTCCGCTTCTTGCACCGCCTTCTCCGCGTCGCCGCGCGCATTCGGGATAACGCTTTCGGCGTATGCGTTGGCTTGGTTCACCAAACGCACTTCGTCCTCCTTGGCCTTTTGCACGTCGTCGAAAGCGTCTTGCGTTTGCGGCGGCGGCGCACTGCGGTCGATGTTGACGGTCACCACTTCAATGCCGGTTTCGTAGGAGTCCAAATAGCGTTGGATGCGCTCCTCCACTTCAACGCCGAGCGCGGCTCGGCCCTCGGTGATGACCGAGTCCATCGTTGAACTGCCAACCACATGCCGGAGCGCACTTTCGGTGGCGTGTTCGAGGCTCTTCAACGGCTGCTCGACCTTCACCACGTAATCGACGGGTTCACCCACGCGATACTGCACGGTGAGACTTATATCGACGATGTTCTCATCCTCGGTGAGCATCGATGCCTGGTGATCCAAGGAGTCCACCCGGGTGACGTTCACTTTCTCCACCCGATCAATAATCGGCGGGTTCCATTGCAGGCCTTGCAGCTTCACTTGTTCTTGCACCTTGCCGAAGCGAAACACCACGCCCCGTTCCTGTTCGTCCAACTGATAGACACCCCAAAGGCCATAAACGACCACCAGCACGAGCACGCCGATCAGCACGGTCTTCAGATTGAAGTTCCACTTGCCGGCGCCACCACCGCCCCCACCGCCGAACATCGCGGCGAGCTTGGTCTGGAACTTGCGAAACGCCTCGTCGAGGTCCGGTGGCCCTTGCGCGCCGCCTCGGCTCCAAGGATCGTCGTCTCGCCCACCGGGGTCGTTCCAAGCCATATTGGTCCTCTATCGGCCCGCTTACGAATTAGCTGATGTTACCGACTAAGGCGTTCCGGTCATAGGCCGCCAGTTCGCCGAGTTGGTCTCGCGGCAGGCGCACTTGCAGGATCATCGCGCCGTCCTCGGCGACGGTCTCGCGCCGCACATCCCCGTGCTCGTAAAGCCAAGATCGCGCCTTGCCGCCGCTCGGCGGCAAGCGCACCTCCGTAGTAACGGCATCAACGCCCAGACGGGCGCGCACCAAATCCCGCAACGCATCGACGCCCTCGCCAGTCAGTGCGCTGACCGCCACCTGGTCGACGCCGTCAACGCCGGGCACCGCGGCTTCAGACGAGGCGAGGAGGTCGATCTTGTTCAACACCTCGACGGTCGGCACCCCGGCGGCGCCGATGTCGGCAAGGACGCCCAGCACTTCCCCGCGCAACTCGTCGGCGTCGGCTGCCGAGGCGTCAATGACATGCAACACCAAGTCCGCCTCGGTGATTTCCTCCAATGTGGCTTTGAAGGCGTCCACCAGCGTCACCGGCAACCCGCGAATGAAGCCGACGGTATCGGCCACCACCACTTCCGCGTCGCAGCCAAGCCGCCGCATCGTCGGGTCCAAGGTGGCGAACAGGCGATCCTCGGCCTGCGCGTGGCTGCGCGTGAGCGCGTTGAACAGCGTCGACTTGCCGGCGTTGGTATAGCCGGCGAGGGCCACGGTAGGCACCCTCGCCCGCGAGCGGCGGCGGCGGTTCAACGCCCGACGACGCTGCACGGTGGCGAGTTGCGAGCGCACTTGGCGGACGCGAGTGGCAAGCATGCGCTGATCGAGTTCCAGTTGCGTCTCGCCGCCGCCCCGTTGCGCGGCACCGCCGATCTGGCCCCCGCCTCGACGACCACCAGCCCCACCGACGCCACTCTGCCGGTCCAAGTGGGCCCAACCCCGCACGAGGCGCGTTTGGGCATGGGTGAGCTGCGCGAGTTGCACTTGCAGGTGGCCCTCGTGGGTGCGGGCGCGATCCGCGAAGATGTGCAGGATCAATTCCGTGCGCGTCATCACCCGGCACTCGAGGCGAGTCTCGAGGTTGCGCTGCTGCGCCGGCGTCAGTTCGTGGTTGAAGATCACGACATTGGCGCCCGTTCGCGAGACTTCCGCCGCGAGTTCGTCCACTTTGCCGGTACCCAAGAACCAGCGCGGATGCGGCTTGTCGCGACTGGCGGTCACGACCCCGGCGCAAACCAAGGACGCCGAACGCACGAGTTCGAGGAACTCCGCCCTATGCGCATCACCCTCGTCTTGGTAACCGCCGAGAGTGTTGAAACGCACGGACACCAAGGTGGCGAGATTTCCGGCCGACGGTCGTTCAAACAGCATGGTCGAAGCCTCCGATTCCGGCACTGCCGACTACGGCGACGGACGCGCCAGCGCCTTTGGGTGCCTAGACACCCCGGCGCTAATCGTCGTCGTCTTGGCGTTCAACGTTGGGCAAGCGGATGTTATGCACCGGCACCACGGTGGAGATGGCGTGCTTGTAGACCATCTGACTCACCGAGTTGCGCAGCAGCACCACGAACTGATCGAAGGACTCGATTCGGCCCTGCAACTTGATGCCGTTGACAAGATAGATGGCGACAGGCGTTCGCTCCTTGCGCAGCGTGTTGAGATAGGGGTCTTGCAGCGATTGCCCCTTCACTTTACTTACTCCTCTAAGCGTTGGGGGCGGTTCTCCAGAACCGTCTAAGTGCCCAACTATGGAGTTCGCATGGCGCATTTGCAAGTACCGGTGGAAACTGGTAGCGGCTCCGTTTGAAAACGCTTCCGGTACGGCCGGCGCCGACCCCGCCTGGTGCGCTTCCCCACTATCTTCCATCGTCCGTCCATCGTCACGATGCGGGAGACTTCCCACAGCCGACCCGTGACGCAACGGCTCAACACATTCGACGCAAGGCTCCCACCCCGCAACGGCGCAGCGCGCCGTTTCGACGGGGCGGACGCCTACACGACGGCCTCGAACAGTTCCAAATCCGGGTGACCGAGATACGTTCCCTTCGGCGCGCTGCGTTGCGCGTGCGCCTTGCGGAAGTTCTCGGATCGGGTCCAAGCTTCAAAGGCGGCGCGAGACGCCCAGATCGTGTGCGAGGCGTATAGCACGTGGTCTTCCGCCTCGGTTCCCTTCAGCAACGCGAAGGACTGGAAACCGGGCACCTCCGCCAGGTAGGAGTCGCGCTCCCGCCAGAGTTGCTCGAACGCCGCCTCGAAGCCACGTGCGATTCGGAACCGATTCATCGCGATGAATGTCTTTGTTTCGTTTTCCTGCATGTCCATGATGGAACCTCCTAAACGGTCTTTTAGCGTAGAACGACGTGGCGGCCAAGCCCTGGGTGCCATTCGACCCGCACCGGGGTTCGATAGACCCGGCTCAATAGCTCGCTTGTCAAGACGTCGCCAGGCGGTCCCCGGGCGGCGACCGCGCCTTCGACGAGCAACACGACTTGGTCAGCGAAGGCCGCCGCCATGTCGATGTCGTGCAACACCACCAAGACGCCGACATTGCGCTTCGACACCGCGCGCGCCAGCCCCAATACCAAGGCTTCGTGGCCCAGATCCAAGTTGGCGGTGGGTTCGTCGAGCAGCAAGTAACGCACATCGGTATCACAGTGAGCCGTATCGCGCCAGATCTGCAGCAGCGCCCGGGCAAACTGCACGCACTGTCGCTCGCCACCGGACAGGGTCTTGTACTTGCGGCCGAGCAGATGGCCAAGTTCGCATTGCCCGATCACTTCCGAGGCGGCGACGTCGTAGTCGGCCGGGGCAGCGGGATCTGGATTCCAACCCATGGCCAGAACCTCGTCGACGTAGAAATCGAAGGCCATGGCCGGAGACTGGGACACCACGCTGCGCAGACGCGCTTGTTCCTGAACGGTAAGGCTTTCAAGCGGCAGGCCCTCGGCGCAGACCTCGCCCCGCTGGGGTTCGAGCTCGCCGCAAAGGAGGCGCACCATGCTCGACTTGCCAGCGCCATTCGGCCCGACCAAGGCGGTCAACTTGCCGGGCGCGACTTCCACCGAGGCATCCGACAGCACTCGCTTCGAGCCGAGTTCTAGGGACACGTTCAGCGCGCAAAGCGTCACCGCGGCCGCTCCCGGGCAATCAGCCACAAGAAGAAAGGCGCGCCGAGCGCGCTGGTCACGAGGCCCACGGGAATCTCGGCGGGCGACGCCGCCGTCCTCGCCACCGTATCGGCAAGAATAGTCAATGTCGCGCCTAGCAAAGCCGCCCCAGGGAGCAGGTGGCGGTGGCCCGCGCCGATTGCCAAGCGCACCAGATGCGGCACCACCAGCCCCACGAAGCCAACGATGCCGACCACGGCCACACCGGCACCCACCGCAGCCGCCGAACCCAATACGACGCGGCGCTTCAACCGCGGCACATCGACACCCATGTACATGGCCTCGGCTTCGCCGAGTTGGAGGAGATCCAAGCTTCGCGCCACGAAGAAGACCGGCAACCCGGCGGCCAACATCAACACAACGGCGGGTGTCGTCATCGGCCATGTGGCCCGGCCGAAACTACCCATCATCCAGAACATCAACGTTCGTAAACCGGCGTCGTCGCTGACGTACTGCAGCACACCGATGCCGACGCCTGCCAAGGCATTGGTCGCAATCCCGACCAGTACGATGGTGACGATGCTGAATTGCCCGTAACGGGCGGCGAACGCGTACAGGAACCAAGTAACCAGCAGCGCACCCGCGATCGCCGCCAAGGGCACGACATAGGGGGCCACTACGCTGGCTATAGCCAAGCCGCTACCCAATACGATCATGATGCTCGCGCCCAACGCGGCACCGCTGGAAACACCGATCAGCCCAGGGTCCGCGAGGGGATTGCGAAACAACCCCTGCAGGGCGGCCCCGGACAGCGCCAACGCGGCGCCAACGCAACCCGCCAACAGGACCCGAGGGGCTCGGATTTCAACTAGAACGGAGCGGTGGAACTCGTTTGCGGGAACGCGCAGCAGCTCCGCCAACGATACGGGAATCGCCCCGGTGGCAAGCGCCAACATGGCGACGACGAGCACCGCCACGGCCAGCAGCACCACGGCCGGGGTACGCAAGCGGATCTGTCTCGGTGCATCAAGGCGGGTCCGGGCAAGCGGGACGATGCGGCCAATCACGCCTTGAACGCTACTCACGAGCGGTACCGAGTGCCGCGGACACCCCGTGGAATCGCTCCGCCAAGACGACGGCGGAGTGGACCGTTCGCGGGCCGAAGCCAAGCAGCGCCATGCCGTCCATCACGATCAAGCGATCCGCGGCTTCGCGCCCGTCGCTACCCAAGACCAGCGCGAGTGCCGGATGCGAGAGAACCTTCTCCGCGCCGCCCGCCCCGTTAGCACCGCGTTCGGTAATCACCACGAAGTCGGGGGCGGCTTGGGACATCGCTTCCATCGAGACGGGTTTCCAACCCTCGAAGTCGGCCAACACGTTGTCGGCCACCGCCATGTCGAGCAGTCCGTGGGCGGATGTTCCTCGTCCCGCGCCGATGGGCGCTCCGTCGCGAAACTGAAGCAGGAACGCCACGCGCGGTTTGCGGACGACTTCCTTGCGCAGCCTCGCCAAGGATTGGGCCACCGGGCGCAGTTCCGTGTCGATGAGCGCCGTCGCCCGAGCGTCCAGCCCGAGTATCGACCCCACGCAGCGGACCTTGTCGATGACTCCTTGGGCGGTGTGTACCTCCTTCACGCGGGCAAGGGCCACGCCGGCACGCGCCACCATCGCCACCGTTTCGGGCGGGCCCATGTCGTCCTCGCCGAGTACCAAGGTCGGTTCGAGGGACAACAGGCCCTCGGCCGACAGGGCGCGCACATAGCCGACGGACGGGAACTGACTTGCGGCGGGCGGATAGTTGGAAGTGCTGTCCACCGCGACAATCCGGTCTTCCGCGCCCAAGGAATAGATGATCTCCGTAATCGATCCGCCGGCGACGGCGACCCGTGCGCTGTCGGCGCGTACGCATTCGCCCGTTGCGGACAACGAACCACCGATCAGGCACGCCACCAAGCCGACTTGCGCCCAAGCCCGCCACGCAGGACGACCGATACGTCGGCTATGTCCCCTTACCGCCCCGACTTGAAGCACGCGGAGGCCATGCGTGCCGCCAACAACGATGCTACGCATCGCTCGTAGCACCCCGTCGGACTTGGCGGCGTCAGCCACGAAGTCCGACGGGCTGATAGGGCGGCTTGGGCTGGGGCGAAAGGCGGCGCCGAAAGGCGATGACTTTCGTGGCGCTGGCGCACCACATCCCGCGGTCGCCGACACGGTGATTAGAGCTCCACGCGAAGCGTCAAGCCGGCGTTGAAGCTAGGCTGAGTAAACCGCGCCGCCGCGTCACCGCCTATGCTGACGGTGTCCGCCCAGCGGATATAGGTGTTGTCGGTAACGTTGAACAGTCCCGCGTTCAACCGCACGCGCTGGCCGAGGTTCACATGCGTCAAGACGTCGACGATGCCGTAGCCCGGGGACGCCAAGCGCGGGTTCGATTCGTCGATATCGCCTTCGTCCTTGCCCGACGATAGCGTCCAGACGACTTCGGCGCCCCACCGGTCCTCCGGCGTACAGTAGCCAAGCCCGAGTACGGCAGACAGCGGATCGATACTGTTCAACGGCTCGTCGCTAGCTCGGTCCCGCCCGCTTGCATACGCCAATGCGAACCGCGCCGACAGCCCGTTGTCCAACTCAAGGCCGCCGCCGACCTCGAAGCCATCGATCTCCACCGATTCACGGTTCACCGACTGGAAGGTGAGCAGGCCGTCGGCGGGATCTCTGCCGCCCGCTGGCAGGAACTGCGGCGCGATGGCGAACGCCTCGATGAAGTTCTCGTAGCGGTTGCGGAAATAGGCCACCCTGGCGTTCAAGTCGCCGACGACCAAGCGTGCGCCGACCTCCACCCCGTTGCTTCGTTCCGACTCGAGCTCGGGGTTGGCAATGGTCTTGTAGCCGCCGAGGAAATTGGTGAAGCCAACATTGACGTCATCGTAAGGTGGCGCGCGGAATCCTTGGCTGAACCTCGCATAGGCCGAGACCGAATCGCTGAACGAGTACAATGCCCCGAGCTTCGCCGTCACTTGGGAGTCTTCGTAGTCCGAGGGCGTGGGCGACCCCGGGTTCCCAGACAAATAGATCTCATCCGCAACCGCATCGGCGTCGAATTGGTCGAAGCGCACACCCGGCGACAACAGCAACCGGTCGTCCAAGAGGCCGATTTCGTCCTGCAGGAAGACCGCGAATTGCGTGACCTCCGTCAGCGGGAAGTCGCGGGTCGGCAGCGGAGAGAACTCGCGAAGCGGTGCTCCCGTGCTGTCGAACGTCCTACCGTCGCGCACCGAGGCGCTCTCGGTAACCACAAAGTCCGCGCCGTAGGAAACGGTGTGGCTCGATTCGCCTAAGGCGAAGCGACGGTCCAATTGGATCCACCCGCCCTCGATCTCTTGTTCGTAATTGGAAACACGCAGTCGGCTCTGCGTGGCGCGACTCGGCGTTGTCCGCTGTTCCCGCGTCGTCTGTCCGGTGACCGAACGCTGCCGATAGACGGTGGCCGCCACGCGGTCGGCAATGGGCGTGCTACCGTCGAATCGGTAGGTCAACGACCAACCATCACGGTCCCTCGAATCGTCGGCGTCCCGACTGTCGACTGTGGTGCCGAACACGACGCTGCCGTAGTCCGAAAGCACGCGGGTCGCCGTCTCGTTGGCGTACTTTTCGAGACCGAGCGTGAAGGTGTGGGAGTCAGAGGGCGAGAATTGCACCTTGGCGGTCAGGTTGTTGAGGTCCACGTCCTGGGGATCCGGTCGTTCCCGAGTCGTACCCGTTCCTCCGACAGCGCCGGCGTTGTCGGTCTCGCTACCGGCCCGCCGGGTATGGATCAACATGCCGGCGACGGTGCCCGCCTCGCCGGCTAGAGTAACCGTGCCGACCGAACTGGAATCCGCCCCGGAGTAGCCGGCTTTCAACGTGCCCGCGAAGGGGCGGCCTTCGCGAAGCTGGTCCCGTGGTCCCTTGGTCGTGAACGCCACGACGCCACCGAGCGCGTCGCTGCCGTAGAGCGACGAGATCGGCCCTCTGGCGACTTCGAAACGCTGGAGGCTGTCGATGTCAACGAAGTCTCGACGGGCGCTCAGGAACGGACCGAAGGAGAACTCGTCCGGCACGCGAACGCCATCGACCAAGGTCAAAACCCGATTGCCGCCGATGCCGCGTATCTTGAACCCCGTCAACCCAAAGCGGCTCCCGGTGCCGGCCACCGTGACCCCCGGCTCGAATCGCACCAGATCCGCGATGTTTCGTACCACCTCCGCTTCAATCTCCTCGGCGGTCTTGACTGCCACCGTGGCGGCGACCTCGTCCAGCGACCGCTCGGTCCGCGTTGCGACCACGGTGATCGTCTTGACGGGGTCGTCGCTCGCGTCCTGCTCCGTCGCGCTCGCATTCTCTTCCGCCGCGGTGGGCAGACACAGCCCAGCAGCGATCAGGACCGCCAAAGCTGTTTGAGCGGACGAGGGCGCTGCGCGGGTAGATTTGTTGGCAGTGGGATCCATGAGCTTCCTCCGTTCAGGCGTGGTATTGGCTGCCGCCGTTCGCCTGTTGAAAACCCCGCTCCGCCGCGACTAGCAAGATGGAAGGGAGTGATCGCGGCGGAGCAGGATTGTTCGGGCGAGGCGGCAAGTATTCACGCTCTCGAAAAACAATGCAAGTGATAACGTTTCACATTTGCATTAATTATCACGGGATCGTGAGGTCCGCTGCAACCCTCGCTGCACACGCGGCACTAGCACCCGTCGGACTGGCGTCGTCAGCCGCGAAGTCCGACTTCGTGATTAAAGGCGGCTTGGACTTAAGGACAGAAGCTGCGCCGAGAGCGATGGTCTTCGTGCGCTACGCCAACGGACGGTGAGGCCGGTGTTCGGCATCGTCAAGCGGGCGATGAGGTTCCGACGGTCCTAGTGCGGGGAATCGACAAGGTGAAGGGCGAGTGGGCCTTGGTCATGCTGGCGTGCGACTGCCGCCGCCTGAACAAGCCGACGGCGGCCTGAAGAACCCGTCGGCAGCCCCGAATCCGCTCCTCATGCGGCCCTCGGGGAGTCCGCCGGGGACAAAACCGCGGTCGGCTCGGCAAAGCGGTCGCGGACGGCGGCAGAGTTGAACGAAGGCAAAAGGCGGCGCCACGGGGAACTTGACGGTGTCGGGTCAACCACGAACCCGATTACCCATGGATCGTCGCCAAGTCCGAGGGGGTGATAAGGCGGCTTGGGCTGGGGCGAAAGGCGGCTTTCGTGGCGTTAGCGCCACGAAGCCGTTGCCTAGCGGCACCGCCTTTCGCCCCAGCCCAAGCCGCTCTAGCAGCCCGTTGGACTTCGCGGCTAACGCCGCCAAGTCCAACGGGCTGCTAGCCAGACACCCGCAAGTAGCGCCGTATGCGCATCGCCGCGGCGTTGGCGTCGGCGACGGTCGGGCAGCGCCAGCGGCGCAGCCAAGTCAGTTGCCGCTTGGCGACTTGGCGGGTGGCGGCGCCGATGCGGTCGATCAGTTCCGCGTAGTCGTAGTCGCCGTCGAGATGACGCCAGACTTGGGCGTAGCCGACGGCGCGCATGGCCGGTAGCGCGAGCGAGAGCGCCGGGTCGTCGCGCAGAGCGCGCACTTCCTCGACCAAACCGCGGCGTAGCATGGTCTCGAGGCGTTGGCCGATGCGTCGGTGCAGGGTGGCGCGGTCGTCCGGCGCGATGGCGAGTTCGACGAGTTGGCAACCGAGCCGCTCGCTCGCCGGCACAGCGGTCCGCCGCCAGTGCGTCGTGATCGACTGTCCGGTGAGTTCCAGTACCTCCAAGGCGCGCTGAATGCGCTGCCCGTTGTTGGCGTCGATTCGCGCCGCGGCCGCAGGATCGCGTTCGGCGAGCCGCCGGTGCAACGCCGGCCAACCGGCGACGGCCGCGCGCTTGGCGATCGCCTTGCGCAGTTCGGCATCCGCCGGCGGCAGGGCGTCCAAGCCGTCCTTGAAGGCGCGCAGGTAAAGCATGGTGCCCCCCACCAAGAGCGGCGTGCGTCCGGCGGCCAAGGACGCACGCGCCGCGGTGTCGGCATCGGCGACGAAACGGGCCGCGGAATAAGCCTCCGTCGGTTCGACGATATCGATCAAAGCGTGGGGATAACGGGCCAAGACGTCCGCTTCCGGTTTGGCGGTGCCGATGTCCATGCGCCGGTAGACCATCGCCGAGTCGACGCTGATGAGATCGACGGCGGCGGCGTCAGCGATACGCAGCGCGGCCTCCGTCTTGCCGGCCGCCGTCGGTCCGGTCAGGACCACCAAGGTCGGCTTGCGTGTCGCCATGGTCGGTGGGTGTCTCTCGGGGATCCGCGAGACCGCCTAGCGGCGCGTTACTGGCCGCGCAGGAAGAGCCGATCCAGATCGGCCATGGGCTGCACCACGAAGGTCGGCCGGCCGTGGTTGCATTGGCCGGCGTTTTCGGTGGTCTCCATGTCCCGCAACAGGGCGTTCATCTCCGTTATGGACAGTTTCCGGTTGGCGCGCACCGAGGCGTGGCAGGCGGCGCCCGCGAGCAACCGCTCTTGACGCTCGACGACGAGGTCGGCGGTACCGAACTCGCCCAAGTCGGCGATCAAGTCGCGCGCCATTTGTCCGATATCGGCGTTGCCGAGCAGCGCCGGCACTTCGCGCACGGCGACGCTCGCCGGGCCGTTGCGTTCCACGACGACGCCGAGGGCAAGCAAGTCGTCGCCGCGTGCTTCTATCTGGTCGGCCTCCGCCGGGGTGACGTCGAGCGCCACCGGCACCAGCAACCGTTGGCGGCGCACCTCGCCACCCACGAGCTCGGCCTTCAGGCGCTCGTAGGTAATACGCTCGTGGGCGGCGTGCATGTCGACGATCACCAAGCCTTCGGCGTTCTGCGCCAACACATAGACGCCATGCAGTTGGGCGATGGCGTAGCCCATGGGCGGGGTGGGCGCCGCATACTCCGGCGCATCTTCACGCACCTGCGCCGCGTCGTGTCCGTGCGCTTGTTCGTGGAATAAGCGCGTCAAGTTGTCCGTCTCGCCGGCGCTCTGATGCGCGAAGGCGACGTGCCGTTGATCAAAGGCGAGGTGCCGTTGGCCAGCGGTCGGCGGCTCGTCAGGCGCCGCGGGCCGCTCGCCGCCCGGGCGCACATCACGCAGCACCTTGGCCAACTTGCCGTAGATGAAGTCGTGTACGTCGCGCGCGTGCCGAAAGCGCACCTCGTCTTTGCTCGGATGGACGTTCACGTCTACCAACGACGGCGGCAGCTCGAAGAACAAGGCGAACACCGGATGGCGGCCGTGGAACATCACGTCGCCGTACGCTTGGCGCACCGCGTGGCCCACCAGCCGGTCGCGCACCGGGCGGCCGTTCACATAGAAGTGCTGGCGGGTGGCGCGACCGTCGGAGTAGGTGGGCAACCCGACGCGGCCCCACAGCCGCATGTCGCCGCCCTCCTCGTCGACCGCCACCGACTCGCCGATGAAGTCGTCGCCGAACAAAGCCGCCAAGCGCTGGTCCGGCGTGGCGCCGGCGACGAGCCCGTCCATGGAGCGGGATCCGGCGACGAGTTCGAAGCCCGTCGCCGGATGCGCAAGCGCCACGCGGCGCACGGTTTGGCTGATATGCAGCAGTTCGGTGCGCTCCGTTTTCAAGAACTTGCGCCGGGCCGGCGTGTTGTAGAACAGGTCCGTCACTTCCACCGTCGTACCCAGCGGATGCGCCGCCGGTCGCCAAGCGCGTTCCTCGCCGCCGGCCACCGCCAAGTGCCAAGCGCTGTCCGCGGCGGCGTGGCGAGAAGTGATGGCGAGCCGCGCCACCGACGCGGCGCTCGCCAACGCTTCGCCGCGAAACCCCAAGGTGGCGACCGCAGCCAAGTCGCCGGGGCTCGAAATCTTGCTCGTGGCGTGTCGCGCCACCGCCAAGCGCAGGTCGTCCGGGTGGATGCCGCTGCCGTTGTCGCGCACTTGGATGCGCTTCACGCCGGCTTGCTCGACATCGACGCGAATGTCCGTGGCGCCGGCGTCCAAGCTGTTCTCGATCAGCTCCTTGACGATCGACGCCGGCCGCTCGACCACCTCTCCGGCGGCGATCTGATTGGCGACGAACTCGCTCAACGGGCGAATCCGCGCCCCCGGCGCCTCGGCCATCAGCCGCCGCTCCCGGCGAACGGGATCAGCAGCACTTGACCGACGCGAATATGGTCGCTGTTAAGACTGTTCAACGACCGCAAAACGTGTAGGGAAACCCGGTTGCGCTCGGCGATTTCGGACAGCGTGTCGCCGCGCTTGATGACATAGCTCAAGCTGCCGCGGTCGGATAGAGAGGCGAGCAACGTGTCCGGCGGGGGACTGCGCAGCAGGTAGCCTTGAATGCCGTCGGCGATGGCCCTCGCCAAGCGGCGTTGATGGCGGGCGCTCGCCAACCGTCGCGCCTCGGTGGGATTGGAGATGAACCCCGTTTCGACGAGAATAGACGGCACATCAGGCGCTTTCAACACGACGAAGCCGGCCAATTCGACATGGCTCTTGTGCAGCCGGGTGACTTCCTTGAGCGTGCCGAGCACGGCTTCGCCGAGGGCGATACTCGCCTCCATCTTGTGATCCATGGACAAATCCACGAGCAGTTCGGCGACCGAGTCCTCCACCTCGTCCAACGATACGGAGCCGCCGACGCCGCCGATCAGATCCGACTTGTTTTCCGATGCCGCCAGCCAACGCGCCATCTCGCTCGAAGCGCCGCGCCTGGACAGCGCGTATACCGAGGCGCCGCGCACACTGGAGAGCCGAAACGCATCGGCGTGGATGGAAACGAACAAGTCCGCGCGCACATCCGCGCGTCGCGCCAACGCCGTGCGCCTGCGCAACGGCACGTAGTAATCGCCATCGCGCACCAAGACCGCGCGTATACCCGGCATGGCGTCGAGGTTCTTCTTCACGGCGCGGGCGATCGCCAGCACCACCGTCTTCTCGTAGACCCGCCCGACGCCAACGGCGCCGGGGTCTTCGCCGCCATGCCCCGCGTCGATGGCCACTACGGCGTCCCGCTCACCGTCCGGCGCTCGCACTTCCGGGCGCGGCCTGCTCGTACCTGCGGAGGGGAAGAGGTCGACGACCAAGCGATGGCCGTATGGTCGAACCGGCGCCAGCACGAACTCGGCGTGCCTGGCGGTTTGCCGCAGATCCAGCACCACGCGGTAGTCGTCGCGCTTGCGCTTGGCCGTGCGGATGCGCTTGACCACCCGGCTGTCCCCTTTCGGCGTGGTCAACTTGGGCGACGCCGCCGTGTCGCGCAGGTCGATCACCAGACGGGGGGGATTCTCCATGGTGAACAGCGTGTAGCTCGGTCGGCTGCGGGTGTCGAGCACGACGCGGGTGGAGTCCGGCGCGTCGTGCAGCCGAATACTCGACAGTTCATTGGCGTCGACCGCCGACGCCACCGCAAGCAGCGCTATCGACGCGGCGCCACGCGCCGCCTTAGCGATGATCGATGACTTCGACACGCCTACCCATCCCTGCGTTCGACAAATGCACATCGATATGAGGCGGTGGCAGCCGGTCCCCGGCCTTGGTCGGCCATTCCACGAGCTTCACCGCCGGCTCGCTCATCAGATCGTCGATGCCCATGTAGCCGAGCTCGCGCGGGTCGAAGATCCGATAGAAGTCGAAATGATAAACGCGCAGCCCGTCGAGTTCATAGCTTTCAAGCAACGTGTAGGTCGGGCTCTTCACCGCTCCGACGTGGCCAAGCGCCCGCAGTAGGCCGCGCACCAGCGTGGTCTTGCCAACGCCCAAGTCGCCGTGCAGAAAGACGAGTTCGGTGGTCAGCCCGCAGTGCGCGAGCTCGCCGCCGAACGCCAATGTCGCCGCTTCGTCGGCAAGCCACCGGCAACCCGCCAGTGCCTTCATCGCCTGAGCCTCAACGCGTCGACGATGTCGCCGGCGACAAGGGACGAACGTCGGCGGGCGAGCGCGTCGTCCCCGGCCCGGGCATGCAACCAAACGCCAAGTTCCGCGGCGGTGGCGGGGGCCAGCCCGCGCGCCAACAGGGCGCCGACAATGCCGGTAAGCACATCCCCGCTGCCCGCCGTCGCCATGCCGGAGTTACCGAGCAGGCAAATGGCCCGTAGCTCGCCGTCTTGGCCGAGCAAAGAACCGGCGCCCTTCAGCACCGCCACCTTGCCGTGCGCGGAGAGTTTGGCGGCGGCTTGCGGCCGATGCGCTTGAATCCAAGCCGACGTTTCGCCAAGCAAACGCCCCGCCTCGCCCGGGTGCGGCGTGATCACCGCGCCGGTGGGAAGCGGAACGCCCAGCCCGGCGACGACATTCAAGCCATCGGCGTCCACCACCAGCGGCTTGCCGGCACGAGCGCAGGCAGCCAGCAACTCTCGGCCCCAAGTGCCTTGGCCGAGCCCGGGACCAACGGCCACCGCCGTGGCCCGAGCCAACAGGTCTTCAATGTCGGTCGGCGTCGCCGTGGCGCGCACCATCAACTCGGGTCTGCGCGCCAGCACCGCGGTGCGGTTGACGTCGCGGGTGGCGATGCTGACCAGACCGGCGCCGGTGCGCAACGCCGCTTCGCCGGCTAGCAACACCGCGCCGCCCATATCCGCCTCGCCGCCGACGATCAGCAAGCGGCCGAGGTCGCCCTTGTGCGCCCCGGGCGGTCGGGCGAGCGACGACAGCGCACCACCGTCGAGGGCTGCGATGCCGGCGTTCTCGTAGACGTCCGCCGGCACGTCGAGGTCGTCGAATACGATGTCGCCAACGGTATCAACCGCCTCGCCGGTGACCAAACCGAGCTTGACAGCAACGAAGGTGACGGTGACATCGGCGCGAACGGGTTTGCGGGTCAGCAGGCCGCCGGTGTCGGCGTCGACGCCGCTCGGCACGTCCAAAGCGAGCACCGGCTTGCCGGCGGCATTGATGCGATCGATGGCGTCTTGGAACCCGGCGCGCATCTCGCCCCGGGCGCCGGTGCCAAGCAGCGCATCGACCACCACGTCGCCGGCGATCCGCGCGTCCCGCCAACCCAATGCGACCGGGCCAACGCGACACTCGGCGAAGCGATAGGCCGTGCGGGCGTCGCCCGTCAGCTTGCCGGGATCGGCCAGCGCGACGACTTGCACTTCGAACCCGGCGTCCCGGGCGAGCCCGGCGACGACATAGCCATCGCCCCCATTGTTGCCGGAACCACAGACCACGGTGATGCCGCGGGCGTCCGGCCAGCGTTCCCGAAGCGCCGCGAAGGAGGCGGCTCCGGCGCGCCGCATCAAGCGAATGCCCGGAATGCCAAACTCGTCGATGGCGCGTCGATCCAAGGCCCGCGCTTCCGTGCCCGTGTAAACTCGCTCAACCATCCGTGTCAAGCCACGCATGAATGGAGTATAGCGCGACCGGCATCGCCGTCACGGTTGCCGACATCGAGCGCTGGGCGCTCGAACTCGGCTTTCAGGGCATTGGCGTCGCCGACACCGACTTGAGCGCTTACGCACCGGCTTTTCGCCGCTGGCTGGCCGACCGCCTGCACGGCGATATGGGCTATCTGGAGCGCAACTTGGACAAGCGGTTGGCGCCCGAGCGCTTGCTGCCCGGCACCATCCGCGTCGTATCGGCGCGCATGAACTATCTGGGAGTGACGCCCCCCGCCGCCACCGAGACGCCGACCAACGACGGCACCGCCTACATCGCCCGCTACGCCTTGGGCCGCGACTACCACAAGACGGTGCGCCGTCGCCTCGCGCGCTTGGCGAAGCGGATCGAACGCGCCGCCGGCGGAAGATTCCGCGCCTTTACCGATTCCGCGCCGGTGCTGGAGAAGCCCTTGGGCGAAAAGGCCGGGCTCGGCTGGATCGGCAAGAACACGCTGCTGTTGAACGAAGACGCCGGCTCGTGGTTCTTCTTAGGCGAGGTCTACACCGACTTGCCATTGCCGGTGACGCCGCGCCGTCGGCAACCGGGCTGCGGCAACTGTCGCGCCTGCATGACCGCCTGCCCCACCGACGCCATCGTCGCGCCGGGCAAGCTCGACGCCCGACGCTGCATCTCCTACCTGACCATCGAACACAAGGGGGCCATTCCCCTCGAATTGCGCGAAGCCATCGGCAACCGGGTATTCGGCTGCGACGACTGTCAGATCGTTTGCCCGTGGAACCGCTTCGCGGCGCGTTCGCCCGAGCCGGACTTTGCACCTCGTCACGGGCTGGACAACGCTGCCATCGCCGAGCTGCTGGCTTGGGACGAAACCGAGTTCCTCGCGCGAACCGAGGGCATGGCGATTCGCCGGGTCAACTACCAGCAGTGGCTGCGCAATCTCGCGGTGGCCGCCGGCAACGCACCGTACAACGCCGGCATCGTCGCCGCCCTGCGACGCCGACGGCCCGAGGCTTCGGCCATGGCTTGCGAGCACATCGACTGGGCATTGGCGCGTCAGAGCGCAAAGAAGCGTCAGAGCGCAAAGAAGCGTCAGAGCGCAAAGAAGCGCTCGCGGTAGTGGCGCAATTCGGCGATGGACTCTTGGATGTCGTCGAGCGCGCGGTGGGCGTTTTTCTTCTTGAATTGCGAGACCAGCTTCGGCCGCCAGCGGCGAGCGAGTTCCTTGACCGTGGAAACATCGACGATGCGGTAGTGCAGATGGGCGTCGAGCACGGGCATGTAGCGCATGAGGAAGCGGCGATCTTGCCACACCGTGTTGCCGCAGAGCGGGGCGATCCCAGGCGCGCAATGGCGTTCGACGAAGGCGAGCGTCACGGCTTCCGCTTCCGTCACGCTCACCGGAGACCGGCGCACCCGATCCAGCAAACCTGAAGCAGTGTGGTGTTTGGTGTTCCACGCATCCATGCCGGCGAGCGCGCGTTCGTCTTGATGAATAGCGAGCACCGGGCCGACGGCCACCGTGTCGAGTTCGGCGTTGGTGACGATGGTGGCGATCTCTAGAATCACGTCGGTTTCGACCGAGAGCCCGGTCATCTCCAAATCCATCCACACGAGTGGCGGCATTGTCTTTGCGGAGTCGTTCATACGGACGGTTCGGGCACTCGTCGGCGGATACGTGCAGCGTATCAGCCCATCGGCTCGGCAGCGTAGATGCAACCCCGAGGCGTCGGGGCGCTATCATTCCGCCCCATGAGCGCCACGCTGATCTCGCCCGAGGAACTGTCCCGCCGCCTAGGCGACGGGCCTCTCGTCGTGCAGGTGACCACTCGCCAAGTCTACGCGGCCGCGCACGTACCGGGCGCGGTGAACGTCGAGCCGCGGGAACTGATCTCCGGCGTCCCGCCGGCGACGGGCCGGTTGCCGGACATCGCCCGCTTGCGGAGCCTGTTTCGCCGCATCGGCTATACCCACGGTCGCGAGGTGGTGACGCTGGACGACGAAGGCGGCGGTTGGGCAGGTCGCTTCGCGTGGACCTTGGACGTGATCGGCAACGACAACTGGCGCTACCTCGACGGCGGCCTGCACGCTTGGCACGGCGCGGGATTGCCGCTTGACACCGAGTTGCCGCAGGTGGCGCCCTCCGACGTCGACATCGACATCCGCCACGCGCCGATCGCCGAAGCCGAGGACATCCTCCCTCGCCTCGACGACCCCACGCTGGTGGTTTGGGATTGCCGCTCGGCGGAGGAATACCACGGCCTGAAGAGCGGTGCCGCACGCGCCGGTCACATTCCGGGGGCGGTGAACCTCGATTGGCTCGATCTCACCGATCCCAACCGGCAGTTGCGCTTGGTGGAAGACCTCGCCGGACGCCTTGCCGAGCGCGGCATCGTCGCCGAGCGGGACATCATCGCCCACTGCCAAACGCACCACCGCTCCGGCCTCGCCTACATGGCGGCGCGCCTCTTGGGGTTCCCCCGCGTTCGCGCCTATCACGGATCGTGGTCCGAATGGGGCAACCGGGCCGATTTGCCGGTGGCCGCGCCGTGACGCATCCGTTCGTGCGCTTGCAGCGTCTACTGCCCCAGCACGCCCTGTCGCGTGGCGTCGGCGCCGTCGCCGCCACCCGACAGCGACATGTGAAGCGTTTCCTGATCGAACGCTTCATGGCCGCCTACGACATCGACTTGGCGGAGTACGAAGGCGACTCCGCCGGCGACTTCGCCAGTTTCAACGACTTCTTCGCCCGCAGGCTGAAGCCGGGCGCGCGCCCGATGCCCGAAGCCCCGCGGGCGATCGCAAGCGCAGCCGACGGCACCGTAAGCCAAGTCGGCGCGGTCCAAGGCGGCCGACTGCTGCAGGCCAAGGGTCGCGATTACGGACTCGCCGAGTTGTTGGCCGATGCAAACTTCGCGGCATCCTTGGACGGCGGCTGGTTCATCACCATTTATCTTGCGCCGCACAACTATCACCGCGTACACGCGCCGTGCGACGCGGCGTTGCTCGGCGCTGTCGAGATCCCCGGAAGGCTGTTCTCGGTGAACGCCGTCACCGAGAGCCACCTGCCCGGGCTGTTCGCCCGCAACGAACGCTTGGCGCTGCGCCTCGGCGCAAGTTTCGGCGACTTCGCGCTCGTGCTGGTCGGCGCGCTGATCGTCGCCAGCATTGAAGTGGCTTGGCCGAACGGCCCGCGATCGCCCTATCGACGGCGACGGTCGCAAGTACCCGAGGGGGTGTATTTTCGTCGCGGCGACGAGGTCGGCGCGTTCCTCATGGGCTCCACGGTGATCGCGGTGTTCCCGCCCGAGGCGGTGACCCCGGTGCGCGGCATCGAGGCCGGCGCCGAGGTGAAGGTCGGCACCCCGGTCGCCACTGCGGTTCGACCGCGATGACCGACGACCTGCGCGACTTCATCCGCCAACGCATCCGCAGCGATGCGGCGGCTGGCAAGTTGGACGATGGCGTGGTGACCCGCTTTCCACCGGAACCCAACGGCTACCTGCACATCGGCCACGCCAAGTCGATCTGCCTGAACTTCGGGGTCGCGCAAGAGTTCGACGGCAAGACGTTTCTGCGCTTCGACGACACCAACCCGCTGACCGAAAGCGAGACCTTCGTCGGAGCCATCGCCCGCGACGTCGAGTGGCTGGGGTTCGCTTGGCAGGGGCCGACGTTCGCCTCGGACTACTTCGCTCACCTGTATCGCTTCGCCGTGCAACTGATCGAGGCCGGCAAGGCGTATGTGTGCGACCTTTCCGCCGCCGAAATGCGCGCCAAGCGGGGCACGCTGACCGAACCGGGAGCGCCCAGCCCCTACCGCGACCGAAGCGCCGCCGAGAACCTCGACCTCTTCCGCCGTATGAGCGCCGGCGAGTTTCCGGACGGGGCGCGAGTGCTGCGCGCCAAGATCGACATGGCCTCGCCCAACCTCAACTTGCGCGACCCGGTGCTGTATCGCATCCGTCACGCGGCGCACCACCGCACCAACGAGGAGTGGCGCGTGTATCCGATGTACGACTTCACGCACTGCATATGCGACGCGCTCGAAGGCATCTCCCACTCGCTGTGTACGCTGGAGTTCGAGGACCACCGGCCGCTGTACGATTGGGTGCTCGACAACATCGCGGTCAACTACCACCCACCGCAGATCGAGTTCTCGCGCCTCGGTTTGGAATACGCCGTGATGTCCAAGCGGCTGTTGGCGACGCTGGTGGCGGACGGCCATGTGATGGGCTGGGACGATCCCCGCCTGCCGACCTTGGCGGGCCTGCGCCGACGCGGTTGCCCGCCGGCGGCTATTCGCGAGTTCTGCCGGCGCATCGGCGTGACCAAATCCGACGGCGCGGTGGAAATGGAGCTCTTGGAGTTCTGCGTGCGCCAAGAGCTGGCGGCCGCCACCTCGCGTGGCATGGCGGTACTGGAACCCTTGCCGGTGACGATCACCAACTACGACAGCGACGGCGAGACCCTCGTCGCGCCGTGGCATCCGCAACAACCGGAGCGCGGTGAACGCCAACTCACGTTTTCTCGGCGGCTCTACATCGAGCGCCAAGATTTCGCCGCACATCCGCCGCGGAAGTACCGGCGGCTGACGCCGGGCGGCATGGTGCGGTTGCGCTACGGCTACATCATCGTCTGCGAAGAGGTGGTGCGCAACGACGCCGGCGAAGTCGAAGAACTGCGCTGCCGCTACGTTCCGGAGTCGAAGAGCGGCAGCGACTCAAGCGGCCTGAAGCCGAAAGGAGTGATTCACTGGGTGGACGCCGCGACCGCCATACCCGCAGAGGCGCGATTGTTCGGGCGCCTGTTCACCACGGCCAAGCCCACCGCGGACAACTACATCGAAGCGCTGAACCCCAACTCGTTGCGCAACGCCGCCGCCATGGTCGAGCCCGCCGTCGTCGCCAGCCCGGAGCGGGCGTTTCAGTTCGAGCGGCAAGGGTATTTCGTCAAAGACAGCGAGGACTACTCCGCCGCCAAGCCGGTATTCAATCGAACGGTGGCGCTGCGGGACAGCTACAAGCCGGAACAGCGGTGACACCGTCGCCGGCGAATGTCGTCGCCGCGGCGCGACGCATCCAAGGCCGCGTGCATCGCACGCCGGTGTTCGCGAGTCGCACGCTCAACGCCATGCTCGGCGCGAAGTTCCACTTCAAGTGCGAAAACCTCCAGCGCGGCGGCGCGTTCAAGATGCGTGGCGCCACCAACGCCGTACATTCGTTGCCGGTCGACGTCAAGACCGTGGCCACGCACTCTTCGGGCAACCACGGCGCCGCGCTGGCGCTCGCCGCGCGGGATGCCGGATTGCGGGCGATCATCGTCGTGCCAGCCAACGCCCGGGCGTCGAAGCGCGAGGCGATCAAACGCTACGGCGCCGAGCTGGTCGACTGCGAGCCCACGCTTGAGGACCGGGAGGCGGTCCTGCGCGAGGTCGTCGCAAAACACCAAGCGACCTTCGTTCCCCCCTACGACGACTCCCGCATCATCGCCGGGGCCGGCACCGCGGCACTCGAATTGCTGGCGGAACGGCCGCGCCTCGATCAAGTCTGGGTGCCCGTGGGCGGGGGTGGATTGGCCGCGGGCACCGTGCTTGCGGTCGCCGGCCGCGCTACCGTCATGCTCGCCGAGCCGACCCTCGCCCGGGACGCCAAGGACTCGCTGACCCTCGGCGCACGGCAGCCCGCGCTGCCGCCGCTCACCATCGCCGACGGCCTGCGCACCGGCTTGGGGGAACGCAACTTCGCTATTCTCAAGCGGTACGGAACCGCTGTTTGGCTGGCGTCGGACGCCGCCATCGAGCACTGGACTGCGCTTGTCGGTGCGATCATGAAGATCGTCGTCGAGCCATCGGCGGCGGTGACGCTTGCGGCCATGGCAGAAAACCCGGGTGTCGCGCGAGGCGAAGTGGGCGTGATCTTGACCGGCGGCAACTTATAGCGTCCTACAGCGTCGCCGTCACCACCTCGCTGGTGGTCGTCATGCGAACGCCACGCGAGCGCCAGTCGGCCAAGAGTCGCTCGCGGCCGTCCTCGTCGATGGCGCGCACGGCGTCCGTCACCAACGACAGCGAGAGCGCCGGCCAACGAGCAAGCAGCCCCTCCACCGCGTAGCGGTTGCAGACATCGAGCGCGACGCCGTAGAGCATGACTTCGTCAACCCCCAAAGCCGCGACCACCGGCTCGACGTTGGGATTGGTGAACACGTCGAAGAAGCGCTTGTTGAAAAGGACGTCGCCGTCGTGTCGGGCGAGCCGGGCCAGCGTGTCGGCGGGGCGCGCCTCGGGCTCGACAACCAGCGGATTGCGCAACGCGGTCTCGGCGATCTTCTCTTGCCCGTCGGTGCCGGCCAGACAATGGGGCGGGAAGGTGTTCGCGAAGTCCGGGGTGTCGGAAAGCTCCTCGTCGCCGGAGACGTGCTTGTCTGCGCTCGCGACGATGCGAACTTCCGCGCCGTGAGCGCAGTCGGTAAGCCGGCGCAGGTTGGCGGCTATGGCGTCCGCGCCGGCGACGTAGAGCCGCCCGTGCGGGCGCATGAAATCGACTTGCGTATCGACATCCCAGAAGACCCGCGTCATATCACCCTCTCCAAGCGCGCGTTGGGCCGGTGCATACGGCCCACCTTGGCGCAAGCCTTGTCGTCAACGCGTACTATATCCGCGGTGAAGTCGAACTCGCCGCGATTCGCCATCAGCGCCGAGCCGACGCCGTAGGCGTCCACGGGCACGTTGGCGGTTTCGAATGCGCGGATCTTCGCCTCGTTGAAGCCACCGGAGGCAACGACGCGCACCGCCTCGAAGCCGGCTTCGTCCAAGGCGTCGCGGACGCCGCGCACCAACACCGGATTGACGCCGCGCGGGTCGAATTGCCCGTGCCGGCCGCTCGCCATATGCGGCAGGACGCTGGCGTCCACGAGTGCGCCGGAAGTGTCCACGCGCACGCCGTACAGTCTCGGGCCGAGTGCTTGGGCAACCGCCAAGGCCGTGCCCACGCAGTCGTTGTCGAAGTCCACCAATACCACCAGCGGCACCGTTTCCGGCACCTGCTCGGCGAACTTGCGCGCCGCCAACACGGTGTCGCCGCCGTAGGCCGCGATCGCCGCGTGCGGTACGGTGCCGATACCCTCGCCTCCCCACCAAGACGCCTGCGCGTCGGTGGAAACCGACGCCGCGCCGGCGGTGTGCGCGGCGTAGCCGTCGCCGGCCTGCAGCGACCAGTGGTCGTGCCGGGCGGGGAAGAAGAGCACTTGCTTCGGCGCGGCCGCGGCGACGCACCGCCGCGTGTTGGTAGCGACGCGAGTGCGACGCGCCAACACGCCCAAGTACAGCGTCTCCAAGTGCGCGAAGGCGTCGTACGGGCCGTTGATCGTCATCACCGTCTCGTAGGCGGCAATCTCGTCGCCCTCGTACAGCGCGTCGACGGCGAGCGCCGGCCAGTCGCCGCTGCAGCGCTTGAGGATGGCGACCGCCTCGTCGATGCCGCCTAGCCACCCGCCGCCCCTGCAGAACACCTGCATCAACACGCGCGGCCGATATGCCTCGGCGCGCAGCACCGCCCGGGTGCGGACGAAGTACTTGTCCGAGTAGCGCCCGGCGTGGATGTCGTCCACCGGCAAGTCGAACACCGCCGGCGGCAGGCGGGAGCGGGACGACGACATGCCGCGCGGGCGCCGAGAGTCAGGCGATCGACTGCGCTTGTGGACGTCCGGTGACGCCGGAGATCATGTTGCGCGCTTCCTTGCTCGATTGTTGGGTGGGCTTGCCCCGGGCCGCGAAGTTGAACGGTTCGGTGTCGATGTCGGTCAACTCGATCTCGCCGGCCAACACCGCCGCCTTCCACGCCTCCTGCTCGTGGTGACGCTCCTGAAACTCCGGCATCACCTCCCGGGCGAACATCGTCAAGCTCGAACAAATGTCCTCGTGCGTGTTCTTGCCGGCTTGGTTGAGCAGGATGACTTGATCGACATTGGCGCGTTCGAGTTCCTTGAGCCGCTCCCGAATGGTGGCCGGCGAGCCGATCAACTCGCTGCCGGAGCGCTTTTGGCCAGCGGGCGTTTGCTTCCATTCTTGATAGCGTTGCCAGAAGTTCATGGTGCCGGGCTCGAATGGGCCTTCTTTGTTGTAGAGCTGCAACGCGAATTGAAAGAAGGTCCAGCCGTCCGCCTTTCGCCACGCTTCCTCGTCCGTCTCGGCGCACATGAATCCGGACACCACGGCGATGTTGGGGTTGACGCGGTATTCCTCGAGCTTCTCCAAGTCTCGGATGAAGGTGTTGTAGTAGGCGTTCACCCAAGCGCGGGCCGCATCCAAGTTGACGAACTTGAAGCACAGGGCGCCCATGCCGCGATGCGCCGCGTACTTTATGGTGTCCAGTTGCGAGCAAGCGATCCACAGCGGCGGATGCGGTTTTTGCAGTGGTTTCGGCACCACCGCGCGCAACGGAAACTTGAAGAACTCGCCGTCGTATTGCCAGCCGTGGTTCCAGAACATCGGCAGCGTGCAGCGCACGGCGTCCTCCCAGACATCCCGTTTGTCGCGGAACCGCAAGTTGAACGGGTGCAGTTCGGTGACCGACGCGCCCTCGCCCAAGCCCAGCTCGACGCGACCGTCGGAGACCAAGTCCAACGTGGCGATCTTCTCCGCCACCCGCGCCGGGTGGTTGGTGGTCATCTGCACGATGCCGTGGCCCAAGCGGATGTTGCTGGTGCGTTGGCTGGCGGCGGCGAGGAACACTTCGGGCGCCGAGGAGTGGGAGTATTCCTCGAGGAAGTGATGCTCCACCTCCCAAGCGTAGTCGAACCCCAGCCGGTCGGCGAGTTCGATCTGTTCCAGCGAGTTTTTCAGCAGCTTGTGCTCGCTGTCCGGTTGCCAATCGCGCGGCAATTGATGCTCATAGAAGATGCCGAACTTCATATTTCCTCCGTCGGGCTGGTCTGTCGGACTTGGCCGCGACGAGCGGCCGTGGCCGACAGCGTACTACAGCGGCCACGCCGAACCGCAAAGCCCGTCACTGCGGCCGCCGACAGGATGCCTTGCGTTCCGTGGCTTTGACGATGTCGTCCGCGGCTGCGAAGAGCTGTGCGCCGCTTAAGTAGCCGCAGGCCCGCAACGGCGGTGCGGATTCGAAACGGACAACCACGCGCAGGCCACACGTTGCGACGGTATCGAAGTCTGCCTCGGCCGCCTGCGCGCCGGCGTACAAGGCCATGGCGCGACGTGAACTGAGGGTGCCGCGGCAGACCCAGCCGCCGGGCCTAGTGGCGACGTACTCGCGTGTGGCGGAGTCGTAGACCAGTTCGGAAAACGGCGCGCGTCCGGCATCATTCTCCGCGGTCAGCGTGACCTCGATACGCGGCAGACGCGCATAGGCATCGGCCAACGCTCGCGCCTCGTCCACACGGTCGCTGATGAAGTCTTGCACCATGTACGCCAAGAGGGCGAACGATCCAGCGCCGACGACCAAGGTGGCTATGCGCACCGGTTTCGGCGCCAACAGGCGCGCGGCCAACGCCATAGCGACGGCGACGGCGAGCGCACCGAGCAGTCCGCAAGCCAGAATCAGGCCGCCGGCGTTCGGTGCGAATCGTGCGCTGATCACCGCGCCGACGGCGAATCCAACCGGCGCCCCGGCGAGCGCCGCGGCGGCGATGCGAGCGCCGCCACCTCCGCTAGGTGCGTCTACTCCAGCCAACGTGGCTCGCTAGGCGCGTGGTGCCACTTCCGGTGTTGCGGTCCCGATCAGGATTGCGCGCTCAGCACCTCGAGCACCTTCTTCGGATGATCGGCGGCCCTCGCCACGCGCCGCCAATGCTTGACCACCTTGCCGTCGGGGCCGACCAACACCGTCGAGCGGATCACGCCCATCCTCTTCTTGCCGTACATCATCTTCTCGCCATAGGCGCCGTATTCGGTCATCACCCGGCGCTCCGGGTCGGCGAGCAACGTGAACGGCAGTTCGTACTTGTCGCGGAACTTGCGGTGCGACGCTTCGCTATCCGGCGAAATGCCCAACACGACGGTGTTGGCGTCTTCGATTTCTTGCCAGTGGTCGCGAAAGCCGCACGCTTCCTTGGTGCAACCGGGAGTGTCGTCCCGAGGATAGAAATAGACCACCACGTACTTGCCCTGCAAGTCCTCAAGGGCGACCTCGTTGCCCTCCGCGTCGTTCAAGGTGAAAAGCGGCGCGGCCTCGCCTTCTTCGATTGCCATCGGCGTTCGCTCCTTCGTTGCCAAGGTTTCGAGAGTTGGCGCAGTCTACTCGCCGACGCCAACCGCGACCAGCCGCGCGCCGGCGCCGCTTGGCCGACGCCTGCGAGCCTCGATTTGGTAGTCTTCGCCGCTCCGAACCGTCACCAAGACGCCATCACATGACCGACGCGAACGACCTCAGCGGCAAAGTCGCCTTGGTGACTGGCGCCAGCCGGGGCATCGGCGAAGCCAGCGCCCGCGCCCTCGACCGAGCCGGCGCCCGGGTGGTATTGACCGGTCGCACCGCCGCCGACTTGCGCCGCGTCGCCGAGGAACTCGCCAACGACCCGGTCGTGCTCGAGGCCGACCTCGCTCCCGCCAAGGCGGGAACCGCGCTTGCCGAGCGGGTTTTGGCGGTCACTGGCGGCGTCGACATCCTTGTCAACAACGCCGGCATCCCGATGCGGCGCAAGCCCGACGAGCTGACGGAGGAGGACTTCGATCTCGTCTTTTCCATCAACGTCCGCTCGCTGTTGATGCTGACCCTTGGGCTTGGCCCAACGATGATCGAGCGTGGCGGCGGTTCGATCATCAACATCTCCTCCATCGCCAGTTTGCGCGGGCCCTTGGGTCGGGTGGCCTACGCCGGCACCAAGGGCGCCGTCGACGCCATCACCCGGGCGTTGGCCGCGGATTGGGGCGAACACGGCATTCGCGTCAACGCGATCTGCCCGGGCCTCATCGCCACGGCGATCTGGGAACCCGACCGCCGCAACGTCCCCGGCTTGATCGAACGCTTGGAGGACGGCATCGCGCTCAAACGCTGGGGCTACGGCGACGACGTGGCGGATGTGGTGCTGTTCTTCGCCGGCGACGCTTCACGCTACGTGACCGGCGAAGTGGTGGCCGTGGACGGGGGCATGGCGCGCGTCGGCGCCGCACCGAGACGGCGCGACTGACCGTAATCATGCCTATCGACTGCCGGTCGAGCCGCATCCTTCGAACGCCCGCCCCTTGCCGCCAACGCGGTAGAATCCATCGCCGATGACCGACCATCCAGCAGCTCGGGACGAACTGGCGACCCTCGAAGTCCACGGTGAGACGGACATCGGCTGGGACGAAAACACGCCGATCAACGAAACCGTCGACGAGTACGGCAATCTTTCGCCGATGGAACGCGGCTTCGGCCAAGCGGACCCCCGCGCGCCAAGCCACCGGGCCTACGATCATCCACAGGTCGAGGCGCTGCGCGACCAACTGCGCGCGGCCAACGGTATTCGCGGCTTGGAGATCTGCTCGCCCGACGAAATTCAACGCGCCGCGCGGATATTCCACCGGGACGGCTTCGTGGTGGTGCGCGATCTCTTGGATGCGGAGCAACTCCGACGTTTTCGCGGCGGCAGCGCCGAAGCTCTGCGGCGGATTCTCGCGACCCCCGGACCCGGCGGACGAAAGTACACCACCGAGAGCGGCCGGCTGCCGCATCGCTACAGCTACGGCACATCCTCCGCGTCGCGGCAAATGTTGCACGAAGAAGTATGGGCGTCGATGATCGACTTGCCGACCACGACACCGATCCTCACCGAGATATTCGGCTCGCCGGACTATCTGGTCGTCGGCGCCGGCGGCGACCTGTGCCTGCCGGGGGCCGTCGAGTACCAACACCTGCACACCGACATCGGCGAAAGCTACGCGCTCTCCACCGAGCGCGTGGCAACCGCTCGCCGGTTGGGGATCGAGGTGAAGACCGACGACGGCGCCGCGGAAATCGACGACGCCACCCGCCGACGGATCGTCGACTACGCGCCGCCGCTAGTCACCATCAACTTCGCTATGTGCGACCTGACTTGGGAAAACGGCCCAATTCGCCAGATCCCCGGTTCCCACACGTGGCAGATGAAACCGACTCCGCCAGCGGACGAACCGGCGTGGATGCGCTTGTCCACGCTGGTCGGCGCGCCAGCCGGCGCCGGCGTTTTTCGCGACAACCGCGCGTGGCACGGCGCGACGCCGAACTTAAGCCGCGAGATCCGCTCGCTGCCGAACGTCGAATACGGCGCGCCGTGGCTACCGGCTTGGCGCCACGCAAAGAAAACCATGCCACACGCCATTTGGCAGGGGCTGTCGCCCCACGCCCAGCACCTGTGCCGACGCATCACGGCTGAACCCGGAGTTTGGCCAGCCGGCGCCGGTGTCATGCATCCGCTCGCCGCGGAGCGTCGCGCCGCGGCCAAGCGCATGGGCGGCGACGGCGCGCCACAGGCCGGCAGTCCCCGCGGCTGAAGCTGCGGCGGGAGCGGATGCGAGTACACTCCTAAAGCCGCACACGCGCCGAGGAAACCACCCCTTGCACTTCAACCTTGCCACCGTCAACGAGGTCATCGCCGCAGCCGTGCCCGAGCGCGAGGCCATCGTCTTCCGCGACCGCCGTTTCACCTATCGAGAGCTCACCGAGCGAACCCGGCGGCTGGCCAACTTCCTGCATCGGCGCGGCTTTGGCTTGCGTCGGCAACGCGAGTCCTTGGCGGGTTGGCAGTCCGGCCAAGACCACATCGGAATCTACCTCTACAACGGCAACGAGTATCTAGAGACCATGTTGGGCGCCTACAAGGCTCGCCTCGCGCCGTTCAACGTGAACTATCGCTACGTCGATGAAGAGTTGGTCTATCTCCTCAACGACGCGGAAACGCGAATATTGGTGTTCCACAGCTCGCTGGCCGAGCATGTCGCCGCGATCCGCGACCAAGTGCCAACCCTCGAACTGCTGTTGCAGGTCAACGACGAAGACCTTCCGCTGCTCGACGGCGCGGTCGATTACGAAGCCGCGCTAGCCTCGGCGAGCGCGGAGAAACCGGACCTCGATTGGCCTCCCGAGGACCTCTACGTCATCTACACCGGCGGCACCACCGGCATGCCGAAGGGCGTGCTCTGGAAACAGAGCGACATCCTCATCGCCAGCTTGGGCGCTCGCCGCACCGACGGCACGGTGATCGATTCCTTGGCCGGCTACGTCAAACGCGCCACCGCCGCGCATCGCCGAACGTTGCCTGCGCCGCCGTTCATGCACGGCGCCGGGCACTGGGCGGCGTTCCAAGCCTTCAACACCGGCGGCACCGTGGTGATCCAAGACGAAGTGCGGCGCTTCGACGCGCATGGGGCGGTGGCGCTCATCGAGCGCGAGGGCGTCAACAACGTGCTCATGGTAGGCGATGCGTTCGGGCGGCCGCTGATCGATGCCTTGCGCGCCAGCGGCGCCAAGTGCCCGACGCTGCGCAACGTCATCACCGGCGGCGCGATCATGACGCTGAAGACGAAGACCGAACTGCTCGACGCGCTGCCGCATATCAACATCATCGACAGCGCCGGCTCGTCGGAGACCGGCGGCCAAGCGTCGCACACCAGCAACGCGAAGTCCGGCGCCGCCACCGGCCGGTTTACGCTCACCGCGCACAATGCCGTGCTGAACGAAGACTTGACCGCCACGCTCGAACCCGGTCACGACGGGCTCGGTTGGTGGGCGCGGGCCGGCAACATCCCGCTCGGATACTTGGGGGATGAAGAGAAAACGCGCCAGACGTTCCCGGTCGTGGAGGGCGTGCGCTACTCCGTGCCGGGCGACAAGGTGCGCCTGCTTGCCGACAACACGCTGGAACTCTTGGGTCGCGAGTCCGTGACGATCAATTCCGGTGGCGAGAAGATCTTCGCCGAAGAGGTGGAACAGGCCCTCAAGCAACACCCCGACGTCTACGATGCCGTCGTCGCCGGCCGTCCTTCCGAGCGTTGGGGCAACGAGGTGGTGGCCATCGTGCAATGCCGGCGAGACCGAGAGGTGAGCGAGGCAAGCCTGCTCGACGAATGCGTCAAACACATCGCCCGCTACAAGCTGCCCAAGGGGTTTGTCTTTGTCGACGAAGTCCTGCGCAGCCCCAACGGCAAGGCGGACTACCGGTGGGCGAAACAACAGGTGGCGTCTCGGGCGGGCAGCGCTAGCAGTCCGACGGCGTGATAGGGCGGCTGGGGCTGGGGCAAAAGGCGGTGCCGTAGGCAACGGCTTTCGTGGCGATAGCGGCCGAGTTCTAGACGAGAGGAGTCAGCGATGGCCGAAGTGAAAGTGCTTACGTTCGATGTCGGCGGCAGCATCTTCGACTGGCAAACCGCGACGCGCCAAGCGGTGCGGGCACTCGCCAGCGACCGTGGCGTGCAGGTGGACGACCGTGCCTTCTGCTTCACTTGGCGGCGGCGCATGTTCGAGCAATTGGCCGAAGTGCGCGCCGGCGACCGACCATGGCAAAACGCCGACCAAATCCACCGCAATGTGCTCGACGAGTTGGCGACGGAGTATTCCGAACTCGAACTCTCCGCCAGCGATTTGGACGACCTCAACCGGGCTTGGCATCGCATGGGCGTTTGGGAGGATGTTCCGGAATCCCTGGCCGCCCTGCGCGAGCGCTATGTGGTGGCCATCTTGACCGTGCTTTCGTTGGCCATCGTGGTAGACAGCTCCAAACACGCCGGCATCGACTGGGACGCCTACCTGTCGTGCGAGTTTCTCGGCGTCTACAAGCCGGAAGCGGCGGCGTACCAAACCGCCGCCCGGCTGCTCGGCGCGACCCCTGAGGAAACGATGATGGTGGCCGTGCATCCGCCGGATTTGGCGGCCGCGGCGAGGGCCGGATTGAAGACCGCTTACGTGCAGCCGAAACTCGAAGAGGCAGGCAGTCGCGGCGACACGGCCGGCTTCGACATTCGGGCGGTTGACTATCGCGATCTCGCCCGTCAATTATGCTGACGCGACGTAGGAGCTTGCGCCGTTAGCGGCGCGCATGGCTCCGCCAAGTGAATCCGCAAATGCGAGTGCGATGAGCCGCTTAAGAAACCAAGTCGCCATTATTACCGGCGCCGCTACCGGCATGGGCGCCGCCGCAGCGCGAATGTTCGTCGCCGAAGGCGCTCGGGTACTGATCGCCGACCTCAAGGAGAACGAGGGCGGCGAACTCGCCGACAGCCTCGGCGAAGCCGCCCGTTTCCTGCGCGTCGATGTCACCCACGAGGCGGACATAGCGGCCGTCGTCGAGCTGGCCCAAGAGACATGGGACCGCGTGGATGTCATGTACAACAACGCCGGATTCGGTGGTGCGCTCGGGCCCATCACCGAGACCACGGAAGACGACTACCACATCACCATGGACGTCTTGGTCAAGAGCGTGTTTTTCGGCATCAAGCACGCCGCGCGTGCGATGCAGCGCCAAGGCAAGGGTTCGATCATCAACACCGCCTCGATCGCCGGCATGACCGGCGGTTGGGCACCGCACCTGTACAGCACCGCCAAAGCCGCGGTCACCGCGCTCACCCGCACCACGGCCTTGGAGCTCGCCGAACAGAATGTCCGCGTGAACGCCATCTGTCCGGGCGTGGTCGCGACGCCGTTGGCGATGGGCAGACAAGCGCGCGAGGCGTTCGAGGCGGATATGGCGGACGCGCAACCGTTGGCACGTGTCGGCGAACCCGAAGATATCGCCAGCCTCGCCGTGTGGCTTGCAAGCGACGAATCGAAGTTCGCCACCGGCCAAGCCTACGTCGTGGACGGCGGCCTCACCGCCGGTCGCCCTTGGCGCGAGCAGGCGCCTTGGCTCCGGCGACATCGGCCGATTCGCGTGTATCGGCCCCCGGGTCGTTAGCGATGCGCTGCGTCGAAGGCGTGCGAACCCTGCTATTCGTTGTGGGCGCGGCTTGGTGCCTCGCCGCCGTCGCCGCCGAGCGCCAAGACTCACCGGCTGAAGACCCGCCGGCTGAAGGCGCACCGGAGAGCGCCGATGACAAGTCGAGCGAAATCGAGTCGATTCTCGCCAACCCGCTGTCCGATGACGACTATCGGGAACTAAGCAACTGCGTGCGCCTGCGGTCCATCGACGATGTCGAAGTCTTGGACGACACCATCGTGCTCTTCCATGGCCGGCGGGGCGAACTGTGGCTGAACCGCTTGTCCTCCCGCTGCCTCGGCCTCACCCCCGACATGATCCTCAACCTGACCGGGTACGGCGGCAGCATCTGCCGGCTGGACCGCTTCCGCGGCCGGCCACGTCTCGGCCCGCTCGTACCGCTGACGGCGGAGTGCAGGCTAGGCAGTTTCGAGACCATCGACGAGTTGCGAGCCGAAGCGTTGCGCAACGCCATCAGCGAACGTCGGCGTTCGAGTGACATGGCGAAGGAAACGAAGCCGGATAAGAGCGAGTAGCGTCGGGGGCGAAACGAGGCACGCGGCGCGAAAGCGTCTCGGCCCAAGCAGGCGAGTCGGACTTGGCGGCGTTTGCCGCAAAGTCCGACGCGGGGCTTGCGCTTAACGCGAAATGCGGTGCCGATAGGCAATGGCTTTCGTGGCGCTGGCGTCGGACAGGTCCCGCCCCGTCCGCAGGGCGCGACCAAGGAGTCATTAGGCGGACTCGACCCGATAAGGGAGGAGTAAGTCTCCCGCCCGTCCGGTAGGACGCCACCAAGAAGCGTATCGGGTTCCGTCGACCGAGGAGCAACGATGCTCGGCGGGATGCATGGCCGCGTGACCGCGGGCCGTCGGCGCCACGAGAGTCGTCGGCTAGCGATAGCTGGCCGCTTGGATTTCGTACAACTCCGCGTACTGCCCGGCCGCCGCCAGCAACTCTTCGTGGCTGCCCACTTCCACCACCCGCGCGCCGTCCATGACCACGATGAGGTCCGCCATGCGCACGGTGCTGAACCGATGCGACACCAAGAGCGTAATGCGGCCGTTGGCCGGCGCATCGACACCCCTCGCCGCACTCGCGTACCGCTCGAAAAGCGCGTGTTCCGTTTCCGCGTCAAGCGCGGCGGTCGGCTCGTCGAGGATCAGCAATAGCGGCTCGTCGCGCATGAAGCCCCGCGCCAGCGAGAGCTTTTGCCACTGACCGAAACTTACTTCCACCCCGTTCGGCCAAGTTGCGCCGAGTTGCGTGTCGAGACCGTCGGCAAGCCCGTCGACCACGTCTTGCGCACCCGCCCGCCCCACCGCCGTCGCCACCGCCGGCCGCTCGTTCAAGCGCGGCTCGTCGCCGATGCCTACGGTGTGCGCGGCGTGAAACTCGAAACGGAAGAAATCTTGGAACGCGCCAGCGAGACGTTTGCGCCACTCGGCCGCCGACATGCGCGCCAAGTCCTGGCCGTCCACCGATATGCGACCGCCGCTCGGCTCGTACATCTTGGCGAGGAGTTTCACCAAGGTGGTCTTGCCGGCGCCGTTTTCGCCAACCAATGCCACCACCGCGCCGGCGGGAAGCGACAAGTCGACATCCTTCAGCACGAGCTTGTCCGTCCCGGGATAGGCGAAGCTGACGTTCTCCAGCGCGATGCCGCGCTCAACTGCGGCCGGCGCCGGCAGGTCCGCTTGTTCCGCCTTGGCGGCCGCGTAGTCCTCCAACCAGGCCATGCGCTTCGAGCCATCCATCCAGATGCCGCGCAGGAAACCGATTTCGCCGACGGTGGCGCTGATATAGGCGGAAAGGCGCGAGCCGGCGGCCAGCACCAGCAAGACGTCGCCGGGCGACGCGCTTTGGTAATACGCGGCGAAGACCACCGCTGCAACAAAGCCGGCGCCGAACACGGCCCAGCCGACGGTATGCCAGCCGGCGCTGTGCCAACGGGCTTTGGCGACCTTGGCGTACCAGCGCTGCCAAGCGGCGCGCCGCTCGCGCACCAGACGTTCGCCAATACCGGAGACGCGCACTTCCTTGCCGGGCGACGCCGTGGTCGCAGTGTCGAACAAATGCCTCGCCAAGCGTTGAGCTTGCGCCCCGGCCTCGTCGGCGGCGCGTTCAACCGCCGGGCGCCACGAGGAAGTGGCGACGGTCGGCAAGGCGAAAGCTGCCAACAGGGCCAATAGCGGATGTACGGAAACCAGCAAGGCGACGGTGACGCCCAAGCGCAAGACCCAGCCGCAGGTGCCAAACAGCGACATGTACATGTGATCCAAGGTGAACACCTGATCGCGCAGGATGGCGAGACGATCGAGATAGTCGGGCCGTTCGTGGTGCTCTACCGTGGCGACGCTCACTTGCAGTTCGGCGACATGGGACTCCAAGGCGATGGCGACCCGGTCTCGAAAGCGCCGCTGGGTCCGTTCACTGACCACGCGCAACACCCAAGTCAAGACGGCGGATAGCGCGAGGCCGGCGGCGGCGACGAACACCAGCCGTGGCGCGTCGGCCAACAAGCCATCGGCGAGAAACTTGAGCCACAGCGCCATCAGCGCATCCGGCAACGCCGCCAGTAGCGACAACGCGAAGGCGATGACGATGAGCGCCGGCTCGGCAACGAAGCCGCGCTTCACCGCTCGCCACATCGACGGCAGCGCCGGCGGCATGGCGTCGATGCCGGGCGCCGTCAACGCCTCACTCGAGGACATCGAGCCTCTCTTTTTCTGTCTCGCCCTCTGCCTCGCCCTCTCCGTCCTCGCCAAGGGCGAAGCGTCGCGCCTGCAAGTCGAACATCGTCTGATAGCGCCCCCCTAGCGCCATCAACTCGTCGTGGCTGCCGAGTTCGACGACGCGCCCGCGCTCCAAAACGCAGATGCGATCCGCGTGGCGCACGGTGGAGAAACGGTGTGAAATCAGAATAGTCGTCGTATCGCGGGTTGCTTTGAGAATGCGGTCGAAGATCTCCGCTTCGCCGCGCACGTCGAGCTGTGCCGTAGGTTCGTCGAGCAAGACGATGCCGGCGCCTTGCTTCACCGCCGCCAGCGCCCGCGCCAACGCGACGCGCTGCCACTGGCCGCCGGAGAGGTCGGTGCCGCCGTCGAAGCCCCGTGCCAGCACCGTATCTAAGGCGGCCAAGTCGCCGGCGCCGGCTTCCGCCAAAGCAGCATGAATGACCTCGTCCGGGGCACCGGCGGGGGCGACGTTGTCGCGCAATGGCAACTGGTAGCGCACGAAATCCTGAAACACCGCAGTCACTCGCTCGCGCCACGACGCCAACTCGAACTCGCGCACATCCACGCCGTCGATCTCGATGCGGCCGACGATCGGTTCGTACAACCGGCACAGCAACTTCGCCAAGGTCGTCTTGCCGGCGCCGTTCTGGCCGACGATCGCCAGCGACGACCCGGCCGGGATGGTGAGATCGAAGCCGTCCAAGACGACTTCGTCGGGCACCGTGGGATAGGCGAAACGCACGTTCCGAAAGCGTACTTCGCGCGCCGGCAGCCCACGCGCGGATCGGGCACCCGAAGTCAACGCACCTTTCTTCGCCATGGACTCGCGCAGACGCAAAACCGCCGCGGCCGGCGCCGCCGCGCCATCGAGCGCCCACGACAGGCCGCCAAACGCGATCATACTGGTGCCGAACGCGGCCGTAGCGAACACGACCATGCGATCCAACGCCAGAACGCCGGCGTTGGCGTCAAAGGCCATCGCCATGAAGACGACGGCATTGGCCAAGGTTACCAGCGCCAAACTGGCGGCCAGGGGCCGCTCGCGCAATTTCGTGGCTTGCCAACGCAGATCATGCAGGTGGCGGCGGTGACGGCGGAACCGCCCTACCGTCCACCCGGCGAGGCCGAACAATCGCAGTTCCTTCGACGACGGCGCATCCACCGCCAATCGATAAGCGTAGTCGGCGTGACGTTGCGCCTCGCGCACTTCGTCGGTGTTGCGATCCTTCCACACCCCGCTTTCGCGCAAGAGCCAATGCGTCGCCAGCCACGCGCCGCCGAGCAACAGCGGCGCCCACCAAGCGTAGGCCGCAAGCACCACGGCGGACGCCAAGCCCGCCAGCAATTGCACTAAGTCTGAAGCGATGAAGTCCATGGAGATGGCGAGTGGCGGGCCGCTTATTCCCAAGTCGAAATCCCGCGCCATGGTGAGGTCCTTGGTGAGTTCGGGATCCTCCAAGTGCGCCATGCCCGGGGGCTTGACGCAGGCGACGGTGAGCTGATCGTAGAGCCACGCCGCGGTCTGATAACCCATGTTGGCGCCCACCGCTTGGTGCAGCGGCGAGAGCACTTGCAGCAGGACGAATACCGTGCCCACGACCGCCAACGGCACGAGCAGGTCCTCTTGGCGTTGCACGGCGCCCACCAGAAGGCCCATGGCGATGGCGAAAAGCGCCGGCAGCAAACCACGCATAAGAAACACTATCCACCAAAGGGCCGCGAGCCACGGGTTGGCCTTGGGGAGAACTTTGATGAATTGCCACTCTTGGCGAGCGCGCAGGCGTTGCAGCATGACCCGACGGACACCCCTAGGTTGCGTCAACGCCGTCGACAACGGCGGACTTCGTGGCGGCATGTTACATTGCGTTCCGCCGTCGCTAAACACCCCGAGCACCCTTCATGGCTTATATCGAAGATCGCACGGTCCACGACGCGGACTCGCACGTGATGGAGTTACCGCATTGGCTGGACGAGTTCGGCACCGTCGCCGTGAGCCGCGCCTTCAATGCTCGTTTCCGGGCCGATCACGCCGCTGGGCTGGCCGCCATGGTCGACCGGCACGACGATCCCGCCTATCGGGCCCGCAACGCGGCAGAGATAATGCAACGCAAGAATCACGCCGCGCTGGGCGCTTTTCGCCGCGAAGACCGCTCGGAGGCGGTCGACCACATCGGCGTCGCCAGGCAGCTCGTCTTTCCGACATCGCCCAACGTGTGGCTGGAGGAGCTCGAGCACGGCACCGATTTGGAGTTGCTTTACCAAGCGGCGGCGGCCACCAACCGCGCGCAGGTGGCGTTCTGCGAAGTGGACGCCCGCTTGCTGCCGGTGGGTTATGTGCCGCTTGCGGACCTAGAACGCGCCGCCCAAGCGGCCGCGGACGCGATCGACCTCGGCATCAAGGCGCTCTTGGTGCCGTGGGCGTGCCCAAAGAACCACGCCACGAGTCACGTCGCGCTGGACGCGGTTTGGTCGCAAGCCACGGCCGCCGGCTTGCCCATCCTGTTTCACGTCGGCGTCGCGGACCGCGTGCTGCCGCCCGCACATAAGAACAACGGCCTGCCGCCGGTGCCGGACTTCCACGGCGGCGAGGAGAACTTCCGCTCCATTTCCTACATGGCGATTCCCCACGGCCCGATGCAAGCGCTGGCCATGCTGATCTTGGACGGCGTGCTCGACCGATTCCCGAACCTGAAAATCGGCGTCATTGAACTCGGCGCGGCTTGGGTGCCGGGTTTCATGCGCCAACTCGACGCCGCGTTCGAGGCGTTCGGCCGCCATGAGGAACGGCTGCGCGGCCTCGCTCTGAAACCGAGCGAGTATGTCGCGAGGCAGGTGCGAGTGACGCCATACCCCACGGAGCCGACCGGCTGGATCATCGAGCAGTCGTCGGCGGACATCTGCATGTTCTCCTCGGACTACCCGCATGTCGAAGGCGGGCGCAATCCCAAGGGTCGTTTCGACAAAGCGACGGCCGACTTGAGCGAGCCACAACGCGAGCGGTTCTACCGAGCCAACTTCGAGAACCTGATGGGCGGCGCGCTCGTGGGGTAGCGCCTTTTACGGCGGCCTTACGAACTCGGCGTCGCGCACGCTGTGGTGAGGACGGAGGACGACGAACACAGGCCTCGACGCACGGGGCGTATATCGACGCTGTCAAGAAGCGGTTCTGGGATGTCCCCGCGGTGGTCCGTCGACTACTGCTTTCGCCGCTCGCGAACAATGCCGTGCTCGGACGCTTCAATGGAGCGCACCAAGCAGGCGACCTCCGGCCGCCGCTTTGTCTCGGCGGCGAGCTCGCCGAGCGCTTCCTTGAGCGTCAAGCCACGACGGTAGATCGTGTTGTAGGCGTTCTGCAGAGCTTTCTTTACGTCCTCGCTCAAACCCAAACGACGCAGGCGTTCAACGTTTAGTCCCACGGCGCCGGCCGGATTGCCGTCAACGGAGACATAGGCCGGCACGTCCTTGGTAACCAAGGACATGGCGCTGACGAAGGCGTAGGCGCCGACGCTGCGGAACTGCGGCACGCCGACATAGCCGCTCAATACGGCTTCGTCGCCGACCGTGACATGGCCGGCCACGGAGGCATTGTTGGCCATGACGATGCGGTCGCCGAGCACGCAATCGTGGCCGACGTGAACATACGCCATGAACAGGTTGTCGTTGCCGATCACCGTGCGACTGCGATCCGTGGCCAAGCCGCGGTGGATGGTCACGCCCTCCCGGATGACGTTGTTGTCGCCGATGGTAAGTGTGGTCGGCTCGTCGTTGTAGGCGATTGCCGGCGAACCTTCGCCCACAGTGGCGAACTGATAGATGCGGTTGCCGCGCCCAAGCGTCGTCGGGCCGCGCAGGATGACGTGAGGGCCGATCTCGCAACCGTCGCCGACCACGACATCCGGGCCGATGATGCTCCACGGGCCCACGGCAACGTCGCGACCGAGTACCGCGCCCGCATCGACGATGGCGCGGCTGTCGATCAAGCTTTTTTTCCAGAGATGCCCGTCTTTCGCCGTTCGGCATCCGCTTGTTCGTCCGAGGGCGCCGCCTTGCGTTCGACGCAGATCAGCTTGACCGCACAAGCCAACTCGCCATCGACGCGCGCCTGACAGTCGAACTTCATCATCTGACGCCGCTCGCTGGCGATCGCACCGTGCAGTTCCAAGACGTCCCCGGGAAGCACCGGACGCCTGAAGCGAGCATTATCCACGCCCGCCAAGTAGTGCAGATAGCCATCGATGGGCTTGCGTCCTCGGGTCTCGAAAGCGAGTACGCAACACGCCTGCGCCAGCGCCTCCACCACCAAGACGCCGGGCATGATCGGGTTGCCGGGGAAGTGCCCTTGCAGATACGGCTCGTTGGCGGACACGGTCTTGCGCGCCACTACGCGCTCCCCCGGCACGAGTTCATCGACCCGATCCACCAGCAAGAACGGATACCGGTGCGGCAAATAGCCAAGAATCTCCTTGGTGTTCAACTGCACGCCGCGTTCACTCCTCAGTTCGGCTGATCTTGTTTTGCGACTCCAAGCGCTTGAGGCGCCGCGCAAACTCGTCGAGCTGCTGGAAGCGCAACGCATTGCGCTTCCAGCGTTGCGCCGTAGTATGCAGCAGCCCACCTTGGTAGACACCCGGCTTCGTGATCGACCGCGTGACGGTGGTGACGACGCCGATCTGCACGTTGTCGCAGATTTCGATGGGGTGCTCGCCGCCCACCCCGGCGCCGCCGGCCAACGCGCAGTGGCGGCCGATCTTGGTGCTGCCGACGATGCCCACGCAGCCGCAGATCAGCGTGTGCTCGCCAATGTCGCAGTTGTGGCCAATCTGCACTTGGTTGTCGATCTTCACGCCGTCGCGCACCACCGTATCCGTGATTGCGCCGCGATCGATCGTGGTGCCGGCGCCCACGCTCACATCGTCACCCAAGCGAACGCCGCCAAGCTGGGCGATGGCGCGTAGCGCACCGCGCTCGTCCGGCGTGAAACCGAAGCCGTCGGCGCCGATTACCGCCCCGCTGTGGATGACACAGCGCTTGCCGATGCGCACGCGGTGATAGAGCGTCGCGTTGGGGTGAACGACGCTCGCCTCGCCGATGGTCGAGCCCTCGCCAACGTACGCGCCGGCGCCAATCGCCACATCCGGACCGATCACCGCATTCGCCGCGACGGTTGCGCCGGCGGCGATTGCCGCTGTTGGATGCACGCTGGCCGTCTCTTGGACATGGGCGCCGGCGTCCACCCCGGGCGCTGGCTTCGGCGCATCGTTGAACAACTGCGAGACGCAGGCGAAGGCCAAGTAGGGATTGCCGACCACGACGGCGGTAGTTGGACAGTCCGCCAAGTCGGTCTCCTTTAGCAGCACGGCCGAGGCGCCGGTGGTGGGCAGAAAGCGCCGATAGGCGTTGCCGGAGAGATGCGTTATTTCGCCGGTCGTCGCCGACTCGATAGGCCCCAAGCCCGTGATCGTTGCGGCGTCGTCGCCATACACCGACGCGCCGCCAGCCAAATCGCCGTCAATCACGGCCGCTATTTCGCCAACGGTTCTCACGGCCGCGCGGCTATTGCTCTTCGGCGTAGCGCTCGTTCAGTTTCTCCGTGACCTTGGCGGTGATGTCGTGTCGAGTATTGACGTAGAGCACCTGCTCGCGCGCGAAAACAACGTCGTAACGCTCCACCTCGACCAAGTCCGTGATGATCGCCTGCACCTTCGGGCCAACCGTGCGTAGCAGTTCGTTCTGGTGGTCTTGCACATCCTTCTGCAGCTTCTGGGCGCGGAACTCAAGGTCGATCTGGGTGTCCTCGGCTTCCTTCGCCACGCGGCGTTTCTCCTCGTCCGGCATCACATCGCCCTCGTCTACGAGCCGCTGCCGCAGATCGCGAATCTTGTCCTGCAAGCCCCGCAACTCTTCCTGTTCAGGTTGGAGATCTTGCTGCACCTGCGCCAAGAAGCTCTTGCCTTCCTCGCTCTGGACAATCGCTTGGTTGACGTTAACCACCACGACGTTCAGTTGGGCAGCCGCGCTTGGCGCGATGGCTATCGACGCCCCAACCCCCAAGGCCAAGGCCCATGTCCTCACTTTCATTCCGTCGCTTGCCTCCGCGTTATAGAAAAATGCCCGGCGAACGCCGGGCGACACCTATTGTACGCCACCGTTTCCGCTCTCGTCGCAGTTCCCTTGCCGTCCGTCGCAGTTCCCTTGCCACGCAATCAGAACGTCTGACCCACCTCGAAGGAGAACTGTTCCACTTCATCGCCCGGCTGGCGGTTGAACGGGTGCGCCAAGGCGAAGGACATCGGCCCCATCGGCGACAGCCAACTGATGGCGAAGCCGGTGGTGATGCGAATGTCCTTGCTATCGAACTCGAAGCAGTTGCGGTCCTCTTGGACGCAGTTGGTGTTGAAGACGTTGCCGGCGTCGACAAAATAGAGCGAGCGCACCCCCCTCGATGCAGGGAGGAAAGGCAGCGGGAAAATCAGCTCCGCGGAGCCTTCCACCAACAGATTGCCGCCGAACGGCTGGCCGTTCACATAGAACCCGCTGCTGTCGTTGATCTTCGGCCCAAGGGTGCTCTTCTCGTAGCCCCGCACCGAGCCGAAGCCGCCGGCAAAGAAGTGCTCGTAGAACGGGTACGTCTCGGTGGACGAGTACACGCCGCCATAGCCCAACCGCGTGCGCAGATGCGCCGAGAGGGAACGGGCGAAGGGCAGCGGATAGTACAGATCGGCGTTGTAGTTCAAGCGATAGAACTGCAAGTCGCTACCCGGCAGGGCGACGGTGGCGCTCACCGTCTGTCGCCGTCCGGCCGTCGGGAACAAACCGTGGTTCAGCGTCGAACGCATCCACAGCCCGCGCGCCTTGACGTTGAAGAAGTCCGACCCGACGCTGTCGATGAAGTCGAGGATCTCCGCCGCCGAGAACACGTTGTCCTTGATGGACGTCTGCTCCGCGGTGAGGCCAACCTGCAGCCGCTGCGTCTCGCCGACGGGAAACTCGAAGTTGACGCCGGCGCCATAGGAATCCGTGGAGTAGCGCGCGATGTTGATGGCGAAGTAGTTCGTCTCGCGGGCGAAGATGTTGAAGCCTCGACTGATGCCGTCCACCGTGTAGTAGGGGTCGTGGTAGCTGAAGTTGGCGGAGCGCTGGTAGTCGCTCCAACTGACCGAAAAGCCAATGCTGTTGCCGCTGCCGGCGACATTCTTCTGCTGCACGCCGGCGGACACCAAGAGACCGCCCCACTGCGAATAGCCTAATTGCGCGGTGTAGGCCCCCGTGGGCAATTCCTCCACGTTGAAATCGACGTCGATTTGGTCTTCCGTGCCCGGTACTTGCGGCGTTTCGACATTCACCGACTGCGGTTCAAAGAAACCGAGTTGGTCCAAGCGCACCTTGGACCGGTCGATCTGCTGCGTGGACGCCCAGCCACCCTCGATTTGCCGCATCTCCCGGCGCAACACCTCGTCCATGGTCAGCGTATTGCCGGTGAACGTGATGCGTCGAACGTAGGCGCGCTTGCCGGCGTCCACCACGAACTTCACATCCACCATACCGTTGTCCTTCACCTCCGGCACGCCTGACGCGCTCGCGAACGTGAAGCCCGAGTTGCCGAACGCGCCCGTAATGCGCTCCTCGGTAGCGGTGACCAAGGCTCGATTGAAGACCTGCCCCTTGCGCACCAAGAACAGGTTGGTGACCAACTCCGGGTCTACATCGGAAACGTCGCCGATGAGTTTCACCTCATCCACCGTATAACGATCACCCTCGTGCACGTTCACCGTGATGTACACCGAACGCTTGTCCGGGGTAATGCTCACTTGCACCGAGCGGGCGTCGAACTCCACATAACCGCGGTTCTGGTAATGCGCCTCGAGCTTCTCCAAGTCGCCCTGCATCTTTTCGCGGGAGTACTTGTCCTTGCCGCGGACAAAGGAGAGCAGGTTGGGATGCTTGAGCTCCAAGGGCTGCAACAACTCGCTCTGGTCGAACACTTTGGCGCCGACGAAGTTGATGTGTCGCACGCCGGAGCTCTTGCCTTCGTCGATGTCGATCTTCACCTCGACGCGGTTGCGCGGCAGCTCCTTGACGGTAGGGTCGATGCTCGCGTTGTAGCGGCCTTGGGCGAGATAGGAGCGGGTGAGCTCGATGCCGATGCGTTCCAGCGTCGCCTGCTTGAATATCTCCCCTTCCGCCAGCCCCGCGTCGCCCAAGCTCTGCAGCAGATCTTCGGACTTGATGGCCTTGTTGCCTTCGAGTTCGATCTTCTCGATCGCCGGCCGCTCGCGCACGCGCACGATCAACGTGTCTTCGTCCCGAAGCAATGAGATGTCGTCGAAATAACCCGACTGGAACAGGAGCCGCACCAATTCGCGCGTATCGGCACCATCCAAGGTGTCGCCGACGCTCGCCGGCAGCAGGTTGAACACCGTGCCCGAAGACACCCGCTGCAGGCCCTGCAACTGAATATCCGTTACTTTGAAAGGCGCCCAACCACGCGGCAGGTCGACCAGCGAATCGCCACGCGACAGGTCGACCGGCGACTCGGCAGGTGGCAACTCGACCGGCGACAGCTCGACCAGCGACTCGGCCTCGGTTTCCACGACCCAAGCGTCCTCGAAACCATTGGCGCGAACGGTCTGGACAACCGCATCCGCCTCCCCTCGAGTCGCAAACGGCCCGGTCACGACCCGGTGGACGCGCCCGGAGTCGGCCGCCACCGGCCGCGTAGAGAACGACATGCCCAATTTCTCCTCGGCGTCGGCGGCCATGCGTTCGGCGGCGTCCAAGGCGCCCAAGGCGCCGATGGCGACCCAGTGGTCGGCGATGGCCAGCGGCGCATACGAGGCGAGCGCGATTGCGACATAGCGCCGCCATCGGCCAAACCGGCCAAACCCCTTCGCGACGCGCTGACTAGTCATCCGGCGTAGTCCACCATTTGGCCGTCGCGCAAGGGCGGCGCGCGCCGCCGAGCCGGCGAGGAACGCGAGCAGTACACGGAACCTGATCGCACATGTCATTTGACGCACCTCCTTGAAAATCCGGTGGCCGTTCGTTGCAAGCTTGGTCAAGAAGCCGACCAAAACCAGCGCAGAATATCGACATAGAACACAAACACCATCAACCCCGCCACCATCGCCAAGCCAACGCGGGCGGTCATGGCTTCGAGCCGGGCCGACGGCGGTTTGCGGCGAACCAATTCGATACCGTTCATCACCACGACGCCGCCGTCGAGGATGGGAATGGGCAGCAGGTTGATCAAGCCCAGATTGATCGACAGCAGCGCCAGCAGAGAAACGAATTGGCCGAAACCGGCGCGGGCCGAGTCACTCGTCACCTTGGCGATGGTGATCGGTCCGGCGACGTTTTTCGGCGACACATCCAAGGTCAGCATCTTGCCGATGAGCTTCACCGTCAACACCGAATACGCGTAAGTGTCGCCAGCCGCGCGACCGAGTGCGGCGAACACCCCCTCCCGCACAATTCGGGTGGGACGCCCCGCTTCGACCCCCACGAAGCCGTACTCGTCGCCGGCGTCATCGAACCGCATCTTCGGCGTGACGCGCACCGTCCGCGTGTCGGATTCGCGCACTACCGTTAGCGTGATCGGCTTCTCAGGACTCTCTCGAACCAGCGCGACGAACTCGCTCCAGCGCTGGATTGGCCGACCGTCGACGTGGGTGACGAGGTCGTTGGCGCGCAATCCCGCTTCCATAGCCGGTTGGTTTTCAAGCACACCGCCGATGAACGCGGGTCGCAGGGGGCTCAGACCCAAAGCGGCGATCACATCCGGGTCGTCGGCGCCGACGAGCCAGTCCTCTATGACGACGGCGCGCTGGCTTCGGCTGCCGTCGCGCTCGGTTTCGAACTCGATTACGCCGGTGTCGCCGAGCCGCGCCACGAGCGCCATGCCGATATCGGCCCAGCTCTCGGTGGGTTGGCCGTCCACACCGACGATCTCATCGCCCTCGCGCAACCCGGCCTGATACGCCGGACTGTCCGTGGCGACCGCGATCTCGGGGGTGGCGACCGGCACGCCGACCACCGCGACCAGCCAGTACAGAATGAACGCCAACAGAAAGTTCGCACCCGGTCCGCCGAGGGCGATGGCGATACGCCACTGCGGCTTCAGTCGGTCATAGGAGCGATGCGCCAAGGCCGGATCCGCCGGCGCATACTGCGCCGCGTCCGCGTCCCGGCGGTCATAGAGGCGCACATAGCCACCCAACGGCAGCGCGGCGATGGCGAACTCCGTGCCGCGTTTGTCCCGCCAAGTGAGAATGGGTTTGCCGAAACCGACGCAAAAGCGCACCACGTGTACGCCGGTCCAGCGAGCGACGAGAAAATGACCCGCCTCGTGAAACGTCACCAAGACGCCGAGCGCCACGAGAAAGTAGAAGAGGATGTGCAGAATATCCATCGGCTGGCCTTTGACCGTCGATCAGCGCACTAAGTTCAGGCGCATCATACCGCGCCTGAGCCCGGGACGATGCCGACATTCGCCCGAGTCGGTGTAGGAAATCGACGCCAGCACCACGAAGCCGTTGCCTCCGGCACCGCATTTCGCCTTAAACCCAAGCGACGCTATACGTAGGTCGGACTTCGCGGCTGACGCCGCCAACAGGCTGCTGGCGACTCAAACAGAGACGCCGTCCCGCACGGCCAACAGCAACGCCAACGTCGGCGCGGCGGCCAAGAGCGAGTCGATGCGATCGAGTAGGCCGCCGTGGCCCGGCAATAGGCCACCCGAGTCCTTGACGCCTCGCGCACGCTTGAAGGCGCTTTCGAGCAAGTCGCCCAGCACAGCGGCGAAAAACACGACGGCCGAGATGCCCAGCCAGACCAGCACGTCGTCGTCGAACAGCCAAGCGCCGCCGACGCCCCACGCCAACGTGGCCAACGCACCCCCGACGACGCCCTCCCACGTCTTGCCGGGACTTACCCGGGGCGCGAGCTTGCGGCGGCCGAACTTGCGTCCGGCGAAGTAGGCGCCGGTATCCGCCAGCGCCACCGCCACCAGCAACCAGAGCAGCAAGCCGGTGCCGGCCATCTTCAACGACACCAGCGCCAACCAGGTGGCACCGATGATCACGACGCCAGCGGCCAGCATTGCGAATCGCGAACGCAACAGGCGAGCGCTTGCGGGATAAACGCAAACCAACACCAAGGCGACGAGCCAAAGCAGCGCCGCGACGGCGAATGTGGCCAGCCAAGCGGGCGGCGCCGCTGTCCACATCGCAACCGCCACGCCCTCCGCCAATCCCGTGACGTCAGCCGCGCCGGGCACCAACCAAAGCGCCACCACCACAGCCGTTAGCGCGGCCGCGTAGCCAATCCACTCCATGCGCTTGGCGAGGCCAGCCAGTTTCGCCCACTCGTAGGCGGCAACCAACGCGAGCACGTGAAAAAACGCGGCGAGCCAAGGCGGCGGCAGGTAGATTGCCGCCCCCGCGACGACGGCGACGAGAACCAGCGCCGTTGCGATGCGTACGTTAAGCAACGCGCCCGCGCCTCGCCCGCGTCAACTTTGTCTCCCAGCCGTCCGCCGGACGCCACGGTTCATTCCGCACTTACCGCACTTACCACACATACCGCACATACCGCACATACCGGCGCGAGACGCTACGGTTGCACTCTGGCGCCGTAGCGCCGCTGCCTAGCGTTGAAGTCCGCGAACGCCCGCACCAGCCGTCCCTCGTCGAAGTCCGGCCAGTAGTCGGAAGTGAAGTACAACTCCGTGTAGGCGAAATCCCACAAAAGGAAGTTGCTGATGCGCCGGTCGCCACCGGTGCGTATGCACAGGTCCGGCGGCGGCAGATCTCGCAACGACAGGAACGAGGCAAAGCCTTCTTGGTCCAGCGTTTCCGGATCCAAATCCCCGTCGCACGCCGCCCGCGCGATCTCCCGCGCCGCCTGCACGATGTCCCAGCGACCGCCGTAGTTGACGGCGATGGTCAGATGCAAGCGTTCGTTGACCTCGGTGAGCCGCTCGGCGCGATTCATCAGCGTTTGCAGGTCGGCGGGAAAACGCCGGCGGTCGCCGATGAAGCGCAACCGCGCCCCCTTGCGGTTCAACTCGTCGATATCGTCGTTCAACACGCCGCGCATGAGATCCAAGAGCAGGTTCACCTCGCGCCTCGGGCGCTGCCAGTTCTCGGTGCTAAAGGCAAATAGCGTCAAGCACTCAACACCCCGGTCGGCGCAAGCTTGGGCGATGACCTTGACGTTCTTGGCCCCCGCACGGTGGCCGGCGGCGCCGGGCAAGCGCCGCCCGCGCGCCCAGCGGTGGTTGCCATCCATGACGATCGCTAGATGGCGAGGTCCGGCCGGCTCGCCCGGCGACGAGGCGGCATCCACCAGCTTCAATTTTGGCTCAGGCATATGCGCCTCGGTCCAGTCGATATTCGCCAACTCTAGCCGCTTTGTGCGCCACGGCGCACGAGCGGTTGCGTCGATTCTGTGCAACCTCTCCAACCTCTGACGTCCTTTCCTTTAGCACCCCGCTTCTGGCGGCCCACAGCCCACGTTGGCAGCCCGCGGCGCGCCGAGATTGGTCGGGCGCCCTCCCGGCAAGGGACAAGGGCGCGCATCATGCACATTCGGCCGCGACCGACCGCGACGAAACGATACCGGACGGCCGCTCTGGAAGTGCCGTCGCCCTCACCTTTCGCCATCTGCCACACACGGATACTGTACATTAATATAGTGTTCGCAGGCAACTCTCGATGAGTTCTCTCACAAGCGCAACCCGCGTACCGTTTGAGGGTCGCAGTCGACCCGTCGAATGACGTTGAGCGAAAACCGCAAGCCGCCTAGAATCCGCGCGTTCGTATATCAGCTAGGTACCTCGCCATGACCGACAACGTCGATAAAGCAGACAACGGCGTCAATGTCGACGCCCTACTGGGCGCTCGCGCAGCCGTGTCCGACGCGCCGGAGACCGCGCAGTTCACGTGGCGAGCCACCTGCGAGTGGGTAAACGGCACCCACAGTCAATCCTCCGTGGAAGGCTATTTCGGCTGGGGCGACGAGCAGAAGCACAAGCGCGAGTTCAGCTTCGACGCCGATCATCCCGAGACGTTCGCCGCCGAGGACAACGGCGCGACGCCGGTCGAATACGTGCTGGTCGGTCTGGCCAGTTGCCTGACCGCTGGCGTCGCCTCGGTTGCGCAGAACCGCGATATTCAGCTCAAGTCGGTGAAGGCGACGCTGGAAGGCGATATGGACGTCCAAGGCATACTCGGCGCGGACGCCGACGTGCGCAATGGCTTCAGCGGCATCAAGGTTAGCTACGACATCGACGCGGACGCCTCCGCCGACGACATCGAAGCCTTGGTGGCGCAGTCGCAGAAGCGCTCTGCGGTGTACGACATCATTACCAACCCCACCAACGTCACCGTCGAAGTGAAGTAGCGCGCTCACCGTCAAGGAGAAGCGTCATCCCATTCGTTACCACGCTGGTCGTCGGCGGCGGCCAGTCCGGCCTCGCCATGAGCCACGAGCTCGCCGCGCTCGGTATCGACCATGTCGTCCTCGAACGGGGCGAAGTGGCCAATTCGTGGCGCACCGAGCGCTGGGACTCGCTGCGTCTGCTAACTCCCAACTGGCAGACCCACCTGCCCGGCTACGCTTATGCGGGCGATGACCCGGACGGCTTCATGACCGCCGCGGAAGTGGCCGCGTTCATCGCCTCCTACGCGGCCGAGATCGACGCGCCGGTGCGCGCCAACGTCACGGTCGAGCGTGTGTGCCGAAGCGGCAACGGCTACCTCGTGCATACCAGCGACGGCGATTGGCGGTGCCGTTCGCTCGTGTTGGCGAGTGGCGCGTGCAATCTGCCGGCGCTGCCGGCCAGCGCGGCGGGCGTGTCGGCGGACATCGAATCGCTTACCGCCTTGGATTACCGCAACCCGGACGACCTGCCGCCCGGCGGCGTGCTCGTCGTCGGCGCATCGGCCACCGGTCTGCAGCTCGGCGAGGAGCTACACCGTTCCGGGCGCCCGGTCACGATCTCGGTGGGCGAGCACGTGCGCATGCCTCGCCTCTATCGCGGCCACGACATTCAGTGGTGGATGGATCGGGTCGGCCTGCTCGACGATCGCTACGACGCCGTCGACGACATCAACCGGGCCCGCAACGTGCCGTCGCCGCAGCTTGCCGGCACCGAGGAACGATCAACCCTAGACTTGAACGCGCTCACCGCTATCGGCGTGCGCCTCGTCGGCCGACTGATGGGCTTGCGCGACGGCAAGGCGCAGTTTTCAGGTTCGTTACGCAACGTCTGCACGCTTGCCGATTTGAAGATGAATCGCCTGTTGAACGGCATTGACGAGTGGGCGGATGAACATGGCGGCAACGGCGCCGAGCCGCCCACCCGCCTGCCGAGGACTGTCGTTCCGGATACGCCGAGCCTCGGTTTCGACTTGGCGAAAGAAGGCATCCGCAGCATCCTATGGGCCACCGGATATCGGCCCGACTACTCTTGGCTGGACGTGCCGGTGCTCGACCGCAAGGGGCGCCTCCGGCACGACGGCGGCGTCGTAGAAGGCGCGCCCGGAATGGTGGCGATGGGACTGACCTTCATGCGCCGCCGCAAGTCGAGCTTCATCCATGGCGCCGGCGACGACGCGCGGGACTTGGCGCGGCACCTCGCCAACCATCTCGGCATCGGCGCCGACGACGTGTTCGCCGTGGCGCAAGCGGCGGACTGACGGCGGCCCCTTAAGGCCTACGCCGCCACATAAGTTCACATGATGTCGGGCCAAGAGCGCCCATGGCCCGACCAAAGGCGATAGAACTAAAGCCCATCAAGCGTGTCTCAATCGACGACGCCCCGAAGTAGCGCACGCTAGCCACGGAAGTAAGATGTAGCCATGGCAACGCTCGGCATAGCCGACACGTCGTCCCAAGACGTTCGCATCGAACCCAAATCCAAGCGTCGGCAGTGGCTGATTGGCGGCGGCATCGGGGTCGCGATCCTCGCCGCCCTAGGGGTATTTGCGGTCCCGTCGATCCTGCGCTGGTCGGAAGCCGAGATGAGCGTATCCCGGGATCGGCTGCGCATCGCGCGGGTCGAGCGTGGCGACTTGGTGCGAGACGTGTCCGTGCAAGGGCGCGTCGTGGCGGCCATCAGCCCGACGCTGTACGCCAAGCAGACCGGAACCATCACGTTTCACGTCGAGGCCGGCGCCGTCGTCTCCGCCGGCGACGTGCTGGCGGAAATCGACAGCCCGGAAGTCGACAATCGGCTCGATCAGGAAGAGGCCAACCGCTCGCGCCTGCAGGTGGAAGTCGACCGGCAGAAAATCGAAGCGAAGCAACGTGCGCTCACCAATCGGAAAACCGTCGATCTAGCGGACGTGGCGTTCACGGCCGCCAAGCGCGAGGCCCGCCGCGCCGATCAAGCCTACGCCAACGACGCCATCTCCGAGCTCGACTTCGAGAAGGCGCACGACGAGAAGCGCTCCGCCGAGCTCGCCCATGCCCACGCGGTAGCGGACGCGGAACTCGATGAAGAACGCTTGGCTTTCGAACTGCGCACCCGGCAGTTGGAGTTGGAGCGCCAAGATCTCTTGGTCCGCGATCTCGCTCGGCAGGTGGACGAGCTCACCATCCGTTCGACCGTGAACGGCATCGTCGGCAACCGCTTGGTGGAGCAGAAGACCGCGGTAACCCCGAACATGGCGGTGTTGGCTGTGGTAGACCTCTCGCGCTTCGAGGTGGAGGCGCAGGTACCGGAAAGCTATTCGGACGACGTGGCCGTCGGCATGGCGGCCGAAGTGCGCGCGAGCGGCGTTGTTCACCGCGCCACCGTGGTCTCCGTGTCGCCCGAAATCATCGACAATCAAGTCACCGTACGGCTGGCGTTCGACGCCGACTCTCCCGCTGGCCTGCGCCAGAACCAGCGCCTCACCACACGGGTTCTGCTGGAAGCGAAATACGACGTCTTGCGCGTCGTGCGCGGCCAATTCTTGGAGTCCGGCGGCGGTCGGATCGCCTACGCCATCGACGGCGATGTCGCGCGGCGGCGGCTCATCGAGGTCGGCGCGCGCAGCCTGAACGCGGTGGAAATCGTCTCCGGCTTACGCGCCGGGGAGGAAATCATCGTCTCCAGTCTCGAAGCCTTCGAGGGCAAGGAAACTCTGCTGATCACCGGTTGAACGCTCAGGGGCCAACGCATGCTGTCCATGACCAAAGTAGCCAAGACGTTCCGCACGGATGTGGTGGCCACCCACGCCCTGCGGGAGATCTCGATGGAAGTGGCCGAAGGCGAGTTCGTCGCCGTCGTCGGCCCCTCCGGCTCCGGCAAGACGACGTTTCTCAACATCGCCGGCCTGCTCGAAACCGCGGACGAAGGCGTCTATCGGCTCGACGGCGAGGACGTGGCCGGGCTTTCCGACAACGAGCGCTCCCGATTGCGCAACGAGAAGATCGGCTTCATCTTCCAAGGCTTCAACCTCATCGCCGATCTCAACATCTTCGACAATGTGGACGTGCCCCTGCGCTACCGGCGATTCAAAGCCGCCGAGCGCAAACGGCGCATCGAGCGCGTGCTCGACGTGGTGGGCTTGTCCGGCCGCATGACGCACCTGCCGGCGCAGCTTTCCGGCGGCCAGCAGCAGCGTGCCGCCATCGCAAGGGCCTTGGCCGGCACCCCGCGTTTCCTGCTCGCCGACGAACCGACCGGCAACCTCGATTCCAAAACCGCGTCTGGAGTTATGGACCTGCTCGACGAGCTTCACCGCGACGGCGCCACGATCGTCATGGTCACCCACGATTTCGCCTTGGCCGACCGTGCCGATCGCGTGGTCCGCTTGGCGGACGGGCGCATAGCCGAAATGAGCGCCATCGACACCGCAGCGTCGTAGCGAAGGAGCGGAACAATGTTCGCCTACTACGTCCGCCTCGCGTTCTTGAGTATTCGCAAAAATCTCTTGCTGTCCCTGCTGATGGTCTGCGCGGTGGCCCTCGGCATCGGCGCCTGCATGTCGTTCGTGTCCATCAACTATTTGATGAAAAAGGATCCGATTCCGGCCAAGAGCGACGTCTTGTTCGCGGTGCGGCTCGACTCTTGGAGTCCCAACAACCCGTCTAGCGACGACGGCGACCCGCCGCCGCAACTCACCTACACCGACGCCATGGCATTGATGGATGCGAGACCTGCGTTCCGCCAGACCGCGATGGTGGCCACGGCGTTCGTCGTCGAACCCGAGGGCGACGACGCCCGACCGTTCGGCGTCACGGGACGCGCTACGTACGCGGATTTCTTCACCATGTTCGACGTGCCGTTTCTGTTTGGTCAGGGTTGGGACGCGAGCGCGGACGCGAATGCGGAGCAGGTGGTGGTGCTGACACGGGAACTGAACGACCGGCTGTTCGGCGGCGAGGACTCCGTGGGCAGAAACGTGAGGATGGGCGGCTACGTCTATCGCGTGGTGGGCGTGTTGGACGATTGGCGGCCGATGCCGAAGTTCTATGACGTCAACAACAACGCCTTCGGCGACCCCGAGGACGCCTTTGTGCCGTTCACGCTAGTCGCCGCGCTGGAACTGCCGCGCCAAGGCAACACGAACTGTTGGCAGCCGACGGACGGCGACGGCCTCGCCGCGTTCCTCGCCTCGGAATGCGTCTGGATCCAATTCTGGGCGGAGTTGCGCGACGAAGCCGAGCAACGCGACTACCTCGCGTTCTTGGACAACTACGCCAACGAGCAAAAGCGTCTCGGCCGTTTTCAGCGCCCGCTGAACAACCGAATCAGCGACGTCAACGCATGGCTAGACGAATTGGACGAAGAAGCCGGCGAAGCCACGATGATGCTCGCCGTCGGCGCGATGTTCTTGGCGGTGTGCTTGCTGAATACCATCGGCCTGCTGCTCGCCAAGTTTCTCGGCAAGATGCCGGAAATCGGCCTGCGGCGCGCGTTGGGGGCGAGCAAACGGGAATTGTTCATGCAGTATCTGGTGGAGTCGGGTTGCATTGGCGTCGCCAGCGGCGCCCTCGGCGTGCTGCTCACGTGGTTGTTCCTGCGCGGCATCGATCACTTGTTCGAGGGAACCGCCGGCAATCTGTTTGAACTGGAACCGGTGATGATGGCCACTGCGGTGGCGCTCGCCATCGTCTCCAGCATCGCCGCCGGCCTCTATCCGACGTGGCGCGCCTGCAATGTCGAGCCGGCGGCGCAGTTGAAAACGCAGTAGCGGAGCACCGCAATGGACATCGGCCCTATTCTTCGCGCCCTGACCCGCAACAAGATCGGCGCCGTGCTGATCGCACTGCAGATCGCGCTCACCATGGCAGTTGTGGTCAATGCTTGGGCGATGATCGAGGAGCGGCTACGCCTCATGAGTCGGCCGAGCGGCTTGGTGGAAGACGAACTCTTCCATATCGCGACTTCCGGCTTCACCAAGGACTTCAATGGCAAGGTCTCCGTGGACAACGACCTCGCCATGCTGCGACAGACCCCCGGCGTGGTCGACGCCGTGGCCATCAACACCGTGCCGCTCTCCTCAAGCGGCTGGTCCATGGGCCTGCAACTCGAGCCCGGCCCGGGCAAGGAAGGTATCTCCACCGCCGTCTACATGGTGGACGACCACGGCGTCGACACGTTGGGCGTGGAGTTGATCGCCGGCCGCGACTTCGCTCCGGAAGACGTCCGAGAACGCGCCGCCGGCGTCTCCGATTGGCCGGACAAAGCGATTCTCAGCAAGGCTTCGGCGCAAGGACTGTGGCCCGAGGAAGACGTGCTCAAGATCGTTGGCCGAGTGGTCTACATCAACGACGACGAACCCATGACGGTCATTGGCGTAGTCGACACGTTGCAGTCGCCTTGGCCGAATTGGAGCAACCCGGTGACGGCGGAGCGGTCCATCCTCGTCCCGGACAAACTCGTCTGGACCGGCGTGCGCTATCTCGTGCGCACGATCGCGGGGCGCCGCGACGAGCTGATGCCAGTCGTCGAGGAAGCGCTGGCGCGCGCTAACCGCGAGCGTATCGTCACCGCCCCGGCGTCCATGGCGGAGACCCGCGAGCGGGGCTACATGCAGGAGTCGGCCCTATCGATCATCCTCGCCGTAGTGATGGTCTCGCTGGTGCTCATCACAACGCTCGGCATCGTCGGTCTCGCCTCGTTCAGCGTCCGCCGCCGCACCAAGCAGATCGGCGTCCGCCGGGCGCTCGGCGCTCGCAAGGTGGACGTTCTGCGCTATTTCCTCGTGGAGAACTTCCTCGTCACGTCGGCCGGTGTGCTGTTCGGCATCGGCCTGACGATCGGCTTCAACGTCTGGCTGGTGCAGGAGCTGAACTTCCCGAAGATCGACTGGTTGTACGTGCCGATCGGCATGATCGCCCTCTGGCTAATCGGCCTCTCGGCGGTGCTAGGACCCGCCCGCCGGGCGAGCGGCGTGGCGCCGGCGGTGGCGACGCGGACGGTGTAGACGGGCCGATAAACCATCGCCCATCGCCGTCAACCGATGCGCTCGGCGAGGTCGTGCGCCGGGTGAAACGCGTTGGTTCTGCGCCCGACCCGCCGCCGGGTGAGGAAGCCGAGTTCCGCCAGCCGGAGCAGATCAGAGCGCGCCGTCGCCATGGCTACGTTGTGGCTCGTGCCGTGCGAGCGCACGGTGTATTCCGCGTCCGCATGACGCAAGGCGTGCGCCAACAAGGCCGACTGTCGGTGGTTCAACCCGGACATGTGCGCAAGCTTCCTTTCGATGGCGCGGGTTTCGGCGAGCTTTCTCTGCGCGTATTCCGTGAACGCAGCCAACGCCCTTGTGACCACATCGACCTGATGGGCGATGAAGTAGGTGAGGTCGCCATCGTCCGATTCGGTCTCCAAGAAGGCCCTGCCGTATTTCACCGGCGCTTTGTGTAGCAAGGTGCTGATAGAGACGTACTCGAACATCCGATAGCCGTGGCGCAGCATGCACCAATAGAAGAGGGAGCGAGCGGTTCGGCCGTTGCCATCCACGAGCGGGTGCTCGTAAGCCAGCGCGAAGTGCAAGACGATGGCGCGAACAACCGGATGGATGAACGCGCCCGCACTGTCGTTGGCAAACCTGAACAGGGTCTCCAAACGAGGAGCAAGCTGGTCCGCCGGGACCGGCTTGTGCAGTACTTGTCCTTCGTGGTCGACGATGTCCACACGCTCCTCGTCGACCCGCTGAATGCGTCCTTCGGCGTCGGGGTCGCGCAAGGTGTCCGCCGTGACGATGCTATGCACGTGTAGCAGCAACGCCATGGTCAGCGGCTCGTCCTTGAGCCTGCGAATCTCTTGCGCCGCCAAGAAGTTGTTGACGATCATCCGTTCGTGTTCGTCCCTCGGCCTGCGCCCGCTGCGAATCATGTTCACCGCATCGGCGCGAGTCGTGACGGCGCCCTCGAGCTGGCTGGACGTGACCGCTTCCTCGATGAGCGAACTGACGATGAACCGATCACCCAAGTCGCTTGGGCGAAGTCCGGCTGCGGCGGCGCCATCCCCCGCTTGACGGTCGATGCGGTGCAGCGCTTCCTGAATCCGGTCCGTGAGCAGGTAGACGAACGGCTTCCCCGAAACGTCGGTGATGGGCAAGGACCGGTACTGGCACCGACGCGACACCTTGATGGCTTGCCACCACTGCTCTGACGTCAGGCCGTCCGGCGGTTGCAGGTGTCGCAGCTTGTCACAGTGGACATAACGCCCATTTACGGTGGGCCCGACCTTGGCAAGCAGGTCGAAGAGAGACTCATTCGCGCCTAGTCGGTCCGCGACGTCGGGCGGTCTCCTCGGCCTCTTCATTTCGGCGCTCCGGACCTTTGAGTTTGTCAATTTCCAGAAAACTGACAAACATTGTCAAATGAGCAACAACGTTTGTCAATATTCCCAAAACTGACAAACTTAGACAGGTTCCGCCTACTGCTCTCGACCGCCCAAGCGCACTCGATCAACCGCCCAAGAAGGTCAAAGCAAACCCGCCGCTCGCGCCCACCGATACTTCGCGCCCAAGACCGCCACCGGTTTCTCCGCCGTGTACGGGTACGCCAAGATGTTCCTGTCCATCAAGTAGTCGCACGCGGCTTCGATTTCCACGTCGCCCACCAACGACGCCACCACCGGCTTGTCGTTGCCGCTGGCCCGCGCGGCATCCACCGCGTCGCCAAGAAGCTCGGCGAACACCATCGGTGGGGTGATGATGGTGTGCCAGTAGCCGATCACCAAGGCATGAATGCGATCTTCGTTCAGCGCCAAGTCGATCGTGGCACGGTACGTCGTCGGCGGTTCGCCACCGGTGATGTCCACGGGATTGCCTGCGGCGCCGAACGGCGGGATGTACTCGCGGAATGCTTGGTCCAAGTCCTCGGGCATGGGCATCAACGTGAGGTCGTTGTCGGCGCAAGCGTCCGAAAGCAGCACGCCGGAGCCGCCGGCTCCGGTGAGGATCAGCACGTTCTCCCCCTTCGGCGTCGGCAAGGCTTGCAGGCCGCGCGCGAACTCCAGCATGTCGTTCAGGCTTTTCGCCCGAATGACGCCACTCTGTCGCAACACGGCGTCGTATACGCGGTCGTCGCCGGCAAGCGCGCCGGTGTGCGAGTTCGCCGCACGGGCGCCCATCGACGTTCGCCCAGCCTTCAGCACCACGACCGGTTTCTTCTTCGAGACGCGCTCGGCTACTTCGGCGAAGGCGCGGCCATCTTTCAGATCCTCCACGTGCATGGCGACGACGCCGGTGTTCGCATCCTGCTCGAAGAACGTCAACAGGTCGTCCTCGTCGATGTCCGCCTTGTTGCCAAGACCCACGATGGCGGAAACGCCCATCTTGGCGGAGCGGCTGAAGCCGACGATCGCCATGCCGACGCCACCGGACTGCGAGGAGAGCGCCACGCTCCCCTTCTCGGTGTACGGCGTGCAGAACGTCGCGCACAGGTTCTTGTGCGTGTAGTAGAAGCCGTAGATGTTCGGCCCCATCAGACGCACGTCGTTCTCGCGCGCCACGCGGACGATCTCCGCCTGCAACTCGTGCTCGCCGATCTCGGCGAACCCGGAAGGGATCAGCACCGCGCCGGGAATTCCCTTCTGGCCGCATTCGGCAAGCGCGCCGGCGACCAACGCAGCGGGGATGCAAAACACCGCCACGTCGATGTCGCCGGGCACCTCCGTGACGCTCGCGTAGCACTTGTGGCCCAGTATCTCCTCGGCCTTGGGGTGAATCGGGTGGATGGCGCCTGCGTAGCCGCCGTCGATCAGATTGCGCATTACCGAGTTGCCGATTTTGCCCTCGCCGGCGGAAGCGCCAATCACCGCCACGGCGTTCGGCTGCATGATGCGCGTCATCGACTTGAGGATGGCGTCGTGACTGGGGCGATAACGCGGCGCTGGCGGTTCGAAGTCGAGCAGCACCCGCGCATCAACGGCGGTGGCGCCCTCGGGGGTGGCGAACACCGGATTGAGGTCCAGTTCGGCGATCGCGGGGAAGTCGTGTACCAATCGGCCGACGTTGACGATGAGTTCGGCTAGTGCGCCACGGTCGACCGCTGGCTGACCGCGCACGCCGTCCAACACCGCCGAGCCGGCGATCTCATCGAGCATGACTTGGGCATGGGACGCGGTCGTCGGCGCCAAGCGGAAGGTGACATCGCGCATGACCTCCACGAGTACCCCGCCTAGGCCGAAGGCCACCAGCTTGCCGAACGACGGGTCCGTGGTCGCCCCCACGATCACTTCTTGGGCGGCGGCGAGCTGCTGTTGTACCTGCACGCCAACGACCGTGGCACCCGCGTCGTAGTCGCGGGCGCGAGCAAGGATGTCGTGGTAGGCGGCCATTGCCGCGTCGCGGTCGGCGACATCCACGATCACGCAACCGGCGTCGGTTTTGTGCAGGATGTCCGGCGAGACCACCTTCATCACCACCGGATAGCCAATGTCGTCGGCGATATCGCCGGCGAGATCGGCGGATTCGGCGATCCCCTCGGCGGGCGTTGCGATCCCGTAGGCATCGCAGATGCGCTTGGCTTCGTCGGCATTGAGCGACGTGCGCCCCTCCTCCTTGGCCTTGTCCAACACGTCTTTAACGACATCCTGATTGGGCATGGTGTTCTCCTAGCGCTTTGAACGAAGGCGCAAGTGTACTTGGATACCCGGCGTGGCGACCCGACGAGAAACGCACGCCACATCGGCGGCGCGGCGTATCGTCCCTCGGGCAGTGGTAGCGTCAATGTGCGTAAGTTTGTTCCCGCGAAACCAACCATGGAGGCGCATTTGCTATGGCCAAGATGTACGCCGTCGCCTTGGACAGTCCTGACGCGACGGTTGGAGAACGCCTTAGGACGAAGTACGACAAGGTCTTCGCGTACACCGACGCGTTCTACCTTGTGGTCGGCGGCGTGAATGACGTTACCGACGATGTCGCTGTCGCCGCAGGAATCAAGAGCGACCGGCGACAAGCCAGCGGTGTCGTGTTCCGACTTAACGGCAGCTATTCGGGATACGCCAAGCGAGCGCTGTGGGAGTGGCTGCACGACATGGAAGGAGGTTAGCGGCCGTTACCTCTCGGCACCGCCTTTACCCGCCTACCCGCCGCCAGTCAATTACCCGGCGTACATAAGCGAATATCGCACGAAAAAACGGCCTCGGCTCACAAAAGGACGGGGCGATGTCGTCTAGTGGCCAATTCAGGCGCCCTTTAGCCTTCCCCGAACTGAAACGTCGACGAGCCGGACGGAGCGCGAAGCATGGCAACTACCGAAGCAACACGACGGCCCGCGCCCCGTCGACGCACCGTCCGATGTGCTACGGTGGAGGCGTCTTTGACACCAAGTCGTTCGGCTTGGCACCGTCACGGCGCCCGAGTACGGCCGCGACACGACGAGGACAACACCAGGCCATGGCCGAAACCGCCCTTGCCCCACTCGACCGGTGCGACCCGCGACACCGCCGGGAGCTCGACGCCATCCTCGCGCTCCGCGCCGAAGACCTGCCCCTCGTGGAGGGCAAAGTGCCTGCCACCCAGGCGCACCTGAGGGCGCTCACCTACAACTTTGACGGCCTCGGAGCGCACTTCCGGGGGCGCGCCGCGCAGGTCTCCGCCGACCTGCCGCTGTGGTACGTGCGCTTCGGCCGGGACCGCCGGCCGCGGCGCCGCCACGTCTCGCCGGACGTGCTGGTCGCCTTGGACGTCGAGCCGCGCCACGACCTCGAGAAGCAGGTCGTCTGGGAGGTGGGCAAGGCGCCGGACTTCGTGCTCGAGGCGCTGTCGCCGTCCACGTGGCGGCGCGACCTGACCGCGAAGAAGCGCATCTACGAGTTGATCGGGGTGCGGGAGTACTTCGTGTTCGACGCGACCGGCGGTCGTCCGCCGCCGCTGCGGGGCTTCGCGCTGTCGGGCGGCGCCTATCGGCCGATTCGGGAGGAGCGGCTGCCGAACGGCGCAACGGGGCTGGTGAGCCGGGTGCTGGACCTGTGCGCGTACTGCCGCCCGCGAGCGCTGCGCTCCCCGGGGGAGGCCGACTCGCTGGAGTTTCGTTGGTTCGATCCCAAAGCTGGGAGAGACCTTTCGACGCATGCGGAGCTCGAAAGGCAGGTCACCAAGGAGGCCGCTGGCCGGCGACGAGCAGAGGCCACTGCCCGTGCGGCCGAGAAGAGGATCTTGGAGTTGGAGGCGTTGCTGGCAGAACGACTGCGTTGAGCGGGACGCCTCGGTGCAACGCGGCGACGACGCGGGAATAGCGTCGGATTTCGCACGCAGACAACGGGACGATCTACCCTAGCGGCTGATTCAAGCGTACTCTTAGCCTGTCTCCGTGAACCGAAACGTGGACGAGGCGAGCAGCCGGACGGCGATAGCGCGGCCGCGACACGAAGAGGACAGCACCTAGCCATGGCCGAAACCGCCCCTGCCCTGCTCGACCGGTGCGACCCGCGCCACCGCCGGGAGCTTGAGGCCATCCTCGCGCTCCGCGCCGAAGACCTGCCCTTCGTGGAGGGCAAAGTGCCGAAAGGCTTGGCGCATCTGAGGGCGCTCTTCTACAACTTCAACGGCCTCGGGACGCACTTCGAAGGACGCCCCGTGCAGGTCTCCGCCGACCTGCCGCTGTGGTACGTGCGCTTCGGCCGGGACCGCCGGCCGCGGCGCCGCCACGTCTCGCCGGACGTGCTGGTCACCTTGGACGTCGAGCCGCGCCACGACCTCGACAAGCAGGTCGTCTGGGAAGTCGGCAAGGCGCCGGACTTCGTGCTCGAGGTGCTCTGGCCGTCCACATGGCGGCGCGACCTGACCGCGAAGAAGCGCATCTACGAGTTGATCGGGGTACGGGAGTACTTCGTGTTCGACGCGACCGGCCGTTGTCCGCCACCGCCGCTACGGGGCTTCGCGCTGTCGGGCGGCGCCTATCGGCCGGTTCAGGAGGAGCGAATGCCGAACGGCGGATCGGGTTTGGCGAGCCGGGTTCTCGGCCTGTGGGCGCACTGCCGCCCGCAGGCGCCGGGCGGTAGTCGGGAAGGCGGCCCGCCGGAGTTTCGTTGGTTCAATCCCGAGACCGGGAGGGACATCCCGACCCACGCGGAACTCGAACAGCAGCTCGCCGAGGAGACCGCCGCCAGACAAGCCGCGCAACAAGCGGAGGCTACTGCCCGCGCGGTTGAGAAGAGAGTCTTGGAGTTGGAGGCGTTGCTGGCAGCCAAAGCCAAGCGGCAATAGTGATGGGTGTCGTTTGCGAACAGCGACGGCACCCGACTCCCCCCTTACTCGGTTAGTCGCAAAGTCGCGACCCCACCCGGCACTTTCTCTTCAAACAGCGCCTCGCCCATGGACTCCCGGGCGGCGTCTAGCTTGCCGCCGAAGCCGAGTAACTCATCCGCCAGTTTGACGATACGCCGGTTGGGCCATGCGTAAGGGGCGGCGGCGCGCAATGCTGCGGCCGACCGCAGCGGATCGTTGGTGTGCAGGACATGTGCGATCAACGCGGCAGCCGTCGAGCGACTAACCCCGGCGAAGCAATGCACGAGCAGCGGCGAGTCGCCGCGCCAAGTGCGCAAGAATCCGATGAGCTCGCGCACATGGTCGGCATCCGCAAGCACCTCGCCCGGTCGTGCCCGAACGATGTCGTGTATCCGGCAACGATGGTGTCGCGCGGGAGCGATGCCAGCGGGCGTCGGCGGTTGGAACTGGTCTTGGATGATCGACACCAAGTGGCGGACGCCGAAACGGCGAACGGATGTCGGCATGTCCTCCAAGCCGGAGATGTAGATAGTCATTGGCTGCTCCGTGTATACGACCCGCCGCCCGTCATTTCTTGCGCCTCGCCGAGTCGCTCGCACCCCGAATGAAGTCCGCGAGTCCGTCCAAGTCGCAGACGATCTGCCGGCCGTCGTCAATGAAGTCGCTGCGGCGGCAGACCAAGATGCGACGGTCGGCGTTCACGAGGTCGGCAACGGCGTTCAACCGGGCGAGATCCGCCCGCCGCGCCTCGGTGGTGAGTTTGATTTCAAGCGCCCATAGCGCCGAATCCACCTCCAATACCAAGTCGATCTCGCGCTGATCCACCGTGCGTAGATGATACGCACGGCAGGGTCGATCCGCCGCCCGCATGGCGGTTAGCACCTGATCGATGACGAACCCCTCCCAGCTCGCACCAACCCACGGCTGGTGGAGCAGCGCGTCCTCGTCGCCGACATTCAGGCAGGCGTGGAGCAAGCCGCTGTCGCGCCAATACAACTTGGGTCGTTTGACTAGACGCTTGCGAATATCGGCGTGGTAGGCCTCCAGTCGGCGCACCAAGAAGGCGCCCTCGAGATAGTCCAAGTAGCCGTTCACCGTGTGGTAGGAGATGCCTAGGCTCTTGCCGTATTGCGTCGCGTTCCATTCTTGGCCGTTGCCCGCCGCGATCATGCGCAGTAGTCGCTCGGTGAGCTGCGGCCGCGCCGGCAACCCCCAGTTCGGTAGATCGCGTTGAGCAAGCAGCGCCAAGTAGTCCCGTTGCCAGACCGGAAAGCCGTCGCCGCGCAACACGCCGCCATCGGCATAGCCGCCGACCAGCCAACGCCGCTCTCGCTGTTCCTCGCACTCGAGTTCCCAGAGGGCGAACGGCGTGAGTTCGACCAAAGCGAGCCGGCCCGCCAAAGACTCGGATACATGCCGCATCAACGCCGGCGAGACGGAACCGAGCAGCAAGAACCGGCCCTTGCGTTGCCGATCCTCATCGATCGCGCCCCGCAGCCGGGGGAACACCTCTGGCCACGCCTGCGCCTCGTCAAAGATTGCCAGCGCGTCGCCGGCGATCACCGAAGGCCACTCGATGTCCAAGCGCAGACGATCCGATTCCTGCTCAAGGTCGTAGTAGCGCCCAGCCAGTGATCGCGCCAGCGTCGTCTTGCCACACTGGCGGGGACCGACCAAAGCCACCGCTGGAGAGGCGGCGAGCCGTCGACGTACGATGGGAGTGATGTCTCGGGAGAGCATATGCGACAAAACAGAAGTTAACTTCTATTTTGTCGGACTTACGGCTCCCTTTCCACAAACTCCACAAATGCTCGCGCCAGAAACAAGAGCCGCCCTCAAAGACGGAACGCGACGCTAACGAACCGGCTCTCGGCGTCGTTTTCCAGCAATGGTTCGCTGCCGTTGAAGTCGCGCATCTCCACCGCCATCAGCAGCCAACCCCGACCCCGCCTTTCCATGTAGCGCCGGTCGAGCATGTAGTTGGCCATCTGTTCGTTGCGCGAGCGAGTGCGCCCGCCACCCGTTACGCTCGCCACCGACATGTGATTGGGCAACGCACCCGGGCTCGTCACCTGAATGCGATCACGGAATACCTCCAGCATCGTCTTGCCGCCGATAATCGCGTAGTCCCGGTGGACAACCGCGTTTACCAACGCCTCGCGCAGCGCTCTCGTCGGCAGTTGCGGGATGTCGATCCGTCGCATGCCCTCGTACTTCTCCGTGTGGCCTAGGAGACCCCGCGCCCAGCCCAACGCCCGATCGACCTGCTCGTCCAAACGCCCTCCGGCTTCGCCGACCAAGATGGTCTCCGCGGCTTGATCGAATCCGTCGTAGGCCACGCAATCTATCTTGAAGTTGCCGGTGTGCGGGTATAGCTGCGGATGTTTGCCGAAAGCGAGCAGGCCGAACAGCGTCGGATGGAGGCGACCGTCGAACTCGCCCACGACGCCGCGGTTCAACAAGTCGTCGGCCACGGCCGGTTGCGGGGCTTCCACTACGTTCAAACCTTGGCGCACCAGGTGCCCGCGAAACGTCGCGAGGTCGACGTCCTCGATACCTGCAGCCGGGATCGTCTGCTCTTCGGTAAGAATGTAGCCGAAGGCGTTGTACAGTTCCTGAAGTTCCATCGGCGACGGTTCCACTGAACTTCGGCCACGACGCACCCACGCACGACCGTCGTAGCGCAACGGCTCGAACCCGCGCTGTCGTGGCACGTCTAGCCAATGTACGCACCCGCAGGGGGTTTCACGCCAACCGCATGTCGCCCTTACCGGCGCGTTGCAGCCGTTCTGCAAGAAGTTGGTGAGGCGCTCTTGGACAGCAGCCGGATCACCGGGCACGCCGACGATCACGCCGGCATCGTCCACGCCAAGCACAAGCACGCCACCTTCCGTATTCGCAAACGCGACGAGCGCCCTGCCGATCTGCCTGAACTCCAGCGCCCGTTTGAACTCGATCTGCCGGCTTTCGCCCGCTTGAATGCGCTGCAGAACATCGGGCCAGTCCATCGGCGCAATATACCAGTGGCGCGAAGCCACTCGCCGTGCTATGCAAGAGCCTGTTTAGGAACGCATGGAGGGGAGCGTCAGAGACGACGACACGCACCGTGGCAACGCGTGTGCGCACCCAGTCGTACAAATCGCCTAGCAATCACTTTCAATGGAAGTCTCCTTCGACCCCAAGTTCATCGCATCGGTCAACGAGCTTGACCCAAACGACGCCCACCGCATCTTGCGTTCTATCGAACAATTTCAGAAGAACCCCGATCAGCCGGGCCTAAACGTCGAAATGCTGCAAGGCCGAGCCGGCAGGCAAAGGTTTTGGACCATGCGGGCCTCGCAGGAACTGCGCATATTGTTCGCTCGCGAGGGATCCACAGTAGTTCTCCTCCGCGCCGGTCACCACGACGACATCTATGACCTCGCTCAGCGGGCCGCGTTTTTCGTACCGGTGGCCGGAGGGCCCGGCCTGATCGGGATCCAACCCGAGGCTATGGACTTGGACGGCGTCTCACCGATACGCCCGCATCAGCCATCGGTCCAAGCACGCCAAGGCCCATCCATTCTTGAGCACTGGACCGACGCGGAAATTCAGCGCGCAGGGTTCGACCGAAGACAAATCGAACTGCTGCGCCAAGCGACCGAAGAGACGCTTTTCGACGTCTGGGACGACATCAGCGATGAGCAAATGGACCTCGTTATTCAGTGCGCGGAACAGTCGCCGGAACAGTGGTTCAACCCCGAACTGACCGACGACGGGCAAGCCAGCCGATTCCGCGATGCCATCTTGAAACGGGGAGCGCTCGCCGGACTGTCCCCCTTGCTATCGCCAGAGGAACTCCGACGCCTCGTGGCCGCACCGATCGAGGAATGGATGATCTTTCTCCACCCCGACCAACGTGCTTTGGTGGACCGGCATTTCTCCGGACCCGCACGGGTTCGGGGGTCGGCGGGGACCGGGAAGACCGTGGTCGCCTTGCATAGAGCGGCCGCCTTGGCCAAGCGGCTGCCGGCCCAAGACTTGGAGAACGGGGCCGGAGCAGCCATCTTGTTCACTACGTTCATCCGCAGCTTGCCGCCGATATTCGAGAATCTCTACCGGCGACTCCCAACCGCCGTGCCCGACGCGGTGGAGTTCATCAACATCCACAAACTTGCCAATCGGATATGCAGCGAAGCTGATGACCGTCCTCTCCTGAACAGCAACTTGGTGCGCAACGCATTCAACGAGTCCTTCAGGCAAATCGTGCGACCGGGAACGCCGCTGGCCCACGCAAAACTGACGCGCCGTTACCTGCAGGACGAAGTGACGGAATTGCTGAAAGGAAGAGGCGTGGATTCGCTTGACGAGTATTTGGCCATGGAACGGACCGGACGCCGAACGCCGATGACGACGGCGATGCGCGAGCAAACTTGGCGCCTTCGGGAAGACTGGGACGACCGGCTCCGGTCCGCCAACGTCGTGGACTTCCCAGACGTGGTCCGTCGCGCCCGAGATTTGGTCCGGCGACGCCCGCAACCCACCTACCGAGCCGCCATCATTGACGAAGCGCAAGACCTAACGCTCGTCGGCCTGCAACTCGTGCAAGCGCTCGTGAGCGGGGAGAATGGACGCGACGAACCCGATGCGCTGTTCATCGTCGGCGACGGTGCCCAGAAGATTTACCCCGGCGGCTTCACGCTCGCCCAAGCCGGCGTGGATGTGCGGGGCAACAGCACGGTATTGCGCGTGAACTATAGAAACACGCGCCAGATCCTCGACGCCGCCATGGGTTGCGTAGGAGCGGAATCGGTGGACGATCACGGCGACCGCTACCTTCGGGGCGAACCGGACCCGGCAACGACCAAGAACGGCGACAAACCCGTACTGGTGACCCGGCCGGACTTCGACGCGCAAGTAGCGTATGTGATCGAAGAATCCAAACGCCTGATCGGTGCTGGGGTTTTGGGCTTGGGAGACATCGGCGTTCTTGCGCCGAACAACCGATTGGTGAAGCGAGCACTCGACGGCCTCGCAGCCGGCGGCCTCACCCCCCAACCGCTGACGAACTTCGAAGGTCTAACGAACGACAGGATCAAAGTGGGCACCTTCGATAGGGCCAAGGGCTTGGAGTTCAAAGTGGTGTTTCTGCTGGGAATGTCGAACGGTCCCTTTCCCGCGCCACGCGGACGGAGCGAAAGTGAAGCCGAGTACAGCGAACGCCAAGCGATGGAGAAGGCCCGATTGTTCGTCGCCATGACGCGTGCGCGAGATGGCCTTTACGTCCTCACCGGCGACAACCCAAGCGACTTCCTCTACGCAGGCTTGGACTATCTTGACGAACTAGAGGGCTAGCCCGGTCTATTCACGAAGTTCGATCATGGAGGTTCGAACAGGCGAATCGAACCGTCGGTCGCTGAAGGCGCGTCCGTTCGGGTTCGCATGTCGCGTCGGCACGCCCGTCGAGCGGAGATTTCGACGATGATCGAGGCCGTCGGCGCATTCGAGGCGAGCGCATCCCCGGACCCCGTGTCCGCG
>CAYGBI010000008.1:46945-72802 GCA_964348085.1 uncultured Pseudomonadales bacterium | reverse complement strand
CGGCCATGTAGCCGAGCTCGGTGGTGCAGACCGGCGTGAAGTCCTTGGGGTGGGAAAACAAGATCGCCCAACCGTCGCCAATCCAGTCGTGGAAGCTGATCTCGCCTTGCGTGGTCTGGGCCGTGAAGTCGGGTACTTCGCTGTTGATGCGTAGGGTCATGACGCTTCCTTCTCGTTGCCGTTCGACGCAAGGTTACTCCAATTGCGCCTGCGGGCGTAGGGGCGGCCGCGTCGGTCGTCCGAAGACGCGCCGCTACGGCACACCGGCCGGGTGCGACGTCGACTGCCGCTTTGTCGCCCCGCGCCTTCGTTGTACTCTTGTTTCACCCCACAGGAACCAAGGAGTCAAGCGATGGGTTTCGCACTATCCTCAATGCGGCTTTCGAGTCCCGCGTTCGAGACGGGCGGCGCCATTCCGGCCAAGCACACCGGCGAAGGCGTGGACGTGTCGCCCGCGCTGTCGTGGCGCGATGCCCCCGACGGCACGCAGTCTTTCGCGGTGATCTGTCACGACCCGGACGCGCCGTTGATATTGCCGGGACGCTATGGCTTTGTGCATTGGGTGCTCTACGGTATCCCCGGGTCGGTCGCCGAACTCGCCGAAGGCACCGACGAGCACACGCAAGGCGTGAGCGACTTCGGCAAGCCCGGCTACGGCGGGCCGATGCCGCCCGAAGGCCACGGCGTTCACAACTATTTCTTCTGGCTGTTGGCGCTTGACCGCGAGCTGGATCTCGAAGCGGGGTTGGACATGTGGGAGCTGCTGCGACGGGTGGAACCGAACGTCATCGGCATGAATCGGCTGGTGGGCACCTACCGGCGGGATTGATTTTTTCGTTGCGGGCCCCGGTGGCACAGTTGGATAGCGCGGCCGCCTCCTAAGCGGCAGGTCCCAGGTTCGAGTCCTGGTCGGGGCGCCAAACCATCGCATACGAGGCACGGTTGGCCGACAGACCGCACATCATCATTTTCAACCCCGACCAGTGGCGGGGTGACGCGCTTGGTCATGTCGGCCATCCGGCGGTGCGCACGCCGAACTTGGATGGGCTGGTGGCGAAGGACGCGGTCTCGTTCCGGCACGCTTTCGCCCAAGCCACGGTCTGTACGCCGAGCCGCTGTTCGTTTATGACCGGCTGGTACCCGCATGTGCGCGGTCATCGCACCATGCACCACATGCTGAACCCGACGCTCGGCGAGACCAACCTGCTGAAGGTGCTGCGCGACAACGGCTATTTCGTCTGGTGGGGCGGCAAGAACGACCTCGTCCCCGGACAATTGGGGTTCGAAGAGCACTGCGATGTGCATTTTCGACCGGATGCGGAGGATTACCAACGCTGGGGAGCGACGCCGCGCCCCGGCTCGCACGGCGGCAGTCTCGCTTGGCGGGGAGAGCCGGGCGGCGACAACTACTTCAGCTTCTTCAAGGGTCGGCTCGATGCACCGGATGGTGGCGTCTGGTTCGATGGCGACTGGGCGATGGTGCGCGGAGCGGTCGATTTCCTACAGGGCTACCGGGGCGAGCGGCCCCTGTGCATTTTTCTGCCGCTCGGTTTTCCGCATCCGCCGTACGGCGTCGAGGAACCGTGGTACTCGGCCACCAATCGGGAAGATGTGCCGGATCGTCACCGCTACGAGACGTGGGATACGGTGCCGAGCCTGCTTGCCGGCATTCGCGACGGCCAGGGGCTCTTGGATTGGAGCGAGGAACGTTGGCGGGAACTGCGCGCTACCTATTACGGCATGTGCGCCCGAGTGGATCACCAATTCGGCTTGCTGGCGAATGCGTTGCGGGAGGCCGGCTTATACGACGACAGCGCGGTCTTCGTGTTCTCCGACCACGGCGACTTCACCGGCGACTACGGTTTGGTGGAGAAGACGCAGAACACTTTCCAAGACTGCCTCAGCCGGGTGCCGTTCATCATTAAGCCGCCGGCGGGGCTGGCGACCATACCGGGCGTGCGTGATCAGTTGGTGGAACTGGTGGACTTCCCCGCCACAGTCTACGAGCTCGCCGGCATCGACTGCGGCTATTGGCACTTCGGCCGCAGCCTCCTTGGCGCACTCGCCGATCCGAACCTCGGTCACCGGGATGCGGTCTTTTGCGAGGGTGGGCGGTTGCGCGGCGAAGCGCATGCGAGCGAACGCGAGAGTCTTTCGGCGAACTCTCCTCTCGGTCTCTACTCGCCGCGCATCAACCTACAGGTGAGCGAAGCGCCGACCTTGCCGCACACCAAGGCGGCCATGTGTCGAACCGACCGGTTCAAATACGTGCGCCGCGCCTTTGAGCCCGACGAGTTCTACGACTTGGCGCAAGACCCGGGCGAAACGCGAAATCGCATCGACGATGCCGCTTGTCGACACGATGTGCGACGGCTGCAAGAGCGGCTGCTCACATGGTACATGGAAACGTGCGACGTCGTGCCGATGGCGACGGATCAGCGCAATTTCGCGAGTTCCTAGGCGGTAGCGCCATAAGCGTTACCTCGGGGCGCCGCCCTTTTCCTACATCCTACGCCAAGCCGCCCTATCGTCCGGCCCGATTTCTCATGCTGCCGCGGGATTCGACTTTAGCTTCCAGGTCGCGTGGGGCCTTGGCCTATGTTCCACTCCGAGGTCGCCCGCAACCGTTCCATGAACGCTTCGCTGTAGGCTTCTTCGGGGGTCTCGCGCACCATTTCGTCCAACCGGTGGGCGTCGTCGCCGACGAGAATTCGCCAGCGCTCCTCGCGTACGCCGTCCAAGATGATCGCGGCGGCTTGCTCGGCGGTGGTGGGCGCGTTGTCGCGAAAACTGCGGCCCACCTCGGCGATCATCGCCCGCAGTTGGTCGTCAGTCACGCCGTCGTCCACCCAGCCCAAGGATTGGTAGCGGGCGCGCATTCGGGCGATGTCGTCATCGCTGCTGGCGTTTTGGTCGCCGCGGATGATGAGGCCGGAGTTGATGGCGATGGAGGTGCCGATGTGGCCCGGCATCACGACGGACACCTTCACATGCGGCGCGTTGTTGGCGAAGTCCGTGACTAGCGCCTCGCTGAAGCCCTTGACCGCGAACTTCGCGGCGCTGTAGGAGGAGTGGGCGCTTTGGGGACCGAGCGTCGCCCAGAACCCGTTGACGCTGCTGGTGTTCACCATGTGCGCTTCGCTGCTCGCCACCAGCATCGGCATGAAGGCGCGGGCGCAGTAGTAGACGCCGAACCAGCAGATATCGAAGGTGCGCTCCCACTCTTCGCGGTCGCCGTTCACGAAGCTGGCGCCGCCGCCCACGCCTGCGTTGTTGAACAAGAGGTCGATGTGGTCGGTGTCGTGAACCGACTTCACGGCGTCGCGGAACTCGTTGACTTCGTCTTCGTTCGCGACGTCGCAGCGGTGGATGCTTACGACACGCCCCTGCGACGCCTCCTGCTCGCACAGACGCTTGGTTTCCGCCAAGTTGTCGTCCATTACGTCGCAGGTGGCCACGTCGCAGCCTTCTGCCACGAGTTGCCGGGCCAAGGCGCGTCCCATCCCGGAACCGCCACCCGTAATCACCGCCAACTTGCCACCGAAATCTTTCATTTAGCTTCTCCTCTCCGTAACACCACAAAAGCCGTTGCCTTCCGGCACCGCCTTTTCCCCAGCCCAAGCCGCCTTAGCACCCGGTCGTACTACCCGAAATACACCCCGCCGTCGGTGTTGCGGAGCTTATCGCGGGCAACCACCACGCGATGCACCTCCGACGGCCCTTCGCCGATCCGCTTTACCCGCAGTTCCCGATACCAACGCTCCAACGGCATCTCTTTCGCCATGCCCATGCCGCCGAACATCTGCATGGCGCGGTCCACCACCCGACCGGCGGTCTCGGTGCCGTAGAGTTTGCAGACCGAGGCATCCACCTTGCCCGGTAGGCCTTGGTCGACCTTCGATGCCGCGTCGTAAATCAACAGGCGGGCGGCGCGGAGTTCCACTTCGGAGTCCGCGATCATCCATTGGATGGCCTGCTTGTCCGCCAGCATTCCGCCTCGCGCCGGACGTTGCTTGACCCAGCCGCAGGCCATATCGAGCGCCTCCTGGGCGATGCCGATGCAGCCGGCGGCGTACGGAATGCGGGCGTCCACCAGCCAATTCTGCGCCACGCCGAACCCGCGGCCGACCGCGCCGAGCACGTTCTCGGCCGGTACTTGGCAGTTTTCGAGCACGATCTCGTACGGCGAAAGGGCGCGGATGACTTTGATTTCGTTGAAGGAGATACCGGGAAATTTCGGCTCGACGATGAACGCGGTGATTTCCGGCGGCGCATCGGCGGTGCCGTCCTTGGTGCGTGCGAAGACGATGCCGTAGTCCGCCCCTAGGGCGGCAGTGATCCACATCTTGCGGCCGTTCAGTAGCCACTTGCCGTCCTTGAACGTGGCGCGAGTTTGGATGTTGTTGCGCGGGTCGGAGCCGCCCGTGGGTTCGGTGATCGCCACGAAGGCGCGTTTGTTGCCGGTGACGCAGGGCACGCCGTATTTTTCGATTTGCGCCGGCGTGCCGTGCCAGATGATGTTCGGCGGGCCGCCGCCGAATGCGCCGAGCGCCGGCGCGTAGCCGCCGAGCCGGCACTTGGCCGATTCTTCGGCGATGATCACCCTTGCCAAGGCGCTTACCGGATTGCCGCCGTACTCCTCCGGCACGGTCAGCCTCGTCAGTCCCATCGCTTCGGCCTTGGCGCGCAGACGCCGCCGATCTTCGGCGGCGCAACCGGTCGCGTCGTGCGGCAGGCGATCCTCGACCGGCTTGACCTCTTCGCGCATGAAGCGACGAATCTGATCGCGCAGCAGGATCAGTTCGTCCGGCAGCGTGAAGCCGTAGTGGTTGCCGTCGCTCACTTTCCGCTCCCCATGGCCTCTGTTCTATCATCTATACGGCGTTTTCGCCATGCGAAAATCAACGCGAGGCATATGGTCGACTTTGTTTCGGTTCACGGCGGGCACAGCGGCGAGTTTTGCGGGCACGCCGAGGACACCCTCGCCGACGTTGTCCAAGCGTATATCGACCGCGGCTTTCGCTGGGTTTGCCTGACGGAACATATGGCGCCGACGGACGGCGCCCTCATTCCCGAGGACGAAGCGCCGGACCTCGACGCCCTGCGCTTGCGGTTTCGCCGCTATTTCGCCGAGGCGCGGCGGCTGCAAACCGCCCGGGCCGGGGAAATCGACATCTACGTGGGCTTTGAAACCGAAGGTTGCCGCGGCTACGAACACGCGGTGCAAGCGGTGATCGACGAGTTCTCGCCGGATATGATCGTGGGCTCGCTGCACCATGTGGGCGACGTGCCGTTCGACTACTCCGAGCGAGAGTACGCACGCGCGCTGGCCCGGGCCGGTGGCGTCGTCGAACTCTACTGCGCCTACTTCGACCGGCAATTGGCGTTGATCGATACGTTTCGCCCTAGCGTCGTCGGTCACTTCGACCTGATCCGGGTGTTCGATGCGGACTACCAAGCCCGCTGGCAGGTTGGCGCGATCCGCGAGCGAGCGTTGCGCAACTTGGCGAGAATCGCGGAATTGGACCTGATTCTGGACTTCAATGTCCGTGCATTGACGAAAGGCCAGAAAGAACCCTATGTATCGGCGCCTTGGCTGCGACGGGCGGTGGAACTGGGCATCCACTTGGCGCCGGGCGACGATTCGCATGGCGTAGCCACGGTCGGCCTGAATGTGGCACGCGGCATAGAGATCTTGCGTGCCGCCGGCGCCGCCACCGATTGGCGGCGGCCGCGGCCAATCCCCGGTGACGCGGCTCGCCTCTCCCACTATCCCGAGTTATACCAAACAAATGCGGCCAAACAATGCGTAAGGAGGACCGGACAACCGTACGCGACGACAGCGAAGGGAGATAGCAGAGCATGAGCGACGAAGACAGACTGGTAAGGAGAAACGGACACCGCTACCCCGAGGTTTTCGTCGCCAACGTGGTGTTCTACGGCGACGGGGCTGGCGAGCGTTGGTTGCGGCGACTGCCCCGCTTGGTGGCCGCTGGCGCGGAGCACTGGGGCCTCGTTGCCCCACAGCCGCTGGCTGGGCTTTCGTTCAACTATCTGGTCAAGGGCCGCCTCAAGGCGCCGCGGGATCGTCTGGGCACGGCGGTGGCGAAGTTCATTTGGGACGATGATGCGCTGGCCAGCGAGGTGGCTTGGTTGCGCTTGCAGCAGGGCAACAGCGTAGTTCGCTTGCTCGACACCAGCGAACGGCTTGGCGCGTACTTGATGGAAGAACTCCGGCCCGGCGAGCCGTTGCCGACGCACGACGACGAGTTCGCCACGGAAGTCATTGGCACATTGATTGCCGCCTTGAGCGGACGAGTGCCGGATGTGGCGCTGCCTCGGGTGACGACTTGGTTCGAGGGCATGTACTACATCGAGGTGCCGGAGGCGCTGGGTTCGCCGTCGCCGGAATGTGAGCGGGCGGTTGTGGAGCGGGCCAAAGGGGTTGCCAACGCTTTGGCACTCCCGACAGGTGACGAACGCCTCCTCCACGGTGATTTGCACCACGGCAATGTGCTGTCTGCGGAAGGGGGCTGGAAGGTGATCGATGCCAAGGGCGTGGTCGGCGATCCCGCGCACGAGTGCGCGGCGATGCTGCGCAACGGCTTGGACGGCGTCAGCGCCGAGCACCTGCCACGCCTCCTGCGCGCCAGAGTGTCGATACTCGCCGACGTTACCGGATTCGACGCCAAACGAATCGCGGGTTGGGGATTCGCGCAGACGGTGCTGGCTTGTTGGTGGAACACGCCGGCCGGCCAGCACAGGGATGTCGCCCGGGGATTGGCGGTGGCGGACGTGCTCAAGTCGATGTTCTAGCCGCCGGTGGTAAAGGCCGCGCGGCATTCGTACGGCCGTGCATCCCGCCCGGCATCGTCGCTCCTCCGTCGAATCTGGCCCGATACGCCCCCTCGTCGCGCTTTGCCGGGCCCCCGCTTGGCCGTTCTCGGCGCGATGCGGACGTCCACCACGGGCGGTTGGGCACGGCCGGGCGACGCGAAAAGGGCAATGTGTCTGTTGGCGCGGCATAACCTAGTAAGGACGACGGCGTAAGCGAGCGGATTCCGGCCTCGGTCTGCCGAGCGCCGCATAACCCTACCCGGGAACTGGTACGCTTCGCCCCCATGCAGCTCGTTCTGACCCAACACCGGTGGCTGCGCTTCGGCACGTTCTGCGCGTTCTACTTCGCCCAAGGCGTGCCCATCGGCCTGTTGTCCGTCGCCATTCCCGCATGGTTGGCCGAGCAAGGGGTGAGCGAAGGCGCAGTCTCGTCTTACCTCGGCGTGGTGACGTTGCCGTGGGCGCTGAAGCTCGTCACCGGTCCGTTCATGGACCGTTTCACGTTCTTGGCGATGGGTTTTCGCCGCCCGTGGGTGATCGCCGCCCAAGGTGGGCTCACGCTGTCTTTCGTCGCGTTGGCGTTGAGCGGCGACGTGAACGGCGACTCGCTATTGCCTTTGATCGTCGTTGGCTTCGTCATCAACGCATTTGCCGCGACCCAAGACGTCGCGGTGGACGGCATGGCCATTGACGTATTGCCGTTGAACGAGCGTGGCCGCGCCAACGCGTTCATGGCCTTCGGTCAGCGGGCCGGCTACGCGGCGTTCGGTGCGCTGTGCGGTATTTTGCTGACGCGCTTCGGCCTCGCCGTCGCGGCGCTCGCTTGCGCGGCGACGCTGGCGGCGATCTTCTCTTGGGCGGCGATCGTGCGGGAGCGTTCCGGCGAGCGTGTATTGCCGTGGACCGCCGGCGACGCGACGCCCCGCGAGGATGTGGCAAGCACGCGGCTGGTCGTGCTGAGGCCCTTCGGCGTTCGGGTTCCGGAAATGCTGGTGGACCTCGTGCGCACGCTGGTGTTGCCGATGAGCTTGGTGCTGATCTTGGTCGAGTTCGTCAACCGCGTGCGCGACGGCATCGCGATGACGGTGTTTCCGTTTTTCGCCACCCAAGAGCTCGGCATCTCCACGGTGGTGTACACCCAGTTCACCGGCGTCGCCGGCATTCTCGCGGGGCTGGTCGGCGTCGCCGTAGGGCCGTTCATCGACCGTTCCGGCGCCCAGCGGTTTCTAGCGTTCGCCTTGTGCGCCGCCGCCGCTTGCCACTTCATCGTTGGCCTCGCGCCCACGCTGTGGGACAACATGAGCTTTATCGTAACGATGGCGCTGCTGGCGGAGGTGTGCGGTCAGCTTGTCTTCGTCACCATCATCGCGTTGTTCATGAACCTCTGCTGGAACAAGGTGTCGGCGACGCAGTTCGCCATCTACATGTCGCTTGCCAATCTAAGCCGCAGCATCGGTGCGTGGTTGTTCGCGCCGATAGCGGATGACTTGGGCTTTAGTGAAGAGTTCGTGTTGATGGGGGTGTTGTTGGCCGCAGCGGCTGGCGTCTTGCTGTTCTTCAATCAGGCCTCGCACGCTCGTGGCTTGCAGCGGCTTAAAGAACGAAGTAGCCCGGCTTTGGCGACGGCGGACTGACGAAGAGCGTTTGGGGCGGGCCCCGGGCGCTTAAGTCCTTCTACGACTATCGACTCACGGGCTTAGCAGAGCGGCGACGAGCACGCTGTCGCCGTCAAGCGGCGGGCGTATCGTGACGTTGGCCGCGACCGTTTGCGAGTTCGTCTTTACGCCGCTCCCCGGGTCGTACCACTTGAGCAAGACTTCGCCACCGAACCAATCCGCGTTCAGCGTCACCGGTGTCGGCGACTCGAAATAGGCGACCGCGGACTTGCTGGTGTCCGAGCGGGCCACGTGGACGGCGCGGTCGGGGCTGATCGCCAAGTGTGCGTCGTCCGGCACGAGGTGGTGCCAATCCACGCTGGCGAGAATGTTGCGCATGTGCGTGGCGATAGCGAGCGCCCCCGTGCGGCGAATGTCCTCGCGCCAGCGGCTTAGGTTGAGCCAAATCGTCCAGCCGCCATAGCCTTCGCCGAAGCCGCCGCTCAAGCGCGCTGCCCAATAGTGGGCGCGAAACGCGGGCGTGTCGCCGGGCTTGTGGATGCCGAACACGCCGCCAGCCTTATCGTGCTCGTACCATGTTTCCGCGAGAAACGTCGGCTTCGTCGGGGCGCGTCGGTAATCCGCTCGGATGCGGCGCACCATGCCGGCCACATCGCCGCGGTCTTGCACGGAGTGAAAGTCGAGTTCATGGGTTAAGTGATCCGAGCTGCTACGTCCCGACCTCGGATGCATCGTCACGAGTTGCGTCACTTCGGCGTCGCGCAAGCCGGCAAGAAGTCGGCGGTACTTGGCGAGGCTTACGCGGGCCTCGTCGCCGCCGAGCACCCAGATCAAGTTGCTCTGGGAGCGATAGCGCGCACCCAAGGTCTTGCCGATGGCGTAATGCGCGTCGGCCGTGAAGTGACGGCTGAAGTTGCTGGCCCACAAAGGTATGAAGTACGCCGCCATGCCGTTTGTCGCCAGATAGTCGAGTACCGCATCCACATGCCGCCAATAGGCGTCGTTGAGGCGGTCGAAGCGCGCATCGTCGTTGTCTTCGGGTGCGTTGCCGTTGGCCGAGAAGAAGGGCGGTTCGCCGTAGGCATTGGTTCGGGCTTGGCCCTGCTCGCCCTCGAAATCCCAGCGCGCCGCGGCATCGTCGAACGACCACGGCGTAGCCACCAACTGCAGGGCGGTAAAGCCCTGTGCGGCGCGAATGTCGATGTACTCCTTGGCTTGCGGCAGGTCGAGGGATGCCAGCAACTGCCATGGCGTGTCGGCGACGTAGTAGAACGGCGTGCCGTCGTGCCAAGTCAGATGACGGCCGTTGGCGCTGACTTGGAGCGGCCCGTCGAACGGCTTCGACACAGACGTGACGGCGCACCCCGCCAGCGTCAGCACAACGCAGGCGGCGAGCGCCCGGCGCATCAACGGAATTGCGGTACCACTTCTTCGGCGAACAACTGCGCCGGCGCCATTGTGTCCTTGCCGAAGAACTCCATGATGAACATGGTGCAGCCGAGGTCGATGTGTTTCTGAATCTGCTCGGCGCAGCGCTCCGGCGTGCCGGTAATGGCGAGCGGCCCCTTCGGATCGCCCATGTGGCCGCCGAAAATCTTTGCCGCCCGGTCGGCCATGGGGCCGGCGCTTTCGGCGTCCGGGGCGATGGTGACCAAACACTGCTGGCTGGCGACGATCTCGTCGGCGTCGCGTCCGACAGCGTCGCAGTGGCGTTTGAGCACGTCGATCTTGTGATCGAGCACGGCTTGCTGGCCGGCCAGGTTGTTCCAGATGTCCGCCTCGCGGGCGGCGAGCTTCAGAGTCACCTTTTCGCCGGCGCCGCCGATCAAGATCGGCACTTTGCGCGGCGGCTTCGGTTGACAGACGACGTTGTCGGCGTGGACGAAGTTGCCGGCGTAGCTAACTTCCTCTTCGTCACCCCACATGCGCTTGAACAGCTCGACCGTCTCCTCGAGCTGCGTCAGCCGCTCCCGCGTCGACAGGAACGGAAAGCCGAAGTCGGTGAACTCGCGCGGCATCCAGCCGCCGCCCAAGCCCGCGATCACGCGCCCGCCGGCGATGTTGTCGGCGGTGGCGATCACTTTGCCTAGTTGGGCGGGATTGCGCATCCCAGCCGGCGTCACCAGCGTGCCGATTTCCACCCGCTCGGTAATGGCGGCCACCGCGGACACCATCGACCACGCCTCCAAAATGGGCAATTGCGGCGACTGCGGTCCGTACAGGTGATCGCACACCCACAGCGAGTCGAAACCAAGCGCCTCGAAACCGCGGGCCGCCTGCGCTGCCGCCACCCAAGGGCGTTTGATTTGCGGCAGAGTGACGCCGAAGTGGGGTTTGCCGTTCGCGGTCATTGGTGGTGGCCTCAAGTTGAAAGTCGCCTAAGCCTACCACCACGCCCGGGCGCACGATTCGCCGGTGACCTCCGCGACGCAAGCAGTATGATCGATACTGCGGACTAGGGAGGAAACGATGGCGCGAATCGAGTACGAAGTTCTTGAAGGTTGGGAGAAGCTGCCGGAGGGCTGGAGCTTCGTCGAAGTCGCCGGGGTGGCGACGGACTCGAAGGACCGCGTCTACGCCTTCAACCGCGGCGAGCATCCCATGATCGTCTTCGATGCCGACGGCAACTTCCTGGACGCTTGGGGCGAGGGCGTGTTCACCAATCCCCACGGCATCTACATCGGCCCGGACGACCGCATATACGCCGCCGACAACTTCGACCACACGGTGCGCGTCTTCACGCCGAGCGGCGAGCTTCTGCAAACGCTTGGCGAGAAGGACCGGCCGGCGGAGACCGGCTTCGTGCCCGGCGAAACCGCGGTGCAATTCGGTGGCGGGCCATTCAACCGCGTCACCAACGTGGCGTTGTCGAGCACCGGCGAGCTCTATGTGGCCGATGGTTACGGCAACGCGCGGGTGCATAAGTTCTCCGCTGCTGGCGAGCACGAGTTCTCGTGGGGCGAGCCGGGAACCGGGCCGGGCGAGTTCCGGCTGCCGCATGCTATCGCCGTCGACGCAGACGACACCGTCTACGTCGCCGACCGCGAGAACTCCCGCATCCAAGTGTTCAAGCCGAACGGCGAGTACGTCAGGGAGTGGACCCACGTCACCCGCCCGGACGATCTCTACATCGATGATGACGACATTCTCTACGTCGCCGAGTTGGGCGAGATCGCGGGCCGCTCGCCGGATGTGGAGATCTTGCCGCACACGCCCCATGCGCGGGTGACGCTGTTGGATCTGGACGGCGACATCGTCACCCGCTTCGGCGGTGCCGATCCGGTGCGGCCGGGCAACTTCTTCGCTCCGCATGGCATCTGGTCGGACTCCAAGGGCGATCTGTACGTTGCCGAAGTGGTGTTCAGCGGCGGCGCCAATCGGGGACTCGTGCCCCTCGACTGTCACTCGTTGCAGAAGTTCGCACGCATCCCTTCGGGTTGACGCGCCCCGACGCCTCAGGCGTCGCGATAGCGCTTGCCGCGTGCGCGAACGGGTTCCAGCAGCGAGAGGTCGCCCGCAGCCACGGCATAACCGTCGGGGAAGGGGGGCCGGGCTTCGAGGCCCAAGGTGCCAACCACGCGGTCGTCTTGGTAGTAGCAGGTGACCGTTTGCAGCGCCAGTGCGCGAAGAAAGTTCGGCTCACGGGTGCGCATATCGTCGACCAGCTTTATTCGATCAGGCGGTTCGACGGACGCGAAAGGCCGGGCGAATGCCGCTTCCGCAGCCGCATCGAGACGATCCAACTCGGCGCGCAGCGTCGGCAGGGTCTTCTCTTCGTGCCGTTGGATGTAGCCGAGCACATCGACCTCTCGGGCGCTCGGCTTGCGTCCGTCGTCGCTCGCGGGCACGATCATGTCGAGCACTAGGCTTAAGTTCTCGCGCTGGTGCTCGTTGAGCGGCGCGTCGGTGCCGATGATGGGTTCTGTCACTTCTCGCTACTCCTAGGCGACTGCTCCGCAAAGGCCGTTTGTCGTGGCATCGCCTTTGCCTAGTTCAAGCCGCTCCGGTATCCCGTCTAGTCGAACAGATTCGCCAAGTTCTTCTTCATCGAGTCGGCGATGTAGAGCGCCACCGCTTGAATGGTAGTGGTGGGGTTGACGCCGCCGGAGGTGACGAACACGCTGCCGTCGACGATGAACAGGTTGCGCACGTCGTGGCTGCGGCCCCAGCCGTTCACCACCGAGCGCTCCGGGTCGTCGCCCATGCGCGTGGTACCCAACAGGTGCCAGCCGGCCATACGCGCCGGCGACGGCGTTTGATGCACCTCGCAAGCACCGGCGGCGCGCATGGCTTCGGCGCCGTGCACTAAGCCATGGTCCAGCATTCGACGGCTGTTGTCGCTCAACGTGTAGGTGATTTTCGGTGCTGGAATGCCGTGGCCGTCCTTGAGCGTATCGTCGAGCGTGACCCGGTTGTGTTCTTCCGGCAGGTCCTCGCAGCAAATGCCGAGGTGAACGGTGCGGTCGTAGACCCGCTCGAACGCTTGATGATGGCCCGCGCCCCAAGGAATGGCGCCGCTCGCCACGCCGCCCCGAGCGGTCGCCACCGGCCCGGCGCCGCGGGTGATCTGCATGTTGTAGCCGCGCACGAAGTCCCGCGAGGGATCGGTTTCGTAAAACTCTTGGCTGAGAATGCAGCAGCCTTGCGGGCCGAAGTGGGCGTCGAGCGACTCGTCGAAGACGCCGGCGACGTGGCCCCAAGGGTGCAGCATCAGGTTCCTGCCGACCAAGCCGGAGCGGTTGGCGAGACCGTCGGGAAACCGCGCCGAGGCGGAGTTGAGCAGCAACCTAGGCGTGCCGACGCCGTTGCAGGCGACGATGACCACCTCGGCGCGCTGGTGGCGTTCCACGCCGTCGGCGTCGAAGTAGGTGACGCCCGTGGCCATGTCTCGGCTGTCCACGGTGATTTCCCGCACTCGGCAATGGGTCCTCAGTTCCACGCCAGAGCGCTCGGCCATCGGCCAGTACGTGACGTCCGCACTGCTCTTGGCGCCTTGCGCGCAGCCGGAGTTGCACGGGCCGAGATTCAGGCATTGGCCGCGCCCGTTGTGTGATCGCGTGGCGATGGCGCTGTCGGACGGCCACCAGTGCCAACCGAGCTTGTTGAAGCCTTGGCCCATCGTCTCGCCCAAGCGACCGAGCGGAACCGGCGGCAGAGGAGGCTGGTGGGCCGGAATCGCAGGGTCGCCCGCCAGCCCGGCGACGCCGATGTTGTTGTCGTTCTCGGCGAAGAACGGTTCGAGGGTTTGGTAGTCGATGGGCCAGTCGTCGGCGACGCCGTCCAGCGAGCGCACGCGGAAATCCGAGGGGTGGAAACGCGGGAAGTGCGCGGAATAGAGAATGGTGCTGCCGCCGACCGCGTTGAAGTTGAGGATGGCGATCGGCGAGTCGTCGTCGTTGATCGGGTAGTCGGCCGCTCGGTCGCGCAAATTGGGGCTGGTTTGGAACTCCCGCGCTTGGCGCATCTCCCAGTCACGGTTGGTGCTCGGGTAGCTCGCCGGATTCATCCAGCCGCCCTGTTCCAAGCAGAGGATGCGCATGCGCGTTTCCGCTAGGCTCCACGCCACCGCTGCGCCGGACGCGCCGGCGCCGACGATGAGCACGTCTACGATTTCATCCGTCATGACAACGCGAGTATTCAGCGTCCGGACCGTCGTTCGCAAGCACCTTCAAGCGCTCGCCGTGTTCCTGTGCCTGTGGCCGGCGGCCGCCGTGGAGCAATTGACGGTACGGGTGCATCGCGCCCTGCCGCACGACACCGCGGCATATACCCAAGGCCTCGTATGGTGGCAGGGCAAGCTGTACGAGAGTACCGGCCGGCGAGGACACTCGGAACTGCGACGGTTGGATCCGGCCACGGGAGCGGTGGAGCGCCGGGTGCCGATTCCCGTCCTGTTCTTCGGCGAAGGGCTGGCGCGACTAGGCGACCGGCTCATCATGCTGACCTGGCGCGCCGAGCGTGCGTTCGTGTTCGGCATCGAAGAATTGGCGCACGCGGGCGAGCTGCGCTATCGCGGCGAAGGCTGGGGACTCTGCCACGATGGCCGACGCTTTGTGATGAGCGACGGCTCCCACCAGCTGACCTTCCGCGATAGCGGGTCTTTCCAGGTGATCGGCGCCGTGCCGGTGCGGATGGATGGGCAAGCGCTTGACCGCCTGAACGAACTGGAGTGCGTGGACGGCGCGGTGTTCGCCAACGTCTTCCAGACTGACTTCCTCGTGCGCATCGATCCGGACGACGGCTCCGTCACGCACCGGATCGACGCTACCGGCTTGCTCGACGCCGCTGCCGCCATGCGCGCTGACGTGCTGAACGGGATCGCCTATGACCCCGACGCGAACCGGTTCTATATCACCGGCAAGCTGTGGCCGACGATGTTCGAGGTGACATTCGACGATGCGTCGGGAAAGCGCGTGTTTCCCGCCGACGATGGCTAGTGGCTTATCGGACTTCGCGACGTTAGCCGCGAAGTCCGACTTATGTGTAGGGTGGCGTTACGGTGGAAGGCAGCGCCGAGTGGCAATGGCTTTCGTGGTGCGGGGCGAGGGCGGTGCCGGAGGGGGGAACCGCCCCGTTGCACTAGCTAGACCTCGTAGTTCCCCGCTACCACACGACCTCTGACGGACCGAAAGTACCGTACCCTCCTTGGTCGGTTCGCCGAATCGGCGACCGCAGGATGTTGGACACGCCCCAAGCACGGTAGTAGCGGTCGCGACCCGAGGCCCTTGGATGGTCGTACGCCTGCGCTAGAAGCGACTTGACGGCAAGCGGCGTGGCCGGCCGCCGCCAGAGCGGCCAAGAGTACGCCCCCGCCTTCCATTTACCCGTACATCCTGGGGTAGCCGTGCGACCTTTGTCTGCGAAGGCCGGGTACAGGCTCAGGCCTAGCAGCGCCAACGCTTCGGCGCCAGGATTCGTGAGCTTTTTCTCCGAGCTAGGGTTGTTGGCTCTCAATGCGTATGTTCTGTCGTCGGTGACGTCCCAGCCAAGAGAGGGGACGTCGCTCTCGTAGCGCCATGGACCTTCGAGCGCCGTCAAGACCTCGGTGTGCGAGGCAGCGTTCAGGATCTTGCGAGCCGTGTCGAGGAACTTCTGTTGCCCCGCGGTGAAATAGAAGTCGGTGGGTTTCGCGTCCCCCTTGTTGTCTAGGCTTCCTTCCGCCACTAGCGCGGAGGCGAAGCTGCCGCCAACGGCTGGCTCGCCCGCGAGCTCCAGATAGGTGCGAATGTGCTCTGCCTTCAGCTTAAGGTCGTCGCCCCTCGGCATCGCCGAACCGTCTGCACGGCGGGGATTGGCGGCCGGGCCGCTTCGCCAGCGTTCAAACGTGGCCAAGGCGGCATCCGCAATTCGATCAGTGGTGAACGTCTCATCCACTACCGCGTGCGGCGTGATGTCGTCGCTCCACCAAAGACAGGGCCGTTCGTCCTCCGTGATGAAAGCGACCTGCACGCCAAGCGCCGCGAGGAAGCCCAACGGGTTCGTACCCTCCAAGCCAGAGAGATGGGTGCCTGTCACTCTTGTTCGGCCTCCGCCCTGCTTTGTTGGTGATCGGCCAGCCGCAAAACGGCTTCAAGCCAAGCCAGTCCGTAGTAACCGTAACGCGCAACCAAGCGCCAGAAGCGGTCGGCCATGTCGAGGGCGAGCGTGCTATCGGTCAAGTCGGAATGGGTCTCCAGCAGATGCCCGTCCACTGCGTACGAAAGCGTCTGCGGGTTCTTCGCATCGTCGATGATCGGCGGCAACGGTCGCCCCCAACCGTGGTGGCTGCCGACAAGATGGAGCACTAGGTCTCTGTCGTGGGTGGCACCGAGAACGTCGCGGTTCGACTCAATCATGGCGACGCTCGCCACCTCGTGCCGCATTCCCCTCGGATAGCGCTGGACTCTGCGCACCCCCGGCAACGACTTCGCGAGCGGCTCGTCACGTCGCATCTCCAGTTCTACCGGATCGCCTCCGACCAATTGCATCTGGAAACGAGGGTCCACTTTGCCTAGGTCGTGGAGCCGGCCGGCGAAGCGCAGGTCCGACACGACCTCGGCTGCCATCCCCAACCGCTCGGCGGTCTGGCCGGCGCGCGACCCGACGCCGTCGAGATGTCGGCGCAACGACGCGCCAGTGCCGGTGAGCGAACCGGTTTCGTCCGACCCGTCCATGGTGGAAGCATCCACCACGGGTTTCTTCGTTGTCGGGTGGCACTCGGTCAAGATGTAGTAGCCGCGCCCCGGTTCGTCGTCGTCCGTGCCGACCGCAATTGCTTCGTAACCGGCGCGGAGTTTCTCAATGGTCTTCCGCATCCACTCGTCGGATAGTTGGCCTGACTCTGCGCCGCGATCCTCCAGCCAGTTCGCGATGCGCTCCGAACTGGTGATATCCGCTTCTGCGTCATCGTGCGGCTTCGGCCGAGAGCAGTCCACATAAGGCAGTTTCGAATCGAGGCGAAGCGTCGCTTTCCGTCCATATTCGATCTGTGCGGCGTCGCCGAGGTCCGATACGCACGCCCGCGAGGATGGGTCCCAAGTGCCCGCGGCCAGACCGCCTCGTGCCGGATCGACGACGAGCACGTCCCCGGGACGAATGTCTTTGACTTTGACGTCCTTCTCCGCGCCATCGCCAAATCCCGCCCACCGGATCCAGTCGCTCGTCTGCGGCCCCTCCGGGGAAGAAGCCCCTTCGGACGGGTAGGCCACTTGGAGGACATCGGCGATGTCCGGCGACTCTTCCCCAGCGAGCCAAGACTTCGCGGCGGCGATGGGGATCTGGATGAACTCGGCTTGTCTGGGAGGCACGAGACGCAACACTTCCGTGGACCGATCCCGACGCCAGAGGATCGAGACCTCCGCGGGCCCATCCTGATCGATCCCGTGCAGAAACCATGCGACGGATGGCTGTACGAGAGGTTCGGGGCCGGTCTGTACCCACGCGTCCATGTGTGTGCCAAGGAGGAGCGGGGCGTTCGTTCGCGGGGCGACGGCGGCCTCTGGAAAGTCGCGTAGCGACGTGGCGCCGATGTCCAGAGACCCCTCTTGAGCGCGGTGTTGGAGTTCGTTCCACGTCACCTTCGCCGCATCGCCGTAGATTGGGTCCGGCGTCTTGGACCCGACGACCGATCTGGGGCCGATGATCCACGCTTTGGCCGGACCGCCGGTGCGCGCGGAAAAGGCGCCGCGACGGTCCAAGCGGCCGAATCTCTGCCTAAGGCTGTCTACTGCCGCGCACTCCGTGATGAGCGCGTCAAAGCTGAAGTCCGCACCGACCTCTATGGCTTGGGTTGCGACTACGACGGTAAGTTGGTCACTCCCCTCGCCACCGTCGGGATCGACAACAGGACCGATCCGATCCAAGGCGTCGATCCGGTCCAAGGGGCGCATGCGTCCGGTAATCAGATGCGTCGAATAGCCGGCGTTCGCGAGCACGTCATGGGTTTCCCGAGCCGTGCGCACCCGATTCACGACTACCCCGATGCTGCGGATCTCGGATTCGTTCTTCCGTACGGCGTTATTGATCGATCTGACGATCTTCTGAACGGCGCCGGGCACTGCTTTGTGATCCCGCACCGGCACGAGCTCCGCTCTCTTCTCCGCTTCCACTCGGCGGCGCAACTCCTCGCACCCGGCCAAATCCGACTCCGGATCCAACGTGAAGCGGGCAGCCGTCTTGTCGCTCGGGGTGGCCGACATCTCGACGGTGGCGAATCGCCGCGGCAGCGGGCCGGGCGCCAGTGCGGCGACTTGGGTAAGGGTCTCCGCGAAAGGCACGCTCAGGTGTACTTCATCCAGAATCACTAGGCAGTCGTTGCCGGCCAGTCCGGCATGAATTGGCCGCATCCGAGAGCTGACGCCGTAACCTCGGAACAGCAGGCGAGAACCGAACTGGTCGACCGTGGAGACCACTACCCAAGGCTGATCCGGGCGCTGCGTCCACTCTGCGTCGATGGGAATGCCGCCGCGGAGCACGGCAACACCCAACGGATCGCCGTCCCCGAGGCTCGCTAGGCGGTCCCGCACCCGCTTCAGGACGGGGGTAGCCGCCGCCACCAGACGCTTCCGTATCCGTTCCGCCCGTTCGCATACTTGGTCGACGACGATGCGCCGGTCAATGACGAACACCACCCGCCGGGGAGACGACGCCGGATGCACGGCCATGGCAAAAACAGCGGTGTCCAGCACCGCGGTCTTGCCGGTTCCAGTAGGGAGGTCGATGACTTTCGGCCAACTGCGCTCGGCGAGTACCTGCGCCGTCAGCCGTTCCTGCCAAGGGAACGGGTCGTGACCGTGAACATCCCTGAAGAATGCAGCGAAGTCCCGGGAAGTCAGCCCGTCATCCTCACGCGACCCCTTAGTCTCGTCCGGTCTATTCATTGGTACTGCCCCGGATGGCCTCTTCTGGTTTAGCCAGCGGTGCTGGGCGCATCAGACCCAAGCCGAGAAACCGCCCGGTGCCGAGCATCAACGGACCCGCGACGGGTTGGTCGAAGGTCAACGAGGCATGAAGAAGCTGGCGACGAACCGGCTGGCCCGCTGGTCCACGCTGACGAAATGCCGGGAAGCGGCCCGCTGGCCGGGCGCCTTTGAGAAACGGGCTTAGGGAGACCTCGACGGAGGTTGGCCGGGGCAGTCCGACATGCTCGCACGCTAGCCGCAAGGACGACTCGGCGGCGGCCCATGCCTTGGCGCGGGCCGCGGCAGTACCGCCGCTGAGCCGACCTGGATGCCTAGGCAGCGCGATGGGGGTTGCGGACACCCATCGACGAGAAGGTCTACTCCAGACACGTGGACGTAGGGAAATCGTGGTGGCTGGTCCCCTTGGCCGGCGAAGGCGGAGCACGCCTTGGACGCCTAGGGTTACGTCCAGCGCGTCAGCGCCGCCCCGTGCGGCTGCCCTCTCCCAGTTGCCGAGGGCACGATGGAGGGCTCGGCGGGCGTCGTCATCGGCGACATTCGGCATACAAACCGCCATGCCGAGCAGCCGCCCGTCGGCATGTTCAAAACCGACATAGGGCAGGGGAAGGAAGGCCGCGTGCGGCGCTTGGGTCGGCCTGCCGTCCGCCGAGTGGCCGCTGAGTTGCTCGGGGATTGGATCCTCCGCGTGATGGAATACCGCCGCCCGCGTCGCGGTCGACAACTCCACCGCCCTCGTTGCGGGAAAGGATCGGCTACCGGGCATGAACTCGAATACGATCCACTCGCCGATGGTGTTGGGCCGACATACCTCTTCCGAAGCCTCCCCGTCGGCCGCGACGGATCGATACCGAACATCCGTGTGCGGCAGCGAGTGCGGTCTGGAACCGCCATGACGTGAGAACTGCCGTTCCAACTCAGCGAGTTGCCCCCGCCGGATGCCGCGCAGGTGGTCGCTGCCACCTACATCGTCGCTCTTGAACGCGGCGTGGCGGGGATCGGTGATCGCCCGGCACGAAACGAGCGATGACGAGTGACCCAGTCGAGTGACCCGCCGTAGCAGCCGATCAAGCGTATCGGCTAGGCCGTCGGGCGCCGGGACACCCCAGAGAAAGCTCACCCGGGCATCTTCGGGAGTGACGGAAGGAAAGAACCTCTCTTGCTTTCTGCGCCCCTCCGGCAACATCGCTTGCGCGGAAGAAGGGTTCGCACTGCCGGTGCGTGCGACTTGGGCTTCGACATTCCGCGCCGTAGCGAGTCTACGCCCTATCCGCGCCACCTTGCTTGTCGTCTCGCCGCCCGCAGCGGCCATCTCGGTGTCATGCTGAACGGACAGTTGGGTGACATCCGCCGCCCGTCTCTCGTACCAGCTCCGGGAGATAACGGATGCGTCGTTGACCGGAACGAAGTGCGAGACCACCCGGCGAGGCACCGCCGGGGAGGCGGCGATCCCCGGCGGTGGCAGCGACTCGAGCCACTCCAAGGCGGAGCGCTCTGATTGATCCGGCTCGTCGGCATCGGCCCATGTGGCAACCAGCGCCGAGAATAACCGCGCCGGGTGAGGCGGCCACTCGAATTGTCGCCGGTCGTTGTGGGAGGTCGCCACGAATCGGCCGGTCAAGAAGTTGACCTCGATACCGAAGGGGTTGGCGTTGGCGTTGGCCACCGTTTACCCCGCTTGCTCGCTTGCAGCCACCTTGCGGCTGCGGCGAATCAGTTCCAGCAGCTTCGGCGCGGGCGCGAGACGGATCTCTTCAGCCATCCAGCCAATCCCGGCCGCTTGGGCGTGCTCCGCCGCTTGCCGGAGAATCTCGGCGGAGGAGGCGCGATCCACCTCCACCACCTCTGCCGAAGAACCATCGCGGCGCAGCAGTTCCAGTCTTGGCGAATGCGCCGGCAGCAGCAGGCAGCGCGAACGGAGGTCGAAGTCCATCTCATGCTGGTAGGCGATGGCGGCCACGCCGAGGGCCGCGACCGCGGTGTGCATGGCGGTCTCCGCCGCACGGGAGTGGCCCTTGCAGCGCAGGCGGCGAAGGGCGGCAAAGGAGACGACCGTGGTTTGTAGGGCGCTTGAGATGGTCACGCCGCCGGCTTGGTCATCTATGGAGGGGACGATGTTGCCGTGGTTGATTTTCGACGGTTGTCCGGCTTCGCCGCTTACGCCGGCGCGCGCGGCGTATACCGGAGCTCCCTTCTTGTCCTTCTCGGCCCGATCCCGGTCGACCGTCCACACCTCGTCCTTGTTCTCGCTGTTGTACAGACGATCATCGGGCGCGACCTTCTCGATCTGCAACGGATCGATGCGGCTGCCGACCTTCTTTCCGACTGCAGCGTCATAGCCCACGATCTCCGACACGTAAGCCCGCTGGAACTTCGACCCCAAACCGCCTTTCGGACCGGTCGAGTCCCACATGCCGAACAACAGGGATGTCGGGGAGTAGCGGAATAAGCTGGTGGCGTCGCGCGGCGTGGCGTCGGTGATCGCGCGGCCAACGTCCGATAAGCGAAACAGCGTGTTGTCGAGCAGACTGTCGCGAAAGATCGCGTCCGCAAGCCGGTGAGGCGCCTCCAGCACCGTCAGCTTTTCGTAGTCCGTCGCACCGTCGTCGTCGGAGAAATCGACATACGGCACGGGGAAAACCAGCTCGCCCCGCTCCCATCCGTCAAGCAGCGCAAGTTCCGCGCGGTTCGCCTGCGAAGCGACGGAGTCGAGCAGCACGGTAGTGGATACCCGGTCGCTGGTGCCGACCTGCCGGTTCTCCACGACGTACTTATGCTCGGTGCGACTGTCGACCGCGTAGGATGGTGGGAAAACCTTGTCCCCCTCGCCGCCGGCGGGGTGCAGGGGCAGGCGGGATCGAAGCGCCACCGCGTCGCCGGCGACGGCATCATGGAGCCTTTCGAATGTGAGCTGGGTCATTTCCTTTTCCTAGTTGGGTGAGGTACGGAAGGCATGTTCCGCCGCCGGCCGCTCGGGGTGGCAGGGGCGTTTTCGCTTGGCCATGAACTATGGAGCGACTCTGTGACCACAGTGACAGATTCGCTGAATGTGACTGTGGCTTCGCTGTGGCGCGATAGGGTAAAACGGATCATTGAGTGTCGGGTCTGCGACGGTTGTTGAGGCAAACTATATGGGCGAGGGCGTAAGGAGTCAATCCACAATTGAATAACCGAATATTACAACTCCTACAAACATTTTTCTCACAGCTTGGCATCCTCATTGAAGAGCAGGCGTGGTGATATTCCCGTCGCGACATGCCAAGCATCTCCGGGCCCCATCCGGGCCCGGCTTCATTCCGCCGACACCGCAAGGCGGGCCGTCCGTCCGGGCCTATCGATGCCACTGGCGGCAGGCGACTAAGTGACTTGTCGTGACGGACGCTGAGAACGCGCGACTTGAGCGCGCCGAAGCTACCCTAGGGCCGCTGACGAGGCGCTATGACGATGTTCTCTACTTGCCCGATGCCGCGTCGAGATTGTGGCAACGGGCGGCGGCGGACGTGCAGTCCGGCAACCTCGATGATCGCCCGCTGTATTGGGCCCGCTTGAAGCTGCTGCGTTCGCTACGCGAACGGGGTATGCCTACCGTCGCAGCCGAGCGACAGTCGCGGGGCTATGGCACAACCCTTCCGAGCGACGGGCGTGGGGTGCTGGTCACGGGCTTCGATCCGTTTCACTTGGACGCCAATATCGATCAGAGCAACCCCTCTGGATTGGTCGCGCTGGCGTTGGATGGCACCACCATCGCTGGCCACCGAGTGCGCACCGCCATACTGCCGGTGCGGTTTGCCGACTTCGACAAAGGCGTGGTAGAGCGAGTGATGACCCGCTACTTCGAGAGCGGCTTGGCGCTCGCGCTCACCGTCAGCATGGGTCGCAACCACTTCGACCTAGAGCGGTTTCCCGGCTTGAGGCGCTCCGCGGAGACGCCCGACAACCAGAACGCGCTCACCGGCGCGACACCCGCCACCCCAAAGGCGCCGCACGGTGTCGTCGGCCCTGAGTTCTTGGAGTTCTCGCTACCGGTTGCGGCGCTGACCGCAGTGCCGGGCCGCTGGCAAGTGCGGGACAATCGTCGTGTGCGAACTCTGGAGCGCGGTGTATTCACGGCGAACTCCTTGGCCGAACTTGAGCATCAAACCGCCGTGCAAGGGTCTTCCGGCGGTTACCTATCCAACGAAGTCGCCTACCGCAGTCTGCTGTTACACAAGCGCCTCGGGTGTCGCTTCCCGCTCGGCCACTTGCATACGCCGCGCGTGCGCCGTTACGACGGGGCGGTTGAAGGGGCGATTATTGCGCAAGTGCGCCGACTCGTGACCGCGGCCTTGAGTTGATGTGGGCGCGTCGCGGTGCGAGGTGTGTGACATCGCCTTATTGCGCCGCAGGGCTGGAGCCGTCGCGCCACAGCCGAAAATGGCAACTGGGCCACTCATCGGCAGCGAAGTTGACCTCATGGCATCGTTCGTCATCGGTACGTCGAAGGGGGATCCGGCGGCCGTGGCAGGTGAGAAGCGCATTCGCTGTTGAGCAGGAAACGGCCATGTTGTAGCGTCGCGAGGATCGGAGGGGCGAGGAGAAAAAACGAGTGGCACGTAGGACGAACATGCCGAATCGACACGATTCGATCTGGGTTTGGGCGACACTTCGGGCGTTGCTCGCGCTGGGTGGCCGGGCGCATACCGGAGAGATCGACGAGTTGGTCGCGACGTACTTAGACCTAACGGAAGAGGACCGCAAGATCTGCGGCAAAAGCAAAAGAAATCAACCGGTTTATAAAAACAGATGCGGGTGGGCGCGGACACATCTGCACAAAAACGGCGCGGTGGTCAACAGCGAGTCACGTCGCGACATGAAGCCGGCGGAGTGGGCGCTCACCGAGAGGGGCGATTGGATCAAATCGGAGGGCGAGCTGGAGGACCTGCTGACGCGAGAGGGCGCTATACGGAAGGAAAGCGGTAACGATAAGAAGCTAACTGCGGCCGAGCTAGAGGATCTGTGGAAAGGGATGGGACCGGAGTATGAGGAAGAGAACCCGGACGAAGCCGACAAGCTCATGCAGGAGGTTGAACAGGCGCTCGGGGTTTATGGCGGAGCCACGCCCGAGGAACGCCGCGCCGTTGAGAAGGCGGCGATGGAGGCAGTGATGGCGGCCGAGTGTAAGCTCGGCCACCGCCCCAAGGACGTGAGCGATGAGCGTGGCATCGGCTACGACATCAAGTCCCGCGAGAACGGCACGGGTCGCTGGCGCCGCATCGAGGTCAAGGGCCGCGTTGAAGGCGCCGATACGGTGACGGTCACGCGCAACGAGATCGGGGCCGCGGTCGATAAGCCGGATGCCTTCATCCTCGCTATCGTCGTGGTGGCGAACGGCAAGGCCGGTGAGCCGCGCTACGTTCGCAAACCGTTCAGGCGGAAGCCGGATGACTGGGCGATCAGCGCGACGTATAAACTGAGCCAATTGTTGGCGCGCGCCCAAGCGCCCTCGTGACCGCTGTCCGAAGACCGGACGTACGGTGACTTCCGTATTGACCGAATTAGCCGGCTTGATCGCTTACCGGTCGAAAACAACTCTGGCAAGACGCATCCTCGAACCCTTCTCTTGGCTGGCCAGCCTGCTCAAGGTGCTGCTGGGGATCGAGCCGACCGAGTTTGAGCGGCTGCTCAGGAGCACGACTTCACGCTAGTAGAGGCGACGGCGTGGTGCGGGTGAACGTGCTGTCGTTCCAAGTCGGTCACCGGTCCGTATAGGAGCGGAAACGCCGTACTGTGATCTATGAGGGGTTGCAGGGCGAGAGGAAACACGAAAGTGGAGCGTAAAGGTGACATGCCGCGACATGTGGATCTGATGTGGCCGACACTTAAGGCGCTGAACGCGCTGGGCGGCTCGGCGCGTAACCGCGAACTCGAAGACCAGATCGCGAAGGACTTGGATCTCGAGAGAGAGGTTCTCGAAGTCCTCTACAAGGACGGCCCGCAGACGGTATTCCGTTACCGATGCGCGTGGGCGCGTACATATCTGCGGAGCATCGGCGCTGTGGACAACTCCGCACGAGGGGTGTGGGCACTCACCGAGACGGGCCGTCGGATCAGATCGGAGGACGAGGCGGTGGCCCTTTATAAGGGGCGTGGTAGCTCGCGGACGTCAGGAACTCAGCCGAAGGACCCGGACGAACCTGTAGATGAGGCTTCGACCGAAGACTCTTGGCAGGCCGATCTGCTCGGGGTGTTGCGGGAGATCGAGCCGGCCGCGTTTGAGCGGCTCTGCCAGCGGCTGCTTAGGGAGCACGGCTTCACGCGGGTCGAGGTCACGGGACGCTCGGGGGACGGCGGGATCGACGGGAGGGGCGTGCTTCGGGTGAACCTACTGTCGTTCCACGTCAGTTTTCAGTCCAAGCGTTACGCCGGGACGGTGGGGCCCGGCGACATCCGGGATTTCCGCGGCGCCATTGCCGGCCGGTCGGACAAAGGGCTGTTCATCACCACGGGCCGCTTCACCAACGCAGCGAAACTCGAGGCGGCACGGGAAGGTGCGGTGGCGATCGACCTGATCGACGGCGAAGATCTCTGCTTGCTGCTCAAGGAAAAGGGCTTGGGCGTCGTCACCGAGACCGTCGAACGGGTGACTCTCGACCGTTCGTTCTTTGATGCGCTCTGAGGGTGTCGCCTAGCGTTACAGGAGCCGCTGCCTAGCAGCTCGCGGTGAAGTCGTGCGGCGTTCAAACGGCCACGCATATCTCCCGGCGTCGTCGCTCCTCGGTCGCATATGGCCCGATATGCTTACTAAGCGGTCGCCAGCATGAGTGGCCGCCGCCAGCGATAACCGAATTGCCCTGCGCAAAGTCTTGTGGCGACCCCGCCGCCTTGAGAGGATGTGAGCGTTTCACCATGCGACGTGTGCGAAATCGCCTCAACTCGCCGTAAGGACCGATTCGCCGTGCTACGGTCGGGCGAAACAACGACAGCGAAGGAGTAGTCGATGGGTGCGGAATGGATCACGATGTTGGCGG
>CAYGBI010000008.1:0-46845 GCA_964348085.1 uncultured Pseudomonadales bacterium | reverse complement strand
GCGGATTGGTGCTCGCCGGCATGAGTGGCCTTCGCCAGCAGTTGACCGAATTGCGCGGCGAGGTGCGGGCCGACATCGGCGCCTTGCGGAGCGAAGTCGGCGACTTGCGCGAGCGCATGGCGAGAATCGAAGTGCTGTTTCGGAGCTTCACCGGTCGCGGAGCCGCCGACGTGGAAGTCGCGAAGCCGTCGACATAGACGATTCGGGTTGGCGGTCCAAGCCAACGTTGCGCGAATCGGAGGTGGCAATCGCGGACGGTAACGCCTCGAATTGATGCCGGGTGTTTCGCTACGCGACGTGTGCGAAATCGTCTCGACGCGACGTAGCGACGGATTCGCCGTGCTACGGTCGGCGGACAACGACAGCGAAGGAGTAGTCGATGGGTGCGGAATGGATCACGATGTTGGCGGTGGGCGTGACGATGCTCGGCGTCGTGGTGACGTTGAGCGGATTGGTGCTCGCCGGCATGAGAGGCCTTCGCCAGCAGTTGACCGAATTGCGCGGCGAGGTGCGGGCCGACATCGGCGCCTTGCGAGGCGAGGTGCGTCGCGACATAGACGGCCTGCGAAGCGAGATGCAACGCGACATCGGCGGCTTGCGGAGCGAGATGCATCGCGAGATCGGCGACCTGCGGAGCAAGGTCAGTGATCTGCGCGAGCGCATGGCGAGAATCGAAGTGCTGTTTCGGGACTTCACCGGCGGCGGAGCCGCCGACGTGGAAGTCGCCAAGCCGGCGACATAGACGAACTGTTTGGCCATCCAAGCCAACGTTGCGCGAATCGGAGGTGGCAATCGCGGACGGTAACGCCTCGAATTGATGCCGGGTGTTTCGCTACGCGACGTGTGCGAAATCGTCTCGACGCGACGTAGCGACGGATTCGCCGTGCTACGGTCGGCGGACAACGACAGCGAAGGAGTAGTCGATGGGTGCGGAATGGATCACGATGTTGGCGGTGGGCGTGACGATGCTCGGCGTCGTGGTGACGTTGAGCGGATTGGTGCTCGCCGGCATGAGAGGCCTTCGCCAGCAGTTGACCGAATTGCGCGGCGAGGTGCGGGCCGACATCGGCGCCTTGCGAGGCGAGGTGCGTCGCGACATAGACGGCCTGCGAAGCGAGATGCAACGCGACATCGGCGGCTTGCGGAGCGAGATGCATCGCGAGATCGGCGACCTGCGGAGCAAGGTCAGTGATCTGCGCGAGCGCATGGCGAGAATCGAAGTGCTGTTTCGGGACTTCACCGGCGGCGGAGCCGCCGACGTGGAAGTCGCCAAGCCGGCGACATAGACGAACTGTTTGGCCATCCAAGCCAACGTTGCGCGAATCGGAGGTGGCAATCGCGGACGGTAACGCCTCGAATTGATGCCGGGTGTTTCGCTACGCGACGTGTGCGAAATCGTCTCGACGCGACGTAGCGACGGATTCGCCGTGCTACGGTCGGCGGACAACGACAGCGAAGGAGTAGTCGATGGGTGCGGAATGGATCACGATGTTGGCGGTGGGCGTGACGATGCTCGGCGTCGTGGTGACGTTGAGCGGATTGGTGCTCGCCGGCATGAGAGGCCTTCGCCAGCAGTTGACCGAATTGCGCGGCGAGGTGCGGGCCGACATCGGCGCCTTGCGAGGCGAGGTGCGTCGCGACATAGACGGCCTGCGAAGCGAGATGCAACGCGACATCGGCGGCTTGCGGAGCGAGATGCATCGCGAGATCGGCGACCTGCGGAGCAAGGTCAGTGATCTGCGCGAGCGCATGGCGAGAATCGAAGTGCTGTTTCGGGACTTCACCGGCGGCGGAGCCGCCGACGTGGAAGTCGCCAAGCCGGCGACATAGACGAACTGTTTGGCCATCCAAGCCAACGTTGCGCGAATCGGAGGTGGCAATCGCGGACGGTAACGCCTCGAATTGATGCCGGGTGTTTCGCTACGCGACGTGTGCGAAATCGTCTCGACGCGACGTAGCGACGGATTCGCCGTGCTACGGTCGGCGGACAACGACAGCGAAGGAGTAGTCGATGGGTGCGGAATGGATCACGATGTTGGCGGTGGGCGTGACGATGCTCGGCGTCGTGGTGACGTTGAGCGGATTGGTGCTCGCCGGCATGAGTGGCCTTCGCCAGCAGTTGACCGAATTGCGTGGCGAGGTGCGTCACGACATCAATAGCCTGCGAAGCGAGATGCAAAGTGGCATCAGTAGTCTGCGAAATGAGATGCAACGCGACATGAAAGGCTTGCGAAGCGAAATGCAGCGCGATATCGACGGCCTGCGGAGCGAGATGCATCGAGACATGGGTGACCTGCGGAGCAAGGTCGGTGATCTGCGCGAGCGCATGACGAGAATCGAAGTGTTGTTTCGGGGCTTCATTGGTGGCGCGGCGCCAAAACGGGATCAACCGCCAACAGAGACGGTCGGCTGAGAGTCTTGGCAACCGCTCCGTCGCGTCCGTCGCCGTTTGGCGTTACCGCGAGACCGCCGTGCGCGGTGCGGTCTCCAATCCGCACCCGCAAGTCGGCCGCTAGCCGTTGCGCTTGCCCACCGCCGCCGCTAGTTCGTCCAAGCACGCCACCGTTTCGTCCCAGCCGATGCAGGCGTCGGTAACGCTTTGACCGTAGACGAGATCGCCGCCTAGGTTCTGGCGACCGGCGATGAGATTGCTCTCGATCATCACGCCCATGATCTTGTCTTCGCCGGTGGCGACTTGCTCGGCGACGTCGGCGCATACGGCGAGCTGGCGGTTGTGGTCCTTTTGGCTGTTGGCGTGGCTCAAGTCCACCATCAGCCGGCCGTTGAGGCCGCCTTGTTCCAAGATGCGGCTCGCGTAATGGACGGACGGATTGTCGAAGTTGGTCTTGCCGCCGCCGCCACGCAGGATGATGTGGCAGTCGTCGTTGCCGGCGGTGGAGAAGATCGCCGAGTGGCCGGCCTTGGTGACGGACAGGAAGATGTGCGAGTGCAGGGCCGATTTCACGGCGTCGGCGGCTACTTGGATGTCGCCGTCGGTGCTGTTCTTGAAGCCCGTGGGGCAGGAGAGGCCGGAGGCGAGTTGGCGGTGGATCTGGCTCTCCGTGGTGCGCGCGCCGATCGCCGCCCAGCAAACTAGATCGCCGACGTATTGAGGGGTGATTGGGTCCAAATACTCCGTTCCCGTGCCGAGGCCGAGGCCGACGATGTCGCGCAGTAGGGCGCGGGCGGTGTGCAGGCCGAGATTGATGTCGAAGGAGTCGTCGAGGTTCGGATCGTTGATGAGCCCTTTCCAGCCCACCGTCGTGCGCGGCTTCTCGAAGTACACGCGCATCACTACGAGCAGATGGTCGCTGAGCGCGGCTGCCCGCTCCTTTAGCCGAGCGGCGTACTCGCGCGCCGCGTCGGGGTCGTGAATCGAACACGGTCCGACGATCGCGAGCAGCCGCCGATCCCGCCCCCGGAGGATTTCGCTGGTTTGTCGGCGCACGTTGAAAACCAGCGTTGAATGCTCCGCTGCAAGTGGCAGTTCGGCAATGAGTTCGGCCGGCGCGCGCACCTCGTCCATGCCAGTGATGCGCACATCGTCGGTCAAATACTGCATAGCGGTTGGGTGTCCTTGCGAGAATGGTCGCAACTTAGCGCGACCGGGCGGGTTGTTACAATCGCCCGATGGCGCTTGATCGTGCGACGTACTTTGGCCGGCTTGGCATTGACGTTTGGGTGCGGCGGCAAGCGGGAGAGGCGCGTCCGCGCCGAGCCGTCGCCCGTGCGCATGACGAAGCCCCCGTCCGCCAAGCGCCGGCGCCCGAGCCGCCCTCGGTCCCCCGCGTCCGGGCACGTGCGCCGGCGCCCGCGTATGAGGCGTATGAGGATAGTGGCCCTCGCAGCGCTACCACCGAGGCTTATGAGGACAGTCGCCCTCGCGGTAACATCACAGTCGCGCCGGCAGACCAGCCCACCGCCCGCGCCGCCGCCGAATCGGACCTCCCAAGCGAGCCGTTCCGCGTTCGCTGTTTCCACTACGGCCGCGTGTTCGTCGCCGTTGCCGAGGACGCTTGGCCGCGCCGTCGTTATCTGCTCGACGTGGCGCACGCGCTGAACGGCTTCGCTGTTGCGGAACGCCGCGACGTGCTGTTCGATTGGCCGCAGCCTGGCGCGGCCGTCTCCGGTGGCGCCCGGGCGTTTCGCGCCTTCTTCGGCCATCGAACGCGTGCCGCCGAGCGCACGTTGCTCTCCGGCGCTCGCGTGCTTGCTCTTCTAGAGCTTGCCGAGCCGGAGCAAACCGCTCTAGTCGACGACCACGTCTATGTGCTGCCCGAAGCGCCGGACCCCAAAGCCAAGCAAGCCCTGTGGCGGCTGATTCGCGAGCTCGGGTAGCGCCGGTGTCCAAATCGCTCATCTGCCCGCGTCGTTATAATTCCCGCGTGGACTTCGACTCGTTATGGTCTTGAATACGTCGCCACTTGCGGATAGCAAGGTGCGCAACGGCGCCGCCACGGCCGCCAAGGAAGCTGCGCGCCGCCGCACGTTCGCCATCATCTCTCATCCGGACGCCGGCAAAACAACGGTGACGGAGAAGCTCTTGTTGTTCGGCAAGGCCATCAAACTTGCCGGCACGGTGAAAGCGCGCAAGTCCAACCGCCACGCGGCGTCGGATTGGATGGCGATGGAGCGGGAACGCGGCATTTCAGTAACCACCTCCGTGATGCAATTCGACTACGCCGGCTGCGTCGTCAACCTCTTGGACACGCCCGGCCACGAGGATTTCTCCGAAGATACCTACCGCACGCTCACCGCCGTCGACTCCGCGCTTATGGTCATCGACGGCTCGAAAGGCGTGGAGCCGAGAACCATCAAGCTGTTGGAAGTTTGCCGTCTGCGCAACACGCCAATCACCACCTTCATCAACAAGCTCGACCGGGAGATCCGCGACCCCATCGAACTGCTTGACGAAATCGAAGACATCCTCAAGATCGAGTGTGCGCCGGTCACTTGGCCCATCGGTCGCGGCCGTTCTTTTCGCGGCATCTACCACTTGCCGCTTGATCGCATCATTCTCTACCGCACGGGCGTTGGTGATCGCGTTCACGATTTCGCCGCTATCGACGGGTTGTCGAGCGAGGCCGCCCGCGCTTGGCTAGGCGACGACTACGACGACTTGGTCGGCGAGGTGGAGTTGGTTCGCGGCGCCAGCCACGCTTTCGACCAGCGCGCTTTCTTGGCGGGCCTGCGCTCGCCGGTGTTCTTCGGTACCGCGCTCGGCAATTTCGGTGTGCGCGAATGTCTCGACCACTTGGTGAATCACGCGCCGTCGCCGGGTGGCCGGGAAACGGCGGATCGGTTGGTCGAGCCGGGGGAGGAGGCGTTCTCCGGCTTCGTGTTCAAGATTCAAGCGAATATGGATCCCCGCCATCGGGACCGGATCGCCTTTCTTCGCGTTTGCTCCGGCCGCTATCGGCAAGGCATGCGGATGCGCCACATTCGTTTGCGGCGCACCGTCAAGGTCGCCGACGCCGTGACGTTCATGGCCGGGGACCGCGTGCGCGCGGAGGCGGCCCATGCGGGCGACATCATCGGCCTGCCGAATCACGGTTCCATTCGCATCGCGGACGCCTTCAGCGAAGGAGAAGACTTGCGCTTTCGCGGCGTCCCCAATTTCGCACCGGAACTGTTCCGCCGGGTGCGGGCACGCGACCCGTTGAAGTCGAAGCAACTGCGCAAGGGCTTGCGGCAACTTGCCGAGGAAGGCGCGACGCAGGTGTTTTTTCCGCTGCTGAGCAACGACGTGGTCATCGGCGCAGTGGGCTCGCTGCAATTCGACTTGGCGGCCTTCCGTTTGGACGACGAATACCGCGCCGACTGCGTTTTCGATGCCGCCAATGTGGTCGCCGTGCGGTGGATAAGCGGCCATGAGGCGGCACTGGCCGAGTTCCGTCGCAAGAACGACGCTCGTTTGGCGTTGGACGGCGGCGGCTGCCTAGCCTATCTGGCCCCGACCCGGGCGAACTTGGCGCTTGCCGAGGAGCGAGCGCCGCGGATTCGCTTTTCCGCGACTCGCGAGCACACCGTCGAGGACGGGCGTTGAACGCGTCGCTCAGGGATGCCCTTGGTCGTTTCATGGCCGAGGGGCAGGATCCGGTGGAAGGGGCGTTGATCGTCGCGCGAATCATCGCGCCGGCGGCCGATGTCGATTGGGCGCGGGAAGAAATCGCCCGTCTCGCCGCCTCTGTGGGACGGGCGGCGCCAAAACCGGCGGACGTCGTCGCCACGCTCGCGCAACACGGCTTTCAGGGCGCTGCGGAGCGCTATTACGAAGTCGAAAACAGCGTGCTCGATCACGTGCTGCGCAGCCGTCGCGGCATCCCCATTTCCCTAGGGGTGGTGTTGATGGGCGTCTGCCGGCAACTCGACCTCAAGGCGTTGGGCGTCAACTTTCCCCGCCACTTCCTCGTCGTCGTCGACGACCTTTTGGTGGATCCCTACCAAGTCGCGCCGACAACCGTGGAAGCCTGCCGCAAGTGGTTGAAGGAGAACAAAGTCAGCGAAGACGGCGCCTTCAATATCGCGACCCCCCGCGACATCGTGCTACGCATGTTGAACAATGTGCGGATGATCGTCCAAAGTCGGCAGGACTATTTGCGCGCGTTGGAGATATCCGACTATCAGTTGCTGATCGAGCCGGATGCCTACGGGCTCTACGTCGAGCGCGCCGATGCTTGGCTGGGTTTGAACGCCCCGGAAATGGTGGTTACGGAGCTGCAGCGGGCCGCCGAGCGAGCGCCGGATGAAGCCATCGCCACACGGTTGCGCGAGCGCATCGAGCATGTGCGGCGTTTGAAGTCGCCGGTCAACTAAGCCCGGTACCGTGCGCCCGATGTGCGGTTCCCTTGAAGGCCGCCGCCGTGGCGTCGAAGAAGCGTTCGGTCGCGGTCTTACCCCGTCTAGCGCCGAAACCCGAGAACCCGCCCCGGCAACCGAAAACACCATAGGTGTTTTGTGGTTGATTGTGTCGGTGCGAGTCGCTAAGTCCTGGATGCCCGTTTAGAGACCGGTCGACACACTCCGAGCACAGCTCCCAGCACAGCACCTGTGTCGGAACTTGAGAGGTTCTCTACAACGAGAGACACTTGAAAGGTTCTCTACAACGAGAGACAAATGAAAAAAGTGAAATCGATGGCGAAACCCATACTACTGGTAGCAGCCTTGTTAGTCGGCGGCTGTCATACAACCGAAGTCGCCCAAACCAAACTGTACGAGTTCAAACTATATGAAAACTCTGACCCGGACGGGTTCCGGGCACTGGCTGAATGTCTCGCGGGTTACGAACTGAGTGATGTCGAGGCATTCCTCAACGAGAGTAAGGAGCTGCGTCCGATCAAGCAGAAAATGAGCCGTGAGGAGGCCGAGGCAATTCAGCGAATGAGCAAGAAGATCAATGCAGGTGAACCGCTAGTTAGCGCTGACTTCGAAGGTGTTCCCTGTGCGCGCACCTGTCGGCGGCAGGGCGCTTGCGTACTCCGCCTAAAGTTGGCGCCGACTTAGACGGCGTCCCCGCCACGCGAGGCAAGGGCGCGCGATCCAACTTTCTCGCGTGTGCGAAGATCGCCGCACCCAAGGCGGACGAGGGGTGCGATATGGGCGGCGGGTCGAACAGCCGCGAGGAACTGCTGGCGAAGGTCGCCAAGATCGCGCCGATCCTAGATCGCACCGCCGCCGAATCCGAGCGGCGCCGCACGTTGTGCGCAGAGGCGTTGGACGCCCTCCACGAGGTCGGTCTGTTCGGACTTTGGGGGCCGGTGGAGGCTGGCGGACTGGATGCGGACCTGGTCACCCAAGTGGATGTCTTGGTGGCAGTCGCCCGGGCGGACATGTCGGCTTGCTGGACGCTGATGATCGGCACGACCGTCACCGGCGTGATGGCCTGCGGTCTGCCGGACGAGGGATTCGCCGAGGTGTTTGATGGCGGCCGTCTGCCGATTGCCGCGGGATCGCTCAAGGCCGCTGGATTGGCGGAGCCGGTTGACGCCGGCTACAGGGTCACCGGGCGGTGGGGATTCGGCAGCGGCATCCACCACGCCGATTGGATCGTCGCCAATTGCTTGGTCGCTCAAGGCGGGGAGCCAATACGGCCGGCGCGAGGCGTCTCGTTGGTGATCCCTGTCAGCGACGTGAAAGTGTACGACGACTGGCACGTCGCGGGCTTGTGCGGCACCGGCAGCAGCAGTTACTCGGTGGCGGACGTGCTGGTTCCCGCACGCCGCGTCATCCGTGAGCCGGCGCCACGCGGCAGCTTCCAAGGCGCCAATGCGGGCACGCGCTTGCCGATCGAGCATGCGTCCGTTTCCCTTGGCGGCGCACGCCGCGCCCTCGACGAAGTCGTGCGTCTGGCCGCAACCAAACGTCGCTTGATGGACTCGGCATCGGTGGCCAGCAAACAGTCTTTCCAACTCGGGCTGGGCAAGCGCGAAGCGCAATGGGCGGCGCTTCTCGCCGGCGTGCGCGACAGCGCCGGCGACTTGTGGCGCGCCTACGGCGAGGGTGGCGCTGGCATCGCGCCGGCTGCGACGAAGCTCAAGGCGGTCTGCGCCCATGCTGTCGAGCGGAGCCTCGTGATCGGCGCTTGGGCGTTCCGTCAAGCCGGTGCCGCAGCGGTGCATGAGACGCATGTGCTGCAGCGCGTCTATCGGGACTTATCGGTTGCGGCTCAGCATGTGATGGTTTCCGATGCCGCATACGAGGAGTACGGCAAGCGAATAGCGTCGAGCCGATAGCGCGCTGTGTTATGGTGCGCCCTTAAGGAAGGTCAACGGATTATCCGCCGGTCGGCGGCAAGCGATCGCGTCGCCTCGGCGGAAGATTCGCGCTAGCGGTCTGTCGGACCTGGTAGCGTCAGCCGCAAAGTCCGACGGAGTGATAGGGCGGTTTGGGCTGGGGCGAAAGGCGGCGCCGAACGGCGACGGCTTTCGTGGCGTTAGCGAATCTTGGGCGACAAAGCGGTCGCTTCGCGCTTCGGGTGGAGATTCACAATGACGGAACAACGCGGGTTTAGGGGTCAGGCGGCGGATCGGGCTGCGCTGAACGTACTGACGGCCGGTGAGCTTTCATTCGCCGTCGAGTACCGTCGGGTCGGCGGCGAGCAGGGGCCGAGCGTGCATGTTTTCGGCAAAGTCGATGGCGCGGACGAGGAGATCCTCCGCTTCGATTGTTTCGATAAGACGCCGCACTACCACTACGGGTTCTCCTACATCGATCAGCCTATGGTGCGCATCGACACGGCCGCGGTGGGCGATCCGCTGGCGTGGGCGTGCGGACGGATCGAACATGACATGCCGGCGTTGTTGAGGAAGGCGCGAGCGGGTCACCTCGCCAGCGGCTGCAACGCCGACGAGCTTAGTGCCGTTGCCGCCGAGCTTCTCGCCCGTGGCAAAGCGCTGGCTGCCTGAGGGCCGCTACGGCCGCACGACGACTGCGTCGCGCACATACGCCCACACGCCCACATAGTCGCTTAAGGCTCTGAACGCGAACAGTCGCCGCGGCGTGGCGGGCGGCAGTGGCCCAGTGCATTGGCCACGGGTGGCAAGACTAGGCGCGAGTTGGCCTGCGCTCGTATTGCACGGCAACCCCCGCCACCCGTAGAATGCTCGACTTATGCCGCAACGGATTGCCCGCCGACATTCGCGGCATTCGGGGGAACCGATGAACCAAGAGGTCGCCGCCTTGGCGCCAACGCAAGCGCCGGATCACACCGCATGAAAGCCACCAACATCGCCGACCCGAACTACTTCCACAAAGTGGTGGATTGTCAGTGGGCCTGCCCCGCCCACACGCCCGTGCCGGACTACATCCGCCTCATCGCCGAGGAACGCTACACCGAAGCGTACATGCTGAACTGGGACTCCAACGTCTTCCCAGGCATTTTGGGGCGCACCTGCGACCGGCCTTGCGAACCGGCTTGCCGGCGGGTGCGAACGGAAGAGAAACCCGTCGCCATTTGCCGTTTGAAGCGCGTCGCGGCGGATCACAAAGGCGACATCTCCGCCTTCATGCCGCACGTGCCGAAGCGAAAGAACGGCAAGCGCATCTGCTTGATGGGTGCGGGACCGGCGTCTTTGGCGGTGGCGCGGGACTTGCTGCCCTTCGGCTATGAGATCGACATGTTCGACCGAGACCCGGCCGGCGGCGGCATGATGCGCAGTCAGATTCCCGCCTTCCGCCTGCCAGCGGACGTACTCGAAGAAGAAGTGGACTTGATCGTGGACATGGGCGTCAACGCCCACTATGGCCACGAGATCACGAGCATGAAGGAAATGCTCGAGTTGGATTACGACGCCTACTTCGTCGGCACCGGCGCCCCGCGCGGTAGGGATTTGGACCTGCCCGGGCGCAGGGAAGTGGACGAACACATCTCCATCGGCATCGACTGGCTCGGCAGCGTCGCCTTCGGTCACACCCATTCCATCTCCGGCAAGGTGATCGTCATGGGTGGCGGCAACACCGCCATGGATTGCTGCCGCACGTCCAAGCGCTTGGGCGCGGACAGCGTCACCGTGGTGGTGCGCTCGGCGTTCGAGGTGATGAAAGCGTCGGAGTGGGAGAAGGAGGATGCCATGAGCGAGGGCATCCCCATCGTCAACAACCGGCCGCCCAAGGAGTTCATTCACGAAAACGGCAAGCTCAAGGGCATCGTCTTCGAGTGCGTCAAGCCGGTGGACAATGGCAGCGGCCGGCTGCGCTACGTCCCGAGCGGCGAGCCGGACGTGTACATGGAGTGCGACCACGTATTGATGGCCATTGGCCAAGAGAACCACTGCCCGTGGATCGAGCGCGACATCGGCTTGAAGTTCGACAAGTGGGATTGCCCGGTGCTCGACGAAGACACGCTGCAATCCACGCATCCGAAAGTGTTTTTCGGCGGCGATTCGGCGTTCGGCCCGGAGAACATCATCTGGGCTTCCGCCCACGCGCACAAAGCGGCGATCTCCATTCACTTGCTCTGCCAAGGCAAGGACTTGAAAAAGGACCGTCCGCCCGAAGGCGTCAACCTCATCAGTCAGAAGATGGGCGTGCATCAGTGGAGCTACGACGCCGAGCACGACGCTTCCAAACGGTTCATCGTGCCCCACGCCAACAAGCGCAAAGCGCTCGATAACATCAAGATCGAAGTCGAACTCGGCTTCGATGCACGGCTCGGCCTCAAGGAGGCGCAGCGCTGCTTGAACTGCGATGTGCAAACGGTGTTCACCGAGAACCTGTGCATCGAATGCGACGCCTGCGTGGACATCTGCCCCATGGATTGCATCACCTTTACCGATAACGCCGAGGAGGCGGAGTTGCGGGGCAAGCTCATGGCGCCGGCGGACAATCAAGAGCAGGATCTCTACGTCTCCGAGAATCTCGCCAGCACCGGGCGCGTCATGGTCAAGGACGAGGATGTCTGCCTGCACTGCGGTCTGTGCGCCGAGCGCTGTCCGACCAACGCTTGGGATATGCAGAAATCCGTCATCCACATCCCGCAGCTCGGGAGTTATGCGCAGTGACCGTGGAACGCATCGACCGGGAAGCGGCGACTCGCAGTTACAACGATTTCGTCATCCGTTTCGCCAACGTCAACGGCTCCGGTTCGGCGTCCGCCAACGGCATGTTCGCCAAGGCGCTGTTCCGCATGGGCATTCCGGTGGCGACGCGCAATATCTTCCCGTCCAATATCGAAGGCTTGCCCACTTGGTTCGAAGTGCGCGTTTCGGAGCAGGGCTACGCCGGACGGCGCGAAGGCGTGGACATCATGGTGGCGATGAACGCCGAGACCTTCGCCGAGGATATCGAATCGATCGTCCCCGGCGGTTATCTCGTATACGACAACTCGAAAGAGCTGCCGCCCCGATTGCGCCGAGCGGACATCCACTACGTCGGCGTGCCCATCTCGCAGTTGGTGTTGCCGGAGTTTCCCAATCCGAAGCATCGGGCGCTGTTCAAGAACATCGTCTATCTCGGTGCCTTGTCGGCGCTGATCAGCATCGATTTCGAGGTCATCACCGGCATGGTCTCCGCGCAATACAGGGGCAAGGACGACCTGATCGCCCCCAACATCCACGCCTTGGAAATCGGCCGCAACTACGCGTTCAACTACCTCGATTGTCCGCTGCCCATCCAAGTGCGCTATTCCGAAGCGGCGGCCGACAAGATCATGGTCGACGGCAATACCGCAGCCGCGCTCGGCGCGATCTACGGCGGCGCGACGGTATGCGCTTGGTATCCCATCACGCCTTCCACGTCGTTGGCGGAAGCGTTTGAGAAATACTGCAATCAATTGCGCGTTGGCGAGGACGGCGAGCGCAACTTCGCCATCGTGCAGGCCGAAGACGAACTCGCCGCCATGGGCATCGTCATCGGCGCCGGCTGGAATGGCGCCCGGGCGTTCACCGCCACCAGCGGTCCGGGCGTATCGCTGATGACCGAGTTCCTGGGCCTAGCCTATTTCGCGGAGATCCCCGCCGTGTTGTGGGATATCCAGCGTGCGGGTCCGTCCACGGGCATGCCGACGCGCACGCAACAGGGCGACCTTTTGGCCTCGGCTTACGCTTCCCACGGCGACACTCGGCACCCGTTGCTGTTCCCCTCGACGCCCAAGGAGTGCTTCGAGTTCGCCGCGGACGCATTGGATTTGGCGGATCGGCTGCAAACGCCCGTCATCGTGCTCTCGGATTTGGAACTCGGCATGAACGACAACCTGTCCGTTCCGTTCACATGGGAGGACGGGCGCCGCTACGACCGCGGCAAGGTGCTCGACGCGGAGGATTTGGAGCGTATCGAGACCTTCGGCCGGTACATGGATGTGGACGGGGACGGCATCGGCTACCGCACCTTGCCCGGCGCTCACCCGGACAAGGGCGCGTTCTTCACCCGCGGGACGTCGCGCGACGAGTTCGCCGCTTACACGGAGCACCCGGACGCCTACGTCGCCAACATGGATCGCTTGGTGCTGAAGTGGGAGACCGCCCGCTCGCTGGTGCCGAAGCCGGAGATCAACGATCGCGGACGACGCGCCGGGATCATCTACTACGGCACCACGGCGCTGCCCATTCCAGAAGCGCTGGATCGGCTCGCCGAGGAAGGCGTCGATCTCGACACCATGCGTATCCGTAGCTTCCCGTTCGCAGAGGAGGTGCGCACCTTCATCGAACGCCACGACATCGTTTTCTTGGCCGAGCAGAACCGTGACGCGCAAATGAAAACGTTGTTGGTCAACGACCTCGGCATCGATCCCGCGCGCATCGAATCGGTGCTCTACTACGGCGGGTTCTCCATATCCGCCGACACCATTCAAGAGCAGGTGCGGGATTACTACGACGCCAATCGCTTGCCGCGCCTGCGGGAGGTCCGCTCGTGACATTCGTCGCCAAACCGAAAGTCCATCATCCGCTGCTGACGGTCAATGATCTCGGGCTGACGCGCCGGGACTACGAAGGCTCCGTTTCCACGCTGTGCGCCGGCTGCGGGCACGACTCCGTATCCGCCGCTGTCGTGCAGGCATGCGCGGAGCTCTCGCTGCCGCCGCACAAGTTCGCCAAGGTCTCCGGCATCGGTTGCTCGTCGAAGACGCCGAGTTATTTCCTAGGCAATTCGCACGGCTTCAACTCGGTGCATGGCCGCATGCCATCGGTCGCGACGGGTGCCAATCTCGCCAACCGGGAACTCTATTGCGTGGGCGTCTCGGGGGACGGCGACAGCGCCTCCATCGGCATCGGGCAGTTCGCGCACATCGTCCGCCGTCGCATCAACATGCTCTATATCGTCGACAACAACGGCACCTACGGTCTCACCAAGGGCCAGTTTTCGGCCACCAACGACAAGGGTTCGACCAGCAAGAAGGGTGTGCCCAACCTCTACGAACCCATCGACTTGGTCTCCATGGCGCTGCAAATCGGCGCCAGCTTCGTGGCCCGTAGCTTCTCCGGCGACAAGCGCCAGCTCGTGCCGTTGATCCAGGCCGGCCTCAAGCACACCGGCTTCGCCTTCATCGACGTCATCTCGCCCTGCGTCGCCTTCAACAATCACAACGGCTCCACCAAGAGCTACGACTATGTGCGCGGGCACTCCGGCAACTTGGTGGACGCGGACTTCATCGTCTCCGGTGAGGAGATCACGGCGGACTACGACCCCGGCACCGTGCAGGATGTGGCCATGCCCGACGGCGCCACCCTCCGCCTGCGCAAACTCGAAGAAAGCTACGACCCCCACGACCGGGTGCAAGCCCTGACCCATGTGCAACGCGCAGCGGAGGCTGGCGAAGTGGTCACCGGCCTGCTCTATGTGGACCCGAACGCCAGCGACTGCCACGACGTCCTCGGCACGCCGACGACCCCGCTAAACGCGCTCGACGAGTCGGTGCTGTGCCCGGGGACGGAGGCGCTGGAGCGGGTTAACGCGTCGCTGCGCTAGGGCGGGCGACGGCCCGTGTGAAGCCCGTGCGAGGGTGCGGTGCTTATCTAGTGGCTTCGACGCTCGAAGCGACGAGCTGGCGAGGACACCGCGTCGGTGGTGGGCGAAGAACTCCACAGACGTGGGCCTATCCTTGATGTAGCCACCTCACCCCGCGAAGTCTACGGATAGCTCTGGGCTTACGGGTACGCCACCGACCCGCCCTTGGGTGTAGGCTTTTTCGAGGTCGTCGCGAGAACGGAGGCGATACGTCGTCAACGGGGTGAATCGGGAAGCACCGTCTCCTCCCTTGTCAGCGACCCAGACTTCATCCAACTCCAGGCCATGGTCCCGCAGTAGAGACGGGTCGTGAGTGGCGAAGATCAACTGCGCGCCGTGTGGATTCGAGCGCCCCTTGAACAAGGACACGAATGCCTTGGTCAGGTGTGGGTGCAAGCTCGCGTCCAACTCGTCAATCACCAGCAGCGACCCTGAGGACAGGGCTCTCAGAGCGTGTATGAGCAGAACGGTCAGGGTGCGTGTGCCACTGCTTTCATGGTGATAGTCGAGCGTGTGGCTGCCGTCCTTGCCCGAGTGGCTGAGCCGAAACCTCTTGGGACGCAGTAACCGGTCCTCCAATGCCTCAACGGGCGTTCCTTCGTGTTCGGAGTCGGTACCGACGATCCCCAAGTCGGCTTGGCGAATCGTATCGATGAACTGGTCCATGTGGGGGTAGTCGGTAAGCAGTTCGGCAACTTGCACGTCCGGGAGGGCTCGTTCGTCCGAAACGTAAGTCCAACGCTGTGCGAACGTCCGCTGCACTTTGGTGAGCTGCGGGTGGTTGTTTTGCGCGGCAGCCGAGAGGAACAGGCTGTTCGGTCGGGTGAGGCCGGCGATCACTTTGTTTTCGCCGCGCAAGCGGGCGCCGGGGCGAACCGTGACTTTCCCGCGGGAGGTCTCGCGCTCAAAAAGGGTCTGCGTCGCCACTCGCGCCCGACGAACCGTGCGGCGCAACCACTCCTTGCGATACTCCGCAGCGACGAACTCAAACCCGTATTCGTACATCTCGGGGAGCTCGTCACCGCCCGTGTCGTCTATAACGAACGTGCAGTCGAAGCGCGTGGGTACTTCTGCCCTAGTGGCATCAAGTGCGAACGCTTGCCGGGGAATAGCGCCCGCGGCATCGAGCGAGGTATGCGAACGAACGACATGTTTCCGCATCTCGCCAATGCTGCTAATCAGATTGGACTTGCCAGACGCGTTGGCGCCATAGATGACCACCACGGGCACGACAGCCTCGCTGACGACTGGAACTGCAAACGTAGGACCAGTGCGGGCGATCTGGTTGGATGCCGTTAGAAGGACTTCTTGGTAGTCGCAGATCGATCGGTAGTTGGCGACGCCGTATCGTAAAAGCATGGTCGACTCGTTCTTGAATGGCGTTTCACGGCCAATGTCGCGATCCTTGTCGAGCCAGCGGCTGGAATCCGTTAAGTGGCTACCGCTTGGTTCAATGCCGCTTCCTCTCAACACTCCTCTTGGCAACTCAAGTGCCGAAAGTAGGTGGCTACCGCTTCGGAGTCGTGGCCGTCGTCGCGGGGTTCTTGGGCACGGATGGCGGCGCCTTCCACTCTTGCGAGGGCGACTTCGATTTGATCCAAGTGCGCCAATGTCATTTGGTAGAGCCGTTCGCGGTTGGCGTCGGCGGCGCCTCGGGCGCGGTAGCGGGCGGCGGTCTGGTCGCGCAGTTCGCGTAGCGCCGGCGAATCGCTCGGTTCCAGTGCTTGGGCGGCGAGTCGCTCGGCGGCTTCGGCGATCTCGTTCAACGCGCCAGCGTCGCCATCCGCTCCGGTTTGTCGTAGGCGGCGTCGCAGTGCCTGAACGGCGTCGACGCCGGGGGTGTTGTTGGCCGCGGCGTTTGCGGCGAAGAGTCCTTCGGCGACGCCGCCGAGGCGGTTGGCGAACTGCTCGAGGGCGTCTTCGATTTGGCCCTCTTGGCCGACGAGGAAAAGCGGTCGGCCGGCTTCCAAGTACTCCGCGCTGACGGCCAGCCGTTCGCCGACGCGGGAGTCGGCGAGCTCGGCGAGGGCGCGCTCGAGTCGCCGGGCGGCGGTTTGCGAGGTTTCCGCCAAGGGTTGCCGAAGCTCGGCGAGATCTGCGGCGATGTCGGTCAATTCGTCCTGCATGCGCCGCTTGATGGCGGCGTCGGATTGCAGGCTGAAGTCGTAGACGCTGGCGTCGCGTCCGTTGCGCGCGGCTTCAAGCGTCCTCTCCTGCAAGTCGGCCAACCGTTCGCCGGTGCGCCGCTGGTCCGCGAGCAGCCGCTTGGCGCGGTCTTCCGCGTCGCGCACTTGGCCGGCGAGGGTGTCTTGGTCTGCGGCGCGAAGACGGTCCGCGCCTTCGCGCAGCGCGGCGGCGCCGGCGCGCAGAAGGTCTGGTTCCGCTTGGTTCTCCGCCAAGGAGCGATCGATGGCATCGCGCAGGCGTTCCATGTCGGTGAGGAAGTCGCCCAAGTCGGCGCGGGTGCCGCCGTTCGCTCCGCTTGGTGTTGCCTGACCACCGGCAGGGGCTTGGCGCCCGGACGGTTGGTCTTGAGCATAGCTGCCGGGGTCGGGTTGGCCGGCGCTCCCCTCGGACAGCCGTTCCCGCAACGCATCGAGTTCGCGTTGCAGTTGTTCGAGCTGCCAGCGGGACTCCGGCAACTGCGGGTCACTGCGCTCCTGACGACGTGCGAGCTCTTCTTGACGCCTAGCGAGTTCGGTGAGCCGCCGCCACTCGTCGTCGTTGGCGGCGCTCTGCTGGCCGAAACTGGGGGCTTGGGGCATCTCGTAACGGTTGCGTTCGGGGTCCAATTCCAAGTCCACCAATTCGGACAACGACCGGCTCACGGCGTCGCCGCTGCCGAGGTTCCGCGTTAGCGAGACGTCGATGTCCCGCAAGCTTGCTTCGGCCGCCAGCAAGTGTTGGAGGGCTTGCTGCTCGAACGGGATGGCCGCCTGCAAGTCATGGTCCGTCAAACTTGCCGCGGCGAGCGTCATCGCGGGGGCGGCGAGCCCGAGCTCGGCGACGAACGGTTCTACCTCGTCGCTCTCCGACAGCCGCCGCCCCTCGGCCCGGGCCAAGAGCGTCTCGACTTGGTCCACTAGCGTGCCCTGCAGCATGGCGACGACGTCCATCTGGTCGTGCAACTCGGCGTCGGTCGTGTCGCCGGCGTCGCGCTCACGGATCAAGTTCCAAGTGGCGGCGACGATATCCCGTTGTCGTGCGGACAACTCCAAGCCGCCGTCGCCGCCACCCCCGCTGCCACCGCCCTGTGCCTCGCGGTAGCGCTTGTCGAACGGGCGCACATCCACGAAGTACAACGCGCTGCGGGTCGTTTGCCGGTGGTCCGCGGCTTCGGCGTAGACCGACATCACGTCGCCGGGCCGCAAAGCGCGACCATCGTCGGTGGTAAGACCCTCGAACGCGAACAGGTGCTTGGCGATCGCTTGCCGTGGCGCGTCCTCGTCGCCGGCAACTGGTTGCCGGGCTTCGCCGGGCGTCTGTCGCCAGTCGCCGCCGTTCACCGCGTAGTGCAGCGTGAGCGCCTCGACGGCGAAGTCGTCCTCGGCGCGAAAGCGCAATGCCACTTCTTCGATGGCGGTGGCCGAGCGGTCGCGGCCCGGAAACGCGAACGTCACCTCCGGCGGCTGGTCGTCGACCAAGTCGATTAGAAAATCCTCGCTCAAGGCGACCGTTTCGCCTTGATGCACAACCGCGACGCGCCAAGCGCCAGCGGCGTCGATGGTGAACGCGCCGGTGCCTTGGGCGTCCAGCGCGATGACTTGGTCGTCGACGATCAATCGGCCGTTCTTGAGCGGTCGATCGGCGGCGACTTTCACCCGCACCTGCGTGCCCGCTACTCCGGCCACGTCGCCGTGTTTCTGATGACGGCTGGCGAGGTGCGTCCAAGGCGGAAACTCAAGTGTCACATCCACGCCTTCGAGCGTGGGAAGGTCGGCCACTTCGATGCGAAAGCGCTCGGTACGGACCTCGCCGGCGCTGACGTAGTAGCTGACCGGATCGGTGACGGCGACCAGTACGAACTCTTGATCGTCGCTGCCCGGCAACGGCAGCATGTCCGCGACTTCCCATTGGCCGGAGTCGCCGAATGAGGCGTGGATGCGCAAGGTGTCGGCGGAGAAGCCTTGGGCTCGGGCGAGAATGTGTACGTCGACGCCGGACGGCGTCACCGTGTTGCCGGGTTGGACGACGATCTTCGGGCGCGTGTCGCCGAGCAACTCGCCGAGCCACAGCCGCTCCGCCGGCAGCCGCCAGCTAAGCGGCGCGACCGTGAACGACCACGCCATAAGTCCCGCCGCCACCAGCGCCATCGCCATCGGCAGCGCGAACGATCCGCGGCGAACGGCAAGCGTAGGCGGGTGCCGCTCGGCTAAGCGGGAGACCTCCTTGGCGAGTTGCGGCAAGAGCGCCGGCGTCGGCGTGCGTCGGTGCGCGTCGTGCCAAGCGTCCAAGCGGCCGCCGAACGACGCGATTCGGCGCTCGGCGTGGCGCACCGCGGCGGCGATGTTCACGCGACGGAACAGACAGGCCAGCAACGTCCCGGCAAGAACCGCGTAGAGCATTCCCCGCGCGGCGACGATCCAACTTTCGGTCGGCACCCAGTGACTGACGGCGAAGGTCGCGGCGAGGCTGAGTGCGGCCAGCGTGGCGAGGCCGAGCGCGACGATGCGCATACGCGCGAGCCAAGCCAAGCGTCTACCGCAACGCCGCAAGTAGATGTCGAGGTCGGTCATCGGCGAATCCTCTCCGGCAACGCAAGTTTGAGGCCGGGCGGGAGCCCTCCCACATTGGCCGCAAGCGGCTCCGCAATCAAGAGCAAAGCTGCGAGCGCGAGCAGCCAAGCCGATAGGTCCAGCACGTTCTGACGTTCCGACCCGCCATCCGTGCTCGGGGCGTGCGCTACCCCGTTGGCTTTTCCCGGCTCGCCTCGTCGGGCGGTAGGCCACCAACGTTCGAGCCGCTCGGCGGAAGCCGGCGTGAGATCGCTCTCCCTAGCGTCCACGTTGACGGCCATCAAGGTCTCGCGACCCGGCGTGCGCACCGTGTAGGTGCCGGGCCGCGCGACGCGCAGCACTCGGTTGCGCTCGCCGCCGGTGGTTTCGCTGATCGCCAGCGTGCGTTCGCCGTTCGCGTCGAACAGTTGCACGGCGGTCGCTGGTACGCTCACCGGCTCGCCGGCGTTGGCGGTGAGTGGTCGGTTGCTCGCCAAGGCGTCTACCGCGTCGCCGATGAAGCCAACGAACGCCGGTCGCAGCACCAAGGTGCTCCAGTCGCGGTCCAGTGCGGTCAACAGAATCAGCAGTCGGCCCTTGCCGACCCGCCTTGCCAGCAAGAGTGGCTGTGCCCCGCTCCTTGTCGCCGCGGCCGAGCGTAGCGAAGCGTGGGCGGTGGCATCCGTTGGCACCAAGGAGAGAACGGTCTCGGTGGGATCGGCGGCGATGTCGAGGGAGCGGGAGACGACTACGTTGTCCCAGTCGGCACTCGCCAACGGGTGTGAGCGGTCCGCGGCGACCACTCGCCGCGCGCCGGAAAAGGCATCGGTGGTCAACGCGCTGTCGACGATCGGCAGGACGCCGTGGCGAGCCGTGCGCTCGCCGACGATCAACAACGCGCCGCCGCCTTGGTTGAGATGGCGTTCGACCCGGCGAATCGAAGCCGCCGGCAACGCGCCAGGGTCCAGAATGATCGCAGCGGCCACCGAACGTGGCCACGGGGAGGTCGGCGCCGTGTGGGTGGCGCGAATACCGTTGGCCGCCAATGCGGACGTAAGGAAGCGCAGGGCATCCGGGTCGCCATCGGCGGCGACGACGGCCACCGTGGTGGTGTCGACGCCGGGACGGACGAAGCGGCGGATATCATCCGCTGGCAAGGCATCGTCGTTGTCGTGGATGACGACTTGGTGGGCGCTCGCGCCACGGTCGAGGGGCGGCAGCTGGAACTCGACGGTCCGCCTCGAGGACGCCGGCAGCGTGAGCTCGATACGGGACGGTTGCCCGGCGGCAAGTTCGACCGCCACGGTTCGCGGCGCTTGCGCATGGTTGGCGACGACGATTTCCACCCGGTCGGTTTCGGTATGGACGGACTCGACGGCTTGGTTGTCCGCTGCGCCCGTCACCGGGTGCAGCGCCATCGTCCAGTCGCCATCCATGGCGGCGAGCCGTGCTGGGATCGCGCTTGCTTGGAAGTCCGAGACCAAGTGGACTCGCCAGCCGCCCGGCCACTCCGGCAACGCGCCGATGATCGCGTCGAACTGGTTCGGGAGCGCCGAATAGTCCAGTCTGGACCAGCCCGCATCGACGCCGCCGAGGTCGTCGATCAGCGTTAGGCGATCGGCGGCCAAGGCCATGCGGACCAGCCCCGGCGCGGTGTTGGATAGATCCTGTGCGGTCGCGAGCGCTGCTTGCCAAACATCGTCGCGGCGCATCGAGAACGAGCCATCGACCACGATCAAACGTGCGGCGCCAATCGGCGCTTCGCTAGTGTCTTCGGCGGCGGTTTCAAGCACCGGCTGCGCGAACGCCAGCACGATCACGGTCAAGAGCACGAGCCGAAGCGCCAGCAATACTCTACGCGCGATCCTCCGCCGGGTGCGCAACGGCTCCTCTACTTCGCGCATCAACATGAGCGACGCCACCGTCTCTTGCGCGGCTTCGCGCTCGCGGACGCGATGCAGCCACCAAGGGAGCGCCAACGCCGCGAGGCCGGTGAAGAAAGCCGCCGCTAAGAAGCTCAACTGCTTTCCCGTTCGGGCCGGCTACGGGCGCCGCCGACGAAAGCGCAGGTATTGGCCGAGCGCTCGGTCCAACGGCTCGTCCGTGCTCATGCGCACATAGTCCGCGCCAACCGCGTGCGCTTCCCGGCGCAGCGCCGCTTCATGCGCGTCGAGGCGGCCGGGATAGGCGGTGCGCACTTCGCCGGGGTCCACCTCCATGAGGCGCCCGGTTTCCGCGTCGCGCAGCGTCACCCCGCCCCGGGTACGCAACCGCGGCGTGCGCTCTTCGGCGCTCAACAGGTGGAAGATGATGACATCGTGACCGCCGGCGCCGAGCAGACGCAGCGCTTGGCCGAAGTCCTCGGGTTGGCAGTAGAAGTCCGAAATAGCGGCGATGATGCCGCGTTTGCCGCCGCGGCGGGCCGCCTCGGTGAACGCGCGGTGCCAGTTCGAGCCGCCCTCGGCGGTCATCGTGTCTAGCCGATGAAAGAGCGTTTGCCGGTGCGCTTCGCCCGGACGCGGCGCCAGCGAGGTGCGCACTTCGTCGTTGAACGTCAGCAGACCGGCGCCGTCGTGCTGGCGGCCGGCCACGTGCATCAGCGCTGCCGCCAACCAAGCAGCGTAGCGCAGTTTGTTGGGTTCGTCGCCGACGCCCATCGAGGCGCTGACATCCACCAACACCCAAAGGCGGGTGTTGGTCTCGCCTTCGAACAGCTTGAGAAACAGACGGTCGTTGCGGGCGTAGGCGTTCCAGTCCACAAACCGCAGGTCGTCGCCGGGTACGTAGTCGCGATAGGCCGCGAACTCTTGACTGAACCCCGGGCGGTCGCTGCGGTGGGCGCCGTGCAGCGCGCCGTCCACCACCGCCTTGGCGACCAGATCCAATCCGCCGAGACGAGCGAGCACCGCTGGCGGCACCATGCGGGCATGAACGCGGGGTCTCGTAGCGGCCGTCACGGTGCGCTCCGCTGCGGTCAGTCGGGCGCGACCTGCTCGCCGAGATCGACGATCACGTCGTCCACGGAGACGTCGTCCGCGGCCGCCAAATAGTTGCCCTGCAAGCGGTGCCGCAGCACGGGAGCGGCGAGCGCGCGGATGTCGTCGGCGCCGACATGGTAGCGGCCGGCCAAGAGCGCCCTCGCTCTCGCGCCTAGGCAAAGGCAGATCGCGGCGCGCACGCTGGCACCGTAGCGCAAGTACTTGCGCGCCATCGCCGGCGCTTCGGCGGCGTCGGGGCGGCTGGCGCGCACCAGTTTCACGGCGTAGCGGGTCACGGCGTCAGCCACCGGCACTTCGCGCACCAACCGCTGAAAGGCGAGGATGGCGTCGGCATCGGTGCGCGCCTCGGTTTCCTCGAGTACGATGCCAAGCACGTTGCGATCCACCACCGCAGTCTCTTGCTCGGCGCTGAGATAGTCGAGCACGACGTTGAAAACGAACCGGTCGAGCTGCGCCTCGGGCAGCGGATAGGTGCCTTCCAATTCGATGGGGTTCTGCGTCGCCAACACCACGAAGGGCGGTCGCAACGGATAGGTCTTGCCGCGGGCGGTGACGCGAAACTCCTGCATCGCCTCCAACAGGGCGGACTGCGTCTTCGGCGGCGTGCGGTTGATCTCGTCGGCGAGCAGCACTTGGGTGAACACCGGGCCCTGCTCGAAACGCCAGCGACGAGCACCGGAGGCGGGGTCTTCGTCCAAGATGTCGGTGCCGGTGACGTCGGTTGGCATCAAGTCCGGCGTAAATTGAATGCGTTTGAAGTCCAGCCCGAGCGCTTGCGCCAAGGTTCGCACCATCAGCGTCTTGGCGGTGCCGGGCAGGCCCGTGATCAGGCAGTGGCCGCCGATCAGCACGGAGATCAACAGCTCGTCGATGATCGACTCTTGGCCGACTACGATGCGCCCGAGCGCGGCTTTGATGGCCGTCATCGTCGCATGGAAGTCCGCGACGAGTGCGTCGAGTTCGGCTGTGGATGCGTTGGCGAGGTCGCTCATGGTCGATCCTTCGGCGGCGGCGATCATCATACGTCTTTGCTCGGCGTTGCTTATTGGTTGATTTCGAGCAGCAACGCGAGCGCGTCGCCGAAGCGGGGCGCGATTTCCAGCGCCTTCAACACATGACGGCGAGCGGCATGGGTCTCTCCCACGGCGTGATAGGCGCTAGCGAGGCGGTAGTGGGCCATTGCCGCGTCGTGCGGCTGCAAGGACGCATAGGCGCGGTATTCAACGAGCGCCTCGGCCCCTTGCCCTTCACGCAGTAGGACGTCGCCGAGTTGCGCTCGATAGTCGCGATGCAAAGGCGCGACGAGCGCGAGCGAGCGACGGACGGCAAGGGCTTCGTCGCGATCTGCCTCCTCCAGCCAAGCGGCGAGTTTCGCCAACGCCGGGGTGGCGCGCCCGCCGGCTCGCCAGTACACGACCAAGGTATCGATCGCGGCGGCTCGGTCGCCGAGTTGATCTTCGGCCTGCGCGAGAATCGGGTATGGGCTTAGCTGCCCGACCACGTGAGGGTAGGCGGCAACGGCGGCCGTTGCGGCTTGGGCCGCGGCCGTCCAGTTTTCCGTCAGTTGCGCATCCCGTGCTTGAGCGAGGGCGCTGCGAAAGGCGCCGACGTCGATGTGCGCGAAACGCTGCTCGAGGTGGTTCGCAAACGCGGTGTCCAGCGAGGCGGGCTCGATTTCAAGCGCCGCATGGACGGCCGCGGGGGTATCGTCGCCTTGGCGATAGGCGGCGAGCATGGCGGCCAAAGCGTCGCGGCCGTAAGTGGCGGCGATGAACTCGCAAAGCAGCCCCGCCTGCGCATAGGAGACGCCAACCTGCCCTTGGTAGCGGGGACGGATGAAACCCTCGTCCAAGCTCGCGACCGGCAGCAAGTCGCCGCGCTGGAACGCCTCGACCACGGCCAACGGCGCGGCGGGGCGACCGTCGAGCGCTTCGTCTTGGAACCGGCTCGGTCCGGTCTGCCACTCTTCGAGCACGGAGACGCCCTCGCTGAACCAACGCGAGACGCGGTTGTTCGTCGCGCCTAGCGTGATCACATGCGCGACTTCGTGCCACAGCACGCTGGCCCAGTCGAATCCTTCGTCGATGCCGCGGGCGGACGGGCTGTCCATGACCACCACTTCGCCGAAGGTCGCGCCGAGAATGCCGATGCCGGGTAGCCCCGAGGTGCGCACAGCGAAGTCGTCGTGGTGCGGATACAGCTCGATCACCACGGGCGCGTCCGGCACGAAGGCGTAGCGGTCGCTGAACGTGCTCACGGCGTCTGCCACCAAGCGGCGGACATAAGGCGCGAGCGCCGCCGCCTCGTCCGGGTGGGTGCGTAGCACCAAGCCCTCCTCGGCGAGCGTATCCCAGTCCGCCATGCTGTCGAGCAGCGTCAAAGTGAACGCCACTTCGGGTCTGTGCGGCGAGCCGTTGTGGGCGCGGGTCAACGCGGCGCGGGCGTCCGCGAAGCGGTTGACGCGCAGGAGATTCATGCCCAGCGTGCCATGCGCTCGCCACAGCTTAGGGTCCACGGCGACCGCGCGCTCGAGTTGCGCGATGGCTTCGCGGTAACGGCGGGTGATGATGTAAAAGTGGGCGATGGTCTCGAACAACTCGCCGTACCCTTCGTCAAGCGCCAAGGCGCGGCTTTCCCACGGGCTGGGCACGACATCCGCCAGATGGTCGATCGCGGCGGCGAGCGCCATCGCCGCCAACCGGGCGTCGAGGTCCTCTGTTTCGAGGGGCTCGCGCAACTCCTGTCGTGCCCGCTCGGCATCGCCCACCTCCAAGGCGAGACGTGCGAGCAGTACTCGCGCTTCGGCGTTCGCCGGTTCTTGGGCAAGCACTTCGTTGGCGAGTTCTTCGGCGCGACTGTCGAATCGGCCGAGCGCGAGCTTGGCCAAGCCGAGTTTGGCGGCGCTGTGGCCGGGGTCGATGGCGAGGGCTTCTTGGAACAACGCTTCCGCTTGCGCGTCCTTATGCACGGCGCGGTACAACTCGCCCCACCGAGTGCGCAGGTGGGCGTCGTCGGGAGCGTCGCGGATCGCCCTGCCGAACGCGGCGTCGGCGGTGGGAATGTCGTCGAGCGCCCAAGCGGCTTCGGCGCGCACCGCGAACGACGCCTCGGTAAGCAGTTGCCGGTAACAGGCATCGGCGGCGCTGCGGTCGTGGGTTGCGAGTTGCCGGCAGTCTTGGAGAGCGGCCAACACCGGTGCCGTGAGCAGCAACGAAGCGAGGCAAGCGAAGGCGCGGGTCACGGCTTGGGGTCGGTCGTGTTGGAAGGTGCGCTTCTGGCTTGGCTCAGTTGCCGCTCGACATGGGCGAGTCGCAGCAGCAATTCCTGCAGGCGGGAGAAGTAGTCGTCCTCGGACAGTTCGGCCTTCTCGGCTTTCAGCGCCTCGACTTCGCGGCTCAATGCGTCCGCTTGCGCGACGAGATGGGCGAACGCCGAGGGGATGTCCGGATCGACGCGTTCGAGTGCGGCGAGGATGTAGGCCGTGGCCGATCCTTCGAGGCGTGGATGCTCGGTGGCGATGCGGCCGAGGCGCTCGTAGTAGTCGGCAACGGCCCGCGCCGCGAACCGAAACGCCTCGTCGGCGGCGATTCGACCGTCTTTGTTGGTATCCGCGCCGGGATCGGCAAGCGCCTCGGTCCAGAACCGACCGAACACGACGGCGTTCTTTTCCCCCCCGTCCCGGGTGGCGGCGACAACGGCGGCGCCGGCGGCCTGCAACGGCTCGACCGCGGCGCCACTGGCGCTGGTGGCCAAGATCGCCAAGCGCGCGGCGGTCGATGGCCGCAGCCACTCGGCGAGTTCGGCTGCGGTGGGGTCCGGCCCGGGAACGTTGAATCGATAGTGCTCGTCGTCGTAGCTGCCGTGGCCGATAAGGTGGACGACTACGGCGTCGCCAGCCTCGGCGGCAGCCATGATTCCGGCAACGGCGTCGCGGATGCCCTCGCGACGTGCGGCTGGGCCGGTAAGCAAGGCGACCTGTGCGCCGGTGGCGGTCGCGCGCGCCGCCGCTTGGCTGCCTTGTTCGGCGAACGCCGCCTCGTATTCGGGTTCGCCGCCCAAGCCGACCGCGATCAGCATATGGGTCGTCGCGCCGACGGTCGGCGCGCAGGCGACGAGGCCGGCGATTAGATGGCGCCCCAGTACCGGCGTAGAGACCATTCGGCGCATTTCAACAACACCACTAACACAAACAAGAATGGCGCGTTCCATAGCGGCAATGCCTCGCGCTCGCGAATGCCCGCATCGCCGAAGGCGATGGCGCTCGCCAAGCCCCCTAGGGCATCCGGGCGCCATGTGCCGCCGCCGGTGGCCGCGGCGATGCGCGACAACAGCGCCTCGTTGAGTCCGGCGTCGAAGTGCTCGAGCCCCGGCGTGCCAACGCGTGCGAAGCGCGTGGTAGGCGCCATCGTGCCCAGCTTGCCGGGCGCTTCCGCCATGGCATCCAAGCGGTAGATGCCCGGTGCGTCCGCGGCCAGCGTGGCGGCGTAAGCACCGTCGTCGAGCCGTCGCAACGGGGTTGCGAACCCCTCGCCGTTCGGCGGCGTGACGAGCGCGCTCGCCTCGACATCGGTAATCGGCTGGTACTGCGCGTCGCGCAACGACAAGCGTATGGCGAGCGCATCGCCGTCGCTATCGACGACGAAATGCTGACGCGGTTGCGCGGCGCTCGCGAGGTGGCGAACCAATTGTCGCCAGAATAGCGAATGGCGGGTGTCCTCGGGCGGCGTGCGCATGCGCCAACGCCAAGTGGAGGCCGTGGCCAGTACCGCGGTGTGTCCGAAGCCGAAGGGTTGCGCAATCAAGAGCGGCGATCTGCCGCCGTCCCTCTCGGCTAGGGAGCCGCGCCCCGGGCTCGACGCGCCGAGCGCCTCCAAGTAGGTGGTGGCGCCCGGCTTCACTTCGCCGACCCGATGGTAGTCGGCGAGCATCGGTAAGGTCGCCCAACTGGCTTGCCGGTCGGCGCCGATATTGGTCAGCGCGGTGGCCAGTCCTTCTTCGGTAGCCGTCACGCCGTATTCGCGCATTGCGTAGGCGGGCGGCGCGTCGGCGGCGGCGCGGCGGAGCGTCACCGGCAGGGCGCGCGCCAAGGGTTTCACGTCCCAGCCGCCTGCCGCCAAGGCATTGCGTCCCGCCAGCGCCAATAGGCTGCCGCCGCGTTCGGCGACAAAGTCTTGGAGCAGGCCGTGCTCGGCATCGCCGAATGCCGTCGCCGGCAGGCTGCCGAGAACGATGAGATCGAACGCGTACAACGCTTCTCGGGTGGCGGGAAAGCCGTCTGCGAGTTCGTTCGCGTTGGCGACGCCTTGGCGGTAGGTCTTGCGCGGCGTGGTGCGTAGCCAAGTGACCAAGGCGATGTCGTCGTCTTCGGCGAGCGCCCGGCGGATGAACTTGAACTCCCAACGCGGTTCCCCTTCCAAGTAGAGCACGCGGTGCTTGTCCCGGGTGACTTCGAGCAGCCCGGAGCGCGCGTTGTTGCCGGGCAGCGGATCGTTGCGCGCATCGGCCAGTTCCACGGTGAGGTCCTTCAACCCCGCCGTGCCGCTGGGGAACGGGATGTCCACAGTGACGACGGGCGTCGTGCGGTCCAAGTCGAGGGTCTTGACGGCGAGCACCGATTCGCCGTCGAGCACTCGCGCGCGCACTTCGCCGCCGTCGCTGTGGCGGACCACGAGCCGTGCCGTGACTTGCGTGTCCGGCGCCGCCCGGCGCGGCAGCGAAAGCTGCGTCAACTCCACGTCCCCGGCCATCGCCGCCGCGCCGATGCCCACGGTATGGACGGGCACGCCGGCGGCCGCCAAGTCGTCGAGCGCCACGGCGTCGCCGCCGTTCTGAGCGCCGTCGGTGAGCACGACGACGGCGGCCAGAGCGCCCGAGTGCTGGTTGGTTACGAGGTCGGTGAGCGAATCGACCAAGCGCGACCGTTCTCCCGTCGCGAGCGGTGCGTCGGACGGGAGCGTCTCCGGCAGTCGTTCGAGGCGGCCGTCGAATCGAAACAGCGCCATCCGTGCGTCGCCGGTCGCTACGGCGACCTCGGATTCGATCAGCCGTTTGGCGACATCGAGCCGCGTTTGACCGGCGCCGTTGGCGTCGGCCGGCAACGCCATGCTCGCGGAAGTGTCCAAGAGTACGGCGACGGTGTTGACGGCGTCCTTAAGCCGCGCGACTTCGAGGATCGGCTGCGCGACGAGCGCGAGCACGAGTGCTAAGGCGGCGAGTTGCAGGGTGTGAATCACCGCGCGGCGGGGAATGGCGACACCCCGCAAACGCCGGGCGAAGACGAATCCGAGGGCAAGCAACAAGGCCGCCGCCAGCCACCACCACGCGCTGAGCGGGGCGGCGAACGCCAACTCGCCCCGCTCGTAGACCTCGCGCGGATACTTGAACAACCATTCGAACCACACGTCGCGGGCGTCGCGGATTAGTGGGTGAGCGCGTAGACGACGATGTTTATGCCGAGTCGGTAGGACTTGGTGGAGAAGCGCTCGAAGTACCACTCGCCATAGGATTCGCGCTCCCAGCCGTCGCCGATGTCCGTGTTATGGGTGGCGATCGCCATGAGCTGCCCGTCGTCGTCCGCATACGCACGAATGGACGGCGTCGCCAGCGAGCCGGTGGGGAAGCGGTGCATGCCGGGCGGCTCGGCGGTGGAGAAGCCGCCAAAGCGAACCGCGAAGTCCCGCGCCGGAATCTGCGGCATCTCGGCGATATCGAACACGGTGTGGAAGATGGGATGGTCGATCGGCAGCGTCCGCCATCGGCGCCCGGGCAGCACGCCGTCCATAGCGCGCTCGAAGCTGGCCCACTCGGCGTCGCCCCAGAAGTCGTCCACCCAAAGGAAGCCGCCGTTTTCCAAGTACGTCCGCAACGCCGCGGTCTCGCGCGGCGACAGGCGCATATAACCCACATCCGACATGAAGATGAACGGCGAATCCCCGAGCTCCGGCGAGGTGAGCTTCCGCCGCGCCGGCTGGCGGCTCGCCACCACTGCCGTAAGTTCGGTCAGGCGCTTGGCGAAGTTCTGCTCGGCCTGTGGGAAGTCGGTCTCCCAACGCTCCCAGATGCGGCCCTCGTACGCGTAATAGGCCTCGCCATACCCGCCAACGCTGGAATACTCGATTCGCGTAGGCACGAACTCGGTGAGGTCCTTGGGCGACGGGTGCTCGTCGGCGAGCGCCGCGGTGGCGGTTGCGACGACAGCGAGGGCGAACTTACGCATCGCAGGCGGCTACTTCGGCGGGTATTTGGCCATCGCCTCTTCGTTCGGTTCGGTACCCCAGCCGGGCGTCTCGGGCAGTTGCAGGTGGCTGTCCTGGATGTTCGGCGCGACGGTGAACAGCTCCGCGTCCCACGGCAACCGGTCGATGTCCGTCTCCATGATGCGCACGTTCGGCACCGCCGCGCACATGTGTGCGGCCATCATGGTCGCCAAGTGGCCGTAGTAGTTGTGGGGAGCGACGTTGATTTGGTGCGCCTCCGCGGTGGCGGCGATCTTCACCGACTGCCAGACCCCGTTCCACACCGCGTCGATGATCGCCACGTCCATGGCGCGCAAGCGAAAGTAGGGCAGGAAGGCGGGAAGGGTGATGAGCGACTCGCAGGAACTGATGACGTGCGGACTTCTCGCCCGTACGTCGGCCAGCGCCTCGGCATTGGGCGTGTCGATCTCCGCCCAGAACAGGTCGAAATCGGCGAGCGAGCGCAGGATGCGTAGATAGCCTTCCGGCTTGGCGTTGTAGTTGAGGTCCAAGAGGATGTCCACGTCTTCCCCGGCGCCCTCGCGGAAGGCTTCGAGATGAGTGCGCAACTGCTTGATGATGTGGCGATCGACGTTTTGCGCCGGGTCGTAGGGGTAGCCGAATCCCGGTGACCAGCCGCGAACTCGACCACTGGCGTCGCTGTAATCGAAGACGTTGGTCTTGAGCGCCGTGAAACCGCGCTCGCGTACTTCTTGGCCGAGCGCCCGCACCCCGCCGGGGTCGGTGATCGCCGGCGGATAGAAGTCCGGCCGAGCGATGCGCCAAGTGCCGCAGTGCGACCAATAGACGCGCACGCTCTCGCGGGTCTTGCCGCCGAGCAAGTCGTAACAGGGCACGCCCAAGGTTCTCGCCTTGGCGTCGAGCAGTGCGTTCTCGATAGCGCCGATGCCCATTGCCATGACGCCGGACATGGATTGCCGGGCGCGGGCGTGCAGCCGGGCGTAGACGCGGTCGATGTCGTGGACGCGCTCGCCGACCACCATGGGCGCGAGCTTGTCGACCACCTCGGTGACGCCGATGGCGCCTTGGTGCTCGTCGTACTCGCTCCAGCCGACGACGCCGTCTTCCGTGGTGAGTTTGACGAAGTGGTAGTTGCGCCAACCGGCGTCGCAGTGGCGGGTTTCGATGCTTCTGACTTTCACGGTTGTACTCCGTGGCGGCGGGGGTCTTGATGGCCGACTCGTGTCGTTGGGGCGGGGCGCATTGCGTCGGACGACCCCTGCGGCGCTTGATTGCCCGCGACGCGACTCGGACGCGTAGCCGGATCATGCCACGTTCAACCTGTCGGGGGTATAATCGCTCGCGCCATGGGAACTGTCGGCGTCATCGTCTGTTGGCTCTTGTTGTAGAGCGCAAAGGTCTTGCGGATCTCCCAACCCGCGAGTGCGAAAACCTCTAGGACGGCTGATGGACATTCACCTTCACAATACCCAGTCCGGTAAAAAAGAACGCTTCGAACCGCTCGATCCCGGTGTCGTCGGTGTCTATGTCTGCGGCCCGACGGTCTACGGCCTCGTGCATATCGGCAACGCGGTACCGGCGGTCGCGTTCGACGTATTGGTGCGGCTGTTGCGCGTGCTCTACCCCAAAGTGAAGTACGTTCGCAATATCACCGACGTTGACGACAAGATAAACGCGGCCGCTGCCAAATCCGGTCAGGGCATCGGTGCGTTTGCCGAGAACTACGCCGCCGAGTACGCCAAGGACATTGCCGCGCTAGGGGTCGCCGAACCCGACGTGGAGCCCCGCGCCACTGGCCATATCCCTGAAATCATCGCCATGATCGAGACGCTGATCGGGCTCGGCCACGCCTACGAGGCGGAGGGCCATGTGCTCTTTCACGTGCCTTCGGACCCGGACTACGGCTGCTTGTCGAAGCGCAGCCTCGACGAAATGCGCGACGGCGCCCGAGTCGAGGTGGCGCCCTACAAGAGGGATGCCAAGGATTTCGTGCTGTGGAAGCCGTCGAGCGCCGACCTGCCGGGCTGGCCAAGCCCGTGGGGGCGTGGCCGCCCTGGCTGGCATATCGAGTGCTCGGCCATGATCCGCAAGCACTTGGGCCCCGTGATCGACATTCATGGCGGCGGTATCGACCTCGCCTTTCCCCATCACGAGAACGAGTGCGCGCAGAGCCGTTGCGTCAATGGCGGTGGAGCCAGCGTGCGCTATTGGCTGCACAACGGCATGGTCACCTTGGGCGACGCGAAGATGTCGAAGAGCCTCGGCAATATCGTCACCATTCGCGAGCTGCTCGCCGAGCACGACGGCGAGACGTTGCGCTACGCCCTGTTGTCCGGCCACTACCGGCAAGGTCTCTTGTGGAACGACGCATTGGTCGCGCAGGCCAAGGCGAGCTTGGACCGGTTGTACGGCGCGCTTGCCGACACGGATGACGGCGGTGGAGAAACGGCCGCGAGCTACGCCAGCGCCCGGGCCGAGGCGTATCCGCCGGATGTGCTGGCCGCCCTTTGCGACGACCTCAATACCCCGAAGGCGTTGGCGGCGATGCACGGCCTCGCCGGCCAGCTCCGTCGTAGTAAAGGCTCGCGTGCGGCTTGCCAAGCGCGCGGGTGGCTGTTGGCCGGCGGCCACTTGCTCGGACTGCTTGGCAAACCGGCAAGTGAGCACTTTCGCGGGCGGGCGAAGGTTGATGAGCGCACCATCGAGCGGTTGGTGGGCGAGCGCGCGCAAGCTCGGTCGGAGCGGGATTTCGCGCGTGCCGACGCGATCCGAGACGAACTCGCCGGGCTCGGCATCGAAATCGAAGATACCCGCGCCGGCACGCGGTGGAAGGCGGTTTGAGGCGCGCATGAAAGCGTACCGGATGCCTCGGCTAGGCGACCCGTGGCGAGCACTTGAGTTGGTCGACGGCCCTGAGCCACGACTCGCGCCGGGCGCTTTGCGCATCCGCGTGGCGGCGACGGACCTGAACTTCGCCGACGTTTTGCAATGCCGCGGCACCTACCAAGTCAAACGGGAACCGCCGTTCACGCCGGGGATGAATGCCTGCGGCACGGTGCTGGCGGCGGATCCGGCGGACGGATTCGAGGTGGGTCAACGGGTGGTCGGCGCCACCGTGCATGGCGCCGGCGGTTACGCGGAAGAAGCGCTGCTGCTTGCGGCCACCACGCATCCGGTGCCGGAAGACGTCCCGTCCGTGGTCGTCATGGCGGCGCACGTCACCTACGGCACGGCTTGGTTGGCGCTGCACCACCGCGCCCGATTGCAGCCGGGGGAGACCGTGCTGGTGCTGGCGGCCGCCGGCGGTGTCGGCACGGCTGCGGTGCAGATGGCTCGCGCACACGGCTGTTGGGTCATTGGCGCCGCTGGCGGCGACGTGAAGACCGGCATTGCGAAAGACTTGGGCGCGGACGTGGTCATCGACTATCACGCGGAAGACCTCTATCGCAGCGTCATGCAAGCGACCGACGGTCGCGGTGTCGACGTGGTCTTCGACCCGGTAGGCGGCAAGCGCTTCGACGTGGCGCGCCGACTATTGGCGTGGGAGGGGCGGCTCCTCGTCATCGGTTTCGCCAGCGGCGAGATTCCTAGCGCACCCGCCAACCACGCCTTGGTGAAGAACTACTCCGTGGTCGGCGTGCATATGGGCGGCTATCGCGAACGCCGCCCGGAGTTGGTCCGCGAGTGCTACCAAGACCTGCACCGGCGTTTGGCGGCCGGTGAACTCGATCCCTTGGTGAGCGAGGTGATCGGCTTTGACGAGGTGCCGACGGCGCTCCGGCGGCTGGCCGAAGGCAAGACGACGGGGCGGGTGGTTTTCGTGCCGGATCAGGCGTCGAGCCCGGGTTAATCCTCCGCGAACAACCCCGACAGCGACGCTGACCTGTCGCGATGTCGGGCGATACGGTCCTACATGAGTTATTCGTGCGACGCTCCGAGTCCGCGACCGCCGCCGCAGTGTCAAGCCGCTGGTGCGCCTCCTTGCCAGCGCTGCGGCCGTGACCGGCGACAAGACGCGGACGGTTTTGCGGAGTTGACGAAGGCCGAAAACATCTTGTCGGCCATGGTTGGCTCCGTGGGACAGGAACGCGGCCGCAGGCGGCGTGGACGCTGTTGAAGGCTTGGGGTACGGTAGCGAAGACGGGCTGCGAAAACCGCGACCTAGAGGCCCAGCGAGACTGATCGGTTCGAGCGCCACGCACTTGTGTTCGGTGTCGGCGACGAGCGCAAGTGGGCTAACAGCAGGAGATCTCGATATGAATGGCACGCCAAGCTCCAGAGAGCAGGCACGTAAAGAGGGTGCGTCCCAAGCAATCAATAACTTCAACAACGAGCTCTGGGAGACGTTCCGGCTGTCCGAGAGATTCCGGGTCGAACGCCCCGACGGAAACAATCCGACGGAACGTAAGCAGGACACGATCAAACGGCTAGAGGCGCTGATGCTTTACTGCTATAGGGAGGGGGCATGGCGGGGCACGCGGGAGCTCCTGAAGATGCAAAAGGAGGCCGGCGTCGATATCTCACGACGTGACTGGAAGCGGGCGGTGCGAGAGAGATTTGGCAAGAGATTTGGCAGAACCAAAGTAGATCTGTAACCTATTGTTGAATAAGGGGTATTTTCGTGCGTCTGCGCGTGGTTGCGCACAGTCTGTCTTCTGTGATCGGCATGCATATGGGCGGCTATCGCGAACGCCGACCGGAGTTGGTGCGCGAGTGCTACCAAGACCTGCACCGGCGTTTGGCGGCCGGCGAACTCGATCCCTTGGTGAGCGAGGTGATCGGCTTTGACGCGGTGCCGACGGCGCTCCGGCGGCTGGCCGAAGGCAAGACGACGGGGCGGATGGTTTTCGTGCCCGATCAGGCGTCGAGCCGAGGTTAATCCTCCGCGAACAACCCCGACAGCGACGCTGGCGTAAGTCCGAGGGAAGACACCACCATGTCGAAGAAGCGCACCTCCTTGGTGGTGACGCGGCCATCGACGAGGATCACCTCGGCCAGCGCTTGGGTGATTTTCGTCCGGTCGTGGATGTCGATCTTGTCGGCGATGCCGGAAAGGTGCCTCTCAAGCGGCGCTTCTTCGTATATTTTGGAATGGGCGGCGACGCGCACGTCGCTGCTGCTCACTTCTTCGCCGGTGACCTTCTTGACGATGTCGCGGACGGTGTCCACCTCGATCGGCTTGATGTTGGTGTCCGAGTCCGTCGCTCGGGCTAAGACCAGCAGTGCGGTTTCGTTGAAGATGTCCCTTCGATCCGCCGGTGACGGGTCGCCGCCGCTCAAGAGGTTCAAGAAATGATTGAGGGTGGAGAGAATCATCACAACTCCTTGGCGAGCATGTCGCAAGCGGACGGATTATAGCAGCGTGGCGGGCGGCGGATGGTCAAGACATAGGGCGTGGGTCCGAGTGGTCTCGGCGCGTTACCAAGTCAGCGGACACGGCGTAAGGAGCGTGCCCGTGGGTGGTGATCGGTCGTTGCTGCGGATCACGTCTCGACGGGCTAGATGGTCAGGGCAACAGGCTCAAGCGCCGTCGCCCCCTAAATGACGAGGTTCAAGACGTTGTAGTCCTTGATCACCGTTTGCCGCGTGGCTTCGCTCCAGCGGTTTTCGTCCTCAAGGCCCACGAAAGGCCGATACCGGTAGCGGGTCTCGCTGGGGAAACGCCGGGCACGGGCGTCGATGGCAACTTGAACCGCCCGCGAGCGTTCGTGGATGCGTGCGGCGTCGTAAACCACCGTTTTGTCGTCGCGCTGCTTGGCTACGTTCAGCACGGCGTCGCGGCGATGGAAACCGAACACCACGGTAACGCGCCGTTCGGCGGACGTATTGGCAAACGAGCCGTGCAACGCTTGGCGGTTGCATATGGCCACGTCGCCGGCGTCGCAAAGCATCGGCACCGCGTCCGGCAGGCGGTCGCTGCCGTTAGCTTCGACCCGGGCTTTTATGTCGATTTTGCCGAGTTTGTGGCTGCCCGGCACTACCCATAGCGCATTTGCCGGTGTAGTAGGGCACAACTGCGCCATGAAGTTGAAGCCGTGAATGTCCTCGTGCCAACGCGGATGCCGCCAATGGGTGGTGCCGTCTTGGTGCCAAGCGACGGAGGTCCCGAGGCCGGGTTCCTTGAGCCAAACGGAGTCGGCGAAGGGCACGAAGTCCGCGCCATTGACGGCTTCAGCCACTCGCAACAATGCCGGATGGGCGTACAGCCGCAGACACGACTCCATCGCTTGCAGGATGCCGTAGATAAAGTAGATGGTCCAAGCCGGCGCGTCGTCGGCGGGGTGCGGTTCGGCCATTTTCGCAGGGTGGCGGCCGTAGTTGTGGTCGGTACCGCCATAGGGGTCGGAAAGCGGCTTGCCGAAGGTGAACACGGGTATCCGGCAGTCTTGCCCGAAAGCTGGCCGGCCGAAGCGATCTACCGTTGCCTTTGGCGCTACCGGAGCGCGGTCGAGCAGGCCGGCCAGGTCGGTCTGCAGGTCGGTTAGCTCCGTTGTATTGAGCGCGCCTTCGAAAATGTAGAAGCCGTTGCGCCGATAGGCCGAGAGGATGTCGGGATGCAGGGCGCCGTCGGCGGTGAAGCGCAACGCGCCCCTGTTGCCTAAGCGCATTGCGCGTGCTTCGCCGTTGCGCAGATAAGCATCGGTGGCGGACATGTCGTCGTCTCCTGTTCGTCTCGTCGCTGTGGGTGGCAGATCAGTTTCAGCGACTCTCGAAACCGACGCCAAGCGTAATACCTAGCCCCGGCAACGGGTGCCGACATTCGCTGAACCTGCACATGACGAGCGGTCCCGTCGGTAAGGACGGTTCAACTGTATTGGATCGATCCGTCGGCGTCGAATACGGGCGCAGGCTTATTGTCCCGTGCGAAGGTCGCAGCTAACGCGGACGCGACGGGATCGGCTTGTGCGCTCACATCAGACATCGTACTGGCGCTCACCACACCTTCTTGCAGGCCGGCAACATCCGCGTCCGTGTCGCCCATGGGCCACAGTGCCGACTCCGCGAGCTTGCGCTTGCGGTTCATCAAGCTGTGCAGCAGGCAGTCGAAGGAGTGCTCGCGGTAGGCGGGATGCACCGCCATGGGCACGTGTACCGTCACTGCGAGCTCCTGCCCAATCCGGTGAACGCGGTCATTGCACTGTTCCTCGACCGCGGGATTCCACCACCGAGACACGTGGATTACATGCGTCGCGGCCGTGAGCGTCAGGCCCGTACCCGCCGCTCGCGTGCCGAGTATCAGCAGGTCGAATCCGTCGTCCTCCTCAAGGTGGCGCTGGAAACGCTCCACGATCAACCGTCGTTGCGTGATAGGCGTGTCGCCGTTGATTACGTCGATCCGCGCGAGTCCGAACTCCCGGCGCGCGACCTCGGCGAACTGGTGTTGCACCAGTCGATGCTCGATGAACACGAGCGCTCGTTCGCCACGGTTCCGCACCTCTCGGATTACGTCGAACGTTGCTGCGATCCGTGCTGAGTCGCCCACGAAGTCCGATCCGGGACGTCGGGCCGCGAGATCGGGGTGGACCGACACGGATCGGATATGGTGCAGCGCCTTTAGGGCACCCCCGCCACGCGCTATCTTCAGTCTGGCCGCGTCGTAGGCCGCCACTTGGCTCTCCGGCATCAGTCGCGGGTGCAGTAGGCGCAACTTCGGGGGCAACTGATTTGCCACCTCCGCCTTCGTCCGCCGCAACGCCAGCGACGCCTTTTCTTTGAAAGGCAGGAACACTCGGCCGTGCAATTCGGTCATCATTGATGGGTTCGGGTCCGCATACCGGTCGTTGAACTCGCTCAGCGTGCCCAGCGCTCCTGGCGCGAGCTGGTCCATCACGGCCCAGAGATCGCAGGTGCGGTTCTCGATCGGTGTTCCCGTCAACCCCACACGAAAGTCCGCACGGATCGCACGCGCCGCGAACGACCTCAGCGACGCGGGGTTCTTCAACGCTTGTATTTCGTCGAACACCGCCACCGCGAACGGAATCCGCGCCAGCGAATGGTGGTAGTTGGTGAGCGTCGTGTAGGTCGTCAGGAGCCAGAAGCGGTGGCCCCGCCCCTCTGCGATCGCTTCCTCCAACATGGACAGGTCCAGCTTCGTTTCGCCGGTTCGGATTTCTACTCCCTTGGCATTGCTCGCTTTGTAGCCGCCGAGTCCGCTGCCGAATAGGCGTATCGCGTGGCCGAGACCCCGCTTGTCCGAGTGCTTGCGTACTTCCGCCTCCCAAGTCGACAGCAGCGATGTGGGCGCGACGACCAGCAGGGGGCCTGCGTGCGGCTCGCCCGCCGGCGCCTGCTGATCCTGTAGCCAGCGCAGGAACGCGATGGTCTGCAAGGTCTTCCCGAGACCTTGTTCGTCCGCGTTGAGCACCCCCGCTAATCCGACCGACCAGCACGCCTTCTGCCACTCCAAGCCGTCTCTTTGATAGTCCTTCAATGAGGTGACGATTCCTGCCGGCACGCCCGCTGCCAAGCGACCCTCCCTTGGGTTGAGGTCGGGCCGCCAGCGGAGGTCGGAGAAGTTCTCCTCCGTGTCCAAGATCACCGGCCCGTCGGCTTCCATCCCCGCTTGTTCTTCAGCGTCCTTGCGGCTACGCATTAGGGATTCGATGGCGTCTAGGCTCGCTTGATTTGCCGGAAGCTCGATCTCGTCCACTACAACCGTTTCACGCCCTTCCGCAACGGCGTTGCGAACATCGTTCGCCAAGTCGGCAAGCGCGTGCTCGTCCATGCACTCCAGCGCTTCGGCTGCCGCGGCGTCGAAGTTCTCCGGCAACCAGTCCGTACGCCCTGCGTCCGGCAGGTCGAGTTCTAGTTGCCGGTATACCGCCGCGCCGATCACCCGAGCCGAATACTCCACGGTCTCGACGAACGTCGGCGTCGCCGCCGTTTCGATGGCTTCTTCTTCGTCCGTCGGCGACAGCCCGTCGAGTTCCCCCGCTGCGCGCATCCGGGCTGCTGTCGCCTCCGCGATGGCTGTCCTTGGATTCCGAACGAACGCATCCCGCTCCGCTGGCTTGGCGCGTTGCTTCCCGCTCATCACGTCCAATGCGGTCTGTGCGCTGCGGTCGACGACGACGTAGCTGCCGTCTCCTACTCGGTAGGCGGGAAGTGACCCTCGTGTGCGAAAGCGCGCTTGGAAACGTCGTAGTTCCTCTCCGCCAAGTTCGCTGTGGCGTTCGGCCACTTCGTCCTCGGCGATCCCTTCCAGACGCCGTCCCGAATAGGGCACCGGGTCGAAGTCGAGCAACCCTTCTGCATCCGACTTGGCCGCGATACCGAAGCCGTCTGCCAGACGGACCTTAAGCCCCTGCAAGAAGTCGGTCATGGACACCCGTGCAGCCGCCGGATCCGCGGCCATCTCGACGCCGGGATCCAAAGCCCGCCGAAACCGCGCTAGTGCCTCCCAGTGCGCGGCGAGGTCCGTCCCCGGCTCGAAGCCTTCGGCCACTTCGACGGCGCCGATCAGCCACAGAGGAAGCCGGCGGTCGCCGTCTTCGGTCCGCAAGATCGCGCCCACCCGCCGAGGCGTCTGTACACGGCCGAATTTCGACCACTGGTGGCGAAGGCGGAACGACCGAGTTCCCATGGCGCCTTCGATGTCGGTGCTGAAGGTCAGGTCTACCAGTGGCGGCAATCCCAGCGCCCGGGCGGAGCCCTCGGCCAGCGCGGCCGCGACGCTGTGCCGCATCTCGATGGCATCGTTCCCGATGCGCACGGCGTCTGGCTCCCGGTCTCCGATCATCCTGAGCTCGGCTAGGGCGAACGCGATTTCTCGGTCGCTATCCGCCAGCGCGTCGATGCCGTGTCCCGTGCCCCCTGCGAAGATTCGCCGAAGCCCCGTTCGCCGTTCCGGCTGGACGGTCACCCAGTCGCTGTTGTATGCCAGCTCGAACCCCACGCCTGATCGCCTACCGATTACGACCAGTAGCCGATCAGTTCAAGGACGCGGTTCCGCCAACCCGCATGGTGAGCCTGCGCCCGATGTCCGGGGGAAAGTCGGATGCGTTCGCAGTCGTATTGCTGCTCGAAGAGGCGCGGTGCGTTCGGGTCCGTGTCCTCGAACACATGCACCTTGTAGTTGTGCGACCCCTCGACGACGATGTAGTCGCCGATCTTCAGGATCAGCAGGGACGTGCTACGTCGCGACCCGCCGGCCGTCTGCTCGCCATATGCGAGGTGGGTGGGGCCCTTGCCCTTCCGGGCCAAGCGTCGCGCCGCTCGTGTCGCCCCCGGGCTGAACGCCACCCACGCGGCGTTGATCCACCCCTCTTCGTACAACGCCCACCAGAACTCTCGTCTTGGCTGCCACATGTGGCTCTCCTCCACCTCCGAGACGACATCGAGGAAGAATTGGATGTTCGCACCGGTCAGCCACCGCTGCATCACGGTCCTGCAGTCGTCGTCGACCTCCTGCCACCGCCCGCTGAGCCGTACGCGGGGATCGCCGTACGCTGATACGAGACCTTCGACCAGCCGTTTGCGAATCTTCCCCGGAGGCTCCCTTGACCTCCACGGACGCAGAAGCGCCTCAATCGCCTGCTTCGCACCGGTCGCACGCGAATCACCTCCATCTGGGGACAGCCACCTCAGCAGGCGTCGCACTCCGGCATCGCTCTTCAACGAAGGTTCCATCCGCTCTACGTAGGCCAAATGCGCGTGGTACAGGAACCCGTCGGCATGTGGGTCGTGGAATCCCATTGCCCGAACCTCCTCCCACGGGTCATCCATGTCGCACATTGCCACTCCGACCTTCCGGGCGGCGTCACGGGCATCGAGGAGATACGGAACCTCTCGCAGCAACTGCAACCACTTTCCACCTAAACGGTTCTGCGAGTGGCGGAGAGCGGTCGCCAAAGCTTCCGAGTGTTGGCCCTGAGGATCGTAGGAGGCGAGATAGATCGAAAACGCCGCTCCTAGGAACGCAGGGTTGGTCGACGCCATCGTCTCACGGACGTAGAACTTAAGCAGTGGCCTCAAGTGCTGCCGCCCACGGAACTCTGCATCGAACGCCACGCGCCCGGCGCGGATTACCGAGGCGAGTGTTGCGGTGTCCCAGTCGTCGGCTTGCACGCGACGCAGCATGTCGCGAATGATCGTTTCGCGGTCCTTCTGCGGCGGTGCCACCACGTCCGGCCACTGGTTGTGTATTTCCCTGCACGCCGACGCGAGCCGGTTGAGCGAAGGGATGGCCGAAGTCGCCAACGGCGCAGAAGCCACCAAGGCGCGAGACAGTCTCACGCCGGCCTCGTGGCCCCGCGCAGCCGTTCCACGACATGCTCGACATCTTCATGGCCGGCCGGCGTGTACATGATCAGGCGCAGGTCGATACGGCGGTTTCGACTTCGGCCGTCTACCGTTTCGTTGGTCGCCACCGGCCGCATCCATCCGTAACCAGCCACCGACAGTACCGGGAAGCCGCGTATGTTGAGGTGCTCGGTGAGGCCGCGCTCGTGCTCGACCATCGCGCCGAATGTCACGTTGGCGCGGGCGGTGGACAACATCAGGTTGCTCATCTCTCGGCCTTGGGTGTCGGTGTGGCCCTCGATCTGCACGGCGTCGATCACTGCGTAGTGCCGGTTGCATGCCTCCCGCCAGTCGGAGAGCCGGCCGGTCGTGTAGCACGGCAGCACGTTGTGCAGCACACCCGCGATCGCGCGCACGATTCGCCGCGGCCGTTCCTTCAACGTGCTCTCGTTGGTCTCGAACAGCCCCTCTCCCTGCAGTTGCAGCGCATCCCCTTGAGAACTGATCTGCACCGCCAGATTCGGAAACTCGGCCTTGATGCCCGCCCGCAACGCCTCGAGAACGCGCAGCCGTGCTTCGGCGGCCCGCTGAAGGTACTCCTCCAGCGGATCCGGCGTCTCGTCGGCGTAGCGCGTCGCGAAGAAAGCCATCAGCAGCATGACGACGAAGAGGAAACTGACCGTGAGGTCGGTCATCGATACGAACGAGGATTCCTGTTCGTCGTCTTCGTTGGTTCGTCGGGTCAGCGACCGCATCAGCGCACCCTCCGGCGCGGTTTTTGCTCCGGTACGAAGCGCTCTGCCTGCGCGACGATCTGGTGCATCGTGTCCAGCGCGGGAGTGAGCTTGTCCTGCATGTCCCTCACGTGACCGTACAAGGCGTTCACGGCCTTCTCGACCTCTGTTCTGTACGTCTCGAACGCACGGCCGAGCTTCTGGTCGATGTCGTCCAGCCGATCGCCTTGCCCGCGGGTGCCCGCCAGCACCTGCTCGAGCCCTTGGAGGGTTCTGCCGATTGCCTCCCGCTCGCCGCTGAGAGCTGCTTGTGCGGCGTCCAACACTTGTCCCGCGCTTTCCACGTTGCGCCGGCTGCTTTCTCCCACTTGCCGTGTGCTCGCCGCTAGATCGTGCGTTGCGGCGGCCAGCCTTTCGACGGTCGGCTTCACCTCGTCGCCGGCCGCCACTAGCGCCTGTGCGGCGATGCGGAAGTTGGCGGAAGCGTCCGACGTCGCTTCCGCCCCATCTTTCGCCCCGTCGGCGACGCGGCGCATCTCTCCGACGCCGGTAGCGATGGCAGACACCATCTCTTGGAAACGCTGTGCGATCTCGGCGATGGGACCAAGCAGGTACTGCGCTGCTCGTTCGGTCACCTCGTCCGTGATTGCGACGATCTCGCGGCCGGTCCCTTCAATGGCAGTGCGCACTTGGTCTCCCGCCCCGTCAATGACTTTCGCCACCTCCGTGCCGGTCCGATCCATTCGCTCGCGGGCGTCGGCGGAACCCTCTTCCGTTGCTTTCCGCAACTCCTCTCGGAAACCTTCGGCGGCCTCGCGCATCTTTTCCGCGGCATCCGCCATCGCCCGGGCTCCCTCGGCCGTGTTCTCTCGGATTCCCTCCAGCGTCGTCCGCATTGCCGCGAGAATCGCCTCCGCGCCTTCGCTGAACGCGCCGCTCGTCGCGGCGGCGCCCGCGGACATCGTGGCCCGCAGCTCGTCGACTGCTTGGGACATGCGCTTGCCGGCGTCTGCCAGCTCCGAGCCCATGCGGTTTGAACTGCCGTCTATCTGCTCCACTAGCGCACCCAGCCTGTCACCGGCGTCGCCAAGCTGCTCGCCTGCTCGTCGTAGCGCATCGTCGACGTCGGTCGAGATCCGGCTCGAGAGGTCGCGGACCATCTCTCCCACGCTCTCGGTGCCGAGTTCCCCCACTTGGGCGATCAGCGGCGACACCGCGTTGCCAATGGACTCCGAGATCGTCCGCGGCAGTTCCTCTCGCAACGGACGGCCTAGTTCCTCGACAAGCTCCATCCCGATGCGTCGGAAGTGCTCCTTCTGTTCCCGTGTCGCCTCGACCTGTTCAACGGCTAGTTTCTCGAGGCTGAGAAAGCTCAGCCGCTGCTCGAGCTCCCTGTTCAGACGATGGATCGCACTCTCCACGGCGCCGGTGCCGAACCGCAGCCCTGCGGTGAACAGGATCGAGCACGCCAGTCCGGTTAGCGACATGATGAACTTCGCGGACGCCACCGTGAGCAGGTTCGTCATCGCCTCTTCCGACACGCCGCCCTCGGCCGTGTTCATGGCGTGGAGCGCCGAGATGAGTCCTAGGAACGTCAGGAACAGCCCGACGGTCACGAAAAGGCCGGGCAGGACGCGCCAGAATCCTCCCCCGAAATGCAGATCCTCGAGATTGAAGAATTGCGACGGCCTCACGGAGTTACACAGGATGTCCCGATCCCCGTCCCGGTGGGGAACGAACGTCTCCGAGTATTCATCCCACGCGGTGACGACCGTACTTCGGGGCGAGGATGCCCGTCCCGTAGCCAGCGCGTTCACCTTGCGCGTCACTTCCGTATGGTTTTCGCTGAACTCGGCCGGATTGGCCGCCGCTTCCGCGACGATGGACCTCAGGGCTTCGAGCGACCGCCGCCGTCGGAACATATTGATTCCGAAGTAGGTGCCAGCCCCGACGAGACAGACCACCAGCACCGCCGACACGAAACCCGGCGTGTGCTCTTCGCGCAGTAGGTCCGAAAGCCCGATGACAAGGTCGACAACGAAGTTGCCGAACGCCTCGCCCATGCATCGCCTCCTCTGAGGGCCGCGCAGCTACTGCCCGAGGCGTTCGCTCCTGCCTGCCTACCGTTGCAGCATAAGCCCCTACTACGCACGTAACGCATTGACTTTACCGCAAAGGTCCGGTTGCTGCCACGCCCGGCCCTGCGCTTTTGGCTTCGCTACGCAGCGGAGCGCATCCCCAGCGCAGCAGATTGGCTCAGATTCGGCGACGGAACCCGCGCTTTGTTGCGTACAATCGACTGTAGTAGGCCATCGGCAGTGCGAACCATGCCCGAAGCAGTACCAACGGACGAAGACTTCGCCAAACCCGTCATCCAAGTTCGCGACATACACAAGAACTACCGCATGGGCAGCGAGACCATCCATGCCTTGAACGGCGTCGACTGCACGATTCGCGAGAACGAATACGTCGCCGTGATGGGGCCGTCGGGGTCCGGCAAGTCCACGCTGATGAATATCATCGGCTGCTTGGATCGCCCGTCGACGGGCGATTACTGGCTGTCCGGCGAGAACGTTTCGAACTTCGGCGATAAGGCGCTCGCCCAAGTGCGCAATCGGCGCATCGGCTTCGTCTTCCAGACCTTCAATCTGCTGCCGCGCGCCAACGCCCTGCAGAATGTGGAAGTGCCGTTGCTGTACGGTGGTGTCGGTCGCCGGGAACGGCGGACTAGGGCGCGGAAGGCGCTCGCCAAAGTGGGCTTGAGCGACCGTACCACGCACCGGCCCAATGAGCTTTCCGGCGGTCAGCGGCAGCGGGTGGCGGTAGCGCGAGCGTTGATCAACGCGCCGGACATCCTGCTCGCCGACGAGCCTACCGGCAACCTCGACAGCCGTACCGGCCAAGACATCATGGATCTGTTCGGCACGTTGCATGCGGCCGGCCAGACCATAATTCTCGTAACCCACGAGCCCCACGTCGCCAACCGCGCCGGACGCCATGTGCATCTGCGCGACGGTGTGGTGACCGAGGACTATTCCACAGGACCGACCGATGCATAAGGCGCTAAGGAGTCGGCCAAGGAGTCAAAAGAGGATGGATTTGCCGAAAGTCGCGCTACTAGCCGTGCTGCCCGCGCTCTTTGGCGTGGTCGCCTGCGACAGAGTCGAGGCGTTTCTGGCGGAGGAGGAGGCCGACGACCAACCGGCCTCGCTTTATCAGACGGCAGCCGTGGCTCGGCGCAGCATCACGGTCGCCGTGGACGCCGCCGGGATCGTCGAGCCGGTCACCACCGTGGAAGTGAAGTCCAAGGCGTCCGGCGAAATCCTGCAACTGCCGGTGGACACCGGCGACGACGTCGATTCCGGCACTTTGTTGGCGCGCATCGACCGGCGCGTGTTGAACAACTCCCTGCAATTGGCCAAGGCCAACTTGGATGTTGCCAAGGCGAGGCTCGCCAATGCGGAATCGTCGTTGGAGCGGGTGACGCAACTGTACGAACAGGAGTCGCTGTCCAAAGCGGATTGGGAACAATCTGTGTTGGAACACGCCAATGCCGTTTCCGATGTCGTGCGGGGCGAAATCCAAGTGGAAAACGCCAGCATTCAGCTTGACGATTCGGATGTCGTCTCGCCGATCACCGGCACGGTTATCGAGCGCTTGGTGGAGCAGGGGCAGGTGATCTCGTCGCCGATGGGCGATGTAGGCGGCGGTACCTTGCTGATGAAGATGGCGGACTTGGCGCGCGTGCAAGTGCGTATGTTGGTCGATGAAATCGACATCGGCAAAGTTCGTCCGGGCGTCGATGCGACCGTCAATGTCGCTGCGTACGCCAATCGGCCATTCCGTGGTGTTGTACTGAAAGTTGAACCGCAGGCCGTCGCGCAGCAGAACGTCACCATGTTTCCCGTGTTGATCGATATCGAAAACCGCGAGGGCCTGCTGAAGCCGGGTATGAACGCGGAAGTGGAAGTGTTGATCGCAGAGCGAACCGACGTGCCGACCATCCCCAACGCCGCGCTGCGTACCGGCGGGGACGTGCATGTCGCCGGCAGCGTGCTCGGCATTGAACCGGAGGAAGTGGATCGTATGCTGGCGGCGTCGCCCAAGCTGCCTGCGACCGATCGTCGCCCGGCCGCCAGTGAAGGCGCGGGCATGGACCGGGAGCGGATGCGAGCCGTGTTCGCGAAGATGCGTAGCGGCGAGACCTTGAGCGAAGACGAGCGCAAACTCGTTGCCGAGCTACGCAGCCGCCGTGGCGGCGGTCGCGGCGAAGGCCCGCGCGCCGGCGGCACAGGAGGGCGGGATGGCCGAAGCTCCGCGCTTGATGCCCAATTCGGTGGCGATTACATGGTGTTCGCAATGCGCGCCGGCGAGCCCACGGCGTTGCACATTCGCACCGGCATCACCGACCTCGATCACACCGAGGTGGTGTCGGGTTTGAACGAAGACGACGAAGTGCTGATTCTGCCGAGCGCTTCGCTGGTGCGGGCGCAAGAGAGATTTCAGCAGCGCATGAGCGGACGCATGGGCATTCCCGGCCTCAGTCGTCAGAGCGGTAGCGGCCGCGGCAGATGACCATGTCCAAAGACTCTTTCTCGTCGGCTGCGAGCGTGACGCCCGGGCGCACTCGCATAAGGCGCTAACGACGGCCTGATCCCATGTCGATATTGGAAACCATACGCGTCGCCTTGGAATCCATCGTCGCCAATTTGCTGCGCTCCAGCTTGACCATGCTGGGCATCATCATCGGCGTGGCGGCGGTGATCACCATGGTCGCGCTGGGTACGGGTGCGCAACGTGCGGTGGACGACCAGATCCAAGCCCTCGGTGCGCGCGTGCTGTCGGTGGTGCCGGGCCAATCGTTCTGGCGCGGCGTTGCGTCAGCCGACCGCGTGTCGCTCACGGTCGATGACTACGAGGCCCTTAGACGCGACGCGCGGACGCTCTCCGCGGTGGTGCCTGAACTCGGCTCGGGGCGTCAGATCAAGTTCGGCAACCAGAACCTCTACCACAGCGTCAACGGCACCACGGAGAACTACCCCGACGTACACAATTTGGAGGTCGTCCACGGCAGGATGTTCACCGCCGGCGACATCGCCGCCAAGCGCCGGGTCGTCGTGCTTGGCGCGGAGATTCCCGCCAACTTGGAAGTGGAACCATCGCACATGGTCGGCGAAACGCTGTTCATCAGCCGCATTCCCTTCGAGATCGTCGGCGTCTTCGGTGCGGTCGGCGAACGATTCGGCCCGGACCCGGACGACGACGTGTTCATTCCACTTACCACGGCGGAACTGCGCGTATTCGGCAATGACCGGTTGCGCGGGTTGTCGGCACAAGTGGCGGAGGACGTGTCGCTGGAGATGGGCATGGTGGATATCGAGCGCGTGCTGCGCCGAGAACACAAGATTCGGGCCGGTCAAGACAACGACTTCATGATTATGAACCGCCGTCAGTTCATCGATATGGCGGCGGCGTCCACCCAGCACTTCGCCATACTGCT